>CALOAV010000086.1:0-57105 GCA_942491425.1 uncultured Cytophagales bacterium
GGCTGGTGTTGGAGACGCATCAACCGTAACAGATTGTATATCAAGACAGGTAGGAAAGAACGCTACGTATTCATTCGTTGCGGTCCAGGAAGTATTATTTCTAAGAGGAATAACGTACGCTACGCTTCCGTTGATATTTTCAATACCTTGCGTCGCGTTTGAACCAAAATTTACATACGTTGAGTGAATTTCAATTACGTTGGTGGTCTCATGAATCTGAAGTTGCGCAGTAACAATACTGCCCCCAAAACTAGGTCGTTCAACATCGTTGTAATTGACAATAAACTTTCGAAATGGCGCCACACCGGTAGTATAGTAATCAACATATCCACTACCCAGAGCGGGATCCAAATCATCCCAGGCTATCGCAATGAGATTGTCGGGATCAGTTGCGCTAGGTAAAGCTTGATTTCCTCCAGCACTTACATCCTGGGTAAATCCTATAAGTGCGTTTGATCCAATCCTTGCCGTCGTATAATTATTTCCAAAGAAGCTAAATGTAAATCCAATGGGGATACCGGTTACTTCATCATCATTTCCGGCAAACGTAATTTCGGTACCAACACCAGGATCAGGATTAAATGTACCACTGGTAACAATATTGTAACTTGTTGTGACACCATTGGTAGTAACAATCTGATGCGTACCTGCTCCGGCGGCACCGGGATCAAAATTACCCCCACTGACACCATTCCCATAATAATTAGTACCTCCGGTTAAGGCGAAAGGTGAATCGGTTACACAATAGGTGGGATTAAGATTGGTAATGGTACATTGACCAAACGAATTCATGTTCGCAAACACAAAAAACCCGCATATAATCAGGAAAAGGAATACGGTTTTTTGGGTAAAGATTCGGAACATATATAACAAAGCCAACTCTATATATCTTAAAAAAATGTAATTGTAACCAAACGCACGATAATTCTATTGTTCATTTATTAATTTGTTAGTCGTCCATTGCTATTTACGTTAATCAAGGCCAGTTTATCCTGATTTTCAAGACGCATCGTTCCTAGTACAATAAGCCGTCCATTTGGCAATTCAGCAACTGCTCCTCCCCGATCATCATTCTCTTTGGCGCCAAAGTTGGAAGACCAAAGTACATTTCCTGCTTCATCTATGGATGATACCCAGATATTTCTTGAATTGTCCAATTCAATTTCGTTGGCTACTACATAATATCCATTTCCAGATCCCTTCGCAACGATCTTCACCGCTTCCAGATTTCTAAGGGAATTGTTTATTGATAGTTTTGTATTGATGGGATCACCCAGCTCCTTTTTCAATTCTCCACCATTTCCCGTTTTCGAATAGATGGGGTATCTCGAGAATAATAGTTCTTTAACGCCTGCGGTCTCGGCCGTAGTGATGGATCCAAATGCCTGACTAGACGATGGAGATGATTCGGAGACAAAATCTTCAGACGCATTTACAATGAAATTACTTCCGGAGGCAGTCCCAACGCTATCCAATCCATAATACCACAAATTAAAATTTAAAATAGTGGACGTACCCTGAGGAACGTTGGAGTAGCCAAAAACATAAAATCGATTCGCATCGAGATTAATCGTGCGCACACCGATATCGACAATACCGGATACATTTACCTGTGCATTTCCATACCGTGTTTCCCAGGTGTTGGGATAAATCTGCAGGTTCTCTGTAAAACGGAGATGCATGGCCATTTGAACTGAATTGGAGGACGTTGTATAATTGGTTGTACCCGTAACGATGAAACCATTTTGTCCGGATGAACCAAGTGCAGTAACGGTATTTGGAATAGCATCCTTTCCCGGAAAACCATCCATTACCGAACCGATCTCATCCAGATTGGGTGTTATTTTAATCAACTTTACAGAATCAAAATCCTGTCCATGTGTACGTGCAAGAATGACATAATTGCCATCAGCTGCCTGTTCCAGATCGCGGGCGACATCGGCACCATTTCCAAAGGTTGCTGTCTGTAAAATGTTTCCATTCAAGTCCGTCTTCACCACGAAGATATTTGAGGAGCCATTATTGGTGGTTGTCCCTAACAGAATAATTGTTCCATCACTGTTTACGTGGACATCCACGGCCTCCTGATTTCCTTCTCCACCATAATATTTAATAAAAGCAACCTGGGGTTCAAGGCCTCTTTCTGTTTCACAAGTGAAACAAAGAAGGGACACCAGGACGATTGTCAGGGGTTGCACGATTTGTATTGCCCGTCTACTCCACCTCATCACTCTTCTTTATTTTTCTGAATAATGAATTCGTCCTAGCCTTTTTCAATTTTCTTGGCTTGTATAATGGCTTGATATACCCCACTGAAATTGCCAGGTTATCGATCCGAAAATTATCGTCCGTATACCAATATCGATATGCAGGATCTCCACTATCCTGCAATTCGGAAGAAGTATTGTTGGTGGGATCGATATTTCCGCTATAATTCAAATACTGCGCTTCGCTTTTCAGAAGATTGGTAAGACCCAGTGAATAGCGGAGATCAACAAATACATAATCAAGCTTGAATTTTACTTTTAACCCACCGCCAACAAAAAATGATCGGTTCACTTTATTTCTCCGGTATGAAAAATCAATTGTCGGACTTTCGGCAATCGTTTCGATGGTTGCATTCCCCTGAAAGCTTCTATTATTGGTGGTGATTTGCGCTTTATCACTAAAAAGCAAGTCGAATGATACACCCGTGTATCCATACGGACGATATTTACCCTGGGCAACGGAGTACTTGACAGAAATCGGAACAATCAACCAGTTTTGCCGATCGATAATTTCTAAAAAATCCTCACTATTTACATCACTAAAAGCAGTCTTGTTTGCTTTGAACCCTGCAGCCATATATATAGCTTCCGCATTCAAACTAATTTCATTGCGAATATGCCATTCACCTCCCACGCCAACCTGCCATCCGGGTTGAAGTTTATACTTGGTTTTGGCTTGTGATCCTGTAATGTATACATGTTGGATTACCTGAACAGGTGCGGTATTCATTCCAATTTTTGCCTGAATTGAAAAAATCGGATCGGCTGTAAATTTCTTACTTAGGTACACAACATCTATCGGATCACGACTTTCATCTACCGCAAATTCCGGATTTGCCTGTAAAAGTTTTAAATAACTATTCTCTGCTTCCTCCGGGTTATCCAGCAACAAATAGGTTTGGGTTAATAACAGATTGGCTCGTTGTCTTTGTTCTCTGGTGAATTTATTCATGCAGGGAGCAAGTATGGATGAAATCCCATAAAAATGTCCTGCATTAAATTCATCGGAAGCCTGATTCAATATCAATTCACAATCAGATACCTGCCCGAACCCTAATTGAGAAAGGCCAAAGAGTAAAAAGAAAACTGGAATCCGTAAAGCTTTCATCAATAATCTTCGATTAAAGCTCCCACACATGTAAACTCATATTCTACCTTTTCATCACCAATATATTTCTCCCATTCATCCGCTGACATATTTCGTTTAATCAATGGACAAACCTGATTCGCCAGTAATGCCGGGTCCGTTGGCCAAACCCGAATTTCGGAATCATCACATGCGGCAATGAGATAGTCGGATGTTTTTGCAAATTCAATATCCCAAATAAATCCGTTGTTGTTATCCATCACAATCGGCAAGTCTTCAGGACTTTCCAGCACCCACATTTGAAGTCGTCGGTCAGAACCAGCACTCGCCAGCAATTTCCCATCCGCGCTAAATTCAACATCGTAAACGCCAGCGCGGTGTCCGGTGAATTGCCTTGTTTCTTTTGTATTAAAATTATACAGTTTTACCAGCCCGCGTTTATTGTCCGGGTCATCCGTTCCATACGCCAGCGTTGTTCCATCCGGACTAAACTTAACGGCTAAAATTCGCTGCGGCGCCTTTTCTTCAATAAGTACAGAATGTTTATTGGTAGTCAAATCGATCAGAATAATTTGCCCGGTCCATGCACCCCCGGCCAGCATCTTACCGTCCGGACTTATGCTTAAGGTTTTTAGTTCATACGGTAAGGTGGCTATCAGTTTTTTACTACCAGTAAGTTGATTTACTTCGGTTACCTGATACGATGCACCCAGATGATCACCGCTGGAAACAATAAAGTTGGTGCCACCTGGCAGGAATTCGATATCATTGGTTGCTCCTTTAAAACCGCTGACGATAACCGGTTTTTGGTTTGGTGATTTTAAATTATAGATCTGAACAAAGGAAGAGTCTGATCCATTCACCAGATAATTTTCATCCTTGCTTAATGCGATTACTTTATTGGGATACGGGTTTTGGATATTGGTAGCCGCGGCTTTGAGATTAGTAAAATCACCGCTAAAAATCCGGCCGTCGGTTCCTGAAGCATAGAGTGTATTCGAATTAGAGGATAGCACCAAAGAATTCATTCTATTTTTATTAACACCTGGTACTTTTATGGCATTGTAAGTAGGTCCCTGAAGTTTCGTTAATGAATAATATAAACCACGGTAGATATACGGATCATATTTCTTTCCTTCATACCGTCGGTGAAAATGAAAACCCTGCATGGCTAGCAAACCTGCTAACTTAGCATCGTCATCTTCCTGTACGGATTTGGTAGCCAGGGTTTGCGCTATGGTTAGCATATACTGTCGGTTGAACTTGTTGTAATTCTCGACAGCCTGGATGTAATTTTCATTTGCACGCGCCGTTTCTGCAATAGCGGTATCACGCTGGAGGTTTGCTAATACTCTATTCCGGTCCGCTTCATCCCTTGCTAATCTGGTTTGTGCAAGTGATGTGCGAGTTGATCTTGTGATTCTCTCAATTCATCATACGCTTTCCGCAATTCCGCACTATTCTTATCAGCAACCTGTCGAAGGCTATCAGCAATTTCTTTTTCCCGGTCCGCGATTTCCCTTTGCGCAATGGCTATTCCTTCCTGCCTTTCTGCATCCGCTTTTGCTGTTTGTGCTTGTAGCATCTGCAGGTAGGCGAATACGAAAAATCCAATCGCAACCAAAAAGGCTATCCCTAAGATGATGGCGGTGATCCGTGTCCTTCGTAAGACACGTTTTTGCATCATCTCCTGATTCTTTAACTCGGCCTCATAGGTAATCCGGCTGGTATCCAGAAATACGACTGCCCGTTCAAAGGCTTCATCATAGCGTTGTGCCCAGGCGCGGGTTGGCTTTTGCTTCTTTTGCCAGTTTAAGGCGAGTTGCAAATCCGGTGGTCGCCATAATCCCGTTTTACCAATCTGATACATGGAGGCCGCTTCCGAAAGACGTTTGTACATCGTTACCGATTCAAACTCATCTTCGACCCAATCGTCCAGGCGGTTCCAGATGCGCATCAAACTTTCGTGTGAAAGCTCGATCATGGTATTTGATTCAAGCGGAACATTGGTGGATGGCATCAGAAACGATCTACCCGTCATTCTGAAATGTTCCACAACATTCATCACATCCTCTTCACTGGCTTCCGCCAGTTCCGCTACCAACGCGAGCCGACAAGGCCTGCGCATTCCTTTATTTTCCTGATTCTTTTCTGTGATGCTCTTAAAAAGTACTTCCGCTATCCCTTTATCCCGGCTGGAAAGCTCATCGTAGGTTTCATTTGCGTGTTGCGACAATGCCTGGCTGATTTTACCAATCGCATTGTAATGACGAATGTCCATAGGTTCCCCTACCTCCCGGTTGTTCAACCAGAATTCCCATGTTCGCATGAGTGCATGTTGGAGAATCGGTAACTGATCCTGATTGTTACCAATATCACTTAATAATTTTTTGACTAGCCGTTTAGAGATTTTTCCACCGGAAACCGCTACCGGTCCTTCGATAACCATTTTTTTCTGCTCGCGCGTCATTTGCGGAACCAGGTAGTTACTCGAATTGATTAGCTCGGTTAACCCGCTGAACGAAGAGCAGTTTCCCATAAAATCCGAACGCATGGTGATCGAGACATACGCCGGAATTTTTGTCTGGTTAACAGCATTCAGAATCAAGTTCACATATAGTTGTGCATCATCAATGGCGCCTTCTTTACCACTATCAAAATGACGAAAGATTTCTTCGAACTGATCGACCAGAAAAAAAACATTATCATTTTTCTCTTGCTGAAGATATCTACTGATTTCGATTAATCCATCCGGACCACTACGCAGGACCGAATTTATGATGGCCTTATGAATTGCTTTTTCAGATTCATCGATCCGATTATTCTCTATTAGAAATTCAATGATGGAATTACATAAACTATCGATCGGGGAAGCGCCCGGTCGTGTAGAGATTACATGCCAGTGTGGTCCGCTTTCTGTAATAAATCCGCCAAACAGAACGGGCAACATTCCACAATACATCAGCGATGACTTTCCGCTACCCGAATGCCCCATAACGGCTACGAATCGATGCTGCGCCATTTTCACCAGCATATCATCTACCTGCCCTTCTCTTCCAAAAAACAAATGACATTCCTCTACCGTAAATGGACGCAATCCCGGAAAGGGATTATCCAAATTAGGATGTATCTCTACCAGCGTATCCGCGAGTTGAGCGGTTTCATCTTGACGATAGGGTTCCTCTACCATTCTAAATCGTCTAAAAAATGAAATTTAATGAATTGATGGATCAAAATGCAACGCACAACTAAAAAGTTAAAAAAGTAAGATATCGCCAATACATTTAAAAAATCCCCGTTAAATTAGTCAAAATCCCATAAAAACAAAAAAGGGGCCTCGGCCCCTTTTAATCTTATAGTCAAATCCTATTTAACCTTTGAAACAATGGCCTCAAAAGCCTCGGGATGATTCATCGCCAGGTCAGCTAGAACCTTCCGGTTAAGCTCAATTTCTGACTTTTTAAGCTTGCCCATTAATTCGGAATAACTCATTCCATGAAGTCTGGCACCAGCATTAATACGCTGTATCCAAATTGCTCTAAACTCTCTTTTCTTTTGCTTACGGTCGCGGTAAGCATACACTAATCCTTTTTCGACAGCATTTTTCGCAACTGTCCATACGTTCTTTCTTCTTCCAAAGTATCCTTTGGCAAGTTTCAAGATTTTTTTCCGCTTCTCTCTGGAAGCGACACTGTTTACTGATCTAGGCATTTTAATTCATTTTTTGGTCGGTGGCGCCCCCTTTCGGGATCTTAGTTGCCAAAAACCGGGTTAAACATTAAACCATTATAAAAGATAAGGAATCATTGGCGCGATATTGTTCACATCTTCGGCGCGAACAATAGTCTTCTGCCCTAATCTCCTCTTTTGCTTGGTCCCTTTTTTAGTCAAAATATGACTTTTGAAGGCCTTTTTGCGAACAATTTTACCGGTACCGGTAACTTTGAATCGCTTTTTAGCCCCAGACTTCGTTTTAATTTTAGGCATTTTATCTACTGTTAATTTATTTACTTTTTTGTCACTGCTTTCGGTGTCAACAAAATAGACATCCTTTTTCCTTCCAGTTTGGGCATCTGCTCTACTTTTCCGAAGTCTTCAAGTGCTTGTGCAAAACGTAACAATAAAATTTCACCACGCTCCTTAAAAACAATGGACCGGCCATAAAAACGAACGGTTGCCTTTACTTTCGAACCTTCCTGCAAAAAGTTTGTGGAGTGTTTCACCTTAAAGTTGAAATCATGCTCCTCGGTATTCGGACCAAACCGAATTTCCTTAATCACTACCTTTTGGGTACGTGATTTGATCTCTTTTTGCTTCTTTTTCTGTTCGTATTTAAACTTTGAGTAGTCTACCACTTTACAAACCGGAGGATCTGCGTTAGGAGATATTTCAACCAGATCAAGTCCCTGATCTTGCGCAATCTTAATTGCTTGCTGAATCGGGTATACGTCAACGGTAACATTGTCCCCTACGACCCTTACTCTTTGTGCGGTAATCCTTTCGTTGACCTTGTAGGGTTCCTCCTCTCTGTGTGGCCCCCTTCTAAAAGGTCTTTTGTTTACTGGCTTGATACTCTTTTTTGTTTAAATTTTACAAACAGGCTGCAAATATCGCGATATTTTTATTCTTTCAAAATTTGCAGATCAAATTGGGGAAGCGGATTCCTTTACAAAATTGGCAATAAACTCATCGAGCGAAACACTTCCCTGGTCACCGTGACTATGCTTTCGGACCGAAACCCGCCTTTCGGCCACTTCCTTTTCGCCTACAATCAGCATAAAAGGTATCTTTTTGGTTTCTGCATCCCGAATCTTCCTGCCGATTTTTTCATCCCGATCATCAAGTAACCCTCTGATATCCTGTTCTTTAAGGCTATCAAAGACCATTTGTGCGTACTCATTGAATCGTTCTGAAATTGGTAAAACTGCAATTTGATCCGGTGCCAGCCATAATGGGAAGTTTCCGGCGCAATGTTCGATAAGAACAGCAACAAATCGTTCCAAAGAACCAAAAGGTGCCCGGTGAATCATTACGGGCCGGTGTTTTTGGTTATCGGAACCCACATATTCCAGCTCAAAACGTTGAGGTAGCTGGTAATCCACCTGTATGGTTCCCAGTTGCCAGCTACGGCCCAGTGCATCCTTGACCATAAAATCCAGTTTGGGGCCATAAAATGCTGCTTCTCCTATTTCCGTTACAGTATTCAACCCTCTTTCATCTGCGGCCTCCTGAATCTCCTTCTCAGCCCGATCCCATAAATGATCCTCGCCAATGTATTTCTCTTTATTGGCCGGATCACGCAATGAAACCTGTGCCGTATAATTCTCAAACCCAAGCGAGTTAAAAACATGGAAGACCAGATCGATGACTTTAATAAACTCCTCTTTTACTTGATCCGGACGACAGAAAATATGCGCATCATCCTGTGTAAACCCCCGCACGCGAGTCAGGCCATGGAGTTCGCCGCTTTGCTCATAGCGGTAGACTGTTCCAAACTCTGCAAAGCGAATTGGCAAATCCCGGTACGACCGTGGTTTGGTTTTATAGATTTCACAATGATGCGGACAATTCATCGGCTTCAGCAAGAACTCCTCCCCCTCATCCGGTGTATGGATGGGTTGAAATGAATCCTTACCGTACTTTTCATAATGGCCGGAAGTCACATACAACTGCTTACTTCCGATATGTGGAGTCACTACCGGATCATAGCCGGCTTTGATCTGCGCTTTCCGCATAAATTGTTCAAGACGTTCACGTAAAATGGTCCCTTTGGGTAGCCATAATGGTAGTCCCATCCCCACCTTTTCTGAAAAGGCAAACAACTCCAACTCTTTGCCAAGCTTCCGGTGATCCCGTTTCTTAGCTTCTTCCAGGACATGTAAATATTCAGTTAGTTCTTTCTGTTTCGGAAACGTTATCCCATAAATGCGGGTAAGCATTTTGTTATTCTCATTCCCGCGCCAATACGCACCTGCAACATTTAAAAGCTTTACTGCTTTGATAAAACCGGTATTGGGAAGATGCGGCCCCCTGCACAAATCTGTAAAATTGCCTTGTTTGTAAAACGTGATCTCACCGTCTGTCAAATCGTTGATCAGCTCGATTTTATATTCGTCATCCTTTTCTTTAAAATAGGCCAGTGCATCAGCTTTGGAAACTTCGCTGCGCTCATAGCGATTTCCTTCTTTGGCAAGTTCTACCATTTTCTTCTCTACGGCCAATAGCTCCTGTTCACCAAAAGGCTGGTCACCCAGATCAATATCGTAGTAAAAGCCGTGTTCAATGGGAGGGCCAATTCCAAATTTTACCCCAGGATAGAGCGATTCCAGTGCCTCTGCTAACAGGTGAGCTGAAGAATGCCAGAAGGTATTTTTACCAGCAGAATCATTCCACGTTAAGATTTTGATAGCGGCATCTTTGTTAATCGGACGAGCAAGATCCCACACGACGCCATCTACTTCAATGGCCAGCGATACCCTGGCCAACCCTTCGCTAATACTTTGGGCAATTTCAAGCCCGCTAACTCCAGATGGGTATTGTTTTATGATTCCGTCCGGAAGTGTAATATTAATATCCATTGCAAAAATGCCTTTCGAATTAAAATAAGGCACAAATATGCACTAATTATAGTATTGATCGTAGGAATTAGAGTACAATCTGTGCACTGACAAATATTCCAAACTTTCGAATTGGAGTAATGACCCTTGAATCCGGATCCAGTTCACGATACGTGAGCCGGTGAACAAAATCCACCCGGAGAAATTTAAAAATATTTTCAACTCCGTACCCAACTTCCACATACGGCGTGTTTGATCGAAAAGGTTCTACTGGAATGGTAGGTGTAACACCATCCGGTCCAACCTCTGAAATTAAGGACTGGTTTGATTGGGTCATCCCCCCCATTAAAACATTACCGGTTGCTAATAGTCTCCACTTCAACTTTTTCAAAAGCGGGATACGATTCAAAAAGAATCCTTCAAAGTGGTGTTGTACTTTTAGGGTGGCATAACGATCACTCACAAATTCACCATAGTTCATCAAATTATATGTTGCTGTAGTATAGACAAATGTCTGGTTTCCCAAATGGAGCGACAACAGTGGATACGGCAATGGATCAAAGGTATACTCACCGGCAATGGTCACATCTGCTGTTCCCAGAAAACTTAGTTTCATTTTTTTCTGAAAGGAAAGGCCGATCTTATCATAGTTAAAATCACTATCTAAAATTCCCTTGATCCCCCGTGTGTATTGAAAGCTGATTACTGGCCATTTGGTTGTTCCGAGGCTTATCCGATCGTTATCCGTTTGGATAAAAAGTTCATCGCGGGCAAATCGTGTTTCAAAAATGATTTCAGCAGTTTGGAACCGGTCTAATATTTCTGAAGTTTGATCATTAACCGTTTCATAATATCCGAATGAAAAGGCAGGATCAAATGTATTGTAGCGTAGCACTACCCGTTGGGTAAATCCCTTAAAAAATTCGCGACGGAAATCGAGCCGGGTATCGTTGTAGTAATTTCCTCTTCGGATCTGACCAAATCGTTGGGCCGCTAAAAAGAAATAATTTTGAGAGAGTGCTTCCTCATCAATTCCAATTCGTCCCAGATCATGCCGGTGTTTGAGTGTTAACGTCGTCCATTTCTCCCGTGACATGATGTTGGTGATGGACGCTGAATATTTAAATCGTTCATCTTTGAATCCGTAGGCGAGCTGGCCACCAAAGACCCAGTTGGGATTAAGATCACTGGTGGTCCGGAATCCCAGCTGTGCACGAAATCCTTCAATGTCGTTTAATGCCAGAATTGTACTGTAGGGGCCCAATTCAATTTTCCCTACTTTTTGATATCCATTAACAACGATTTTAATGATATCGGTATACGTTTTAATAACTGGAATATTCTGGAGTGTATCAATCATCTGATAGACGCTCTTTTCAGTTTCTGACAATGGCTCATGTCGGATATTATCCCAATATTCGTCGTCCTTTTGTTTAGCCTTCGTGTCTTCTGCAAGTACGACCGGTCGCTCATAAAATTTTGGATCCTTCGGTTCATTGACTACCACGTTTTGATTTGATGTATAGAATTTACCGAGGATTCCACCCATCTTATCATTGATCTCACCAATATCGATCAACACCCGGTTTTTAACAGGAATCCAGGCACCGGCTTCCGTTGGTCCCAGTTCTTGTTGAATCTTGATCTTTTCTATAAAATTTAAGTTTGCCGTTTTGGGGACGGTCACATCAATTTGTTTAAGTGCATATTCCTTTTTGGTGATCCACATCGTTCCGGTGAACGCGAGGTCTTGCGGACTTTTGGGAAAGAAGTCGAGCCGATAACAATAATCCTTGCCAATATACAGGCTATCGGTCAGGTCATACTCGTAATAAATTTTCCATCCATCTGCAATCGGTGAAACGAAATCTTTGCTGACAATATTTAACCAGTTTTGATAAAAATTATATTCCTGAAAAGATGAACCGACCACCTGCGTAATAAAGGTCGTGCCATCATCTACACCCACTCCATTAATCCTGGTTTTTAAAATGCGTTCGGTTTTTAATTGCGGACTGGTTCGATAATAAATTTTTGATATGGTCTCTGAAATAAAGATCGGCAAAATAGGTTTTCCATCTTCACCGGCTATTCGTTCCACGCTGTCCAGTACTTGCGTGATCTTCTTCATTATCTTTTTCTCCCTGAATTTATCCGAGATGTTATCAATGTCAATTTCAATTTTAGAATACGTATCGTACTCATATGCTGTTAATTGCTTTTTATCATTGATATCCTTATTGCCAATAACATTCCGCAACACCTTATACGCCGGGTTCTCCCCTGCCAGCACAACCACCTCCTGCAAGTTTTGAATATCCTCCACCAATTGAAAATTAATGACTTGTTTGACTCCCTTTTGAATCAGTTTGTATTTGGAAACATATCCGATGTAAGATACAAATAGTGTATCCGTTGGATCATTGGAAGAAAGTGAATAGTTCCCGTCAAAATCAGTGGTTGTACCAAACAGCGATCCCTTAAAAATTACATTTACAAAGGGAAGCGGATCGCCAGAATTCGCATCAATAACTTTTCCCTTTATTTCTGTTACCTGGGCCACGCCACTAGTTGGCAGCAATACACCGAACGTAATAAAAAGTAAAAATATTAACTTCAAATTCACAAATAAGTTTCTATAAAAGTATGTACAAAATTCTTTGAAAAATCAATCGTTATCTATTAATGGTTGATTATTCAGTTGCTCTTTATCCCCCAGGTGTTGTGGGCTGGTTTTTAAAATATACAAATCCAGCCACGCCTTTGTACGGGCAAAGTACTCCCTGAGTTTTACCATAATAAAAAGACGATCATCCGGATCAGGAGCGGCCACCACCATGGCATCAATTCCATAATATCGACTGATAAACAAGGCCCTGTATCCATGAAAAGTTTGGGTGATGATGGTCATTTTACCCTGGCCAAAAATTTCTTTTCCCCGAACGATAGAATCAAGGGTACGCAAGCCTGCGTAATCCATGGTAATAACATCAGCAGGAACACCCTGATCCAATAATGCTTTTTGCATCAATTTGGGTTCATTGTAATACTTCGATCGATTATCGCCACTAACGATGATGTGGGAAACTTTGCCTTCCTTATAAAGCGCTGCTGCTGTTTCAATTCTATTTTCAAAAAATTGATTAGGTTCTCCATCGGAGGTCTTATTGCTGGTCCCCAGAATAATAGCAATGGGATAGGTTTCGGGCTGCTCCCCTGGTGCATAAACACTATTTCTTGTACTGAGGACGATTTGTAAATTGGTTCCCACCAGTACCAATACTACCGCACTCACCCCATACAGAAATACTCTAAAAAGCCAACGCATACCAGACGATTAGGCGTAAAGCTAGTGAATTGAACGTAGAAATTCGGTTTCAATTAAATCCGATCTTTTTACAATCGTCCGAAACCAGTCTAGTTTGATTTTATCCATTTCTTCCTTTGACAGACCTACTTCTAAACGCATCGCCAGCATTTTGGTTATCCAGGTATTCAAACAAATGGCAACACTTGCAGATATATTTAAACTCTCCGTAAATCCCATCATTGGAATAGTCACCCTTGCATCCGCCATTTGTAACGTTTCCGGGGATACACCTTCCAGCTCATTTCCAAAAACAACTGCAAATTTTTCAGTAATATCAATCTCATGAATGGAGGTGCAATTCCCCGTCAGGGCAGTCGCATAAATTTTATATCCCTCCGCTCTTAGCTTTTCGTGCCAGGGTGGAACCCTTTGAGGGGGATACGTATTAATGTTTACCCACTGTTTGGCACCCTTCAAAACATAAGGGTTAATTTCATAAGGGGTTTTGGATTCAACAATATGGATATCCTGAATGCCAAAACATTCACACGTGCGAATGGCCGCGCTTGCATTATGGGATTTGTGGATGTCCTCGAGTACTACTGTAATGTGTCGGGTTCGTGATTGCAATACAGTCTCGATTAATTCCTTTTTGTGATCAGAAACAAACTGACCCAAATGATTCAGTAGTAACGAATCTTTCTTATTCATTATCTTAATCAAATAATGCACCTGCTATCGTGGCGGTCATCATGGTTGCCAGGGTTGCTGCCAGCATCGCCCGGAGACCAAGTTTGGAAAGATCTCCCTGCCGGTTTGGAGCCATTCCACCAATGCCACCAATTTGAATAGCAATCGAACTGAAATTAGCAAAGCCACACAATGCATACGTTGCAATCCGCAAGGATTTTTCACTCAGGGCACCAGCGGCTTTCATGCTGGACAAATCGAGATAGGCTACAAATTCATTGAGGACCATTTTTTGCCCCAATAAACTTCCTACTAAAATGGTTTCGTCCCAGGGTACCCCCATACAAAAAGCAAATACGCGGAAAATCTGACCCAGAATATATTGTAATGAAAAACCATTAAAGGCACCGCCGGTGCTTTCTACTACAAATTGGTTAAGCCCCGTAAAGGCACCGATGAAATCGACCAAAATCCAATTTATGGCGTAAATTATAGCAATGAACGCCAGCAACATGGCCCCAATATTCAGTGCCAATTTAAGTCCGTCCGAAGCGCCAGTAGCCAGCGCATCCACCAGGTTAACACCAACATGATCTTTGCTTACCGTTAAGTTGCGATCAATTTTTTCAGGATCTGATTCCGGCATGAATAATTTCGACAGCACAATGGCTGCAGGAGCATTCATAATGGAAGCACTCAATAAATAGGTAGCGAACTTTGCCTGATCTGCCGGATTTCCACCCCCTAAAAAGGCTACATAGGCACCCAATACCGACCCCGCAATAGTCGCCATCCCGCCTGTCATCAAACAATGAAGTTCGGATTTTGTCATGCCCATAATAAAGGGCTTGACCAATAGCGGAGCTTCTGTCTGGCCCATAAAAACATTCGCGGCTGCAGATAAACTCTCTGCTCCTGAAAGGCGCATAGTTTTAGCCATTACCCAGGCAAATCCATAAACAATCTTTTGCAATACTCCCAGGTAATATAATCCAGCCGTAACGGAAGAGAAAAAAATTACGGTTGGTAATGCCTGGAAAGCAAACAAGAAACCCAGTCCATGTCTGGCATTCGGATTACCCTCACTATTCTTTGCTAAATCACCTATTAAAAATTCTGCACCCTTGGCAGCAAACCCAAGAAACACTACAAATTTATCGCTGAGATACGAAAAAACATTTTGTGCGAATTCAACTTTTGCAATAAAAAGACCTATGGATATTTGAATTATCAGCCCAATAACTACCAGACGCCAATCAATTGCTTTACGATTTCCTGAAAGGAGAAATGCAACGGCAATGATAAATAGCAATCCCCCAAATCCGCGTAGATAATCCATTCAGAAAATTTAAATGCTTTGATGAACCTTTATTAATTACGCTTGCTTAATTCATCACGAATCATGGCAGCACGTTCATAGTCCTCCTTTTCAATGGCTTCCTTTAGAATTTCATTTAAACGTTCCATTGAATAATTTTTCAGATCATCTTTTTTTGCAGGCTCCTTTTTACCTTTCGGTTTTACTTCCTTCTTCGATTCAAAGGTATCGTCCTCCGTTTCATCAGTCAGTACAATACCTGCCTCAGCTAAAATAGTTTCGTAGGTAAAAATCGGGCAGTCAAATCGCAAACCAATGGCGATTGCATCGGATGGCCGGGCATCTACTTCCAGTTTGTTCAATCCATCTGAGCAAACAATTTTCGCAAAGAAGACACCTTCCTTAAGATCAGAAATTACAATTTCCTCAACCGTAAAATGGAAACTATTGGCAAATGACTTAAATAAATCATGCGTCATTGGCCGATTGGGGATAATCTTTTCGATCTCAATGGCAATGGCCTGGGCTTCAAACATCCCAATAATAATAGGTAATCTTCGGTTCCCTTCAGTTTCTCCCAACACCAATGCAAAAGAGCCCGTTTGTGATTGACTCGATGATAACCCCAGTATTTCCAGTTTAATTTTCTTCACAATTACTTCGCTGCTTTTATCGCCTCAGTCAATTTTGGGATCACTTCGAAAGCGTCTCCCACAATTCCATAATCGGCTGCTTTAAAAAATGGTGCCTCCGGATCTTTATTAATCACCACAATGCATTTCGATGAGTTAACACCGGCCAGGTGTTGGATGGCACCTGATATTCCGACAGCAATATACAATTGCGGACTTACTTTTACTCCAGTTTGTCCTACGTGTTCGTGGTGTGGTCTCCATCCTATATCGGACACCGGTTTACTGCATCCGGTGGCAGCTCCCAGTTCCTTTGCAAGATCCTCTAAAATGCCCCAATGTTCTGCACCTTTCATTCCACGACCTCCTGAAACGACAATTTCTGCCTCCGGAAGTAACACCTCACCGGTAGCTTTTTCCTGCTTGGTAATCTTTGTTGTAAAATCTGCCTCTGTTAGCGCGGCATCAAAAGGCGTTGGTGCAACATCTGCTCCTACTACTTTTGCTTCTGCAGCATTCTTTTTCAACGCTAATATTTTTTTCGAACTGGTAATGGATGCTTGTGCAAAAGCTTTGCCTGTGTAGATACTACGCTTCACTACAAACCCATTGGAGGTGTCCGGAAGTTCAACAACATTAGAAACCAACCCCGCACCAACCTTTGCCGCGACGCGGGCAGCTACTGGCGTACCCAGCGATGAATTTGCCAACACCAGAATTTCGGCGTTCTCAGCAGCCATTGCTTTTTCCAGAGCACTTGCATACGCTTTAATTATCCCCTGATCCAGCCGTGCATCGGATACATGCAATACTTTTTTAGCTCCGTATTGTCCAAGGTGAGCAAGTTCACCAGCATCAATCGTTCCCATCGCAATTGCGGTGACCTCTTCATTCATGGCATGTGCATACACCACAGCCTCTAAACTTGATTTTTTTATTTTCCCTTCCGCGCTTTCTACAAATACTAATATGGCCATATCTCTGTTGAAATCCTTTAATTATAATACTTTTGCTTCGTTCTTCAATAAAGTAACTAACTCACCAACATTTTCGGCATCAATCATCCTGACTCCGCTTTTTTGAGGGGGCAATTCAAATGTCTTGGTTGATACCCCACCCTCAGCAGCTGTTGGCTCAACCACATTCAAAGGTTTTGTTCGGGCAGACATAATCCCACGCATGTTCGGAATTTTCCATTCGGCAATTGGCTCCTGGCATCCGGCTACAAAAGGAAGTTCAAGCTCCAAATATTCCTTACCGCCTTCAATCTCCCGGGCCATTTTAGCAACGGTTCCCTCGATCTCCAATTTCATTACCGGGGAAACAGATGGCATTCCTAACAGTTCACCGACCATCCCATGTACGACACCGCTATTAAAGTCGATGGACTCCCGGCCCATTAAAATGATATCATACCCAGCTGCGTTGGCAGCAATTTGTTTAGCTACAAAAAAAGAATCCGTTGGATCTGCATTTACCCGGATCGCATCGTCTGCTCCAATGGCCAGCGCTTTTCGAATGGTGGGTTCTGTTTCAGCGAGTCCCACATTTAATACGGTGACGGTGGCCTGCAGCGACTCCTTTAATTCGATGGCACGCGCTAATGCATAATCATCATAGGGTCCAATAATAAACTGAACACCAGTGGTATCGAACTTTGTATTATTGTCCACAAAATTGATTTTTGACGTCGTGTCGGGAACATGGCTAATACAAACTAAAATCTTCATCTTTGAATATAATTTAAATCCTCACTGATTTCACAAATCCGGCTCAAGATAAACGATAAATTCCGAAATCCGAATTCTGAAAAAGGCAAAAAAAATGACAAATCAGGATAGAATTAAACTTTTGAAGCAATTTTTGAAAGAAGATCCTGCTGATCCGTTCAATCTCTACGCACTTGGACTGGAGTATCAGAAGGAAAATTCGGATCAGGCCAAGTATTATTTTGACAAACTCCTTCAAAACCATGATTTATATGTCCCCGTGTATTATCATGCGGGCTTGCTCTATTCCGAACTGGGCAATACTGAAAAGGCAATTGAAATTCTTAAAAAAGGAATCCAGGTGAGTTTGGATCAGGGAGATTTCAAAACTCAGCGGGAATTGCAGACACTCCTTACGAATTTACTAATTAATTAATTTCTGATTTCGAATCTGGAATATAATCTCAATCCCATCCAGCTACCTTCGGTCGAATCAGAAATCAAAAAAAATCAGCAATCCGTTAATTATTAAGTGCTCCTTCATCCACCCAACATGCTATTTTTTCTTTTTCGCCAGCGGTAATGGTACCTTCAAATGGCATATAACCATTCTGTGTATAGGTTTTGATTAATGTCGCATTCGCCTTCGCATTGGCATAGATCCGTAAATCGGTTCGTGCTACACCATTATGACAACCGGTTGTTGCACATGAATTCTGAATAATGGGCAAAATCTCACTATCCCAACTGGTGTTTGTCGCACTTTGTCCAACCGTGATATTGAATTCAGTAATGCATGCAGCATCATCCTTGACGGTAACCAGATAATTGCCGGTCTCCAGTTCAGAAAAAGAATTGCTAACATCAAATGGTTGCGTTCCTATTTTATATTGATAGGGTGGCACCCCCCCCAGACATATTAATTGTGATCATTCCATTCCCCCCTACACATTTTGTATTTTCTACGATCTCAGCGGTGAAGGAAATATCGGTTGCCATCAATGTAATATTTGAAAGTACCACTTCGCACTGATTCTTGTCCCGGATCAGGAAGGAGTAAATACCGGGCATCAGCATGGTGAAGTCTCCAGTAGATTGAAAGGACTTATCTATCATCGCATATTGATACGGACCCAATCCACCCTTAGCATTAATTTCAATACGACCATCCGCCACGCCGCAACCAGATGCTGATTCCACCAGAATCAGGTCTGCCATCAATTCGCTTTTGCTACAATCAACAGGTTCAGGATCTTTTGAACAAGACAAAAGAATACCGATGCTTACAGTCACAAAAATCCGAATCATATAACCTTTTAAGTTCGCAAGTAACGACTGAAGTTTAAAAAATTATAACGAAATCATGCTGAAATCAGAATTTTATCGGTGAATGAGAAATTATTTGGCACAAACAGACACCGGTTGCGAAAGGTGTTACAGCTATGAAATGTTAATTACCATTTTTCCGATCCTGCTTTTGTCGGTAATACTATCAAAGCAGCCAATTACATCACCAAACACATTTACAGAATCGATAAGGGGTTCAATCTTCTTTTCTGAAACAAAATTTAACATCTCGAGGAATTCTGTATCATTTCCCATGGTTGAACCTTGTAGCGTCAATTGATTCCAAAACATGCGATACAAATCGATGTTTGATGGCAGGCCATTGGTGGCCCCATAAAAAACAATTCTCCCGGCAGGTCGCATGATCTTTATATAGCTGTTGAGTTGATCCCCCCCTGCGCTATCTACCACCAGGTCAAATCCACCTTTCGTTTTCCAAATGTCTTTAAAAGCACTCTCTTTTTTGTAATTGTACCCACCGATAGCACCTAGTGAAAGTGCTCGATTCACTTTTTCATCACTACCAGTAGAAACATATACAATTGCATCCGAAGCGATGGCAAAAAGAAAGGCAAATTGAGCAACACCACCTCCAAATCCGGATATTAATACATTCTGACCTGGTTTTAAATGCCCTTTTCTAAAGAGTGCCCGGTAGGCGGTCAATCCACCCATCGGTAGTGCGGCTGCCTGGGTAAAGCTTAAATGGGTTGGTTTATGATGTAACCGGTCAACATTTACTACGAGATACTCGCACAATGTTCCATTTGAAGGCATTCCCAATACATGGTATTTTCTGGATTGTACTTCAGGATCATCGCCCCAATCGATATTTGGGTTGATGATTACTTCCTGACCGATCCAGGGTTCATTAATTTCATCAGCCACTTTTTCTACGATACCACAACCATCTGAACCCAGTACGGCCCCAACTTTAATATCGGGATACTTCCCTTCACGAATCCACTGATCACGCCGATTGAGTGCTGCAGCTTTTATCTTTACCAACACCTCATTGGGTCCGGGTATTGGGATCGGAATATCCTTAATTTCAACTTTTCCTGGTGCGGTTAATACGAGTGCCTGCATGGATACAAAATACAAAAAAGCAGGTACAAGACATACCTGTCATCCAATAGATTTCGGTTGCGAGAGTCCTGAAATGTGTCTGAAAAATTAATTGATCAGTTACCCGTTCCCGGTTTGCCGGTTACCGGTAGACAAGCGAAAATTAGAACGGTGTTTCATCATCTATTCCCGGATCAAGTGAGGCCGGTGGCGGGGTTCCGGGCGTATTCATTCGGCTGCCCAATTTAATCATACCCGAAAAGGGATTGTCACTGGCGAGTGGTTCATCAAAATCAGCAAACTTGGTATACTTTCCAATGAATTTAAGTTTGGCTGTTCCGGTTGAACCATTTCTATGCTTGGCGATGATTACTTCACCCAATCCCTGAGTGGGTAATCCTTCTTCATCCACTGTGATTTTATAATATTCAGGGCGGTATAAAAACATCACAATATCGGCATCCTGCTCGATCGAACCGGATTCACGCAAGTCAGAAAGTTGCGGTCGTTTGTCACCACCACGTGTTTCAACTCCACGACTCAACTGAGACAATGCGAGGACAGGCACTTCCAGTTCCTTAGCGATTCCCTTTAGCGCACGCGAGATGGAAGCGATTTCCTGTTCACGATTTCCTCCGGCATCGCCTCGCATTAATTGCAAGTAGTCAATGATGATCAATTGGATATTGTGTTCGGCTTTTAATCTTCTGCACTTAGCACGAAGTTCAAGAATTGATAGTGCTGGGGTATCGTCAATAAAAATTGGTGCGGTAGCAAGTTTGTTGGTTTTGTGTACCAACTGCTGCCATTCAAAATCTGCCAGGTTACCTTTTCGGATTTTATCCCCTTCCAATTCCGCTTCCGCGGAAATCATTCTGTTCACCAGCTGAACGGAGGCCATTTCCAGTGAAAAAATGGCAACCGGTGTTTTAAAGTCAATCGCAGCATTGCGCATGGCTGAAACCACGAATGCCGTTTTACCCATACCCGGACGGGCAGCAATAATGACTAAATCTGATTTTTGCCATCCCGAAGTCATTCGGTCAAGTGCAGAGAAACCAGTGGGCACGCCGGTGAGGCCGTCCTTATGATCTTTTAATACCTGTAATTCCTGAATTGCCCGCGTCATTAGATTACGCATGTTATCGTAATTCTTACGCAAGCTCGAATCTGAAATTTCAAATATTGATTGTTCGGTTTTATCCAACAACTCAAAGACATCCGTTGTGTCTTCATAGGCATCATGATGGATCTTGGATGCTATATGGATCAAATCCCTTTTGATGGCCATCTCAATAATAACCCGGGCGTGGTATTCAATATTAGCTCCCGAACTAACTTTTGAGGTCAACTCGGCAATCTTGTACGCACCATCTACAATCTCCAATTTTCCAAGCTTTCGAAGCTGGGCGACAACGGTCCGCATATCTACCGGCTCGGAAGCCTTAAAAAGCTCAATGATCGCTTCGTAAATGGTCTGATGCTGTTCGGAATAAAAATGTTCGGGTTTTAAGAATTCCACAACGGCATTGAGTGCATTCTTCTCCAGCATCAAGGCGCCCAGAACAGCTTCCTCCAGATCAAGCGCCTGAGGAGGTAACTTACCCAATCCATCCGCTATGTCTCTCGCTACTAACTTGTTGGACTTGCTACTTAACCTCAATGACGTTGACCTCTCTTTCTCCATACAGTGGTTGTTGTACGTGTTTCTTTTTCGTTGGGCGACAAACCTATAAAATAGAAGACACGTAACGGTGATGCACTATCCACAACTTATTCACATTTAGTTAACAGGAATCTTTGTGAATAAAGTCTAAAAAATAATGATAATATTAAGGGTTATAAAAAATTTTACCGACCCTATGCAAAGGTAGCCATTTCGAATCGTAATTAAATTTGATTACCAGTATTAATCCGCTCGTTTGAAGAATAAAAGGTACAATTTTCTATTTTTGAGTCTAACTATTTCCCATGCCCGAATCCGATAAAATCCATTTCATTGCCATCGGCGGTTCCGTGATGCACAATCTGGCGATTGCCCTTCATAAAGCAGGTCATCAGGTCACCGGATCTGATGATGATATTTTTGAACCCTCCCGTTCCCGGTTAGCGGAACACAATCTTCTTCCTGCCGAAATGGGATGGTTTCCTGATAAAATTGATACAACTGTCGATTATGTGGTACTGGGAATGCATGCCAAAAAAGAGAATCCTGAACTACTCAAAGCCCAGGAACTTAATTTAAAAATCTATTCTTTTCCGGAACTGATCTACGAATTTTCGAAAGACAAACAACGTATTGTAATAGCCGGTAGTCATGGAAAAACCACAACAACTGCCATTATAATCCATGTACTCAACTACTTCAACCGGAAGTTTGATTATGCAGTTGGATCACAGGTCAACGGAATTGAAAATGCTGTAAAAATTTCAGATGCCCCTATCATCATTATCGAGGGTGATGAATATTTTGCTTCCCCCATAGATCAAACACCAAAGTTTTTAAGCTACAATCATCACATTGCCTTGATTACTGGTGTGGCCTGGGACCATGCAAATGTTTTTCCGAATGAGGAAGATTATGTGAAACAGTTTGATCTGCTGGGAGACCAGACACCGAAAGGAGGCATGCTGATCTACTATGAATCCGACCCGATGGTGTTAATGATTGGGAAAAAAGAGCGTGTCGATATTCAAAGTATTCCTTACAAGAGCCATCCCCACGGACAAAAAAATGGATCGGTATTCCTGAAGGATGGGGACCAGAAAATTCCAATTAAAATATTTGGGAGCCATAATTTCCAAAATATTAATGGCGCCAAAGAAGTGTTAAAGAAAATTGGTATTTCCACTGCTCAATTTTACGAAGCAATCGGCAGTTTTACCGGAACCAAGGGTCGGCTGGAACTCCTTGCTGAAGCATCCTCCAGTTCATTCTATAAAGATTTTGCACATGCGCCCTCCAAAGTCAGGGCAACGGTAAAGGCCATGAAGGAATTACATCCGGACCGAAAACTTACCGCATGCCTGGAGTTGCATACGTATAGTAGTTTAAATCAAAATTATCTGCCGCAATACAAGGGAACAACAACTGCTGCGGATGAAGTGCTGATCTATTTTAACCCCAAAACCGTTGCAGCAAAAAACCTTGAACCTCTTACACAGGTGGTATTAGAAAAGGTTTTTGGAACATCTATTCAAATCTTTACAGATGCTGAAAAATTGGAGGAACGTCTGCTCCAAAAGCAATGGGTAGAAAATGATTTGGTAATGATGAGTTCAGGAAATTTCGGGAACATCAGTTATCAAAAAATAGCGCAAAAAATAAAAGGATAAATCCCTTACTCATGACATTAAACCTTAAGAACCCGTTGTGTTTCTTCGATCTCGAAGCAACCGGAATCAGTATTGCCAACGATCGGATTGTAGAAATTGCAATGATCAAAATGATGCCGGGTGGAGAAACACTTCGAAAAGTTCACAAAGTTAACCCTACGATACCCATCCCCCCGGAGTCAACTGCTATCCATGGAATATCAGATGAGGATGTCAAAGACAAACCTACCTTTAAAGAGATAGCAAAAGAGTGTGCGAAATTTTTAGAAGGTGCCGATCTCTCGGGATTTAATGTCCTAAAATTTGATGTTCCCTTATTGGTAGAAGAGTTTTTACGGGCGGATGTCGAGTTTGATTATCGGAGAAAGAAAATTATTGATGCTCAACGTATCTTTCACTTTATGGAAAAAAGAACTCTGGGTGCAGCCTATAAATTTTATGTAAATAAAGAAATGCAAAATGCCCATTCAGCAGAGGTGGATAGAGAGGCTACGATGGAAGTATTAAAAGCACAGGTGACCCGCTATGAAGGACAAGATGTTACTGATGGATTAGGGAATAAGATTGGTACGATCATCAATGACATGGACGCCCTGGGTAAACTCTCCTCCTCACAACAGGTGGATCTTGCCGGAAGGATGGTGTACAACCAAAAAGGGGTTGAAGTCTTCAATTTTGGGAAACACAGGAATAAGTCGGTTGCACAAATTTTAGAACAGGAACCCTCCTATTATGATTGGATAATGAAGGGGGATTTCCCCCTGGATACCAAAAGACGGCTTACTGAAATCAAGCTTAAAAACTTCAAAATGTAGCTTTTTGAAAAGAAATGTAACAAAATGGGTAAATATTAAGTTAATACTCTACTAATTTTATAGAGTTTATAGTTTTTGTATATATATTTGAGAAAAGTTAGTCTATGAACCAATCGTTCAACACACTGAAAGAAGCATTATCGACCCTCTCCGCTGCAGAAGGACTTCGCTGGATTTCGGAAAAATATCCGGATGCAGTGAAGCTTTCTACTGCATTGGGTAAGGAAGCCCAGGTATTGACACATATCATTGCTACCAACCAAATTCCGGTCTCCATATTCACTGTTGATACGGGTCGTCTTTTTCAAGAGACCTATGATTTGCATTCTCTTACCCAGAAAAAATACGGGATCAATATCAAGGTATATTTCCCGGATGCAGGCGATGTTCAAACGATGGTAAATGAAAAGGGATTGAATTGCTTTTATGATTCACAAGAGGATCGTAAAAACTGTTGCAACATACGAAAGGTATTACCTTTTAAAGTTGGATTGGAAGGTGCGAAGGTTTGGATTACCGGTTTACGTGCAGAGCATTCTGCGTACCGTAAGGATTTACCAATTGTTGAATGGGATGAAAATTATCAGGTGATCAAATACAATCCCCTACTCCACTGGACTTCAGATGAGTTGGAGCAATTTGTGGTACAAAATAATGTTCCGGTGAACACCTTGCATAAGAAAGGATTTCCAAGCATCGGTTGCGCACCTTGTACTCAGGCCGTTCAACCTGGCGAAGACGAACGCAGTGGTCGATGGTGGTGGGAAACATCCAACAAAGAATGTGGATTACATCAGCGTAAGCTGGTAAGTTAGTCGTTACCGGTTGCCGGTCACCAGTTGCCAGTGGCTCTTTCGTTGAGTCGAAATCCAGTGTACCGTATTCAAGAATTGTTTTATGTTGGATCTCTCAATACGACACTTTCTAAAGTTGCAGTAAATGATTTGCGATTTGAGATATAGGATTAGCGAGATGCGAGTCTAATAGCTCCAATGGTCAACTAATTAATAACTCATCACCCAAATTATGGATCAACACCCAAATAAACTGGCAACAGGCAACCGGTGACTGGCAACCTTTGAGCAACTATCCTCTATTTCCCCTTATAATACTTCATCGCTTCAGGGATGTCCCGTTTCAAATCTGAAATCCTGGTTTCATTGGAAGGGTGTGTGCTTAACCATTCCGGAGGAGCACCGTTTGACTGGGCAGCCATGCGTTCCCAGAATTTAGGAGCTTCATTGGGATCATAACCTGCAATCGACATAAAAATCAATCCGATTTTATCAGCTTCTGATTCATGTTGCCGGGAGAATTTCAACATCCCTACTTGTGTTCCCATACCAATGGCTTGCATAAAAATCTGGTTGGTCAACCCCGGGTTTTGCCCCATCGCACCCGAGATTGTAGAAAGTCCAAATTCAGCCACTAATCCCTGACTCATTCGTTCGCGACCATGATTTGCAATCGCATGTGCCACTTCGTGCCCCATTACGACAGCAACACCCGCTTCATCTTTACAAATCGGCATGATGCCTGTATAAAAAGCTACTTTACCCCCCGGCATACACCATGCATTGACAGTTTGTGGATCATCCAGCAGATTAAATTCCCAATTGAATCCACTTAATTCACTGCTTAGGCCTTTGCTGGCCATATATTCTTCGACGGCTTTTTGAATCTTCACACCCACACTTTTCACAAGCGCAGTCTGCTGCTGGTTGGTCGAGAGTTTACCTTCCTTCAATACCTGACTATATTGTTGTGTTGCCATGGGGATTATCTCCTCATTTGAAACTAAACTCATTTGTTTTCTGCCTGTTACAGGAACCGTAGCACATCCTTGATAAACCAGAATGGTAATGAGTAGAACACCGAATTTTTTAATCATACATCAAATTTTTTGTCAAAAATACAAATACCGTTTGGATTGTTAATAGCTTTGTAATTCCAAACCTAAGTTTATGAGGATTTTTGCAATTGGTAGAAATTATGTTGAACATATTGAGGAGTTAAACAATGAGCGTCCGGATGAACCCGTTATTTTCTCAAAACCGGATACGGCCATTTTGCGGGATAATGCCCCTTTCTACTACCCCGAATTCTCAAAAGATGTACATCATGAGGTGGAACTGGTTTTGAGAATCTGCAAGGAGGGAAAAAACATTGAGGAGCAATTTGCTCACAAGTATTTCGATTCCATCGGTATTGGAATTGATTTCACGGCACGTGATCTCCAGCAAAAGGCAAAGGAAAAAGGATTGCCATGGGATATTGCCAAAGGCTTCAATGGGTCTGCTCCCATCAGCAACAAATTTATTCCGGTTGCAGATTTTAAGGAGTTAAATAATATCAACTTCAGTTTAACCGTTGATGAAGTATTGAAACAAAAGGGCAACACCAGTTTGATGTTGTTCAATTTTAATTATATCATATCCTATTTATCAAAATTTTTTACGCTGCGTACCGGTGATTTAATTTTTACAGGCACTCCAAAAGGAGTAAGTGCTGTTTCCATCGGCAATACATTGTCAGCATTTATAGAAGATGAAAAACTATTGGAATTTGAAGTTAAGTAAGGCTGTATTTTTTGTATCGCTCCTGTGTTCTGTTTCAGTTCTGGCCCAACGGTCAGAACCATTGGAGAAGCAACCGGAGGAGCAATATATTTACCCTATCAAACCGGGCCAACCGGGAGGATTAGCAGGAACGATGGGTGAATTACGCGCCACTCATTTTCATTCCGGGATTGATATCCGAACCAACAATGAAGTAGGGTATCCTGTTCATGCATCTAAAAGCGGGTATGTTTCACGTGTTACCATGAGTGGTTCCGGATACGGTAATGTGATGTACCTCACCCATCCGGATGGTAACACTACCTTGTATGCACACTTGAAGGAATTCAAAGGTGATGTTGGAGAATATGTTTTGCGTGAACAGTACAGAAGAAAAACATTTGAAATCGATCTGTTCTTTAGAGAGAATCAATTCGTGTTTAAACAGGGAGATACCATTGCCCTCTCCGGCAATACAGGTTCAACTGGTGGGCCCCATCTTCATTTTGATATCCGAAAAGGCAATACCATTCTTAATCCCTTGCTATATGGCTTTACTGAGATCTCAGATAATCTGCCTCCTATTGTAGAAAAGATCGCCTTGCGCACGATGGATAAAAACTCCAGGATATTCGATCGTTTCGGAAGATTTGAATACTATCCGTATCGTGTGGGAAAAAATTATGTGATCAATAATCCCATTCCTGCTTCCGGAAAAATTGGGATCGAAGTGCTTGCCCATGACAAACTGAATGCCAACTACTTTCGATGCGGGATCAATCACATTGAAGTATATATGGACAATCAACTTGTCTTTAAACAAGCATTAAAGGAATTCGATCTGGAAGATACCCGATCGATTTTAACAGTCATGAATTTTAAAGCCCTTCGGGCTTCTGGTAAACGTTTTTATAAATTATATATTGATGATGGTAATCAAAATGATTTCTACTCAACTTCTCCAACAGAAGGATTTGTGCATGTCGATCAGTCAAAAAACAGTACCATTGAAATCAGGTTGATCGACGACAACAATAACATGAGCACCATCAATTTTACATTGGCACCGTCTACTATCATTGATGAAGTACGCACCCTGAATCCTGCGAAGAAGGAAATCGAATATGACATCGATGAAAATATTTTGCAGATAATTGCACAACCGCTGGATGAAGCAACAAATACTGCACGTGTTTATGTGAAAGGAGATGTCAAGGAGGTTGAACCTGATTACTTCAATACGCTGCGCGCCGAGTATCTTTTTGATCTGCGTGATGAAATACCAGATTCAATAATCGTTGGTGAAAACAGGTTTGTTCCCAACATTCAGGCAGTAATTCCTCCTGCTATTCCATACACCTTTTATAGTGATGCAATGGATATTTCGTTCCCACCCCTTGCCTTATTTGACACCCTTTACTTTCAGTCATCACGCACTGTAAAAATCGACAGTGGTGAAGTATTTTCGATTGGAAACTGGCGCACTCCGCTAAATAAGCATATTGCCGTCACCCTTAAGCAAACCGGTTCCTATCCTGATAAGAGTCGTCTGGCCGTTTACCGTCACCTGGGGAAAAACCGGTACGCCTATCATGGGGGCACCTGGACCAACGGGCAGCTTAAATTTTATACACGCGAATTTGGTTCGTTCAGCATTCTGGAAGATTCCACCCCACCCTCCATTCGCACCCTTTACGTCAACAGTCGGACACTTCGTTTTAAAGTTTGGGATGATCTCTCCGGTATTGACAAAATGGAGGCGTATATAAATGGTGAATGGGTATTGATGCATTACGATGCAAAGAGCAGTACGTTGTGGTCAGAAAAATCAGACAAATCCACCCCATTCAAAGGTGATCTGGAATTAATCATCACCGACAATGCAGGAAATAAACAAGTATTAAAACAAAAAATATTATAGCATGGCATTAATAGCAGGATCAAAAGCCCCGGACTTTAAAATCCCGGATCAGGATGGAAACATTGTAAAGCTGGCTGATTTCAAAGGCAAAAAAATTGTGCTTTATTTCTATCCAAAAGATCAGACACCCGGTTGTACGGCGCAGTCGTGCAATTTACGGGACAATTATAAGCTGTTGCAAAAGCAGGGATATGAAGTTATTGGTGTGAGTACCGATTCTGAAAAGTCACACCGTAATTTTATTACAAAACAAAAACTTCCTTTTACGCTGCTTGCCGATGTGGATAAAACGCTCCATGAAAAGTATGGCACCTGGGGTGAGAAATCAATGTATGGAAGAACCTATATGGGGACATTACGGACGACTTTTATTATCGATGAATCGGGGAAAATTGAAGAAATTATTGGTAAAGTTGATACCAAAAATCACACCGATCAGATTTTAAAAAAAGAAGCACCAAAAAAGCCGGTGAATAAACCGATCGCCAAAAAGACTGTAAACAAATCGACTGTAAAAAAGGCGGTGAAGAAAACTGCGAAAAAATCTTCGAAGGGGAAATAATTCTTACCGCAAAGACGCGAAGACGCAAAGTTAAATAGCGACTTAGCGCCTCTGCGGTTAGTTGTAACTTTCTGGTAATCGGGGTTGCCATCCTAAAATAATTCCTGCATCTTCGCACCAAATTGTATACCCAAATTACCTCCTGATGAATCAGACTTCAACGCTTGCTAAACTCAATACTATCGCATCCCAAATTCGCAGAGACATCGTTCGAATGGTCCATGCCTGCCAGTCCGGGCACCCGGGGGGATCATTGGGATGTACAGAATATTTCGTGGCCCTTTATTTCCATTTAATGAAGCACGATTCGTCCTTTAATATGGATGGAATCGGAGAAGATCTTTTTTTCGTTTCCAATGGTCACATCTCTCCTGTCTGGTATGCTACGCTGGCCCGTTCAGGCTATTTTGATGCTAAAGAGCTCGCTACTTTTCGAAAACTTAATTCCCGGCTTCAGGGACACCCGGCAACCCATGAACATCTTCCTGGTATTCGCATTGCCTCCGGTTCTCTGGGACAAGGTCTTTCTGTTGGTATCGGCGCAGCAACTGCGAAGAAAATGAACAATGACGACCGGTTAGTGTATGTCTTGATGGGTGATGGTGAGCAGCAGGAAGGACAGGTTTGGGAAGCAGCCATGTTTGCAGCCCACAACAAAGTGGATAACCTGATCGCAACAATCGATTATAACGGCCAGCAAATTGATGGTCCGGTTGACGAGGTTTTGTCCTTGCTGGATCTAAAAGCGAAATGGGAAGCCTTTGGGTGGATCGTACAGGAATTTGATGGAAATGATATGGAAGCGGTTGTCAATGGTTTACAACAAGCTCAATCATTAACCGGAAAAGGGAAGCCTGTAATGAATCTGATGAAAACTGAAATGGGCTTTGGTGTAGATTTCATGGTGGGATCTCACAAATGGCATGGTGTTGCTCCAAATGATGAGCAACTTGCTTCAGCCCTGGGTCAACTTGAGGAAACACTAGGCGACTACTAAACTTATTATGCACCGGAATGATCTTGACGAACCTCCGGTAAAGGCAAAACCGGCCATTGATCTGCAAGAATTATTTGCTGTTCACCCGGAGCTGCAAACGGATTCCCACATCTATGTGCATTGCCATTTCAAAACAAACCTTGATGAAATCCTCATCCGTATTTGGCTGACTACTTTTTTAGTGGATCAAAACAGCAGTGCCCGTTCAAAGCTGGTGCATGTGGAAAATATTACCTACGCACCACACTGGACTCTTGTTCCTACCAACTATCAATATACCTTTCTTCTTATTTTTGAAAGTCTGCCTAAATCCTGTACGGTGTTTGATTTAATTGAAGATATTCCCCAGCCTGGCGGGTTTGTGATTAATAACATCACCCGTAATAAACGGGATGTCTATCATATTGATGTACCCATGTAGCAATTATTGTAAACCCAAATTCCTTAAAACAACTGACTCCAATTTTTTCAATATGAACCCACAAGAATTTAAAACCCTGAAACTGGAAATTCAGCTGCAAGCGAAGAATGGAATTGATTTCATTGTCGCTGCTGGTATTGTTTGGCTGGGCATCTATTTCATCTGGACATTAGAATATGAGGCGTATAATAAAAGTATTTTCACATTCATGTTTGGCGCCATCCTTTTACCTTTAGCGTTTGGACTATCAAAAATTTTTAAGACCAACTGGAAAGTCCAAAATAATCCGTTGCAACCACTGGGGCTATGGTTAAACTTCGCACAGCTCATTTATTTTCCTTTTCTTGTATTCATCCTCCTGCGTTATCCAGAATATTTTATTATGGCTTATGCCATCATCACCGGTGCACACCTTTTTCCGTATGCCTGGTTCTACGACGAAATCGGGTATGCAGTAGCCGCTATTCTTATCTCCATTGGCTCTATGTTAATTGCATTAATTGTAAATCCCGCCCAAATTTTCTACATACCGTTGTTGACTTCGGGCGTATTATTCCTGTTTGCAGGTTGGATTCATCTTCGCAACAAAAAGCTCAGAAATCGGACCAGCACGAGTTGAATTTACCAACTACCATATTGAATACAATACGGTTGCTGACCATTTTTCTATTGCCCCTTACACTACTCGCACAGGAAGAAGAAAAAAATAACACTCACAATGCATGGATCGAATTAGGATCGTTGAGGTTCTCTCCCACGGAATATGAGAAAGGCATTGGTGTTAATGCGGTCCTCAAATATCAGCGTAACCATTTACTTTATGCAGTACAGTATCACAACTATATCGACAAGGAATTGACCAATGGAGGCCTTGGGCTTTTCAATAGAAGTTTCAATCGGTATGCCACCAACCTGATGATTGGACTCACCAACAAACGGGCTAAACTTGGACATGCGTCCATCTCCAGTGGGTTAGGAATTTTTGGTGGCGATATTGGGATCTGGAGGGAGGGTACCGATTTGCAGGGAAATCCAACCCGTATCTACCGGGAAGAAAAATTTACATCACTCTGCTGGCCCATCGAAGTGGCTGCCAGTTTGAACATTTTACCTTTTTTTGGATTGAACCTTAAATTCTTTGCCAATATCAACTCTGCACATTCATTCGTCGGTTTTGGAATGGATCTGCAATTCGGAAAAATGCGGGATTTTAAGGCTCAGGAATTATTAAATGTTATTCGTTAATCAAAAGTCCTGACGGATGTGCCAGGACTTTTTGACTAGCGATTACTTGAATCCGGCAATTACACCATCCAGATATGCCCATTGATTGGCAGGTGCAAGTGTTCTCGCTTTCTTATAATATTGAAGGGCCAGCTTCTTGTTCCCATCTTTTAAATATGCTTCTCCTAAACTATCTGTAAACCCCCAGATAAACGGGTGTTCAGGATTTCTTTCAATATTTTCTTCAAAAATCTTAATGGCTCCTTTTGTATCTCCATTATTTAACAAGCTATAACCATAATTATTAAGTTGATATCCATTCGCCATGGGGATTGCTTCTTCCATGATCTTTTTGGCCGCGATTGCATCTCCTTTCCTTACCAGTAAATCAGCTTTCACCTGTAAATTCGTAAAGCCCTTTGACATTTGTATGGATTGATCAATCCATTGCATGGCCTCATCCAGATTCGTGTCGGCCTGAAGGCAATACGCGGCAGCTTGCGAATATCCCTGCCAACTAAATCCAACGGGTCCTTTTAATTCAGCACGCGCATTCTCGATTACAATCTGATCTACATCAAATTCAATTTTAAAGGGTATCCTTGTTTTCTCCCAGGTTAATGCAGCAATAGCAAACCGGGATTGCCGATCGATGAAATCATAGCTCAGCCATTCCTGAAAAGGACTTTCTTCCATTTTCAACGGAACTGTAAGTGCTAATTCATCTTCTTTTGGATATACTGTGCCCCACGACTGATGATATCGGGATAACACGAGGATCACCTTATCCTTTTTTGGTATCATAAACAAACCATAGGTTCCGGCGTTAATTTCGCGACCTTCAATCTTTGCATTATGAGTCAGGGAAATCGTTGTGTTTTCATTCGCACCTGCTCGCCATATCTGATCGTACGGAACAACACTTCCCCAAATGGTTCGCTTGTTAACGGCAGGACTGCTATACGAAATGCTAACTTCCGATATCCCTACCCGCTGTGTTACTTGTGAATATGGACTCACTCTTGGTGTGGTAAGGGGCTGTGCAAATGCATTCACCATACACTGCAGGAAGATTCCAATTAAAATCCCATGCCTCATTCTGTTGCTAATAATTATTATTTTCATGACGTTTTGTTTTAAGTCTAAAACTAACGTTCACTAACAGCGATTTGAAGAACAATGTGACCAGCTGGGATGATTGGGGTAAACAGTGACTTACTGTTCCAGATACTTAACTATTCCATCCTTATAGGATCTCCCGGAACGAAGCAAATCTCCATTTTTCATTAAAAATTCGTATTCATTGTTATTGAGGTATCTGCATTTCTGAATACTCATTTTATTCACAATTAACGATCGATGAATGCGTAAGAATCTTTCAGGATTCAGCTGATTTTCAATCTTATTCATGGTGGTACGATACAGCAGGACTTTATTCACTGTCTTTAGATTCAGGTAATTTCCGTTTGCCCCCAGATAAAGGATAGTTTCACATTCTACATTGATTTCACGTCCTTTCTCCCTGATTTTAAAGGTGGACAGGTAACCCTCCTCTTCTTTTCGATATTCGTTAATAAGTCCCATTAGCTTCACACCAACATCGGAGGTTCTTTTCAGCTGGAAATGCTCAACAACTTTTTTAATGGATTCGGCAAACCGTTCAGTATCATATGGTTTTAACAAATAATCCAATGCGTGAATATTAAATGCCTTAATGGCATAGCTGTCAAAAGCAGTAGTAAAAATTATATAGGGCTTTCGGGGACTCCTGATTTTTTGAATAACTTCAAAGCCATCCATATCTGGCATTTGAATATCCAGAAATACCAGATCGGGAGCCAAATCATCAATAATGGCAATACCTGTTTTACCATTCCGGGCTTCACCGATCAATTTAATATCATTATAACCCGATAGTAATTTAATCACCCGTTGGCGTGCTAAATATTCATCATCAATGACTACTGCACTAATCATTTGTTAGTACTTAAAGGCAAAACTAATTTTGAATAGTACCGATCTCCTTCAAGCCACTGGTTAAAAGAAAATTGCGTACCATAAATTTGCTCGAGTCGACTACGAATATTTCGGACGCCAATTCCATACCCTGGCAGTTTTTCTGCACCATTCATCTGAACGTCATTTGCTACAATCATTGCCAGCGTGTTATCCACCTTTTTACATGTGATCGAAATTTCCCCACCCTCGGGGCATTTTGAAATACCGTGTTTTACGGCATTCTCGACAAGTGGTTGCATAATGAGTGCCGGAACTTTTACCCCAAGCATTTCTTCCTCAATATTAATTGTTACCTCCATTCGATCCTCAAAACGTGTATGTTCAATTTCCAGATAGGTTTTACTGTATTGCAATTCCTGCTCAAGAGAAAGAAAGTGTTGCTGATCATGTTCCAGAATTTCGCGCAATAAAAATCCAAGCTGGGATAACATTCGCTGTGCACGCAGGGTGTCAATATCTATTAAACTGGAGATTGAGTTTAAGGTGTTAAACAAAAAATGTGGTTGCAATTGCATCTTGAGCGCATGCAATTGAGCCCGGTCGAAATCTCGTTGTTTCCTTAAATACAACTGATAATAATCAACCGCTAATAAAATAGTCAGGATAACACCATACTGCAGGTAACTGGTAAACCACCCCACCAACAACTGAATTTTGTTTACTTCCGCAAAAAAACTACGGTAAAAAGAGCTCTTTATAAAAAAAATACTATCGTATAATACAATCGCAAACACCCTATGGAAGAAACTGATGGCTACTCCAATAGCCATCAACCAAATAATCATTTCCAATTTACGGTTTGTTCCTACAGCTATTTTATTGATAATCTTCAAAAGCAAGGGTGATAAAAATGCCCACAAAAGAAATGCAATGAGATGTTTTATTGAAACGGCAAACCAACTAAATTCAAATCCGTAATCATTCATTAAATATTCAGCATATTGCTGAAGAATAAGAAAAATGCTGACGATCACCGCAAAAGAGATTGCATGGGGTAACCGGATTGAAAATGATTCTTGTTGCTGCATGGTGTAGTGTAGCGCTTACAAAGGTAAGCACACTTCCATATATTTCTTTTTCAACGTGATAAACTGATAATTAAGTGACCAATAACCCTATCAAATATGAAAACAAAGTTAATTGTATCCCTTATTCTGCTCATTAACATATTTGCCTGTCGTCCATCAACCACTGAAACAACAACGGAAAATGAAGAGGAGGGCAAAAACATTACAGAAATAACCTATTATGATCTACTCAAAGAGGTATTTGAGGATGATGGTTATGGAATTGAATACCACGGAGAGGCACTACCCAATGAATTTATAGAGTCTTTGATGATCACCAAAGAGGGCCTCTGTGGCTCGGGGGGATGTGGAGAAGGACTATTTATTGTCAATTCCTCTGCTGCAGATACCCTGGAGATTATTGTAAACGGAGCCTATGATTTAGAAGGCAATATCGGAAATATTGCACGGCAGTATGTAATACCCGCCAACGGAAAAGTTTCTATTGGATGTTCACACCTTTGTTTTGAAGGAACTCCTTATGCTTTTGAACGCAAGATTGTTGGTTCAAAGAAATTTATTGAAAAGGAAATATAATTCACCATTCATCCCATAATTCACCATTGATCGCTTTTGTTTAGCAGTTTCTTTGATTGTCCGGTACCATTGCATAAAAGAGACGAATATGAAACGAACATGCGGATTACTTGTATTCCTGACCAGCCTGTCAGCCGGTATTATTCACGCGCAAAAAATAGAGTCCTTTCAGTACAAAGGAAAATCCTTCAATTACATTGTACAGCTACCTTCCAATTTTGATGCTTCCAAAACCTATCCGGTATTGATTGGCCCTTCCGACCTTGAGGACGTTAACGACCGATGTTTTTATTGGAACAAAACAAAAGACACTTTTGGCTGGATTCTTATTGATTATAAAATCTTTAATGCAGTTAACAGAACGGACGAAATCAAAGCCTTATTGGAACACCTTAAATCGACCTATTCGGTTGAGGATAACAAATTCCATACTGTATGTTTTAGTGCCAATAGTGCGGGCATTTTTGACCTGGTGATGGCGATACCTTCCTATTTTGCAGGCATCACCGGAATGGCTGGTAACCCTACTACCAGTAATGAAGAGAATTTAAAAAATTTAAAAGGTGTAAAAGTTCAATTTGTTGTTGGCGATCAGGATACCTACTGGTTAAATGCAGCAAATAAAAGTCACCAGCTATTACGGGAATTGGGTGTAAATAGTACAATCGAAATTATTAAAAATGGACAACATGTTATGAAACCGTTAATTGGTGAAGGGTTTCTGACGCGTGCCAACCGGCTTCGAAAGTAATTTTGTAACCAATCAGCTTTAATGAAACATGTCATTTATTTTATACTGCTCTGTGTCTTCACTGAAGGAAACACGCAGGAAAAGAAAACACAAAAATTTGATTTGATCAATGGGATTACCATCAAAATGATCTGGGTCGAGCCCGGAAGTTTTGTAATGGGAAGCCCTGAAACGGATGCAGAAAGAAATTCTGAACGGGAACACCAACACCGGGTCACCATAACACGGGGTTTTTGGTTAGCTGAAACAGAATTTACCCAATCGCAATGGGAAAAAATTACTGGAAAAAATCCCAGCAAACATATTGGGCCGGAACTCCCGGTGGAACAAGTCTCCTTTTACGATATTCAATCGCTGCTCAATAAAATCAATACCCCCGGTCAGGGATTTAGATTACCCACAGAAGCGGAATGGGAATATGCCTGTCGCGCAGGAACGACAGGGCCCTATTATGGTGAGATCGAAAATACCACCTGGCATACTGGAAATTCAGGAAAGCAATCGCATCGGGTTGCTCAAAAAGAACCCAACCAATGGGGCTTCTTTGACCTTCAGGGAAATATTCTGGAGTGGTGTGCTGATTGGTTTCAAGCCGATACCCGCGGTGAATCAGTTGATCCCAAAGGTCCACAAACAAGTACGCATAAGGTTCAACGGGGTGGTCAATTTACGGGACGAACAAAACATACCCGTGCGTCAGATCGGCAAATTTCCGTTCCTGAGGCACGGGATTTTTACGTTGGATTCAGGCTGGCAAAAGATTAAAATGCTAAACGCATCATCACATGAGATTCACACTATTCCTTTTCTTTCTGATTTCTAATCTTTGCGTTGGCCAAAAGACCAGCATTTTATTTACCCAGCAGGAAAATAATAATGACAATATTTATCTGCTTTCTGAATCCGGGGAACTCAGCAGAATTACAAATCATCCTCGGAAAGATAGCAGTCCGGCTCTTTCACCGGATGGAAAGTGGCTGGTTTTCACCTCTGAACGTGTAGGGTGGTGGAAAATATGGACCATGGATATGGAATCAAAGAAAGTCTTCCAACTAACGCACGAGGGTGCAGCTGCTTATAGTCCATCCTGGTCGCCGGATGGAACCAGGATTGTGTTTATCCATAGTAAGGATGGTAATCAGGAAATTTATATAATGGATAAAAATGGCAATTCACAAACCAATATTACCAAAAGCAAAGGTGATGAAGGTACACCGTACTGGGCGAATGACAACAAAATTTATTTCTCAATGGAGGTAAACGGTATATACCAGCTGGCAAGGATCAATCCGGATGGAACCGGAAAAGAAATACTGACTACCGGCAACGATAACAAACTGATGCCTCAATTATCAAATGACTTTTCAAAAATACTTTATTACGGGGATGCGGATGGAAAACTTGACATCTGCGTGATGGAACTGAAAAGCAAAAAAATAACCCGACTAACCAACGATGTGTTAATGGACATGCGTCCCCGCTGGTCGCCTGATAACCAACAGATTGTTTTTGAACGGGGTAATAAAGGAAATAATCATCACATCTATATAATGGATACAAATGGCGGAAATGTTAAACAACTTACTTTTGATAAGTATAACTATGCCCCAACTTTTTGCGTACTAAAAAAGTAATCTTTTAAATTTTTCAACTACTATGATATTTCCATTTCGCCAAAGGGTGGCGATGTACACCAGTATTTTCCTGATCAGTACCGTAATTTGCGTTGGACAAGATAACTATGAAGTCAGGAATACACCTATGCTTGACGAAATTGTTGAAGCATATGTAAGCCAATATGAATTCTCTGGAAATATTCTCATTGGCCAGGGTGACAAAATTGTCTACTCCAAAACTACCGGACTAGCGAATATCGAACATCAAGTTCCGAATACGATTACAACAAAATTTCGGTTAGCTTCTCTGTCCAAACAATTCACGGCCGCTGCATTACTCCTGCTGGAGCAGCAAGGGAAGGTGAGTTTTACTATTCCCATTTCAAACTACCTGCCTGAACTAAAACCAGCAATCGCTGATAAAATTAATATCCACCAACTTCTATCCCACTCCAGTGGATTAGCCCGCGATATTGAATCCTTCTCTGATCAGGAGCTCGGAAAAACTTTTATCACATTAAATCAAATCATTGAGCTGATTAATACATCGGAATTACAATTTACTCCGGGGGAAAAGTGGGCATACTCAAATACGGGATATGCCCTGGCTGCTGCTATTATTGAGAAAACGACAGACATGCCCTATGGAGAAGCTATGGATCACCTTCTTTTTAATCCTTTGAAAATGATCAATACCGGACATGAAAAAAATTCGGCGGTTATCGCGAACATGGCCAGTGGTTATGCTTCGCTTCCTGATGGGTTGGTCAAAGCTGCCTATGAAGATAAATCATACGTGATTGGTGCAGGTTCAATTTACTCCAGTGCGAATGATTTATTTCTTTGGAGCCGGGCACTTGTAAAAAGTACGCTGATCAGTAAGGCCAACGTGGAAAGGCTCTTTACAAAGCAAGCAGGTCGGTATGGGTACGGCTGGTTTATTGATACGTATGTGTGGCCTCCGGTTAATGATGAACATCAGGCGGTCAATCCCCATCATGAAGGAGGCAGTCCAGGATTTGAGTCTAAACTATCAGTATTAACAAAGCATGATATCACTGTGATCATTCTGAGTAATCAGCTTCCATCACATTTAAACGGACTCGCCAATCAACTTACAAATACCGTCCTGGGCTTTGAAGAAGTTCCACCCGAGCCAGATGGTTCCGGGGAATTATTTAATACATTATTTTCAAAAGGAATCCAGCCGGCAGTAGCATTGGTAAGCGAGTGGAAAAAAGAAAAAAAATTATACCTCATCCCATCGCGTGGAGATGTATTACTGGTGGGCCGAGGATATATGGATGCACAGGATTATCAGAAAGCTATTTTAATAATGGATTTCTTAACCGCTGTTTATCCTACCTGGAGTTACCCGGTTTTATTCAAAGCCATAATGATGGAAAATCAGAATAAAATGGAAGAAGCGGTTCAACTTTATAAACAGGTACTTGAAATTGATCCCCGCCAATCCAATGCTATTCAGCGACTAAAGCGATTGACGGAACTAGGATAAACATTATCTTACTTAAGGAATTTTTTCAATCCTTAATCAATTTCTACTTTGGCACGCGATGTGCAATCAAATATTTATCTTCGTTGCGCGTTGTATCAATAAATCATCATGATTCGTATTGTCAGTCTGGTATTCCTTTTCACTTGCTTCTTTTTCGGAGAGCTCTCTGCTCAACGGAAAGTGCAGCAGAAAATTCCGGAGAAAACCCGAATTTTGTTTGTACTGGATGCCTCCGGCAGTATGAATGCTGCCTGGGAAAATAATATCTCTCGTATGGATGCTGCCAAAAGTATCCTGACACGATTGGTAGACTCCCTTCGTAGCAATGAAAATTTAGAAATCGCACTACGGGTATATGGTCATCGCTATCCGCGCGATGCCAACAACTGCCAGGACAGCCGGCTGGAGGTTCCATTTGCTATGCGGAACCACAATAGCATTATTAGTAAAATTAGTGATATCCGGCCGCTGGGCACCACGCCCATCACCTACTCCATTACCGAAGCTGCAAAAGACTTCCCCACAAATGCTGGTTATCGGAACATCATTATTTTAATCACCGACGGAATCGAAAGTTGTGGCGGTGATCCATGTGCGGCCTCCATTGAACTTCAAAAGCGTGGGGTCTTCCTGAGACCTTATATCATCGGGCTGGGATTAAAGGCCGGAGAAGCATTGAATTGTGTTGGACAGTTTTTTAATTCAGAAAGCCAGGAAGAATTTCATAAGGTGCTTAATAACACCATTGAGAGTTCGTTCTTAAAAACTTCAGTAAGTGTAAAATTATTGGATGGGAACCAAAAACCCACGGTCACCAACATCAATCTTAGTTTTATGAATAGCATGACCGGAACGGCCGTCTATGATTTTGTGCATTACCTGGATCGTAGCGGGAATCCTGACACCGTTTCCATTGATCCTGTACTGGGTTATGATATTGTGGTGAATACGCTCCCGGCTACGGTTAAGAAAAATGTGCGGATCATTAACGGTCAGCATAATGCCATTGAAATTCCAGTCGTGCAGGGAAAACTGGTGATCAAACAGGAAGCCAGACAAGATCAGTTGCCTTCAATTGTTCGGCAACGCGGCCAAACTGAAATTATCAATTCTCAGATTGTCGGTGAGGAAGTGGCGTACTTAACCGGAAGTTATCAGGTCGAAACACTGACCTTACCCAGAAGAAAATACTTTGTGAAGATTGATGAGAAAAAAACAACGACCATTACTATTCCGGCTCCGGGATTACTGAATCTCAATACAATCGCTCCCGGGTATGGTGATCTGTATGAAATCATGGATGGAAATGAGCAGGTTTGGGTGTGTTCACTTTCTGAAAAGCCCATTCATCAGTCGTATTCCCTGTTGCCCGGTACCTATAAGGCGGTTTTCAGGGTTCGTGAAACGACCGGTAGCAAGTTCACCGGTACAAAGACGTTTTCGGTAAAATCGGGACAAACCTCCACGATCAATATTTTCAATTAGATTTAGCAATTGGAGTGCGAAAGTCTAACGCTTACTAGAATCGGTTTTCATTTGATCCAACCATCAGTTTGTTTTGTCCCGGTAATAAAGCTGGACTTGTCTGGTCGTAAGACCTGACAACACTAAAAAAGCCCATCCTTTAACCTGTTTTTTTAAGCCAATTATCAGGTATTCCAGTATAGAATGCATAAAATTGCAGCTTGCTAAAATACCATCATGACCAAATTTACCTATACTGAAAAGAAAGATACGCGCTCCGGCTTCGGAGTGGGCCTTCACGAACTTGGAAAAAAGAATGACAAAGTGGTTGCATTGTGTGCCGATCTTGTTGGATCGCTCAAAATGGCTGCTTTTATCAAAGAATTTCCGGATCGCTTTGTTCAGGTAGGCATTGCTGAAGCCAATATGATGGGCATAGCGGCCGGATTGACCATTGGCGGAAAAATTCCGTTTACCGGGACCTTTGCTAACTTTTCAACCGGTCGTGTGTACGACCAGATCCGTCAATCGATCGCCTACTCTGGAAAAAATGTGAAAATTTGTGCTTCCCACGCGGGTCTTACCTTAGGTGAAGATGGCGCTACCCACCAGATTCTTGAAGATGTAGGCATGATGAAAATGGTACCGGGAATGACTGTTATTGTTCCTTGTGATTATGAGCAAACCAGACTGGCAACGCTAGCGCTTGGAGATCATGTAGGACCTGCCTATTTACGTTTTGGCCGTCCGAACTGGCCGATCTTTACAACGGGTCGCGAGTTTACTATTGGTAAGGCAGATAAAATGATTGAAGGTACGGATGTGACCATTTTCGCGAATGGTCATATGGTTTGGCAGGCTATTGAAGCGGAGGCAATTCTTGCGGAAAAAGGTATCCGTGCTGAAGTCATTAACATCCATACGATTAAGCCTTTGGACGTAGAGGCTATTCTTGAATCTGTTAAGAAAACAGGATGTGCTGTAACGTGTGAAGAACACCAACGCAACGGCGGACTTGGTGATAGCGTTGCACAGGTACTTACCATGCATCACCCTGCTCCTATAGAAATGGTAGCCGTGAATGATTCCTTTGGTGAAAGCGGGCAACCATTTGAACTGTTGGCAAAATATGGTTTAGGTCCTGAAAATATTGTGGAGGCTGCTGAGAAGGTAGTGGCGCGGAAGTAGATCCACTCTGTTTGGTCGAATAGTTTTCAAATTGCTTTTACGATGAAAGATGTTCGATTTGATATTATCTGGATACTGCTGATTTCCACTTTATCCTTCATCGTCACCGGTTTACTATTTGGATTTACCGAATGGACCAAGCCTGTCGATCTTCAGGTTCATGATACCTACTATATACTTTCTAAGGGTAAGTTATTTTTGTTTTTGCTACTTAATTTTAATTTTTGGATATTCCTGATACGGCAATCCGTAACCAGATTTAAAAGGCTCTCTGGTAATATCATTCTACTCATTGTAACCAGTGTATTAATATTTATTACTTCGTTAACGATACGATACTTTACAGTGGCAAATCAGGGTTGGACCATTTACCCTCCTTTAAGCGCCATATCTGATTACCCTATTGAAACAACCAGCAATATCTTTCCTTTTAGTCCAATACTTCAATTTTATGAACTATTCCAAATTGGAATACTTTGTCTGGTTGGAATTATGACCGGACGAGGGATTGAAAAAGCCAGCAATTAATAAATTCTTCATTTTTCTAAAATAATTACCAATTCCTGAAACTTAAATCGTATTATTACGATTAAGACATTATGGGGCTTACCAAGACAGCAGGGTTTACCAAAGCACAAATCGAAACTGCAGCCATCGCAAAGGCGTTGGGGCATCCGGCACGTATTGCCATACTGGAGTTTTTAGCTCAACGGGATGCGTGTGTATGTGGTGATATTGTTGATGAACTCCCCCTATCACAAAGTACCGTGTCTCAGCATTTAAAAGAACTCAAGAACCTGGGATTGATTCAGGGTACAATTGAAGGTCCATCGGTGTGCTATTGCATTAATACGGAAAACTGGGAAAAAGCCAGGAAATTATTGGGCGGATTTTTTGAAAAAAATACACCTGGCAACTGTTGTTAAAAAAATTTGACTATTTAAATCGCAATATTACGATAACTTATAAACATTAATCATGGAAACGAAAGCAAAAACAACACCCGAGCAAATTAAAAAAGTCGTGAAGGAGCAATACGCCAAAATTGCCGAGCAGGATTATGCAACCAATAGTACTTCATGTTGTGGGGCCGGAGGTTGTGGAGATACCGCGGTCATGGCAGAGGCCTATGAGCATATCGAGGGATATGTGAAAGAAGCAGATCTGGGACTGGGGTGCGGACTTCCAACCGCATTTGCACAAATCAACGAAGGTGACACGGTGATTGATTTAGGATCGGGTGCTGGAAATGATGCTTTCATTGCCCGCTCGGTCACCGGCGCTACCGGAAAAGTAATTGGCATTGACTTCACTGAAACGATGATTGCAAAGGCACGCATCAACGCTCAAAAAATGAATTATAACAATGTTGAATTTCGTTACGGAGATATTGAAGAAATGCCCGTGGAGAACAATGTTGCTGATGTACTGGTTAGTAATTGCGTTTTAAATCTTGTGCCGAACAAAGCAAAAGTATTTACAGAAATGTTTCGCACCCTTAAACCCGGTGGTCATTTTAGCATTTCAGATATCGTTCTCTCTGGAAAGCTTCCAGAAAATTTGCAGGAAGCTGCTGCGATGTATGTCGGCTGCGTTTCCGGAGCAATACAAAAAGAAGCGTATTTGAATCTGATTACAGCCGCGGGATTCGAAAACGTAGCGCTCCAAAAAGAAAAGGAAATCAAATTGCCCCGGGAAGTATTAAGCAAATATTTGGACGATCATGAAATAATAGCCTTTCACGAGTCAAATGCTAAAATTCTAAGCATCACCGTGTATGCAGAAAAACCTGGAATAAAAGAATCGAAAATAAATTCAGAAAAAGAGGAGAAATCATGCTGTGGTCCGGAGTGCTGTAATTAAATTGTATGCATGGAACTGGTAACACACGAAATAAAAACAACAGCAGCATTTGATGCTTTTAAAAAATTAATTGCGTCTGCAGATCTCCCGACAGAAGATCTGAATTTTGAAAAGCAGTTTTTAATTGGTTACTATGAAGATGATTCACTCATGGCGACCGGAGGATTGGAGGTATTTGGCACCGATGCAATTCTCCGGTCGTTAACCGTACGATTAGGGTCACGCAATAAGTCACTGGGTTCCGGAATCGTCGAGGATCTGCTTGCAAAGGCATCCCAAAAAGGAGTGAATACAATTTATTTACTAACTGAAACTGCCAAAGATTTTTTCAGGAAGAAAGGGTTTGAAGAAATCAACAGACAAGATGCTCCAGATGCGGTAAAAGCTTCTTCAGAATTTTCGTTCATCTGTGGGGATGCTGCCGTGTGTATGAAGTTATCGCTTTAAAAAGTTGCCAACGCACTCGTGAACTTCAGAAAGCCCTGCCTATCATCTGTTCGTTCGTAAAAAAAAGAAATCCGATAAATCTATATTCCTCGGGGCGTTTTTTACATTTACGTTTCTAATTGACAGATGAAGTTAAATAAGTATTTCGTAATCGATTTCGACAGCACTTTTACAAAAGTTGAAGCTTTTGACGTGTTAGCGGAGATCTCCCTAAATGGCAATCTTCACAAAGATGCGCTGATCAAACAGGTTAAAGATATTACCGATCAAGGGATGACCGGGACCATTAGTTTCCGTGAATCCCTCGAAAGGCGACTGGAGATACTGGCTGCTGAAGAAAAACACCTCGCGCCGTTAATCACTCGCCTGGAGGCACTGGTGTCTGAATCCTTTAAACGCAACAAAGCGTTTTTCGAAAAGTACGCAGACAATATTTATATCATCTCCAATGGTTTTCGTGAATTTATTGTACCCATCGTATCGCATTTTGGGCTAAAGGCAGAAAATGTGCTGGCCAATGAATTCCGTTTTGATGATGATGGAAAAATTATCGGATTCGATGAAGAAAATCCGTTAAGCGCCAACAATGGTAAAGTGGAGCAACTTAAACGGCTAAATTTGCCCGGTGATGTGTATGTGATTGGTGACGGGTATACTGATTATGAAATCAAACATGCAGGACTCGCGAATAAATTTTTTGCATTCACAGAAAACGTAAGCCGGGAAAATATCCTGGGCAAGGCCGACCATATTACCCCAAGTTTTGATGAGTTCCTTTACTTAAATAAATTAAATACTGCCATCTCCTACCCGAAGAACAGAATCAATGTGTTGTTACTGGAAAATGTACATCCACGTGCACAGGAAATTTTAAAACACGATGGTTTTAATGTGGAGATCTATCCTGCGGGACTAACGGAAGATGAACTTTGTGAGAAAATAAAAAATGTTTCCGTTTTAGGAATTCGTTCCAAAACTCAGGTAACCGCCAGGGTATTGGAAAACGCGAACCGCCTAATGGCCATCGGTGCATTCTGTATCGGTACCAACCAGATTGATCTGAAGGCGGCAACCAGGAAAGGTGTTTCCGTTTTTAACGCACCGTATAGCAACACCCGCTCGGTGGTGGAACTGGCTATTGCTGAAATTATCATGTTAATCCGAAATCTGCCGGATAAGTTCGCCAGGATGCACAGCGGTGAGTGGGATAAATCCGCCAAAGGAAGTTTTGAAATACGTGGCAAAAAACTGGGGATTGTTGGTTACGGAAATATTGGTACACAACTATCCGTGCTGGCAGAGTCGATCGGAATGAAAGTATACTACTACGATCGCGAAGAAAAACTCGCATTGGGAAATGCAACAAAATGTAAATCCTTAAAGGAGTTATTTGAACAGGTGAATGTGATCTCCCTGCATGTGGACGGCCGACCGGAAAATGAAAACATGATTGGCCGCGAGGAGTTTGGCTGGATGAATAAAGGAACTATCTTCATTAACCTCAGCCGTGGTCACATTGTCGATATCCAGGCGTTAAAGGAGAACATCGAAAATGGTACCGTCACCGGATGCGGAATTGATGTTTTTCCAGAAGAACCCATCAGTAACCACGAAGAATTTCAATCTGAATTACGCGGACTACCGAATACCATTTTGACACCGCACATCGGTGGCAGTACCCTGGAAGCACAGGAAAATATTGCCAATTTTGTTCCTTCTAAAATTATCGACTACATCAATACCGGAAGCACCTCCAACAGTGTCAACTTTCCCAATCTTACGCTACCGATCCTCGAGAATGCACACCGGCTCATTCATATCCATGATAATGTTCCGGGTATTCTGGCAAAAATCAATCATGTGCTCGCCGATCACGATATCAACATCGTAGGACAATATCTGATTACGAATGATATTATCGGCTATGTAATCACGGATATTGATAAGGAATACGATAAGGAAGTAATCAAGGAATTGCGCCAGATCGAGCATACTATTAAATTCAGGGTACTCTATTAATCGTAACCTGCATTTTTGTGTCCGTTATCGATTAACTATATTTCGATTAAGTTAATCCACCATGGCCAAAGCTGTAAAAACTGAAAGTCCGTTAAAGCAAATGCTTCATGATATAATCTTTGAAGCCGAAACCCCTGCCGGAAAAGCATTCGATATTGGATTAATCATTTGCATACTCTTAAGCATTCTGGTGATCATGCTGGAGAGTGTGGAAGAGATACATCAAAAACACGGGACCTTACTCTTTGGATTAGAGTGGACGTTCAATATTATTTTTACCATTGAATATTTTCTCCGGATCTGGACCGTCGCCAAAAAACGAAATTATGTACTAAGCTTCTTCGGGCTGGTTGACTTGTTAAGTATTCTGCCAACCTACCTGAGTTTATTTTTAGTAGGTGCAAATTCGTTGCTGGTCATTCGCAGTCTGCGGTTGATTCGCATTTTCCGGGTATTAAAACTCGCACGATTTGTAGGAGAAGGAAAAAATCTGGCCGCCGCACTCCGCGCCAGCCGTCATAAGATTACCATTTTCCTACTGACCATCATCACCACGATTATCATTACAGGAACAATGATGTATCTAATCGAGGGCCGTGAAAATGGTTTCACCAGTATCCCTACCAGCATCTACTGGGCCATCGTGACCATGACCACCGTGGGGTATGGCGATATAGCACCCCACACTACGTTGGGGCAAACGTTAGCATCCTTTATTATGATAATGGGGTACGCAATTCTGGCGGTCCCAACGGGTATTGTAACGGCCGAATTAACCCATCAAAAAAGAAAAGAGGTGAGCACCAATGTTTGCAAAAACTGTCTGCGTGAAGGCCATGATGTGGACGCTGTGTTTTGTAAATACTGCAGCGCTAAACTGGACTGACTAGTGCTGCGTTACGGTATCCCTTTTTACATTGGTTGGTCGGCTTAACAAACTGTCTCCTAGTGAAAATTTAACTTCAAAAGCAGGCTTGCGTGCCACATTCTTTGGAGATTTTAACGTTCCCACCGAGAGGCTAATCCGTGTCGAATCACTTTTACTTTTTAAAAGTTGTTTCAGGTTTCGAATCCGGTCTCGTTCAAAACCAGTTGCAATTGAATCTACCCGGGATTTATCCGCTATTTTAAAACATGCCGTTCTTACCGGAAGTGAATCCTGTAAAAGTCTGGTTTTAACATATTTTTCAAAATCGGATTCTGAATTTATATTTCCACCCGATTTTTTATACTCATCCTTTACCAATATTACAGCAATCTCTTCCTTCTCCAATTGCCGGTCATTAAAATAAATCATTTCAATTTCAAGTCCTTGTTTCTTTTGTTCAAGTTCCAGCAACAAATCGATTTGATGCCTTTGATTTTCTGTTAATGTTGTATCGTTATAATTGAATTCAATGGCCTCAATATCCTTTGGGTCAACATTGATTATGTTTGACAAAAATTTACCAGGGGCAGCTACCGTTTTTACAATTAAATTTTTGAAAGTATTCCAAATGATCCTGCCAACTTTGATTTTAGGATCTTTCAAATCACCTCGCACCGGGACATCCAGTTTGATAACACCATCCTTATCCTTCAACAGGAACAGCGCAAACTTAATCGGCAAATCATACAAGCCACCACGTTTATTTCCCAATTCAACATTTTGAATAATCAGGTTATTTTCACTGGTAAGTTGTCCATTATCGATCGTCGTGTTTGCCTTGTAATACATGTCTCCATAAAAAATTGGAAAACCCATATAATGCCGGGAATAGATATTCAGATCGCTTAACTGAAAATCGGTGATCACATAGTCCAGGGTGAGATCAAGCGGATTTTTCGGATTTAGTACAAGCTCTGCTTTTAACGTTCCACGCTCATTTAGCAACATCGAAGCGCTCATTACCAAATACTCAGCATCGCTGGAAATACTGTCAACCTGCATTTCAACTTTGCTGAGATTATAGACAAAAGGCTCATCTGCACGATGATCAACAAATTCAATCTTACCATCCGAAACCATAAATGAGTTCAATGAATAGTAAAGTGTATTGTTCGACCGCACTGAATCGGATGCAATAGTTGTCTGATTTCCCTGGGAAGTCGTGTCGACTTGAATCACCACATTTGAAAAGTTAAATGTTGAATCTCTCATTTCCAACAGCACATAGGATTGATCAATGCGAACAGAATCAAACACATACTGACTGTTAAAGAAATCTGCCTTGTGCATGACAACATCCAATTCCTTTACACCGACAAGTTTCTTTTTTTCATTATTGGTAATTTCAAAATCCATCAAACTTACAAAACCGGAAGCTGTCGATTTATCAGCATCATTGATATTGCCTACTACATTCAAATTGCCGTTTACATATCCATTGATCGAACCAATTCGTAAATACCGGGTCGAAAAATCATAGAAAGGATCGAGGTATAATTTATTGATCGTTAATGAAGCAGTGTATGCTCCGGTGACAGGTTGTAAATTAAAATTGCTTTCGAAATAACCTCCACGGTCGAAGCTAAATTTTATTCCACCTTTGCTCATCTCCTTTTCATTCCACGCGATATACGGAATAACTAAATCAATCGAGTTTGTTTTTACTTCCTTTCCCACTGAGGCATCTGTGAAAGTTGCATTTCCATTTTTCAATTCGATGTTGGAAATTTCAAATTCATAAATGTTACCGTTCGAAGTTTGGGTGGTATTCTTATTATTGGAATGATATGCAATTAAATCATCAAAATTGAAACTTGAATCCTTTTGAATAACCGAAACCGTCAACCCTTTTAAATAAAATTGTTCGACAACCACTTTATTTCTCAGTAGCTGAAGCGGTTCGATGTCTATCAGCAACGTATCAAAGGAGGTAAAAATTGACGAGTCAGCATGCTCATACATTTTAAAATCAATCAACCGAACGGTGCTGGTAAAAAAATTAATATGAATTTTGTTCAGGCTTATGTCCCTTCCGATCCATTCTTTACCATGTTTTAGGATATAGTTACGCGCAACATAGGGTGAAGCAATAAATGCAATCGTTATCAGAAGAATGATAACGAGAATAGATATTTTTAATATTCTCGTCTTCACTAGTAGAAATAATGAAGTTTAAGCACTACTGAGGGGGTCATGCTGTAAAATAAAAAAATCCACCGAATTTGGAGAGGTGTATTTCGAACCCCATTTCAGACAGGTTTTGAGCTGCCACCCATCCGCAACCTTCCACTGTTATCCTGCTTTGTGGGCGAGGTCTCCGACGTAGTCGGAGGTGAGGCCTGGTTTTAGAAGGCGCTTAACTCGGCATTGTTTTCGTGTTAGGTTCGAAAAACGTGTCCCAAATCCGTGTGGATTTGTCAGCAAGGTACGGCAATAAAAAAGTGTCTGCACTATTGAATAAAAACAAATTTTTTCATAGCGGAACTGGATAACCTGATACAAATTACTGGATACTGGATACTGGGTACTTGATAAGACAACCAAAAGATCGTTAGATTTGCATCAAATTTTTACTATGACCCCCATCAATTTCAGTCCCGGGCCTTCCCAATTATACTTTACCGTTCCAGATCATATTCGTCAAGCGCTTCGTGAAAATATTCCTTCTATTTCCCATCGGAGCCCTCAGTTTGATGCCGTTGTTAAAGAGGCCTATGAAAACCTGAGGGCCTTGCTGAACATTCCCGAAAGTCATCATATTTTTTTTTTGGGATCAGCCAATGAAGCCTTTGAAAGAATCCTCCAAAATTTGGTTACCGATACTTCTTTTCATTTTGTTAATGGTGCCTTTAGTAAACGATTTTATGAGTTTGGAAAGATGCTCAAAAAAAATCCAGTTAAACTTACTATACCGGAAGGACAAGCTTTTCACGAACCACTATCCATTGACCGCTCAACAGAGTTAATTGCGATCACGCATAATGAAACCAGCACTGGAGTTTCTTTCCCGCTGGATTTTATCCATGGTTTAAAGGATCAATATCCGGACGCGTTGCTGGCAGTCGATGCCGTGTCATCCGTCCCCTACCCTCAATTTGATTATTCGAAAATTGATAGTTTATTTTTTTCTGTTCAAAAAGGTTTCGGATTACCGGCGGGATTGGGTGTTTGGATTGTCAACGACCGGTGTATTGAAAAATCTGAGCAATTACAAACAAACGGAAATGTTATTGGCAGCTATCATAGCCTTCCGGTATTATTGCAAAATGCCAAAAAATATCAGACTCCGGAAACTCCTAATATGCTTGGTATTTACCTGTTGGCCAAAGTGGCTGGAGACATGGTACGAAGAGGAATAAAGAATATTCGGAGCGAAACCGATTATAAAGCTGCGATTCTATATCAGGCATTAACACAACATCCTGTTCTTAATCCGTTTGTGATGGATAAAAATTTCCAATCCAAATCGGTGATTGTTGCTCAATCAGGAGAAGCTACCAGTTCGATTGCAAAGGAACTGAATAAAAAAGGCTTACAGCCGGGAGATGGTTATGGTGCAGCTAAAGCAACACAACTTCGCTTTGCCAACTTTCCAACCCATTCCAAGGAACAATTTGAGTTATTGGTGGATACTTTAACCGCGCTAACGCTATAAATAGATCTGGGATTAAACCTTTGAATGCCTATTACGTCTAAGACTTGATTTTGACACCAGCGATTTTTGGAAGACACTGACTTACTTGAGAAAATACGGAATCCGGAAACCCGTACGTATGGGTTTAATCTGCTGGTGCGTGAGTATCAACAGCGGGTGTATTGGCATATCCGGAAAATGGTGATCGATCACGACGATTCGAATGATGTTACACAGGAAGTTTTTATTAAAATCCACAAATACATCGATAACTTCCGTGAAGACTCAAAACTGTTTACCTGGATTTATCGAATCGCTACCAATGAATGCCTTACGTTCTTACAAAAAAAGAAAAGACGGTTTTTTCTGCCCATTGGGGACCTGACGAATGAACTAATCTCTAAACTGGATAGTACGCCTCATATTTCAGGTGATGATATCCAGGTAGCATTGCAAAAAGCCATACTCAAACTTCCTGAAAAACAACGACTCGTATTTAATATGAAGTACTTCGAGGATATGACCTACGAGGATATGGCCGAAATCACGAATACCAGTGTAGGCGCATTAAAAGCGAGTTATCACCATGCGGTAAAAAAAATTGAAGATTTATTAGGCGGTCATTAAACCCTTAAGCGAAAATTATGTCAAAGGAAAAAATTATGCAAAAGCTTGAAAACATACCAAAAAAGAACATTTATCAGGTGCCTGACGGGTACTTTGATGACCTTCCGGGTATTATTCAAGCACGAGTAGCCCGTGAGAACCCCAAAAAAGAGGTTATTTTCTCGTGGGTTTCCACTTTAAAATATGCCTTACCGGCATTATTAATCGGAGTAGCTGGTCTGTTCTGGTATACTCAAAGCACCAATCAGCCGATGGATGCGGATGCTATCTTAGCAACCATAGAGACCGAAGCGCTGGTTGCGTACATCAATGAATCGGATATGTCAACAGAAGAATTGCTGGACTCATTCTCACTTTACCCAGAGGAAGTAGCCAACATAGAAGATGAAGTGTACGGTGCTTTGTACGATGAGGAGTTGGATGTTTTGATGGATGAATTTGATATTGATTTAAATAATTTATAGTAATGAAAAAGATATTTTTAATAATCCTGGTTGTTTTTGGAAGCCTGCCTTCTTTCGGGCAAGATGAAGAACCGGTCCAGGATACAAAAACAAGAGCAAAGATTGATGCAGCCCGGGCAGCATATATTACAGAGCGACTTGGTTTAACCCCGGAAGAAGCTGAAAAATTCTGGCCAGTGTATCGTGAGTTCGCGCAGAAAAGAGAAACGATGCGCATGGATTATATTCAAGCGAAGAGAAGAGGTGTCGAAGATAAGGCACTGGTAGAAATGGGGTTGAAAATTAAACAGCAGGAACTTGACCTTGAAAAAGAATATTCTGGTCGCCTGATGAACATCATCACGCCCCAAAAGTTGATGAACCTACGCCAGGCAGAAGGTGAATTCAGGCAAATTATTATCAAACAAATTCAGCAACGCCAGCAAAATGCAGATCGTCAACGGCAGCTTCGGGATCGTAATCAAAAGCAACTTCAACAGCGAAATAATTGATATCGCAAATGCATGGCTAAAGGAATCAGTTGGCTTTGGGTAGGGTTGATTTCAGCATCCTTGGCAGGAAATGCCCAGGATGCTGACTCTTTACTTCATGTTCAATCCGATTCATCTTTTCTAAGCACCTTTGAGGATGACCTTTCAGCGTATGACTCCCTGGAGATTTTTCTGCTGATCGATAGCATGATGCAAATTAATGTAGAAGTAAGTTCTCAATTTGTAACGCGTCTAAGTTATAACAGCAATGTTCTCTATACCGGAAGAACTCTGGGCATTGATCAGTTTGGACTAACTCCGGGAATCTCTTACTATCATAAATCTGGTTTCTATGGAGATGTCTCAGGATATTGGAGCAATGATTTCGAACCAAAGTATTATCTCACCACCGTCTCAGCAGGATACATGACCTCTATTTCAAAATGGATGTCGATCATTGGCTCCTATGATCACTACTTTTACAATCTGGAAGAAGGTAGTCTCCCGTATACCAATGCACTCTCTGTTACCCCCTACCTGGAGTTCGGTCCGGTAATTTTTACACCCAGCTACTCCTTTTACTTTGGCGAACGAAATGCTCATCGGATTATGCCGGGATTGGGGTTTAATCTTGAGAAATCAAATTTCTTGGGTTTTAAGCGCATTGCGATTACCCCAACCTTCTACACATTATTTGGAAATGAAATCGTAACGGAAATCAGATTCCCCGAGAATGCTCGTGAATTGCTCCGCAGGCTTCGTCAGGATTTACCCTGGTTTGAAATCATTGAGCATAATGTTTTCGGAATCATGAATTACTCCTTTAGTATTCCGCTGGCCGCCTATACCAATAAATGGGGGTTCTTTGTAAGTTATAATTACAGTATTCCAAAAGCACTGGAAGGTGAAACGCTGGAATTGGAGAATACCGGATTCCTGGCCGGGAGTATTTCATATTACATTAATACCAAACGTCCTAAAAGTACTTTGTGATCTAAGCGGTTATCCATATTTTGGCTGCGAACCAAATACCGCTCAATCATGCGCACCATTACGCTATTACTTTTCTTTCTTTCCTGTTGTGTTGGATATGCTCAGGATTTCCGCTGGCAACAAAGAGCCGAATACACAATGGATGTACAACTCGATGTTAAATCCCATAAAGTTGCCGGCAAACAAAAACTTGTTTATCACAACAATTCAAAAGACACACTTTCAAAAGTTTATTACCATCTGTTCTTCAATGCCTTTCAACCAGGAAGTATGATGGATATTCGTTCACTAAACATTGTGATCCCGATCGTCGGGTTCAAGATCGGATTTCAAAATTAAAAGACAATGAAATCGGATATCAGCATATTCAAAAGTTAAGTCAGGATGGAAAAGCAGTTACGTACAAAGTAAATGGAACCATTTTAGAAGTACTGCTTGCGAAACCTATTCTTCCGCGTACAAAGACAACCTTTGATATGGAATTTGAATCACAAGTCCCTGTGCAAATCCGCAGAAGCGGTCGCGACAACCGGGAAGGAATTGCCTATACCATGACGCAATGGTATCCAAAAATGGCTGAATACGATTTTCAAGGATGGCATGCGTACCAATACGTTGCGCGTGAGTTTCACGGAGTGTGGGGAGATTTCGATGTGAAAATTACCATTGACCCAACATTTGTAATTGGTGGAACTGGTATCTTGCAAAACCCAACAGAAATTGGTCATGGGTACGAGAAAGCTGGAACAACAGTAAAACGTGGAAAAGGAGATTTGACCTGGCACTTTAAAGCCAACAATGTAATTGATTTTGCATTTGCTGCCGACCCCGATTATACACATGATAAGATGCAGGTTCCGAATGGCCCTATGTTGCATTTCTTCTATCAGAAAAACGATAAGACCAAAGACACCTGGCCCAAGGTTCAGGAGTATAGCGTAAAACATTTTCAATATATGAGCAAACACTTTGGGGAATATCCATACGAAGCCTACTCCATTATTCAAGGTGGAGATGGAGGAATGGAATACTCGATGTGCACTATGATTCTTGGCGAAGGGTCGTTTGGAGGTTTACTTGGAGTTATCGCCCACGAAGCATCCCATAGCTGGTATCAGGGTGTACTCGCTTCCAATGAAGCAAAATACCCATGGTTGGATGAGGGTTATACAAGTTTCGCGAGCAGCGAATCCATGTCTCAATTTTCGGATGAGGATGCCCAAGACAGTCATGCAGGAAGTTACCGAGGCTTATTATGCATTGGTGAAAAGTGGTTTACAGGAACCTATTAGCCAGCCTTCTGATCATTATAATACGAACCGCGCCTATGGTACAGCTGCCTATTCCATGGGCGCCATTTTTTTACATCAGATGAAATATATTATTGGAACGGATAATTTTTATACCGGTTTCAAACGCTATTACAACACTTGGAAATTCAAACACCCGGAGCCCAATGATTTTATCCGAGTGATGGAAAAACAATCTGGTCTGGACCTAAAATGGTATTTGAACTATTGGGTGAATACTACTAAAACCATTGATTATGGAATTGGCCCACTAGTGGATCAGGGAAGCAAAAGCTATTTAACATTGGAGCGGATTGGTGATTTCCCTATGCCCATTGATTTACTGGTTACGTATACTGATGGTTCTAAAGAATTGTTCTACATACCCGATGAATGAAATGTTGGGCAAGAAACCAGTAGAAGACAAAAATATCAAACGCACCGATTTAACAGCTTGGCCGTGGGTAAATCCTTCCTATACCCTTGAAATTGGTAAAACGGCTAAAGACATTGCACGCATTGAAATTGATCCAAGCCAACGAATGGCGGATGTAAATCCTGACAACAACAGTTTGGTGGTTGCCGAGTATACAACAGCCTATACAGATCCTAACAAATAGGATTCAAAGTACTTTGTCAAAGTCAAAAGCCAGACTTTGACAAAGTACCTTTTTTAAAGTACCGAACCGTATGACTCCTGAACAAGCCCAAAAAAAATTCTAGACTTACCCGAGCAAATCAACCACCACAATGATTTGTACTATCAACAACATACCAGCGAAATCAGCGATTTCGAATTTGATCAATTACTGAACTCCCTAATTGACTTAGAGCATCAGTTTCCGGAATTTAAATTCCCGGATTCTCCTACCCAGCGCATAGGCGGAACTATTACAAAGGAATTCGAAACCGTCCAGCACAAGTACCCCATGCTCTCCCTGGGGAATACCTACTCAAAAGATGAACTCGAGGATTTTGATAAGCGCGTTTCAAAAGGATTGGACGAAGCTAGCTATGAATATTTCTGCGAGCTTAATTTTGATGGAGTATCCATTAGCTTGATTTATGAAAACGGGATTTTAGTCCGGGGTATTACCCGTGGTGATGGTGTACGTGGTGATGACGTTACCGCAAATGTAAAGACCATCCGAAACATTCCACTGGTGGTGAAAGGAAAGGACATCCCTCCCACTTTTGAAGTGCGGGGTGAAGTGTTCATGTCAAAAGACAATTTTGAAAAACTAAATAAGGAAAAAGAGGACATTGGTGAAGAACGTTATGCCAATGCCCGCAATACCACTTCCGGTACCTTAAAAATGCAGGACTCCTCAATAGTCGCCAAGCGAAACCTCGATTGCTATGTCTATTATCTTCTTGGGGATAAGTCCGTTTCCCAACACAGTGAATCCATAAAAAAGTTAGAGCACTGGGGTTTTAATGTTTCGAATACCTATAAAAAGTGTGATACGATTGAGGAAGTGTTGACGTATATCAATCATTGGGAAAAGAAGCGACTTGCGTTACCATTGGAAACCGATGGTGTCGTGTTAAAAATTGACGACCTCAAACAACAGGATGCGCTTGGCTTCACAGCAAAAAGTCCACGGTGGGCGATCTCCTACAAATACAAAGCAGAAGGAGCTGTTACCAAACTTAATGATGTCACCTACCAGGTGGGTCGCACAGGAGCGATCACTCCCGTTGCCGAGCTGGCACCAGTCCAATTGGCAGGAACGACAGTGAAGCGTGCTTCACTCCACAATGCCAACGAAATAGCACGATTGGACTTGCACATTGGCGATTACGTTTTCGTTGAGAAAGGCGGAGAAATCATTCCCAAAGTAACAGGTGTTGATCTCACTCAGCGCAATGGATCAACAAAACCAATTGTATACATCACCACATGCCCTGAGTGCGGAACAGAACTCGTCAGAAAAGAAGGTGAAGCCTCGCATTATTGCCCGAATGTAAATGGATGCAGACCACAAATCACAGGGCGCATCGAGCACTTTATTCAGCGCAAGGCCATGAACATTGACAGTCTTGGTGAGAAGACCATATCCCAGTTGTATTCATTGGGGCTGGTGAAAAGTCCGGCTGATTTGTATGATCTCGCAGAAGAGGATTTGTTAAAACTTGAGGGGTTCAAAACACTATCGGCTCAGAACGCTTTGCGCGGAATTGAGCAATCTAAACAAGCACCCTTTGAAAGCGTACTCTTTGCCATTGGCATCCGCTATGTAGGCAAAACCGTTGCCGAAAAACTGGCCGCCTATTTCAAGAATATTACGAATCTCTCAAAAGCAACTGAAGAAGAATTACTGGCTGCCCCAGAAGTAGGCACTAAAATCGCGGAAAGCGTTTTGTTGTTTTTCAGCAATCCGGAAAATGAAA
>CALOAV010000087.1:0-3865 GCA_942491425.1 uncultured Cytophagales bacterium
CTTTGTTTCGTCCACCCAGCGAAGCTTATTCACTGATATTCCAGGTAACCCTGGGTTGCTCGTGGAACCGATGTGCTTTTTGTGAAATGTATACTTCCAAAAAGTTCAGTGTCAAAAAAGAAACAGATGTTTTTAAGGAAATTGAAGCTTTTAGGGAATACAGTAGTGACATCAGGAAAGTGTTTTTAGCTGATGGAAATGCTTTCGTTTTATCATTTGAAAGGTTATCACGTATACTGGACAAACTGCACGAAAGCTTTCCTAAATTAAATCGGGTTTCAGCCTATGCGTTGCCCAAAGACATTTTATCAAAATCGGACAAAGAATTAAAAACTCTGTCTGACAAAGGTTTGAAACTTTTATATGTAGGCATTGAAAGCGGCGATGATGAATTACTTCAACGAATTCATAAGGGCGAAACTTTTGAGAGCTCTTCTGAGGCGCTCATCAAAGCCCGGAAAGCAGGTATAAAACTGTCGGTGATGATCCTGAACGGATTGGGTGGAAAGAAATATTCGGAACAACATGCGATCAATTCAGCAAAAGTGGTGAATGCTATCCAGCCTGAATACTTGTCAACGCTCGTGTTGAGTTTTCCTTATGGTATGGATCATTTTAAAAAACGATTTGAAGGAGAATTCAAGGAACTTAGCAAAACTGAATTGATCCTGGAAATGGGTAATTTTATCAACCATTTACAACTTGAAAGCACTATTTTTCGTAGTGATCATGCTTCCAACTACCTGATTTTAAAAGGTATCTTGAATCGTGATAAGGAGGAATTATTAAGGCGCATAAGCCAGGTACTGGAAGACCCGGCACATGCTAAACTAAGGCCGGAATGGCTGAGGGGATTGTAAAAATGATTCTGTAATTTAAATCTATCTTCCAACCCCTTCCCTTAATTCACCAAATAATTATCTTTGCGCAAAATTGAGAATCGTGAGTGAAATAAAGAATTTTGTTGAAGAGTTGCGTTGGCGTGGCATGATCCATGACATGACACCGGGAACCGAAGAACAACTGCAAAAAGAAATGACATCGGGCTATATCGGCTTTGACCCAACCGCTGATTCGCTGCATATTGGCAACCTGGTTCCGGTGATGTTGCTGGTGCATTTGCAACGAAGTGGGCATAAACCTTTTGTACTGGTTGGTGGTGCTACGGGCCGTGTGGGTGATCCTTCCGGAAAAAGTGAAGAAAGACAATTGCTGTCAGTCGATCAGATCAATCACAACCTCGAAAGCCAGAAAAATCAACTGATGAAATTCCTGGATTTTGCGCAAGGAGAAAATAAAGCCGAAGTTGTAAACAATTACGACTGGTTCAAGGATTTCAGTTTTCTTGATTTTATCAGGGATGTGGGCAAACACATCACCGTCAATTATATGATGTCGAAAGATTCTGTTAAAAAGCGGCTCGAAAGCGGCATGTCGTTTACTGAATTCAGCTACCAGTTAGTACAAGGCTACGACTTTTACTGGTTGTACAAAAACAAAGATGTACAATTGCAGTTGGGCGGCTCCGACCAATGGGGAAATATTGTAACCGGCACCGAACTGATCAGGCGCAAATATTTTGCCGAAGAACAAAAAGAAGCAGAAGCTTTTGCCCTCACCTCGCCCGCTCATCACCAAAGCTGATGGCAGTAAATTCGGTAAGAGCGAAGGCGGTAATGTGTGGCTCGACGCTGAAAGAACATCTCCCTACAAGTTTTATCAGTACTGGCTAAATGCTTCGGATGAAGATGCTGAAAAATGGATCAAATTTTTTACGTTGCTTCCTGAAAATGAAATAAATGACATTATCACCCAACACCGTGAAGCCCCCATTTACGCATACTCCAGAAAGCGCTTGCAAAAGATGTGACCATCCGGGTACATTCAGAAGAGGACTATAATATGGCTGTTGAAGCTTCCGAGATATTATTCGGAAAAGGTACTACAGAAACCCTGAAAAGACTTTCAGAAGATGTGTTACTTTCTGTTTTTGAAGGCGTACCCCAGTCTGAAATTTCCCGCTCCGAATTTGAGCAGGGCATTGGTTTGCTCGATTTCCTTTCTGAAAAAGCAGGTGCTTTCAAATCGAACGGGGAAACCCGACGAATGCTGAAAGAAAATGCTGTAGCCATCAATAAAGAAAAAATAAAAGACGACTATCAAATTGGAGTTAAGGATTTATTGAATGATAAATACATTCTAGTGCAAAAAGGGGAAGAAAAATTACTTTCTGGTTAAAATTGTATAGATCATGATCTTATCACTGTTCGTCATATCAGGTATATTGTCTTTAATAGGCGTATTCAATTTTTTTTTTTTTTTTTTTTTTTTTTTTTTTTTTTTTTTTTTTTTTTTTTTTTTTTTTTTTTTTTTTTTTGAAGAAAAAGCCTTTGCTAGGCTGGCTGTTCCTTCTGGCAGGACTCACTGGCATTGCCATTGCGCTTATAGTCATTTCTATATATCCTGATAAGATTTAATCACGTTTTCAACAATTTTCTGTGATTAACTAAAGTTATAGCTATTGACAAAGTAGCTGCCACTAAGCTATTTTTACCACTGAAACATTCAAATGCCAAACAAAACAAATAAGGAATTAGATGCCCTCATCAGCCTGATTGATGAACCAAATGAGGAGATGTACCTCGCCATCAGGAATAAAATTTCAGATTACGGTATCGAAGCCATTCCTGTGCTGGAAGAAGCGTGGCTCAGTTCAAAAAATGATGAAAACGCACACCGCCTTGAAGATTTGATTGATGAGATCCGTTTTAACGACCTCTACCATGAGTTGAAAAGCTGGGCCGAGTTTCAAAGCAACGATTTAATCAAAGCATTTATGCTCATCTCAAAATTCCGCTTTCCTGATCTGGATGAGGACAAATACTACGCGGAACTTGACAAACTAAAACAGGATGTCTGGCTCGAAATCAACGACAACCTGACCGCCCTGGAAAAAGTGAAAGTGATCAATCATGTATTGTTCGATATCCATCTATACCGGGGACTTGCTCCATCGAAAAAAAGCACACTCAACACTTTTTTTATCAATGAGTTGATGGATACAAAAACCGGCAATGCGATTACCCTAGGCATCATCTTCATAACAATTGCGCAACATTTGGGCATACCTGTTTTTGGAGTTGATTTACCCCGTCATTTCATTTTAGCCTATATGGATGATATGATCCCCATGAAAGATGTGGAAGATTATAAAGAAAGCGACATACTTTTCTACCTCAATGCCATGAACCGTGGTGCAGTATTCACGCAGAACGAAATAGAATTGTTCTTAAAACAAATGAAAATTGATTTAAAGGACCATTATTTTCTACCCTGCAACAACAGGATTATCATCCGTCGGTTGATCAGTGAAATGATAAAGTCATATAAGGAAGAGAACAAATTCGAAAAAGCAGGAATACTGGAACAGCTATTAACCGCCTTTGATTAGCGATTTCTTAAGAAATCGTTAATGTTATTTTCAATCCGATCCAGCACACCTTTAGTCGGCACCCTGTTGAACTTCTCCCCGGTTACCTGCTCATAAAGCTCAATATATCGTTCAGAAACACTGCTCACGAATTCGTCTGTCATTTCCGGCACCTGCTGTCCGTCTTTACCCTGGAAACCATTTTCCATCAGCCATTCGCGCACAAATTCCTTTGATAATTGCTTTTGTGGCTCTCCTTTGGCAAATCGTTCCTCATATTTATCGGCATAAAAATAACGCGAAGAATCAGGTGTATGAATCTCATCGATCAAATAGATCTGGTTGCCCACTTTCCCGAATTCATACTTAGTATCTACAAGGATTAGTCCTTTTTCTGCCGCAATTTCACTGCCTCTTTTTTGAATAAACGGATGG
>CALOAV010000088.1:0-7706 GCA_942491425.1 uncultured Cytophagales bacterium
ATCCGGTCACCACTAAAGGCAAACGAATCCTGCCAACACCGCAGGATTGGTGCTAAAAACAAAATCGATGTCACAACCTTTTGCTGCTGATCTCGCAAGTTCAGTGAGTTCTACCGTATTCGCTTGATCTCGTATGGCTTCCCATGGCACCGCACAATCACCAACTGCAACATGCCGCATCATCACCACAATAGTGTACACAAGCCAAACGGATTTTTACTGGATAATAGGAGTTGCTGCAATGACCGGCAGAGCTCATTTCTATTGCCGGATGGTGTGATACTCCAGATATGGCGAGTCTTAGATAAATTGCGCCATGTGTACACTTCTATAAGTAGTTTGATTTATGGTCCAATCACTGATTGTGTATACGGTTCAATAATTGTAATAAAACCACGGGTTTCACATCCTGCAAATGAACACTATACACAGGAACATTTGGATACGATTCAATCAAACTACTTATAGGAGTGTACACATGGCGCAATTTGTCGTCGAAGGCGGCTCGCCGATATCTGGAAGTATCACACCATCCGGCAATAAGAATGAAGCTCTGCCAGTCATTGCAGCAACTCTATTATCCAGTAAAAAAATCCGTTTAACCAATGTACCTGGTATCGGTGATGTTCGCAGCATGTTGCAGTTGGTGGAATTGTGCGGTGCGAAGGTTACTCATGGGGAAAACCATACGGTTGAAATCCAAGCGGATGCGATAGAACTCACTGAACTGCCTGCTGAGATCAGCAGCAAGATTCGGGCATCGATTTTGTTTTTAGCACCAATCCTTTCGCGGTGTGGTAGAGTTCGTTTGCCTTTCCCTGGTGGTGACCGGATTGGGCGCAGGCGTGTAGATACGCATTTATTGGGATTGCAGGCGTTAGGCGCAAAGATGGAATTGGAAGATGGGTTTTATCACTTGTGGTCACCGCACCGTCTTAAAGGTACTGATATTTTGATGGATGAAGCCAGTGTGACCGCAACAGAAAACCTGGTAATGGCAGCCGTGTTGGCAGAGGGAAGAACCATTCTTCACAATGCAGCATCAGAACCTCATGTGCAGCAGTTGTGTCAGTTCCTTAATCATCTTGGTGCAAAGATATCGGGTATTGGATCGAATGTGATCACCATCGATGGCGTAGAAGAATTGAATGGTGGAGAGCACCGTATCGGTTCTGATTATTTGGAAGTCGGCAGTTTTATTGGCTGCGCGATTGCCACCGGTGGGGAACTCACGATTCATGATGCGGCACCCGAACACATGCGAATGACTCTGCATAAGTTTGAAAGTTTAGGGATGAACATTGAAGTGCGTGGCAATGATATGTTTATCCCCAAAGATCAACCGAAGAAGACTGTGCCTGATTTGGGGACTTCGCAACTCAAAATTGGCGATGGTCCCTGGCCTCTTTTTCCAGCGGATATGATGAGTGTGGCGACGGTGATGGCAACTCAAATGCAGGGGACTGTGATGATCTTCGAGAAGATGTTTGAGAGCCGGCTATTTTTTGTGGACCGCTTGATGACGATGGGGGCGAATATCATTTTGTGTGATCCACACCGTGCGGTTGTGATTGGTCCTACCCAGTTAAAAGGGCAGGTGATGAGCAGCCCGGATATCCGTGCGGGGATGGCGTTGCTCATTGCGGCACTATGTGCGGAAGGAAAAAGCATCATTCAAAATATAGAACAAATTGACCGTGGTTATGAAAGACTCGATGAACGGCTTTCGGCATTGGGCGCGAAGATTACGCGGGAAGATTAGAAAACTATGTAAACGAATTTCAATGAATAATGTACGGAAACCGTATTGAAGAAGATTTAAAGAAACTGAATAGCAGTTTCATTTATTTGCATAATATTTTTCTATTGGTTGAGAAAAATAGTTGCCTATCTTTCTCTTTCATTGATTGTTGCCAGCATAGTATACTTATTATCACTACTCATATTTATTGATAGAGATCAAAAATCATTGAGCACAGTTGCTTTCGATTGCTCTATTTTGTTGAGTTTTATTCTGTTCAGTTTCATATTTTTAACTTACGAAAAGCGAAAATGGTTATCTCTTGGTTTAGTACCTGGGTTTAAACAAATAGGTCTCTTATTTTTTGACTCATCATTGGATTGTTATTATCTTCCGTTGTCATTGGATACCGGATAATAGTTTGTGGAATGGAGTTAGAGTGGAATCCACAATGGGAATTGAACCTGTTTTTATTAGGGGACTTACTTGTATTTTTCATGGCTTGTGTGGAAGAACTTCTCTGTTTCGTGGATACCCGCTTTTACTACTTCGGTATCAATTTGGGTTGCTGCCATCAATGTTAATTTCATCCATGCTTTTTCACTTGGACATTTAGGGAATTTTGCTATTCCGAACGATGATTATGGAATCTCTTTTATTTATTATTTTTTCTGTGGTATATTTTTCTGTAGTGCGTTTTATTGGTCAAACACTTTATGGTTCCCGATTGGTATTCATTTTGGTAGTAACCTATTGATACTTAATTTCTTTTCAATTGAACATATAGAATGGATTCAACCTTTAAAAGTAGATTCGTATATTGATGATACGGTTGCAACACGATCAATACAAGTTGAATGGTTGATTCGCTGTTGTCTCTATGCTGTTTTCAGTGTTTTCCTAGTCTATAGAAATAAGGCTTTATATAGAACACTACGAAAATATTTTCATGAACCTTCATAAAAAAAGAAGCAGCGCGATGGCTGCTTCTTCTTACTTCGTTCCATCAAATTGTTCTTAATACAAACTCCATTCGTTTACGCCTGTTGTATCTGGTGCTACGGCGAGTCTAAAGTTATCGATATATAAACTTTTTCCTGCTTCGGCGGAATCTTTATTGGTGATGAGGTTAACTGTGAACCATCCCCCATCATTGGTTAATGCATCAATGTGGTTTTCAACACGAAGGGGCCAAGCGATAGTTTTCCATTCTCCGTAGAATCCTGTGTTGCGAAGTTCACGTTCACCATAGCCGTCCCAGCCACTTACACGCTCTAATGGATTGCCGTCCGCGTCATCTCCTCCAGATTGCAATGTAGGATTTAGCAATAACCATGTGCCGGCAAAGTCATCGGCGATTTGTACATCCATAATAATATCCGTTGCGCGTGCCCAAAGATCGGATGCGCCTTTGGCATCTAATGTACGTGCTTCTTGAATCCAGCCAGCGCCAATCCAGATTTCCATATAGTTAGTGCCTTGGCTTGGTTCAATGAATCCATCACCAATGACCACTTGTCCGGCATTGGGTTCCCAGCCTGCAGGAGTGATGGGTAAATCTTCGGTATCAAAATCATAGATAAGAACTTCTTCTAATTGTGCAGGGAAGTCTACGGGGCGTGAAACGTGGATATTATCCAAATATAATACACCAAACTTACCATCATCACCGGGCATAATGGAAAGCCCAAACCCAGATAATTCAGATAAATGATTTTCAGAAGTGATTTTGTCGATTTCCCAGGAATAGTTTACCCATTGACCAGGTACATCTTCTGCGGCGACTGGCTCACCTGTTTCTGGGTTGGTTGGGTCGATTTGTAGCCCATCAGCTACTTCGTTTGGGTTACCATCACCTGTAATATCGGTGCTGAGTCGAAGCCGAAGTTCATACAAACTGTCATCATTAGGAATGGTATCCGGTAAAAAATAGACTAATATATTAAGGTTGCGCATTCCGGTGGCATCTACAGTTTCTGCGAAATCGAATTGAGACCAACCCCATACGTTTCCAGTGTTATCGTACTCAACTACCATCAGACCTCATCCCCTTCGTAAGGAACGACTCCGTCTTGGTTTGTCCCGTCTTCTTCTAATGAGAACGTAACCTGCCCGCCATTAAATTGTAATCCTTGAACTTCTTCAAATCCGGTTATAAACACTTGTTGATCTTGTGCGGACACCGTAAGAGCAATATAAAAACATAGACAACAATTCAAAAATGCTTTCATAATACTTTCCTCCAATATAATTAAATTAGTGTATGAAAATGGTAATTGCATTCCATACAATTGAACCGATCTATTTAAAAATATTTATTCTGAAATGTCAATTGGATAATACTGGACCGTTTGTGGCTATATAGAATTTGTTTTTTTATTACGATCAACCTTGTTATGATAAATTATTGTTTGGGTATTTGGCAGTTTGTTGTTGTGTGGCAACTGGGTTTCTTTTTGGAAAAGAAATTGAAACTGGATTTGCCTTGTGGGTACCGTGCCGCTCTTGCTTTTGGCTTGGGAGAGGTTGCATTTTCGTATTCCTATTTTGTTTTGGGCTTGGTAGGTGGATTGCGGTTTTGGATTCTTGTTCCATTTGCGGGTGTCATTTTTTTATCATGCTTACCACTGTCTTATTTTGAATTAAAACAACTCACATTACGAATACTCCCCATTCTTAAAAAAAGTTTGTTTACAACATTAATAATTGCAATTTTGCTATTAATTTATGCATTAGGTGCATATGGTACCAGAACGGGAAGTGGATTCACTTTGGTATCATCTTGCGACTCCATTGTACTATGTTATGAATGATGGTTACATTCAGATGGTTCCATTTAATATGCCATCGCATTATCCCATGAATGTACATTTGCATTTTACGCTTTCCTTGCTAATTGGAAATGATACGACGGTAAAGGCATTTATCTTGTGTCACTTTATCCCCATGTTGATTCTACTTTTTTCTGTTGCCAAACGGTATAGCGTGGCACGTTGGGGACTCTTTGCGGTTGCTGTTTATTTGTGCTGTTTGCATTTTCGATTGCCGGTTATGTCAAATGTACAACGCGCGGTTTATTTTCATGTGTTTTTATCCTATGCATTATTGTGGTGGTCGTTTGAAAAAAAGAACTGGAAATACTTTTGGCTGGCGGCGATGTTTTGTGGGATGGCAATGGGGACGAAATTTAACGGTTTGTTGTTTGGGTATGTAGGGCAATGGTTATTGATCGCCATATGGATGATTTTAATCGCAGACCACCGGGTGAAAGCGTTTTTGATGTGGTGTGGTCATACAATGGTTGCATGGTTGATGATGAGTCCTTGGTTGATTAAATCTGCCATGTTAACCGGAAACCCATTTTATCCTATGATGGGGGAACTGTTCCCAACCAGAACTGAATTTGTACCCGCGATGTTATCCAACGCGAATAATCATGGATTGAATATCTTGAAGTCGAAAACAGTTTATGATTTTTTGAATCAAATTATGAATAATGTCAGTTGGATGCTTTTTAATACTGATCTGATATTTTTCTTAGGAATTCCTATCCGTTATAATGGTATCCATTCTTTATCAACAAAGGTATAAATACCCATTATTGTCATGCTGGATTGCGTATGGGATGTTTACATTATTGTGGGGGTCGGACATTGCGCGATTATTTGCTGTGAATTATGGAACCGTTGTTGTATTAATTGCTATCAATGTTAGTTGGATTTGTGAACATTCATCCTTAAAGCCAAGGATGAAAGTGTTGCTTTACTGTTTTATACTTTTGAGTTTGTTTGGAACGTTTGTTAAAGAGAAATATGCTTATCTTAGCAGTCCGAATATCCGTTGGTTTGGTGGGATTTATCTTAGTGAACAACATCGATTTGATTGGCTGGCGGAACGTGAAATATTCACACCGGAACTGTTCAGGATGAAAGAATGGTTGGATGAGAATTTTGATCCAGATGAAACAATATATGGATACCGCACGGGATACTTATTTTATTTAGACCGAAAGTACATCGTGAGTGGAGCGCATTTTAAACCGCAAGTTGACCGGTGGCTTGATCAAGGATTAGAGTATACACGAGGTCAATTTAGGCAACTGGGGATCCACTACATTTTGTATGATCCTGTGGGGAAGGGAAACACAACCAATCCTCACCCTCAGTTCCGATCATTTACGGATGTTCATTGCAAGATTGTTCACCAAGAAAGTCATCTAACTCTTTATCAGTTTATGCAGGAATAATTGATCAAATTAACCGAACGTTTTTTGTGCAAATGCAACGTTGGTTTGTGTGTCTTTGATAAAACTGTTGTTTCTTCCACTGGTTTCTAATACATACCATTTGTCATAGTTGATATCACGGCAGGCTTTTGCGCATTCTGCAAAGTTGACCATTCCGTCACTGGATCCGAGCATAGGTGTATCCCAATCTTTGAGGTGGATTTCACAGATTTGGCCATTGCCCAATATACGGATTTCAGAGGGTACATCGTATCCATATGCTGTTAAGTTGCCGATATCGAAATAGACCTGCAGATGGTTGGAGCCAACCCGATCTATAATTTCAAGGTTTTGTTTTGCAGTGAGGGTGTTTTCCAATCCCAAAACAACACCCAAATCTTCTGCTCGTGGTGCAAGTTGACGTAAGACATTGACGACACGGTCAACACCGCGTTGGTCGAGTTTATAGACATTTGGATTTTCTTCTTCTAAGACCAGATCACCGCGGTGGTCTAAATAGCGTAAATCACCTCTGCAAAAAAATGCGGTTAAGATGCTTTTCCAGCACCAATGGCTTTCGCAGCTTCTAATGCCTCAATCACAGATACTGCCGATTCAGGTTCCGAAGCTTCAAATGGATAGAGTTTAAGATACTTCCTGCTGCTACGGAATGGAAATGTACATTATGTTTTTTTCCCAATTCAATATATTGGTTTCGTACTTCTTGATTACGCAATGCAACGTTGTCCGGTGAGACAGCCACACTGACTTAGATCCCTTTGAAATGGGCTTTTTCTGCAAAGTGGATGACATTTAGGATCTGCAGGAGCCGCCTTCGTTTTTATCATTTCGAACATTCCAATCACACATCCCAATCTTGAACGAATCATCAGCTGAGGTGTGTAACGCGTAATATTGATACCGCAGCGAAACTGCTGATATTCCAAAGCTCGTAGTATGTATAAATTCTCTTCGTTTCATGTAGAGTATCTCCCCAATTTGAATGTGGATCAATCAGATTATAGCAAAAGGTTGGACAGAAAATATAGTGAAAGTCTTTCACAATTGACTGGTGGAACTACAATATGCCAACAAACAGATTAAATGTCGGGGTGTAGCGCAGTCTGGTAGCGTACCTGAATGGGGTTCAGGTGGTCGAAGGTTCGAATCCTTTCACCCCGACCATTGATTTTACTCCACTTACATCAATTTATAAATCCACCAGTTTTTGTCAAAGCCACTACAGAGCCACTAAATCGAAGAAAAATTGTACATCTTAATCCCGCTTTCAATGTATTAAGACATCTATTCCATATCAGATATCCGCATTCATTTCAGATTTCATTCACGATTTGACGTTGTAGGGGGGGAGTACCCAGGGGTAGGGCAAAAAACGGGCTTGCTGAATGGCTCAAACGTTGTCCCCACACATTTTTTTTATTTTCTTTTTTGACACCCCCACCCCCAGCTTCGGTAGCGTTCCAATTTATAAGAACATACCCGCAAGAACTTTTTCCAGCAAAATGAAAATACAATCCTTATACCTCATACACTTTCTCATGACTTCATCGCCGAAGTGGTTGATGACTTTTACCGCTATTTCCTTTTTCCGGTTTATCAAAGGGTAACTTTTGGGTGGAGTATATCGCTTCCCAGGCTTCTTCGTTGATTTCGGCTTTGAGGGCGCGTTTGAGTTTATCAGGTTGATCGGCTCCGGTGAAGTACGCATGACGGACAAAG
>CALOAV010000089.1:0-35983 GCA_942491425.1 uncultured Cytophagales bacterium
TGATTGGCATCACCGTTCCGTTCCCGTTTTTCTATGGTCCATTACTTCTATCTATATGTCGCCTATTCCATCACCGGAGGCAAGCAACTACACAAACAGGATTATCTGCATTTTCTTCCCATTGTACTTTCCTATCGTGTATATGTTCCGGTTTTACTTTTTCTACTCTGCAGAAGAAAAGCGGATGGTAGACAAAGGGCTTGTCGATGACTTTAGTATGTTCTCCAATATTTTGGTGGTGGCCATTATCATTTCTGCCATTGCGTATGCGCTCTACGCGTATCGATTACTGAACAAACATAAACGACTCATCGAGGATAATTTCTCCAACCCTGAACATATTAATCTGAATTGGTTGAGAGGTTTTATTTGGGGAGTGGTGGTTATCTTTATTACCGTAACTTTTGTTATTGTTTCCAGGGATGTTATGGCCATCTCCTACCCGTTTAATCCTGATTTCATATTCTATAGTATGATCATCTTTGCAGTGCTCAGCCTCGGCTACTTTGGCATCAAACACGAAAATATATTTACTGATAATGTGGTCGTTGAAGCGGATGAGAAATTAAAAGGGACGTATAAGTCTTCCAGTCTGAAAGAAGACATGGCCAGGGATAAGCATGAGGAGCTGATCAAACTTATGAATAAGCAACAGCCCTACCTTGAACCTAATTTGACTTTGAACGCACTGGCTCAAAAACTGGACATCTCCCCTCACCACCTTTCTCAAATCATAAATCAGTTTGAAGAGCAGAACTTTAATGACTTTGTCAATCGATACCGGGTGGAAGAGTTTATTACGCGGGCCAAAAAAGATAGTCATTTTAGTTTTTTAGCGATTGCTCTTGATTCCGGTTTTAATTCCAAGTCTACTTTTAATGCTGTCTTTCGCAAACATAAAGGTGTTACTCCTTCCCAGTTTATGTCTACGCACAGTAAACAGACATAGTAAAAGTAATTATTTTCCATTTCTATTATTTCAGCTTAGAGCCTGATTTACAGGTGATTAATCGTCTATTGTTATAATCCTGCACCACTACTTCGTCTGGACTTATAACGCTGGGCGAATTTGGGTTCGAAATGCAGTCCATTTACTTCAAAAACATGAAGCAAACAATGGACATCAAGCACTATCGGCACACGTACTTCTTCTACTTCGCCTCGATTATTATTCCCTGGGCGTTGTGGTTTTGGGCTGCGCATCTAACTCACACCTTCCCCAATCAGTTAAACCTACTCACCAGTGTTCTTAGTTTTCTTGGATTAAGTACTCCCCTTTTCGTTGCCATGGCGTTGATTATTCCCAACGAAACACTGAGAAATGATCTAGTGGGAAGGCTACTTAATCTGAGAAAGGTCAGTACCAACTACTTGTCAGTTGCTTTCCTGTTGATGCCCTTCAGCATTTTAACAGCGCAGCTGATCTCACTTTTTTTCGGATATCCGCTTTCGCAATTTGAATTCAGGGGTGGCTATACCTTTTCATCTGGGGTCTTTCCCGTTTGGTTTCTATTGGTTGTAGCCCCGATGGTGGAAGAGCTTGCCTGGCACTCCTATGGCACCGATTGCCTTCGCAATAGATTTAGTCTATTGACCACTTCTCTCCTCTTTGCACTATTGTGGGGCGTATGGCATTTTCCACTTTCATTCATCAAAGATTACTATCACAGTAATGTGGTTGAGTCCGGACTACTTTATTCCATCAACTTCTTTGTCAGCCTGTTTCCTTTTGTGATCATCATGAACTGGCTGTACTACAAATCGAACAGGAATATTCTAATCACCATCATCTTTCATATTTCAGCCGGGTATTTCAATGAACTATTCGCAACGCATCCGATGAGCAAGGTGATACAAACCGGATTGCTAATTGGATTTTCAATCAATTTAATCATACACAACAAATCATTTTTTACTAAAACTAAAATTTATCAATTATGAAAAAATTATTCATCATCGCGGTATGCATAATCGGTTTCATGGAGTGGACCCATGCACAAACGATCACCCAAACAGTCAAAGGAATTGTAACTGATCAGACTACCCGGGAAGAAATCTATGGGGCTACGATCATGCTGGTAGGATCGGATCCTATCATGGGCACGACAACAGGATTTGACGGAACCTTCGCATTAGAGAAGGTACCTGTAGGGAGGCAAAGTTTTGAAATTAGAATGGTGGGGTATGAAAGTTATTACGTGAGGGACATACTCGTTAGTTCGGGTAAAGAAGTAATACTGAATATCAGCATGAAGGAAGACATTACCAATCTCAGTGAAGTAATAGTCACCTACAAAGCTGATAAGGACAAAGCTATTAATGAGATGGCGACCGTGAGCAGGCAGACAATTTACAGTGGAAGAAACACAGCGGTATGCCGGAGGTATGAATGATCCAGCTCGTCTGGTATCTTCCTTTGCCGGAGTCGCTACCCCCTCCATCAGCAGTAATGGTATTTCAGTACGGGGAAATAGCCCATCCGGCCTGCTTTGGAGAATAGAAGGTGTAGAAGTGCCCAGTCCCAATCACTTTGCAGATTTGTCTATTGCTGGTGCAGGTATACTTACAGCTCTGAGCAGTCAGGTGCTGGACAATAGTGATTTTATGACGGGTGCATTCGCCGCCGAATATGGCAATGCCACTTCAGGAGTATTTGATATGAATCTCCGAAAAGGTAATCCGTCTAAAAGGGAACATACTGCCCAGTTGGGAATTCTTGGAGTTGATTTTGCCTCCGAGGGGCCTTTCAAAAAAGGAAAGGACGCTACCTACCTGGTCAATTACCGGTACTCCACCCTTGCACTGATAAGTCCTATTCTACCCAGTGATGCCGGGATACTCAAATACCAGGATCTATCCTACAACATTGATATGCCAACAAAAAAAGCAGGAACATTTTCACTTTGGGGTATAGGCGCAGTTGATGGTGTAGATGTAGACGCCCTGATACTATCGAATGGGAGTCAGAATCAGAAAGGTATAATTCCCAGACTGCGATGTATATGTTCGCATCCGGTCTCAAACACAGACTTAACCTGAATGCGCGTGCGTTCTTAAATTCCTCTGTTGCGTTTACAGGGAACGGCTTATCCTTCAAAGAGCAATACCTCAATGAAACCTTACATTACCCACGTGCTGACGCGCAAAAGAACAACTATCAACTGTCTTTGCAATCTTGCGTAACTTCTATTTGAGTGACCTGCATTTCAATCGGACTGGCTTTTATTTCAATACGCTCATGTACGATTTAAAAATTGATCACGCTGATGCGGATGAACAACCAAAAAATATTATCGATACGAAAGGGCAGTCCGTGTTATTCCAGTTTTACAGCCAATCACAATACAAACTCACACCCAAGTTTACGCTAAACGCGGGATTTCATTCCCAATACTTTCAATTGAATCAGGATTTTACTTTTGAGCCCAGGGTATCCTTAAAATACCAGCTGAATGAAAAGAGTGATCTGGCGCTGGCATATGGATTACACAGCAAAACAGAATCATTGGGGATGTATTTCGTCAAAGATGAATTGGGCAATGAACCCAACAAGGATTTAAAACTAATGAGATCCAATCATTTGGTATTGTCCTTCAACACCATGCTCAATGACCATCTACGGGTTAGTATAGAACCCTACTATCAATACCTTACAAATGTACCGGTGGCACCCGACAGTTATATCTCCACGCTCAACAATCAAGACAATTTATTTTTCGATCAACCATTGATCAGCGCTGGAACGGGAAGAAACTTGGGAGTTGATATGACCGTAGAGCAATATCTGAAAGACGGCTTTTATTCCTTGCTCACGGCCTCCGTTTTCGACTCCAAATACACCGCCAACGATGGGATTGAACGCAACACCCGGCTCAACAAAAATTATGTATTCAATGCAGTGGTGGGTAAAGAGTGGCAGCTAGGTCGCGACAATAATAATATACTGTCGGTCAACATACGCCTTAATTACCTTGGGGGCAGTCGTGCAGAAGCGATTGACGAAGTAAAATCTTTTGAAGAACAAAGAATTGTGTACGGTGAATCGAATGGGGAGCGATCATTCACACGTAAGCACAATGATACCCCGATATGGTCATTCACACTGTTCCTATAGAAAGAACAAACCTAACTACTCTTCAGTTTGGAGCTTACAGATATTGAACTCCAGCTACACCAAAGAATTTTCCTATGACAATTTCAATTCGAAAACGCAGACTATTGAACCCATTTATGAAGGGATCATTATACCTAGTGTGAGTTATAAAATTGAGTTTTAATTATGAATCGTTTAACTATAAAATTTACAATCATGAAAACACAAATAATAATCATCGCCTTGTTTTTCTTGACAATTCTAAATGGATGTCAGGATGAAAGTCTCTGCCTGACAGGATCGGGACCGGTGCACACCTATGAAATTCAAACTGAACCCTTTAACGCTGTGACGATTCTTGGCCCGGTGAACCTACGGTATATGCAGGATAACACAACCTATGTTACGGTTGAGACCCAATCTGAGATGTTCCGGCATTTGTCTTATCATGTTGAGGATAACGAACTCATCATTGGATACAAGGACAATGTAAGATGTTTTGAAACGGAATATGGTGTATGGATTAATGTCCATGCTCCGGTGCTTAGAAAGATCAATGCTGAGGGTGTTAATGAAATCACTACAGCTGGACCTATTGATCAGAAGCGTATTGAAGTTGTTACTGAAGGAACTGCAACCGTAAAATTAAGTGGGCATGTTGAAGAACAGATTTTGAAAGGTTGGGGAGTACTCATTGTTCAAAACTTCAGCCTTCAATCGGATAAAACGGTCATTGAATCTGATGGTGTATGCAACGCAGAGGTGAGCTGCTCAATGGTGATGGATATTGACAGCAAAGGATCAGCCACCATCCATTATAAAGGCCATCCAGGCATCAGCAATACCGGTAAAGGAACCCTGACGTTACATGATGCCAATTAGCGGATTGTGTTGAACGGGTTAAACTTTTAGAAGAAAAGATTCCGAAATCTGAGCCATCAAAACAAAAGTGTACGGGGTGTGCTGCATACTTTTAGCCCACCTTGTGCACTTGCATGGCTTCCCCCCATCCCGATAGTTATCGTAAACGTCAAACAGTCCACCCCGCCGCTAGTGTAATCAACAAATAGTTGGACTTCATGCCCTACCTTCACCGCCAATTTTATTTAATATCTCGTTAAAACTTACTTTTGAAACGTTCCACTGGCCTTTTTTGCTATTTTAGCGGCCGTAATTAATTTCGGTTGTTATGATCGGTCCAATTGCGCTGGTTTATTCTATCTGTAGTTAGCTTTTATAATTGTGAATAATTTCTTTCGGTTTCTTTTTATCTCCCTTTTACTTTTTGGTTCCTGTGAAGAGGAAACGAATAAGCCGGTTTTACGCTCATTTGAGGTCACCGATTTATCTCCTGAGGGTGTAACATTAAATGGAGATATCAGATTAATTTCAAACCATCCGGTTAGTGACTATGGCTTTGTCTGGTCAGCGGAGTCCGACTTACCAACGGTATCCAATGAAATGTATTCATTTGAGGAATCGCCCGCGGTCGGTACGTTTTCACATCGGTTAACTGATCACATCATAACGGGCACAAAATACTACGTGCGTGCATTTGCGTTGGTCGGTGGAAAACCTCAATACAGTAATGTAGTTTCATTCATATCACAAGGATCAAGCACACCTGTTATTATTGATTTTAATCCCAAACAAGGTTCTGCCCTTGACACCATAACCATCACTGGTGATCACCTTGGAACGCCTGTCGAAAGCACCACCGTTAGAATTGGGGGGATATCGTGTCAGGTTCTTTCCACCAGTCTGAAAGAGATTAAATTCAGAATTCCACCCAAGTACATAACCGGTTCAAACCCCATTACACTAAAGGCCGTGGATAAAACTGTTACCACGGCAACTGACTTCATACTTGAGGGGCCTCTGATTCAATCAATCACACCAGATATGGGACCTTCCGGTACGGAAGTTACCATTAACGGCACTGGCTTTGGAACTATACCTGCAGATAACCTCGTTTACTTTGCCGATAAACAAGCAACCGTCACTGCTGCTACTGCCACCGCGTTACAGGTAATTGTACCGGTTATAACCAATGCTGGTCTAAAATCGGTTTCAGTTGAGTATAATAATGCAAAAACATTTTCTTCTGTTGCGTTTGATCTTAATGGCCCAACCATCAACTCCTTTTCGCCGGCATCCGGCCCGCCGGGAACACAGTTCACGATCTATGGTGAAGGGTTTTCTTCCGTTCCTTCAGAAAACGCGGTAGAACTGTGGGGCGGTTTAACCTTACAGATCATTAGTGCTTCGCAGAATGAACTGGTGGTAAAAATACCGGAAGGAGTTGGAGCCAATACAATTGAAACAGGATTTGAATGGTCACTCCACCTGACGGTTCGATCCATAAGTACGGTTGCTGCAGACAAGTTTACCGTTGAAGGACCTTCCATCACAGGGTATAGCCCATCACCACAAGCAGAGGGCCGTGAAGTAACGATTTATGGAAAGAACCTGGCAGGCTATGGCGAAACAGATGTTTACTTTGGATACACCGCCAATTATCACGATTCACGCGCGACGATTATCAGTAGTAGCCCTACCGAGATTAGGGTTAAAATTCCGTTTGGGAGCAGTAGCCAACCTGCCTTACCTGAAAATTGTGCGATGATCATAAAAGTTGGTAACTGGACTCATACTTCACCTGAACCATTTCCTGTCTTAAGACCATGGACGAGAGTAGCCGGATTCCACAATGAAGCCCGTTATGGCGCTGTTGCCTTTACTATTGGATCCTATTCATACTATATGACTGGCGTTGGGATTGACGGTGACAAATATGATGTCTGGCGTTATGATGTTTCAAATGGCTCCATGATACAATTGAGAGATTTCCCTGGCCAACAACGCGGATTTGCATTTTCATTCGTGATCGATGGAAAAGCCTGTGTTGGTGGTGGAGGACGATACGCTTTTCATTCCCCGCTTAATATTGTTTGCATGATCTGTGGGAGTTTGATCCGACCGCGGATTCATGGACACAAAAGAGCAGCTTTCCAGTTACACCTCCTGGACGACGGTTTGCTGCAACTACTATAGGATCCTATGGGTATTTTGGCGTTGGTAATTCCCTTTATAAATATGACCCGGTATTGGATACATGGACCGTTACCAGCGTGCCTGCTACTTTTACCCAAGGGGGCGTTGCTGGTACAATTGGATCAAAAGGGTATTTCGGATTAGGTGAGAACAATTCAAACCTGTGGGAATTTGATCCTGGCGCTGGAACCTGGACTATACAACAGGCGTCACTATTCAGCCTTTATCCTGGCTGGGGACCGCAAACAAGTTTTGTATTGAATGAAAAACTCTATGTAACGGACTATTACACTGCCATGATGTTTGATCCTCAGGTGAATCAATGGGAACGAATCCCGTATCATACGGATGATACCACGCGTGACAGCTGGTCGTTTATTTCCGGCAACCACGCTTACCTTTTTATTGGACGCGGCAAGAATGCGGGTACACTTTACAAATTCGACCCTAACTTTTAATTGTAAAAGGAAAATGATTTTTATTCGAACAAAATTTTCGTGTCTTTTCTTTTTGCTGCTGTTGGCGACGCCAGTGCTCGGTCAAAAAATTGTTATTAAAGCACGTGATCTTGTAACTGTATCGGTTGGTGTTGCATATCCTCTGGGACCTTCATCTGTTTCAGATGAAGCCACTTTACTTTCCAATATGAACTCAGGAAAGGTGATGCGTATATCGTATGATCCAACATTTGGCGGGAGTTCTATTTGGGTGCTACCGGAAGCTACGCCTCCTTCGGTGGCTGGAATTCAAATAGCAGTAACCTATATAATAAATCAACAGTATCATTTACATCATTCACCCCTACAATCGGGTTCAGGAGTTGGTCACCAGAAGGAGGTCTTGGAAATAAACTGAATTTGAACGCTTCGGTGTCAGCGGGTATTGCTAAAATTCAGGTTGACACTCATCCGCAATCGGCCATTAATGATGGCAGTGAACAAAACCCATTGCAAGTCAAATCCATACGATTTTACTCCAGCGCAGCTATCGGTGGAAGTTATACACTTACCAATAATTTTAGTATTCAACTATCTTGTGATTATCACTGGACGCTATCCAACTCCGAAATTTTCCTAGATAAGAGTTTTGTTTATTTATCAGTTCAGGCAGGAATAACCTACAGGCTTACACTGAACAAAAGTTATAGGTTCTCTGATTAATTTCTATTGATGCGTTTCTTAAAAATATTTATCCTGCTTATTACCTGTTGTCTAGCGAATGCACTTGCGCAGGCGAAATTTGAGTCGCTGGGAAACCCCGGGGCCATTGTTTCAGACCTCAAACTTGATGAGCGCAGAAAACTATTAATGGCCGCTACGAATGAACAGGTGCAAGTATGGGACTACGAAAAAAAGTACTGCGAACGAGTTGGTCATCAGGGGATATTCTTGGGATTGATTTTAACGGCAATATATTAGCCGGAGTTTCCAGGTCTGGCACCTTGCACTTTTGGAACATGGAGAGCAGTAGCGCAAAAACGCGTGAATACAGGGTTAGTGCAGCTCCCCTTACCTGCGTATCATGGGTTGACTCACTCTGGGTTATTACCGGAAGTAGTGATGGAGTGATTTACAAAATCAATAGCTCAACTGGCGAGATACTAAAAACTGTTCAAACAAAACCGGTTACTGCCATGGCTATTGCGAATAATAACAGGCTTATCATCGGGAATAACAAGGGTGACCTGGAAGTTTATGATGTTCATGATCTTAGCCTGACGCAACACATACATGCTCATGACACCTGGATTCGGGAGATCAGGATGGACGAATCAACCGCCCATTTTACTACGGTCTCTGATGATAAGAAACTAAAAACATGGAAATCAGAATTAGTCAATCGATCTACTTTAAATACCTATGGCAGTTGGCTTACGTGCGTGGATTATATTGCATTTGAAAATAATTACATCACGGCTACTGGAAAGCTCAACGGCAGCATACATATTACACACAAGTATGGTACCTACCATACAAAGTCAAATGCATCCATTAATAAGATTGCCTTGCTGAAAGAAGAATTGCCGTCGATAACGATCGTGGTGGCAACCCATGGGGGTGGTATCCAATTGTGGAGTGCCAGGGAAATGAAAATTTCAAGGCCATAAAAAACTTTCTTCCCTCCCACTTCCATGACCTTTCAAAACGCAGCGCGTTAAATAACTCTTTGCCTGCACGCTTTCCAAATCCGAATTTTCTTTACCTTTACACCTTCGATTTCTTGGACGTTATGCATCAGCTAAAACAGGTTATTAAAAGAATCCCTCTCCTCGTTTTATTAGTGTTCACTTTTGCTCAGGCATCCGGTCAGGTATTATACGATTTGAACGAACTATCAGGACCCGGGAATGATGGTATTCAGACACTTGCTGTTGACTCAAAAGGCAATACCTATTTAAGCTTTTATTTGGGCTATGGTAATGATCAGATATATACTGCGTTTGGATCAACGTATAGCAAGAATGAGATTGGTAATTTGATCAAACTGGACAAAAATGGGTCGGTCGTATGGATGAAAGAATTCTGGGCATCGGAAATAAAGGCGATTTCGTTTGATCAGGATGACAATCTCTATATCGCCGCACGATATCAGTCTTATTCTTTAATGGTTGCCAAACTCACCCCGGATGCCGAAATAATCTGGAGTGTTACAGAGGGTGGATCCGGTGGTTTTACAGACCTGGATATTCTTACGGACAAAAGTGGTAACTCGTATGTTACCGGAAATGTCCATAGTTGGAGCGTATTCGGACTAACAATCGCAGAGAATGGCTGCTGCAACGATCATGATTTTCTGGTAAAGTTTGATGCCGAAGGAACCCGCAAATGGGTTATCGCATCTGCACCCAACAAGCATACAATCGGGAAGGTACTCAACTTCGATGGTGATAATAATATCCTGCTGGCGGGAGAATATGTTTATTCGATGACACTGGGGGGATTTGATCTGGCAAATAATATCGGGTATACAAATCTGTATATGGCCCGGATCAATCCGGATAATGGGACGGTGCTTGAGTTAACGGGAATTGGTGGTTCAACAGGCTATATTCGATGGGGAGATGTAAAAGTAGATACTGACGGTTCTTTGTTTTTAACAGGAAATTATGGTGGTACCACCATAATAGGAAACAAGACCTTACAGGCATTGGGCAGACCCGACTTCTTCTTAGCAAAGATGAACAAGCAGGGAACAGTTGATTGGATAACAACCATGGGATCTCAGGGTCAGGATCAGGGTGATTTCATTCAGATTTCCGGTGACTACTTATATGTCACAGGATTTTTATCCGGAAGAGTAACACTCGATAATGCGCAAATTGGTACTATTTATGGACTAACCGGATTCGTATCACGGTTTCAAAAAGCAAATGGCAAAGCCGATTGGATTAAGGGGTATAACAATCAACCCGATGATGGAAGCATTATCACCCCCAATTATATTCATGCGATGGATACACGACGGCTTCGAATATTTGGTCTTTTTGAAGGGGACCTGGCGGGCTATGACAATTCATTTACATCAAGGGCTCGTGATCTGTTTACTGCTCAGGTATTGGATACAGTTTACACGCAACCCGGAACCATTGTGCAAGGCAAAGTATTTCATGATGAGAATTTAAATTGCGACCCGGCACAACAAAGTTTAAAAAATGTTATTATCAAAGCAGAGCCTGGTCCATCGTATGGATTTGCAGATCAATTCGGTAATTACAAATTACGGTTATCGCCTGGAACGTATACGATCAGTCAGATAATTCCACAGAAACGGGGTTTACAAATTGAACAGGTGTGTCCCCCCACCGACCCGGTCATTACCATTGCATCCTTTTCGGATATTATTCCGCCGGTTAATTTTGGAAATACGGTTACACGCGTACCCTTCATGGAGGTGGATGTGGTCAGTCAGTTTCGTCGATGTTTTCCAGGAGAGACGATTGTGGAATATGCCAACACGGGGTTAGCAGATGCATCAAATGTCGTCCTTACCGTCAACTTTCCGGAGTATGTGATTCCTCTTTCCAGCAGTATACCCTGGTCTTCCAAAACTGACCGTCAATTGATATATACCATTCCAACGGTGCCAGCCGGTTCGCGTTATAGAGTAGTTATCCAGGATTCGGTTGTTTGTGGTAACGAAAGCATCCGCGGACTTACCCAATGCGTGACCACGAACATCAGTCCGGGTAACTATGACAGCCCAGATCCGGAATGGGATGGATCAGACCTGGCGCTAACGGCACAATGTCTGGAAAACGGATTTGTCCGGTTAAAATTGAAAAATGTTGGTAATGGAAATATGCGTGATAGCGCCGATTTCGTGATCTACGCCAACGACATCCTATCCTATCGACATCGCTATAAGTTACAATCAAAAGATAGCCTGATACTCCAGGTAGCAGCCAATGGCAAAACCATTCACATGGAAGCCTTTACTACCCTGCATTCACCACGGCGGTCGGTAAGCGTCACCATTGAAGGCTGTGGTGCTTCCGCCATGACGACCATCAGTACCGGATTTGTCAATGCATTCCCTCAATCAGATGAACTGCCAGAACTTGAGACCTTTTGTACTTCCATTGTCGACAGCTTTGATCCAAATGACAAACAGGTGGTACCGGCTGGTATCACCAGTGGACATAATATTTCCGGTACTGAAGAGTTGGAATATTTTATCCGTTTCCAAAACACAGGAACAGCCGTCGCGTATAATGTTGTTATTCGTGACAGGCTCGATCCATCATTGGATCTTTCTACATTGAATATCGGCATCGCATCGCACGATTATTCTTTTGTGGTAGAAGGCAACGGACAGCCTGAGCTTGTCTGGCGATTCAAAAATATCATGCTCCCCGACAGCACCGCTGATGAACCTGGTAGCCATGGTTTTGTCAAGTTCAAGATCAGGCCTCTTCCGACTCTGCCGGACGGAACAGTGATTAAGAATAGTGCCGATATCATTTTTGATTTTAATAGTCCGGTTGTAACGAATGAGGTTTTCAATACCATCGGATTACCTCAACCAGAGCCCGCAAACCTGGTAGTAGTACAGGATTGCCAGGAAGAAGTGCTTGTGGATGCAGGACCTGATCAGGAGCTTATTGTATGTGATGATCCTTCGATTGTTCTGGATGTTCCGGATAGTCCGGGGTTAGGTGTTTGGTCGCTGGTTGAGGGGTCCGGAGCACTTAGCAACCAGAGTAGCGAAAAACTGCTGGTAGAGCAACTAGCAGAAGGAATTAATACGTTGCGTTATAAAATTTCGCATTGTGCCAACCAGGATAGCAGCACGGTAATTGTTGACCGTGTCATCTCGCCTGATGAACCATCAATGACCAGCCCGGATATATTTTGCCTAACACCGCTAGAAAGTGCAGCGGTTTCCGTTACAGGAGATCAGGTAAGCTGGTATGCTGATGCAGAACTCACCAATAAAATCATGGATGGAAACAATTTTGTTTCAAATACATCGGTGGCGGTATATGCAACGGATCAGGAAAAAGGATGTGAAAGTATTCCCCACCTTGTTTCGATCATGGTAAAGCCGATTCCCGATGCACCTGAAGTAATAACGCCAGGTGACGTCTGCGTTGATTCACCTATTACACTAACCGCTAATGGCAGCCAACTGGCATGGTATTCCAGTCTGGAAGAAACCGAACCCGTTGCAAACATTGATTTTTATCAAGCTAGTTTTCCTTCAGCAGGCAGTCACACTGTTTATGTAACGCAAACCATTGATGGTTGCGAAAGTGTAAAATCAATGATGGTTGTTAGCGTTAAGCAATTTGATAAGTCTACGGATTTTATGATGAATGTCATTACCCCCAATAGTGATGACCTGAATAATTACTTTTACATCCCCAGTGAAAATTTTGAATTGTGTCTGGGAAGTTTCAGACAGGTGTCGGTATATAATCGTTATGGATCCCGTGTTTTTTGGAGTGATCAATCAGACTTCAAATGGAATGCCAATGATTTACCCTCAGGTACTTACTACTACTCAATCACATTTGGTGAAACACTATTTCGGGGTTCGGTTAGTGTGATTCGATAGGTACTACTATATGCGGGCATTCTTCATCATTATTTTATTTCTTTCTCAAGGATATGTCATCGCACAATCACGGATCAATAATCTTTTTATTAACAGCACTGAGAATATCATGCGGCTTGACTTTTCAAACGGTCAACCGGTCTTAAATTATATGGGTTTTGGAAGTGGCACCAGTATTGGTGAAGGCATTGCGCATATTGAAAATGATAACGGGGAGGCTATTATTTGGTAAATCAAGCGGAGTATATGATGTGAATGGTGATAAAATGCCGGGTTCCGTTGGCATCCTGGCGCATCCTTCCTCCACAGAAATAGTGATCAGCCGGAAACCGCTATCAAAGAATTTGTTCTATATTATTTATAACAATCAGCTTTGCTCCTCTTTGTATTACAGTGTTGTTGATCTTAGTGAACGTAATGGACTTGGAGACGTAGTGGAGTTAAACGTACCGCTGGATAATGTAGCGCAATATGCCGAGGGACTGGAGGTGATCGGAGTACCGTGTTCCAATAATTTCCTGCTGATCGATATCAGTGCTATACCGGTTTGTAAATTGAATTACGTCTGATGGTTTCTCTGATCCTGAAACCATTCATGCAATGAGTTCCTCATCATTTGGCGGTCGTGGTGAGCTTGATTACCGCAAAGGTAAATTAGGTTACGGCATGACTTTTAGTAATCAAGCTGTTGTTGCAGATTTTGATCCTGCTACCGGGGTTGTGGACAATGCTCGCATTATTTCATTTGGAACAACCAACGGAATCTACGGACTTGAATTTTCGGGAGATGCATCACACCTCTACGTTTCAGATCTTGATAACCGTGATTTATTCGGAAATGTGATAAGCCCTAACCTATTCGGATATGATTTTAGTACTGGCCAGACGCTGTCATGGACTCTGGATATCCAAAGCAGTTGTCCAGGAAGCAACCCACAAGGGCTAGGGCAAATTGAGATCGGGAAGGACTTTAATCTATACATGCCTGTTACTGGGTCATGTAAAATGTATGTGATACGACAAGCAGACAGTAACCCGGTTATCGATGAAATTGAAACAACTTCAGTTTTATCGGCAGGATTATCTGATCATATCAAGTCAGAATTTTTAGATGAATTCACGCTTGCAGAACCGGTCATTAAACCCCATAAAAGTGATCAAGTCTTATGCCGGGGTGACAGCATCAAATTAGAAACAAACCCCTCTCCCAACAGCAGCTACCAATGGTATTTCAATAATATAAAATTACCCGACGCTACTTCCACCAGCTTCATGGTCAGGAAATCTGGAGAATATCAGGTAATAGTAACGGATGAAAACAATTGTAGTAAATCTTCTATTCCGCTTTCCATCATAAGCAGTACCCTTAACCCTATTGACCTCGGCGATGATACCGTATTGTGTCCTGATTCATACCTAACCGTATTTATAGATAATGAAGATGCAGCCATTCTGTGGGAAGACGGAGATACTGCACCCATCAAGAAACTGGATAAAACTCAGTTGTACAAGGTTGTGGTGTCAAAGGATGATTGTATTGAGACAGATTCGATTGCCATTCAGATTCTTCCTGAAATTGGAAATAGTATTCCGAATGTTATTACACCAAATGGAGACGCGTTTAATGAATACTTTTCATTACCAGTGGACTGGCCGGTAAATGTTAACCTCGATATATTCAACCGGTGGGGAATACGGATATATACCAATACCGATTACCGCAATGAATGGAACGGAGAGGATTTACCTTCTGGTGTTTATTATTATCAAATCAATTCAACGTACGATTGTCTCGCTAAAAAAGGTTGGGTTCAGCTTCTTCGTTAAACACCTTCAATAGTTATTTTTTATCCTCTTTATGATTGAATTCAACCGTCCGCCAAAGCATAGCCCGTCCCGATAACTACCGGGTCGCAGCCCTGCCATTGTGATTGAGTTATTGAAAGGCAGCTTTAAAAAACTTTCTATAAAGATTTGATTGGTACCAAATTGGTACCTTAACAATGTGAGTACGCTTAAAATGTAATTGAACGGGTTGCAATCAGGTATGTTTTTTACGACCTTACTATCGGATAGACCACAAAACCCGGAATTAGATATTAAAATAAGCATTACGATTTATGATTCGAAGAAATTTTATTAAAAGTACCGGCGCAGCATTCGCAGGTAGTTTTATGTTAAGCCCCGGTATTTTATCAGCAGGTGGGTTTTCTGCCAATGATAAAGTTATAATTGGTGTTATCGGTTGTAATGGCATGGGATGGGCAAACACCAACTCGCTGCTGAAAATGCAGGACGTTGAGCTGGCAGGAATTTGTGATGTGGATGATAATGTGATAAAAAAACGTCTTAATGATTATTCAAAACTAAGAACGAACAAGCCGAAAGTTTATAATGATTACCGTGAGCTTTTGCAGAATAAGGATATTAATGCAGTGGTCATTGGTACGCCTGATCACTGGCATTGCAAAATGATGATCGATGCTGTGAACGCCGGTAAGCACGTTTACGTTGAGAAACCAATCGCCAATTCAATTGCAGAATGTAAGCTGATGGTTGCTGCACAAGAGAAGACGGGAATGATCGTACAGGCAGGGCAATGGCAGCGAAGCGGGCCACACTATAGCAAGGCGATAGACATTGTGCGATCAGGAGTTCTTGGTAAAATCCGGCTTGTAAAAGTATGGGCGTATCAGGGATGGATGAAGCCTGTGGCTGTAGTGGCGGATGCAAACCCGCCAGAAGGCGTTGACTATAAATTTTGGCTGGGCCCTGCACCGATGCGGAAATTTAATGCAAATCGATTTCATTTCAATTTCAGATGGTTCTGGGATTATGCCGGTGGTCTTATGACCGATTGGGGTGTTCATGAAATTGATATCGCCTTGTATGCGATGGAAGCAACTGCACCTAAATCGGTGATGGCTACCGGTGGTAAACTAGCTTATCCGGATGATGCTTCTGAAACACCCGATACACTACAAGCGATCTTTGAATATGAAAATTTCAACATGCTTTGGGAACATGCTACCGGAATTGACAATGGCCCCTATAACAGAGGGGAAGGAATTGCCTTCATTGGTAATAATGGAACCCTTGTCGTTGACAGGGGTGGATATGAAGTGCTGGTGGAGCGCGTAGGAAAAATGGATCCAATAGAAGCGTATAAGAAACCAAGGGAGTTAAACTATCTCGATTTACATACAACCAATTTTATTGATGCCATCCGTAAGAATGATCAGTCGGCACTCAATACCCCCATTCGCTCAGGAAGTGTTGCGGCTATAAACGCCCAGATGGGAAACATTGCCTACAAAACAGGATCGAAAGTTTTCTGGGACTCCACAAAGGAAAATTTTAAAGACAATCACGAAGCAAACAAATTAATAACACCGGTCTATCATAACGGATGGACGTTACCAGCGGTATAAGGGTATTTATAGAATATTGCTCTTCCTTATTCAAATTCAACCTTGAATACAGTAGCCATTGTATCCATGTTCTGTGAATCGGGTGTTTCAATCATTAACGAATTATTGGCATAGGAAAATTTCAACTCCTCTCCACTCCCTACTACAGAAACGTTTTTAATACTTGGATTGCTGATGTGCTTTATCTCCAGTTTGGTGTTAGCAGCAGGAAGCCCCAGTGTAAAAACATACAGACTCTTTTGGTCTTTCGAGCGGGTGAAACGAATGTCATTTTGGTCATAACTGATGGTAGCGGATTGTCCGCCAAACTCACCATCATCAATTTTAGCCTGACCATACCCATAGATGGAATATGCCCGTGTTTCATAAATGGCTTCTTTGTGCTTTGTAATCCACTCGCCCAACGTAATCAACACATCTTGCTGTTCTTGCGGAATGGTTCCATCGGCCCTGGGTGACAGATTCAAAAGAACAATACCTTTTTTACTCCACACATCAATCATATTTCGGATAACCAGTTCTGGTGTTTTGTACGTTTGACCGTTTGTATAACACCAGCTACCATAGCTGATGGTAATGTCAGTCATCCAATAGTCTGACGACAGTTCTTTCTTCCCTCCTTGTTCTATATCCAACATCCCCACATTGGCGGGAAGATCTTCCTGTTTGTAGGCCACGATAGGCTTTTGGTCACGTGACACAGCGGTATTGAAATGATGGGCTACCATTTTAAGGCGGTAGCTTTCCGGAATGATATCAAGCCAGGAATCGAACCAAATAATATCCGGTGAATAATTATCGACTACTTCGTTTACCTGGTTGAGCCAGTAGTCATAGAACTCAGCTTCAGGAATGTTTCCATATAAGAGTCTGAGTTTTGGATCGACAGTCGATGTTACATATTCAGGGTGATAGGGAAAGTGACTGTCCCAACCGGGGTCGGGCGTGTTCTTAGCCCATTTTGCCGTGTCGGTTGCATATCGCTGCAGCAACCGCTCATGATGAAAGGTGGCAATGGTCTTCATGTCATTCCTTTTTAATTCGGCATACAGGTCGCCAAGAATATCTTTTTCAGGACCCATGGCTTTGGCATTCCACGGATTTACCTTACTATCCCACATAGCAAAACCATCATGATGTTGCGCCACCAGCCCTGCAAATTTTGCCCCTGATTTCCGGAAGAGATCCGCCCATTCCTGAGCATTAAAATGTTCTGCCGTAAACATGGGAATAAAATCATGATAATTAAATTCCGACAACGGGCCATAGGTTTTCTGATGATGTTCAAATACAGTTCCGCCCCAATCCTTTCGGCCCGGTACGTACATCCATCGCGGATACCATTCATTATCAAATGCCGGCACACTATAGACACCCCAATGGAAGTAGATTCCAAACTTTGCATCCTGAAACCACTCCGGTTCTCTTTCAATGGTTGCGAGTGACTCCCAATCCTCTTTAAACCGTGGTTGTTCGGTTGCGACTTTAGATTCAAATGCATTTTTGCAGGAAACGGATAGCAGCAACGCGGCACTCATTACTACCATTTTTAGTACAGTCTTTTCCATGTTATTAAGTTAATGGTTAGCTACGAAAGGTTGGATTCTTCAGCAAGCACCAAATCATAAACTCAATTTTTTTTACATTATCACAATATTAGAAATTTAGGATTCGAATTCATATTGAAGCAGATCCTATATTTTCAATTCTGTTTACATCAAACAAACCACCATTCAATATAGCGATGTGTAGTTACTGCATTAACACCTGAGTAATCCCCTCCTCTTGATGGGTAATTCAGAATAATTTACTACTTTCAAGAAACACATCTTTCGGAATATCATGAGACACTTTTTTAAGTCTTCTGTATTTTCAGTACTGGCTTATATGCTGTTGAATTGTGGAGGAAAAACAGCCGAATCTGAATGGCAGCATTTATTCAATGGTGTTGATCTTTCGGGCTGGGAAACATACCTGGGTCCAACCTTCGATACCGTACACAATAGATTTGATAGCCTCTCCGTTCCAGGATTGAATAATGATCCAAGGAAAGTTTTTAGTGTCGTTCAGGAAGATGGGGCTCCTGCAATTCGCATTTCAGGAGATGGTTTTGGTGGAATTTCAACCTTGCAGGAATTTGAAAATTTTCACTTGCGGGTTGAATTCAAATGGGGAGTATTAAAATGGCACCCACGTAAGGATGAAAAGCGGGATAGTGGAATTTTATATTATGCAGTAGGCCCTCATGGTGCGGGTTATGGACATTGGATGCGCGCTCAGGAATTTCAGGTTCAGGAGGGAGATTGTGGTGATTACTGGAGTATCGATGGAAGCACAATCGATGTCCCGGCTACTGGTTCAAAGGAGAACGAGTACGTGTATGATACGACCGCTTCATTGCTTCCATTTAGTTATACTTCTGAATATGGGAAAAGATGCATTAAAAATCCGGATGCTGAAAAGTCTGTTGGTGAATGGAACACCATCGATATCTATGCCCTGGGAGGTACCATTGTTCATATGATCAATGGAAAGGTGGTGATGAAACTTTTTAATTCGCGGCAGCCCCAGGACGGAAAGGAAATACCCCTTACCAGAGGGAAAATTCAAATACAAACCGAAGGTGCGGAAGTGTATTATAGAAACATTCAGGTGCAACCCATCACTGAAATTCTATTATAAACTTCAAATTTATTTCTGATAAAGGTTAAGTTCATCGACTTGGTTATGATGAACGCTATTCAATAGATTACTTATAACAGACAAATGTCATTTCGCCAGGGTTATCCGGATTTTGCTAGTATGACACCAGCAATCATAATCATCATTCCTAATACCTTTTTAATTGAGACCGGTTCAACAGGCATTCCAAACCAACCAAAGTGACTTGCTAAAGCCGCAAAGATAATTTGGGCCGTAAGTCCGAAGGTCACCGCAGTTGAAATCCCTATCCGTGGAATGATATAATAGAATAGGGATACAGCAAAAAAGCTCAGAACACCCCCTGTAAACCACATGTATGCAGGTACCAATTTTAGTTGATTAATATCGGGAAAATGTCTTATCGTAATGAGAGCAGCAACTACGGTCAGACTGGCACTTACGACTAATGCGGTTGATGTTGCGAGCAATGAATTATTAAGTATGATTCCCAGACGGGCATTAATGCCACCTTGTATGACGACCATAATTCCAACCGAAAAGGATAATAGTATTAACGACAGGTTATTCATGGTGGTTAATTTTTCTTTATTGGGATGGCGATGGGACGCATCGGTGAACCACTGGCTCCCCTCAATTTTAAAGATGATGCGATGAAGGCAAACTCGTATACCTGATCCTGAGCAAGTTCTTCCAGGTCCATTTGCTCCATGAACATCACTCCTCTCTCTGCCAGCAAATAAGTATGTACCGGCACCCAGTTATCTTCTCGTTCAGGGGGAAATGCCTCGAAACTTAGGTTATCGGCACCCAGAAGCATTATTTTTTGATCCTCCACCAACCACTTGACAGCATCGAGATTGATACCCGGAAAGTTGTTCAGGTACTGCGCTGCATTATTATAAAATTTAGCTTGCCCGGTCCGAATTAACACAACATCACCGGGTTGTAGTTTTACTTTTTGCTTAGTTAACGTCTCCCGTAAATCCTGAGCGTTAATTCGATAATTATCTTTAATGTTTCCGTATCCTTTATATGCGGCAAAATCAATCAGCACCCCCCTGGCAATAATGGGGGGAATAGTCTCAGCACCAGTTTTCTTCCATCCTTTATCGCCTAAATGTTCTTCCGGTGTATACCCGTTCCAAATTTTACCATTCAGGCCAAAGTGGTTGAGTGCATCGATGTGGGTACCCATGTGTGTGTACATGGATATAGCATCTCCGGTATAACTCACCTTTTGGTTCATCTTGCTTCCGAGTCCGTTCGGATTATCAACCACCGTTCCGTGCGGAGTATGTGTGAGCCAATATTGATAGGATGGATCTCCCAGCATATCGAAACTCGGCATTCCAGTGTAATACTCTACACTGAGGTCGTAAATTTTTCCTGATATAACAGAGGATAATACCTGTAATCTGGTGTTTTCTGTCATCATGTTAAGCGTGCCAATTTCATCATCGGCGCCCCATGGGCTTTTGCCCGCGACTTCAGATTGCTGTGCGTGTGTCAGCGCACTAATGGCGAACACTAGAATTAAAGTGAAATTTTGTGTTTTCATGGCTTTATAAATTTGTTTGCACAAAGTTTATTGCCAACACACACTGAAACATTAAGGTATCTTAAGAACGAGAGGTCGTACTCATTTTTTTTCGAATGGCACTTAGGTGCTCAGGGGTAACGCCCAGATAGGAAGCAATCATATATTGTGGAATCATTTGTTCCATATCTCTGTACTGATTGATAAATCGATTATAGCGTTCCTCTACAGGTTCACTCATCGCACGAATGGTGCGCTCTTGCAAAGCCACGTATGCATTTTGCGTTTTAATCCGGTAGAATCGATCAATCATGGGTATTTTATCAAACAACTCTTCCAATTGATCACGGTGTATTTGTAACACCTGGCTATCCATGATGGCCTGTATAAAATAAGTGGATGGGCATTTGGTAAGGTAAGCAAAGAGGTCATTGATCCACCAACCTCTGATACCGAACTGCAGAATACGTTCATTTGATTCTGTATCCAGGGTATATACTTTCAGGCAACCATCCGCTACAAAACGCATGTGATTAGATGCATCACCCGGCTCAAGGAGTATCTCCTTTTTCTTGATTGTCTTTATTTTGAAGGCCTCACTAATAAGCAAGGATTCCTCATCCGATATAGGTACAATTTGGCGTATGTGCTCCAGTAGTATGGATTGCATTTTCAAAGAAAATATTTTTTCCTGTTTATATCAATTGATAAGGCGTTAAACTTTATTGGTTACGGAATCATTGTTTTCAGGGAAATATTTGTTAAACCAAAGAACCAGTAATCCGCATTACGCGGCTAGTGAGTTCGAAGCTATTATCAAAATTGTAGTCCGCGTTATCAAGCTTCTATGTATTAGCCCCGACATAAATGTCGGGGCTAATAACATTTAATCCCTCCGGGATTCCCAGGTTTCAGACCGAATTACTTTTGAATCTCATTCCGTAGGATAATGCTCTACGATACCAAAGGAAAAATTTATACACGCGGTTGCTGGGAAGAAATCCTCGATTTCTTCCTGCTGCAAAATTTTAAACCATGAAAAAAAAATCACATCTGGAGTTTCTTAAGATAGCTTAATTATTAAAAAATGGATAGCCACGATGTTTGTACTGTTCAATCAAACAAAGGCTCTTATGAAAAAGATTCTTGCATTTACAGGAAGCAATCACACCGCTTCTATCAATCACAAGTTATTACTGGCGGTTACTGCTGGGCTGTCCGATGTTTCGATCGCCACAATGGATCTGTCCGTATATTCTTTTCCGATGTATGGGGAGGATGTAGAAAATCAATCGGGAATACCTGACCCGATCAGAGAAATACGTACCCTGCTTACTGAAGTGGATGGATTTATTATTGCCTGCCCGGAGCACAATGGACTGTTGCCAGCTTTCTTTAAAAATATTATTGATTGGCTGTCACGCATCGATCAAAATATATTTGACAACAAGCCAATGATGTTAGTTAGCACTTCTCCTGGCCAGCGTGGAGGAAAATCCGGACTTAAAATACTAAGCAAATTAATGCCATTCTGGGGCGCAGTAATAGCGAGCACTTTTTCTCTCGCCAGCTTTCACGAGAACTTTGACCCATGGAAAAATAGTATTACCAACAAAATGGAGAAGGATGTACTGGACAAGGCAACTGAAAAATTCCTGAACGCATTATGTCCAACTCCTCAAACGGTTCTTAACTAAAGTCAACGAAATCCATTAATGAAAGCCTATAGTGTTGAGTCAGCAAACAAAACAACAATGTCAAACGACCGTCTTTCACCTGGTAGTAAAAGGAAATAAAAGAAGAAACATAGTAATCAATATCTAATCATCAAATAGAACGATAATGAAAACAAGTTTAGATCAATCATTCAAATCGTATGCCCGGATGGCCGGTTTGCTTTATATCGTAATCATAGGCTGTGGAATGTGGAGTGCTGTATTTGTAAGGGAAGTGCTCATTGTTCCGGATGATGCAGCGATTACAGCTCAAAACATCGTTAACGCACCCAACATTTTCCGGCTAGGATTTGTGGCAGACCTGTTTATGGTGATGAGTGATGTGGTTGTAGCCATCGTCTTCTTCCTGTTATTCAGTGCCGTAAACAAAGAAATGTCTTTGCTGGCCACCGCATTCCGGCTGGTTCAGGTGACTATCATTGGTATTAGCCTGCTTCATTATTCTATTCCGCTCCTTCTTCTTGAGAAAAGTATCTACCTGAGTACAATGGGAGCAGATCAACTGAACGCTCAAATTTTAGTAAGCATCGATGCTTACAATTATGGTTACCTAATCAGTAACGTATTTTTTGGAGTTAACTGTTTACTGATGGGTTTACTGATTAAGAGGTCAGGCTTTTTTCCGCCCTACTTAAGTGTGATGCTGGTATTCGCATCATTCGGCTATCTGCTCAACAGTTTTACCAACTTCCTTGCACCGGAATATGGCGACTTGGCAGAGGGGATTCTCATTCTGACAGCACTACCCTCCGAGCTTGCACTTTGCTTTTGGTTGATCAAGAGAGGATTTAGTCGTAAGCCAAACCTGTGAGGATTCTAACAGCTAATAACGATTTGTCTATTAAAGTGGAGTTCAGAAACCACACCAAAAACGAGGCGTATGCCGAAAAGCCAGACGAGTAGGTAACATTTAAAAACTAATAAGATGAAAAAATTAATGTCAATAACAGCCAGTCTTGTACTCATGGCCATGATTATGCAATCGTGTTATAGTTTCACACACGTTGTAGGCAGTGGCTCACAAACAGGTGAAGTAGTAAAAGAAAAAAATCATTACTTATTTTATGGTCTGAAAAAAATAAAAGTGTCAGACTCACAACAGATGGTTGGAACCGCAAAGGATTACGAAATAACTGTAAAACATTCGGTCATGGATCAACTATTAAATGGATTTTCCCTGGGAATCTATACACCAACCACAACGGTTGTAAAAAAATAGATCCTGGGCCTTTAAGCCATTTTGGTACAGTTTAAGATTGGTCTTTTTTGGCCAATCTTTTTCGTATCCGGCTTAACGACCTTCTATTCTGTTAACGCTGCTCAGGTAATAGATTACCACCTTCTTCTACTTCCACCAACCGCACACTATCCCGTTTAAACTTAGCAGCCTCCATTCTCTTTTTTCTCTTGTACAGTTGCTCCAAATATGTTTCAGCAGGCACCACAATGGTGTCGGACGCCAGTGAATCGACCTGCATGATTTGTAGCCTGAAAAGATCAATTGAATCACGGCGGTGAATCGTTTGCTCAATCTCTGCCATCAGGTCATCATCGAGTTCGTATAAATCACAATCGAGTTGTTGAAGAAGTTCATTCGATAGCGGTAGAAATTTAGCCTGCGAGATTTTTTGAAATGACCGGTCTCGATTAAGCTGTTGCATGAAGTACGCTGCCACTGGCAATGCAGTATTGGAACCCTGGCCCAAACTTGTATAGCGAAAGCGGATTCGGGGATCATCAGCACCTACCCAGGAACCCAGCACCAACGTAGGTGTAATCCCCATAAACCATCCGTCCGCATTGCTTTGTGTGGTACCCGTTTTACCGCCCATATCATTGTGTACTCCGTATCTCCAGCGCATCCGCGATGCTGTTCCCTCGCGCATTACACCCTGCATCATGTGGCGCACCAATTGGGCTGTTTCGGTTGACAACACACGCTTACCTGATTCTTTCGGCTCAAAATCACCAATTTCATTTCCGTTTACATCACGGATCGATGCAATGTAGTTGGGATGATGGTTACTCCTTCATTTGCTAAACACGCGTAGGCGGTTGCCATTTCGAGCAGCGATACAGAAGATGATCCCAACGCGATCGAAGGAACGTTTGGAATTTCACTTGTAATCCCCATGTTCTTTGCGAGTGAAATGGTTTTGTCTACTCCTGCCTGCTGAATTAATTTTACGGAGACGGTATTTACAGAATATGCCAACGCGCCGGGCATTGAGTAAGAAACTTTATAATCATTTTGACCAGTACGGGGTGTCCATTCCTCTCCTTCATCATCGATATACGTTTGCTGCGAAGCCGAGATAAAATCGCAGGGAGAAATTTCATTCTCAATGGCCATCGCCACCACAATGGGTTTAAAGATTGAACCAACCTGACGCTTGGTTGAAACTTTTACATGATCAAATTGAAAAAAATCATGCTCAATACCGCCAACCCACGCCAAAACGTTACCGCTTGCCGGCTCCATCACAACAAATCCTACATTCAGAAATTGAAGATGATGGATGATGGAATCAATGGGACTGACTACCACTTCCTGATCTCCTTTCCATGTGAACAACTTCATGGGGATAGGTTGTTGTAGTTCTTTCATAATTTCTTCTTCGGCCAATCCTTTCTTCTTCAGTTTCTGATACCGCAGCGAACGTTTGATTGCGTCCTCTAAAATATATTCCCTTCCGCGCCACGGTTTGTCTCTACCCCAATGATCATAGAATTGTTTTTGGATTTCTTCCATTTGTTGGGCCACCGCCTTTTCGGCATAGGTTTGTAATGTTGAGTTGATGGTGGTGTATATTTTTAATCCATCGGTGTAAATATTGTAGGGAGTACCATCGGGTTTAGTATGACGCTCACACCATTGCAACAATTCGGCTTTCAAAACTTCCCTGAAATAAGGTGCCAGTCCGTGGTGGTGCGAAACTTTATTGTATTTTAAATCAAGCGGTAATGAATTAAGTGAATCAACTTTTTCAGAAGAAAGAAAGTTGTATTTGACCATTTGAGAAAATACAACCCCTCTCCTGCTTAACGCCCTGTCGGGAAACAACCGCGGATTATAGGAATGCGTTGCTTTCAGCGTTCCAATGAGCATGGCTGCCTGGTGTATTGTTAAGTGTTTTGCAGATGTGGAGAAAAATCGGAGGGAGGCAGCTTCAATGCCAAAAACATTATCAGAAAAGGGTACGGTGTTTAAATATAATGTTAGTATTTCATCTTTTGAATAAATGCGTTCAAGTATGCTGGCTGTTTTTACTTCCCGGAGTTTATTGATGAGCATGGAGAAAAGCCAATATTTTTTTCTGGGATATAGATTCTTTGCCAGTTGCTGGGTAATGGTACTTCCACCTCCGGCGGACTCATCTTGCAGGAGGCCCGATTTAATGAACACACGGCCCAGACTTTGATAGTCAATGCCACCGTGATCATAAAACCGAACGTCTTCAGTGGCCACCAGCGCATCGATGAGTACAGGAGCAATATCGTCATACTGAATTTCTGTGCGATCCTGAATAAAATACCTTCCAAGGAGCACGCTGTCTGCGCTATACACTTCAGAAGCTACCTGATTTTGGATGTTTCGAATCGCTCTCCTACCCGGTGTTTCCAACCAAACGGTGAATAAAAGAATAAACAAAAGGGTACACGGTGGGCCGGTAATAACGGCTATACGTACAACCCATTTCCGTTTTGTGGGGTGCGTATGTAAGTACCGATCAAATTGCGCATTTTTTTTCGAAACCCACAGAATGATCGGGTCTGCTTTCACCAATACCGCCCTATAAATGGATTGGAGCTGTTGCCATAATTGACGAAAGAGTGATCGCATAAGTCGTAAAAGATACAGATCATCGGGTCAGGCTACAACTTTCTAAATTGAAATAATTTTAGGCTCTAAATTCAATCCGAATGTGCATAAAAAAAGCCGACCCACTGGTCGGCTTTTTTAACCTGTAACTATTTGAAAAAATTTATGGTTTTCCTGTTAGGGTAATATTAAGTTGAATATCATCCGACAGGATCATGTCTTTCATAAAATGAACCCAGGCTACATCATACTGCTGACGGTTAAACACCAGCTTCGCATCAAGCTTCACCCCTTCTGCAGTGGCCTCGAGAGAATTGATCGTAGCAGTCTCTTCGTTGGTCTTACCACGAATCGTAAGGTCTCCAATCAGCTTATCCCCTTCATGTGATTTGACGACAAAAGTTGCGGTTGGATACTCCTCTACAAGAAAGAAGTCGCCGGTCGATAAGTGTGCTTTCAGATCGCTGGCACGTTTCCCATCTTCATCGGCATAAGCTTCCGGATTAACAGGCTCGATAGAGGTCATATCAATGGTAATGTTTCCACCCGTTACCTGTCCGTCTTGAACAGTTGCGCTTCCCTCCGAGATACGAATGATACCATCATGACCATATACACCGGCAACTTCACCCCTCCAGTTTACCGTGGATTCATCAGGAGTAAATTTGTATGAAATGGCTTCTTTAGTACCATTTTCACTGTTTTCGGTATTCTTTTCACTTGATGTACCACAGGCAAATAGTATCATTGCAATTGCCAGGGTAGTTAATTGTGCTGTTATTTTCATTTTTAATAGGTTAAATATAGATGTTTAAACATGTAAAATGATATATAGTTCCCTAAAAGGTTATTTATTTTACTTTTTTAGGATAGATGGAATGATTGGTATGATCAGTTCCTAAGCCTGACCGGTTGCATAAGGATCAATTTATTCAATCTAAACTGATAATTGGTCTGTTCGGATTGTTTGCAGTTCTGGTTGGCTTAATATTCAAGATCTTAAAAAAATGAATTATCCATCAATCTTTCTGACACGCCATTATCGCCGGGATTCATGCAATCTCTTTTCAATCTCATGTTTATAAAGCGGGCCAATAGGGAAAGCTGATTTTCCGATAGAAATGTCAGTCGCCGAGTAGGAATCAACTTTATTGAGGGCGATAATAAACGAGCGATGAATGCGTGCAAATTTATTAGCAGGTAGCATCTCCCCTACAGATGAAATACTTTGCTTGGTAATAATTTGCCCTTTGTTCGTCACGATTTTAATGTAGTCCTTTAGACTTTCGATATACAAAATATCACCCAACACTACTTTTATCATTTTACGGTCTGCACGAAAATATAGAAACTGATCAGACGACACATGGTTTTTTTCAAACTGTTCACCATGACTGGTCTGGGTTACTTTGTAGACCGCTTTTAAAAATCGCTCAAATGAAATAGGTTTGAGCAAATAGTCAACAACCCCAAGTTCAAACCCATCCAGGGCATAGTCACGATGGGCCGTGGTGAAGATTATTTTCGGAGGTTGCGGAATGGTCTTTATTAAATCTATTCCTGTAAGCCTGGGCATTTGGATGTCCAAAAAAATTAAGTCAACCGGGTGGTTTTGCAGGTACTCAAATGCTGCCAGCGCATGATAACAGACTCCCACAAGTTCCAGTGATGGCACAGATTGGATATATGTTTTCAATACTTCAATTGCCAGAGGCTCATCATCTACCAGTAAACATCGAATGTTGTTCTCTTCTACTTTCATCTTTGCAGTTGTAAGCTCACCATATATTTCTCTTCTTCTTCCAATATTTTTAGGGTATGTCTTCCTGGATAAATCAACGTTAATCGTTTACGAAGGTTTTGCAATCCAATGCCGGTAGAAATGCCAACTTCTTGCTTTGCAGTTGCTGGTTTACCATTAATAAGTTTAAAATTTAGGTACGATTCGGATGCCGAAATATTGAGACTGATCCACGCATGATCAAGCATTTCATTTGCGCCATGTTTAAAGGCATTCTCCACTAATGGAAGGAAGAGAAGCGGTTCGATCTCAATATCTTCAAGATTACCTTCAATGGTAAGGGATAAGTCCAGTCGATTTCCAAATCGGATTTGTTCCAGCACAATGTAGTTTTTGATAATCGACAACTCCTTTGTCAATAGTATTTTGCTATTTGCAGTTTCTACTAACATGTAACGAAGGAGTTCAGAAAGTTTCAAAACCACTTCAGGAGCTTGCTTTGATTGCTGGAGTATCAATGAATATAGATTGTTTAGGGTATTGAACAGGAAATGTGGTTGGAGCTGACCTTTCAATACTTCCAATTCAGCTTTCAATTTCTCCTTTTCTAATTGCGTGTTCTCTTCTTTTTTAATGTACCAGTACTTCATCAGCTTAATGGCTACCGCAAAACCAGCTACGGTATTCGAGCCACGAAGTCCAGCAAGGAACCCTGAAAATAATGAATGTTTTCTGGCAGCGATGCCAATGGATTGATGAAACGGATCAATTATCCAATGTGAGGTAACAAAGGATAAAATGGCGGTCACTGGAATCAGGATGATAATGCCTGCGACAAGTGACAGGTACTTTCCCTTAAAGAGATAGCGTGGAAAAAGAAAATAGATGATCATATAACTCATGAACATGTGGAGCGGCAAATAGATAATTGCGTCTATAAAGGCATGTGGTTTAAAAGGAATTCCACTATCCCAATAGCTACCGTAAATGGCACTAAAGAATAGGACGCACATGATCCAGAACAGCAGGTGTCGGCCGATTCGATAAGAAAACCTATTGGAGAGCACAAACTCCGAGAGGAACTTTTCCATCTTGTTGTATACTCCAATGGACTGTTAAAAGTTTTGGTAGTCATCTATCTATCGACAAAAAAGCCGAAACCGTAGACGAAGCTGATTGGTCTACCGTAACCGCCTCACTGTAGGCAGTAAGAATCGTACTATCGAAAATTATTTTCACTGACTCGTATTTCCCGTAAAGATTTAAAAAAGAAAAATCATTATGGAAAACGAAAGAAAAATAAGATTAGCGCTGTTAGTATTAGTAATCGGACTCGCACCAGGAGCTTTTGCCCAATCCAATACCGGAGCGTATTGGGTAATTGAAGGAAATATTCACAAGCCCACCTATACATTAATTCATTATTACAACGCGAAGCATCAGTTAATCAGAGATGAAAAATTGGAGGGTAAATATCTTGATATTACCAAAAGAAGACATGTTAAATTCTTAAACAAAAAACTTCAGCGGTTAACCGATATCAAAGTGGAAACAAAGAGAGAATCGAGATCGTCTTTCACAGGGCATCACAAAAATCGGAAGTACAGTGCTGCTGTCCCGGCAGGATCATGACTTTCATGAAATGAGCACAAGGCTACCGTATACGGATGACATCAAATAGTGTCGTTAAAATAATAAAAGCTCGCTTAAGCTTGTCGTGTGTGACCCGGCTTACTTCGAATAATAGATCGCCTGACCCCTTTTATCCAGTATCGTCTTATCTTTAATATGGCCAATAGCCTCACCTTTTAGGCTGTAGAGAAAGCCGTTACGGAAGTATCCAATACGCTCTGTCTCTTCATTAAAAAGGTTCTGATTGTCCGTGCTGTAGGCAACGTATACTCCATTGGGATCGTAATACTTGGTCATGCAAGGATAACGTGAGAATTTAATAAGAGTTCAACCAATACGAAAATGATTTCCTGCTACCCGGTAGTTCCGGATAACTGTAACGTATTCCGAAAAGAAATTCTCATAATCAGAAACACGGCCATCAGGCATGAATATGAATTACAAATGAGCTGTTTAGCAACCCAGCGGAAGTACTTTCAACGTATTTTTTAAAGCACTGTCTTCCTCCTTGACCGCTTCAATCACCAGGTAATCACCCGGTTGGGCATGCTGTAAAACTTCAGAGATATCAATTTTATTCAACGTTGGATCGGCACTTTCCTTACCGGGAATAAATACTTTACTGCCATTTCTTTTCAGGTATACATAAAAAGGAATAGGTGTTGCCTGGTCGGTTGTACTCGCTCCATTCTTCACAGTCAATTCACCACTGGATGACAGATTAAAGTCACCAAAGTCTAACGGTTTTCTATTTAGCATGAGGGAATTGCTTAAAAATAGTCCTTCTTCATCTCCGGTAAACGTGCATCCATTGTCTTGCAATACTTCCTTGGCACGTTCTTGTTTTTTTTGTTTTGCCTGCAGGTTTGGAGATCAAGCATTCTATTGAACTTGAGCATCGCATCCAAATTAAATGTTCCCTGATAGTCCTGTGTTTGGGCAAATGACTGTGAGCCAATTGTAGTTACTAGCATCAATATGGCCAACGTTTTTTTTAACTGTTGCATACTATTCTATTTTGTGTAATCGAAACGAACCAGGAAGTCATTTCCCGATGAATGTAATCATTTTTTCAGATGGTTTCATAAAATAATGTTCAGCATCCGGAATCTTTCGCAACGGCATACACTATGTTTCCTGAAACGTAAAGCGTAAACACTTTTTCAGGATCGCTGGGAAGTGTATTAAAGGTAAAGGTCTTAACATATTTAACCTCAACTTGTCAGAAACACCAGGATGAACCATTTTCCATGTTTTCCCAATATCGGCTGAGCGGAATATACCATCCGGGTGACCACAGATTAAATAGTTGCCAATTTGTTTGACAGATGAAATCGACAATGCAGGGCGAAGTCCCTGATCAATGGCTTTCCAGGTTTTTCCAGTATCCATTGAACTGTATATCCTTCTGGATTTGGATATATCACTATACACGATAGCGGCAAATCCACCATTTATATGTTCAATCGCGATGCCCACTCCCCCTTCGCTGATTACCCATTCCCAATGTTCACCATTGTCGATTGATCTCATAATACCTTGTTGACCAGTCCCAATGAGTACACCTTCTGATTGTATTATAGTACTGACCCAATTCTTTAGTATGTTCGCTTTTGAAGGTGAGAGTGTATATGCCCCTCCTGGTTTGATGGAGTTCTGTTGGTTGGGGGGTTGCGCAAGTTTGATCTTTATAAGGTTCCGGACGATGTGAAAACTATCGAAGAACTTCGCGAATCAAATGCGTGCTTCTCCCAAAAAGGCGTTTTAAGATTGCTTTTGCTGCGGATACATTTCTTCCATAACACGCAAATAGACATCGGACGATTCACTGACAAAAAAACCTTCGGGCTGTTCATTTACTGGCAAACTATAGCTGATGTCTTGCCATGTCCTTCCGCCATCTATTGATTGGTAAAGGATATTGGTGGCTTCCGGCTCAACAGCATTGTGGTAAGTCTACCGTGGTTGAAACATCGCAGGACTTTTGTTTCGGATTGTCTCATTTCCTACAAAAGGAATTGAAGAAAGAACATTAAAAAAGCAAGATTAAACAGTTTCATGACGATGGGTTTAATGAAGTATTTAATGTAAATATATCGGGCATTAGCGCTTTAAGATGCGTTTCATTTGTAAAAAGAATGTAAAACGGTTGTAAAATCAGCGAAACATTGTGTAATAAAAGTGAATGCGTTTAATATTTGCACAATACGCTACCTCACGGATTTTGCTGACGCCAACATTTATTGTTTCGAGAACGTTTAGACAGAATACTGTAAACAGAAACTCAGCGTGTATAAAGTTGTAAATTGAAGTAATTTTTGAAATACCAATAGTGAATCAAATGAAATCGAGGCTTTTTATAGTCATCATATTAGTCAGTTTAGCAGTTATACTTTCATCTGCATTCTTTATAAGTGAAGAGCCGAAAGATGATTTTTTAGAAGAAAGGGCTGAGCTCGTTGTTCGTCAGATTGGGCATACCTTATTGTTGTACTCGGGTGACTTTACCTCACGCATATTGCCTGTGAAACAATTAAGCCCTGGTGTTTTTCAACTTGAGTTTCAAAATAACTTCTCCTTTATGCCCGATTCGCTTGTCAATATTGTGAAAAGTCATCTAGCCCAAATCAACTTGCCGGTCGGTTATATCGTAAATGTATTTGACTGTGCTTCCAATGGCGTAGTCTATGGATTTGAAATTAGTCCAAACTATAAAGAAATTGTTCCTTGTCTGGGACGCGAACACAACCAATGGGCTGTTACTCCATTCAAATTGCTTTTATTGATTTTCAATCAACGCAAAATTTCAGCAGGTACTATCCCCTATTTGTACTTGGTTTGATTGGCTTTTCATTGGTCGCATTTTTTGGAAGAAATTTTATTTAAAAAAGGAAAAAGAAGAAAATGCCTATCACAATTGCCGATGGAGTTTTGATTGGCACCTATTCATTTTCGTTAAGCAACCAATTGCTTATATCAGATTTAGAAACCATTGAGTTGTCCGACAAAGAAGCGAAACTATTATCAATATTTGCAGCGCAACCAAACCAACTCATTAGTCGTGAAGAACTGCTTAAAAAAGTTTGGGAAGATGATGGAGTTTTTACGGGTCGCAGTTTAGATATGTTCATTTCAAAACTGAGGAAGAAATTTAAAAATGATGCCAGTGTTCAAATCACCAACGTGCATGGGAAGGGGTATAAACTTGAGATTAAGCGTAAAGGTTAAACCTTCAGCCAAGCTTGCCTAATGTGGCCTCGGGACCGGTACGGCCTGATTCAGGGGCTAACAATAATATTTAACCCAAAATTAGTCTTAACATTTAGGCTATTCGTGACTTGAATGGTAACATTATAAGTACCACTAATTGCTGTTGGCGGAACAGCAACATCGTGTTCTAAATCATAAGCAAGTGGGTTGCCAGGGATATTAATGATCTCATCAATAACAAAACCGGAATGTGACAGGTAAAGCTTTATCGACTCTAATCCGTTTTTATCCTCAATGGTACCAGTTAATTTTATGGTCTCCCCAGGTTTGCCTGTTACATCATTAAATTGACCTAGTGTGGTTTTTGTGTTATCCTCTTCTGAACAAAATGTAAAAAAAATAACAATTGAAACGAGCGTTGCGAAAGACAAGAAAAATGAAGAAATTCTTTTTAACTGCATAATTTTGGAGTTTTATGCGACATCTAGGAGTACCTCAACTAAGGTAATGATTATGTTGTCCTTTTGCAAAGCCTATGGCAACAGAAGATAATGGTTTTCATTATTGATCTGATCCGCGTTTCTGTATGCTACCTCCATTTTCAGGTTCCTATAATGCCAATTGAAAAAATTAACTATAACAGCCAGTCATCGCATATTCATTGAATGGTTATTCCCATAGTCGACAAAAAGAGTCAGGTCCCCTTAACTCCTCATTTAACCGAAACTTCCTCCGGTTCTGGCTTTCGAGGTTTCAATCTGTTTGCTTAGACGCTATTATTAAACAAAAATTAGTTCCACTAACGCTACATGGATGATTCAACTTCTTAATTTTTAAGTCATTTTTGTGTCAGGAAATACACATATGAATTCCAGAGTTGTACTAACCACAAATGCATCCGTAAAATGAAAATTCTGCAAGCAAATGAAAAATTTAGTCTCCTGATCGAAATACTGGTAATTGCTTTTTTGTTTACAATTAATAAATTATTTTTCTCGGCAATTCAATATTCGAGTCAGATCACGTTAGTAATTAGTTTAGCATTAATTACATACTTTTTAAGGAGACGAAAAAGCAGTTGGAAAGAATTAGGGTTTTGTTTTCCGGAGAAATGGTGGAAGGCCTTGTTGTATTTTATCCTGTGTGTAGCAACCATAGCCATTGTATTCAATTTCGTTATTCAGCCACTATTCCCACATGGTGCAAATGAAATAAATCAGGGGCAAACAATTTCATTTTCGGAAATGCTTTTTCAATTGATTATTATCGGTATTGGAACAGCTGCCATTGGCGAAGAGATGCTCTTTCGGGGATACTTACAAAACAGCCTCAATCAATTGATAGGTAAGAATATACCAGGTACACTGGCCGCACTCACTATTCAGGCTTTCATTTTTGGAATTTTACATTCCGGGGTACAAGGAATGATTTCAGCAGGTGTTATCGGTTTGATTCTTGGAGCATTTTATTTACTATCAGGCAGAAATTTGGTGGTAGTAATGGCTGCTCATGCGGTTCCTGATATCTTGTCGATTATTGGAAGCTACCAGAGTCAGTGAAAAGTGTGAACTATTAAAATTTGTGTATATTAATTTTATCCAAAAGGTAGAATAATACACCAATGACCGACTCGCGGTCTTCATCGAAGGACAGCAAGCTGCCTTGATAACAAGCTCGTCTCGTACGTATAAATTCAGGAAATGGTTGGAAGGCTACGAAAATAGAATCAGCTATTCTGAAATATTTTCTAAATGCTTAGACGCTCAAATAACGGAGTCTCTTGTGATGAAAGATATACGACAACGTTCCCAATACGTATGGAATTAGCATAATCAGCATTAACGGATCAAAGCCCCCCATCACAAGCCCTGAATATACCGCACCGGTTAAGTCGAAGAAAAAACCGGCATAGGCCCATTCCCTGATCCGCGGAAATCCCGGCACCAGTAATGCAATAATCCCCAATAGTTTGGCAACACCAATCGCCGGCAACATGTATAGTGGATAGCCCAACTGTTCAAATACTGCTACCCATTCAGGCGCCGACAGGATGTTGGGAATAGCGGAGGTGAGCATAAACGCAGAAAAGAGTCCGGTGGAAACCCAGAATAGAATGGCGTCTCGCTTTGAAGAAGTTGGTTGCATCAGGTTCAATTTTGATTTAACGGTATTAAGTAACTCAAATTTTATAGATTAAAAAAGACAATAGTCTTAAGGGTTTTGTCTTGACATGCAACTTTCTGTGCAGTTGTTGTATCCATATAGTTATAAACCCAATTGGAAATGAAAACCCTTACGATTTCATTGCTGGTATTCGTAATGGCCGCAATGCCTGATACCCCTCAACCCTTTGCCAAGCGACCGATACTGGGTGTTTACACTTTTGAGGATAGCTCAGTTGCTGCCTTTGGGCTAATCGATGATCAACCCCTGGGTAACTTTTAGTGATGGAAGGGTCCGTGGGATTCGACCTGCTGGTTCAGGAAACTCCTATGAGATCGGTAATGCCCTGGGTTTGTTTGATCAAATTGAAGGTGTTGTCACCACCGCAGGAAGTACAATCGAACTGACAAAAACCGGTCAGCAAAAAAAAGTGGGTACGCAGATTAATTTTGAGTCAGTCAAGTATAAATTTAAAAATGGATCCGTGCCCCTGGCTGGAACATTAATACTTCCTCCCGGACCCGGGCCTTTTCCGTGTGTGGTATTTACGCATGGATCCGGATCCGAACATCGTGAAGCCAGTTTTGGACTTGCCTTCCTATTTGCAAGTAGTGGTATTGCTGCCTTTACGTACGACAAAAGGTTTGTTGATGATCGGGATGAAAACAAATGGCAGGACTCTTTTGATAATTATGCTGGTGATGCGATTGCCGCAGCAACGATGCTTGGTTCGGTGGAATCCATCGATGCGGGCCACATCGGAATCTATGGCCACAGTCAGGGAGGTTGGGTTGCGCCCCTTGCCGCAAGTAAATCAGATCTGTTTTCTTTTGTGATCCTCA
>CALOAV010000090.1:0-14022 GCA_942491425.1 uncultured Cytophagales bacterium
TTATTTTTTCCATCGGTACTTCAGCCTTTATCTTTTTTAATAAGGTGATGATACTTCGTGGCGTAAACATGTTCTGTGCGGAAAGACCGGATCCATCCACCCCCTGCGGTTTGTCCGGAAGGTCTTGTAAGTAGTTTTCTTTTGCATACCGAATGTTTTCATGAGGCTCAATAAAATAGTGGTTACAAAATAACAGACTTTAAGGCAAACTGCTAATCAATATGATACGAGGGGTAAAATTCTGAAGGAGAACATTTTGGGACTCATTTGTGCAACTGTTTTTATTTAATTTCCGTCTTTACCTAAATTAGATCACCCTGCCATGCTCAAAAATTTCATTACTATCGCGATCCGGAGTTTCTTCCGGCAAAAATTTTATTCATTAATCAACATCATCGGGCTATCAACCGGATTGGCCTGTGTCGTTTTTATTTACCTCTGGGTGCATGATGAACTTCAGATGGATACGTTTCATCAGCAAAGTGATAAAATATTCCGGGTCGTCTCGAATATCACCGGCAGTACCAGCATTATCACTTGGGAAACAACCCCTGGCCCCTTACGAGATGAGTTGCTCAAGGCAATACCAGAAGTAGAATATGCTGCCCGTACGATGGACAATGGTGATCAATTATTTCAACTTGGAGAAAAAAACTTCATGGAATCTGGTTTTTTTGCCGATGAAGATCTTTTTCGAATTTTCTCATTCCCTGTTGTAGCCGGAGATGCTACACACCCTGTGCCGGACAAGAGTGCAGTTGCTATTTCACAAAGGCTAGCAACTAAACTTTTTGGCAATGAGGACCCAATTGGTAAATCCGTTAAAGTACAACGTCTGGAAAAAAAGATCACAGCTGTTTTTGCTGATATTCCCGGGCATTCAACTCTTCAATTTGATTTTATTCTACACTTTGACATCTATAAAGAGCAACGTGGTGATGGTTTTAATTTCGGAAATTTTGACCACCCGCTTTACATCACATTGAATAATCCTGAAAATGCTTCTGCTATAAATGATAAGATAAACCAACATATTGATAAACTTGGTAACGAGGATAGTGATCCGACAAAGATTGATTTCTATATGCAGCCCTTCGGAGAGGCATATCTACATGCTGCCTTTGAAAATGGAGTACCCGTTGGAGGACGAATCAAGTATGTTGAAATCTTTACGATTGTGGCGCTGGTGATATTATTAATTGCCTGCATTAACTATATGAATATGGCGACGGCTAAAGCAGCCACCCGAGCCAAGGAAGTTGGAATTCGAAAGGTAGTAGGCGCCCAGCGTAAAAGTTTGGTGACCCAGTTTATTACTGAATCGATATTGCTAAGTACGCTTTCATTGGTGCTGGCAATAGGGATTGTGTATCTCTTGCTACCGCTGTTCAACCTGATGGTTTCTAAAAATATAGTCCTTTCCTTTAGTGACCCTAACTTTATAAGTTTTGCCATTGTTATTATTTTAATTACCGGACTTTCTGCAGGAAGCTATCCCGCTTTTTTTCTTTCTTCCTTCCGACCTATGAATGTTTTGAAAGGAACCATGCTGTCAAGCTTTAGCGGAGCACAACTTCGAAGGACGCTCGTTCTATTTCAGTTTGCTTTGACGGTTGTCTTAATTGCCAGTGCCATAGTCGTCTTTCAACAAGTAGAATTTATCCGGAGTAAAAATCTTGGGTATAACCGCGATGCAACGCTCACCTTTGGTATGCGAGGTGACCTTCGTAAAAATTTCAATGCTTTTCAGGAGGAATTAGAGCGTAATCCTGCGATTGAAAAAGTAGCACGAGCCAATATGGTAATGACGCAGGTCAATAATCAAACTTCATCTGTTAACTGGCAAGGCAAAGCAGAGGATTCTGATCAGTATTTTCGTGTAGTGGTGGTAGACTATGACCTGCCCGAGTTATTGGATTTTACCCTGAGTGAAGGCAGGTTTTTTTCTCCCGATTATAATGACACCAATAATTTTGTTGTCACCAAACGAAGTGTAGAAGAAATGGGATTGACAAACCCGGTTGGTGAGAAAATTAGTGTCTGGGGCCAGGATGGAACGATCGTTGGTGTAATCGATGATTTTCACAGTCGCTCGATGCATGAAAGCATTGACCCGATTGTATTTTTCTGCAAACCGGACTGGACCTACATTGCCTATGTGCATATTAAGCAGGGTGAAACGGGATCCGCCATTTCTCAACTGGAAGAAACGCATAAAAAATTAAATCCTGAATATCCATTAGAGTTTGCTTTTTTGGATGATTCATTTGATCGGATGTATCAAACTGAAAAAACTATTGGCAGCCTGGCGTTTAGTTTTACGGTAATGGCCATTATCATCAGCGGACTGGGATTGATAGGTTTAGCAGCGTATACAGCTGAACGCAAAAAGAAGGAAATTAGTGTGCGTAAAACATTAGGCGCCAGTGTATCCGGGTTGGTGACCATGATGTGCAAGGAGTTTGTAAAGATCAGTTTAATTGCCGCAGTGATCGGTTGCCCGGTAGCCTACTACCTTATGGATCAGTTTCTGCAAGGATACGCCTATCATACACCACTGCAGTTCGCACCCTTTATTTACACGGCAGGTGGTGTAATGCTGCTGGCCCTCATTATTGTGATTACGCAGGTTGCCCGCGCAGCCACCGCCAATCCGATGGATGCATTGCGAAATGAATGATTTGAAATTGTAGTATATTAGATTGTTGTCGTAACCGGGTCAGCACTAATAGCACATGCAATGGATAAATCAAAAAAAAATAGTATTGACAGAAGGGAGTTCTTTGAAATTAGTACCAAAGGTGCTGTAGGTATTGGACTTTTATCGCTCCCTTTTTCACAAAGTGGCTGTACTTCGGATTCCACCAAAACTGTTCGCGGCGCCTGCTACCATGATTGTCCGGATCGTTGCAGCTGGCAGGTTACCGTTGCCGACAATAAAGTAATCGAATTCAAAGCCAGTACCGATAACCCATTTACCGCTGGTAAATTGTGCGATAAGATGGATAATTTTCCAAATGAAGTCACCTTTCATCCAGATCGCATTTTATCACCACTCAAAAGAGTAGGTGAAAAGGGAAAATCTGAATTTGAAAAAATTAGCTGGGAGCAGGCCATAAAAGAAGTATCTGATCGATTAAAATCGATCATCGATAAAAAAGGAGGGGAGGCTATCCTGCCCTATAGCTTCGGTGGAAATCAGGGGATGGTGCAAGGTGACGGAATATCCAAACGATTTTTTGCCCGTGTTGGCGCCAGTCAATTGGAACGTACCATTTGCGGTGATGCAGCTGTCGCCGGTGTACTGGCAACCAACGGACAGACCACTGGTGTCTTACCTGAAGATATTATTCATAGTCGCTATATCGTTTTGTGGGGAACAAATCCGATCCTTTCGAACCAACATTTATGGCCATTTATTGAAAACGCCAGAAAGCAGGGTGCTAAAGTAGTAGTTGTCGATCCCTTTAAGTCGCTAACGGCTGAGCAAGCAGATGAACATATTCAACCAAAACCAGGAACCGATACCGCGCTGGCGCTGGGACTAATCCATATAATTTTAGCAGAACAACTACAGGATCAGGATTATATTGATCAGTATACCGAGGGCATTGAAAAACTCGCCAATCATGTTGAGCAATACAATCCGGAAACAGTTTCGGAAATAACAGGAATTGAAAAAGAAACGATTGTTGAGTTCGCACGTGCCTATGCTGCAGGAACACCATCACTAATCCGGGTGTTGATTGGAATGGAGCACCAGGCAAATGGTTCCAGTGCCTTTCGCGCGATTGCTATGTTGCCCGCATTAACTGGTGCCTGGAAAAATTTTGGCGGGGGACTTATGCATATGGCATATGAATTTGCAGGCCAGGCATTGAATTGGGATGGGTATAATCTTCCCCCCGAATTGGCCAATAAAAAAATGAGATCAATCAACATGGTACAGCTCGGAAAGGCGCTTACCAATACGGAGTTATCCCCTGGGATTGATGCACTTTTTGTTTTTAACTCAAATCCTGCAGTCACAACGCCGAATCAGAATCTGGTTTTACAGGGTCTTCAGCGTGAAGATTTATTGACAGTAGTGCTTGAACATTTTGTAACGGATACGGCACGGTATGCAGATTACATTTTTCCGGCAACCACCGTACTGGAGAATTGGGATATTCTTGATTCCTGGGGAACGCCGTATCTTAATATCAACGAACCTGCACTTGAACCATTGGGAGAATCAAAACCCAATACTGAATTTTTCAGATTACTTTCAAAGGAAATGGGTTTCACAGAATCGTATTTACATGAATCCGATCTGAATATTGTTAAAAAGACGTTGGAAACCGATCATGCGCTTTTGAAAGGGATTACGTTTGAGTCGTTGCGCAAATCCGGATGGGCCCGGTATAACATTCCCCAAAAGTGGATGCCCCATGCTACAGGGAATTTTAAAACAGAATCAGGTAAGTGTCAATTGTATGCACCAGACCTTGATCCCCCTTTACCAGACTATCATCCGGTTGCATATACGAAAGAACAAAACGGGAAATATCCGTTGCAGTTGTTAACACCAAAATCAACGAAGTATTTTCTGAACAGCAGTCATGCGAACATTAATCGTTTAGTCGAAAGAGAAGGAAAGCCATTTCTGGAGATTAGTCAGCAGGATGCAATGGCGCGTAATATTGTTGATGGCGATGAGCTTAAAGTATTTAATCAACGGGGGAGAGTCTTCATTACGGCACGTATCGGCGCGAAAGTAAAATCAGGAATCGTCAGTCTGCCCCAGGGGTATTGGCCATCATTAATAAAAGGCGGTTCGTCTGCCAATGCATTAACCAATGATTTACTTACTGATGAAGGAGGGGGTGGAGCTTTTCATGAAACCCGGGTCGAGGTGGTGAAGGTATAACCCCTGACTAAGTGTTTGCTATATGGTGATAAACTGAAATTCTTAGCAATTTGCTTTCATACCGGTGATTAAAAAGCCTATCGCCATCCATGAATCGTCGTGAAGCAGAATAAGGTGTTAAGTGGGTATTTCCAAAAAGAATAGGTACCTTGGTTATGAGCCCATTGTACTGTCCTGATGATAGTATGCTGGGCGATTGTTTTAATAACTAAGTGAATCACCAAAAATTTAAACAATGAAAAAATTTGTATTGATTCCCGCTTTGATTCTTGCTGTAATCATGATTGTTTCCTTTATACCAAATTCGGATGCTGATGATACGGAAGAATTGGTAATAAAAGTTACGGCAGATAAGGTGACAAAATTTGATATGTTTAAATATGCCAATCCGGAAAGCCCCAAAACAATCAAGGGCTTGAAAACACCCTACGAGTTTGTGGTAAAGACTATGGATGGCAAATTCATATTTAAGTCGAAGAATTCCAGGGCTGAAATAAAGGTAGAAGTGAAAAGTAAGAGAAGAGGATCTGTGACCGGGCAATGGCCAATCGTTGTCGTCCTAGCCACTGACCAGGATCTAACCACTTTTGGGATCGATTAGTGATTCTGTAATTGTGAAAGTATCGCTGAAAATGTCCGGGTAGTTCCCTATCTTCAATACTGCATCATAATAATCAATCATATGTTTAAATCAATAACCATATTGGCACTTGCCTTACTGCTTACCAGTTCGATTGGATTTGGTCAAAAGAAACGTGCCCGCGATTTGGGAGTTCCTTTTACAGGTACCACTGGCGTCTACAATGCCATTACGGATGTGCAAGGCGTGGAAGTGGGATATAGTACCATTATTGTTGGTTCGGGTAAAAATATCGTCGGCAAAGGTCCGGTCCGCACCGGCGTGACCGCCATATTTCCGCGCGGGAAAAAATTCAGCCCGGTATATGCGAATTGGTATAGCCTGAATGGAAACGGAGAAATGACAGGCACCACCTGGGTAACTGAATCCGGGTTTTTAGAATCGCCGATTATGATCACCAATACTAATAGTGTTGGAGTTGTACGTGATGCGGTTTTAAAATGGTATGTTGATACAGACTGGTACAGGGGAGAAACCTGGTGGTATACCTATCCCGTAGTAGCAGAAACCTATGATGGTTTTCTCAATGATATCTATGGCTTTCACGTACAGGAAAAGCATGTTCTGGAAGCCATTGCAAATGCAAAAGGTGGTATGCTGGCGGAAGGAAATGTTGGCGGAGGCACCGGCATGATGTGTCTGGGATTTAAAGGAGGCACCGGAACTTCCTCACGTGTAGTGAAGATGAAAGATGAGCAATACACTGTTGGGGTTTTGGTGCAATCTAATTTTGGAGCCAAAAGGAATTTAACCATCGCGGGTGTGCCGGTTGGTGAGGAATTAAAAGACACATTAAACTATGTCCTTAAATCACCCCCAAGCTCCACCAGAAAAGAGGGCGACGGCTCAATCATTGTGATCGTCGCGACGGATGCACCCCTATTGCCCCATCAGCTGAAACGTATAGTGCAACGGGTACCATTAGGAATTGGAATTGTAGGTGGTCGCGGAAGTAATGGGTCGGGGGACATATTTCTGGCTTTTTCTACTGCAAATGAGAATGCATTTAACCGAGCGGAGACAACTACCGTTGAAACTATTTCTAATGATCAGATTACCCCACTTTTGGAAGCTACTGTTCAAGCCGTGGAGGAAGCCATTATTAATGCGATGGTGGCAGCAGAAACAATGGAAGGAATTAATGGCAACAAAGCATATGCGTTACCACACGATATGTTACGCGGGGTTTTAAAAAAATATAAATCGATTGAAATAATAAAGCATAACGCTTATCAATTTCCCAACACCGTCTGTAACATGTAGAATACTTCCGCAGTATTTTTTATCTTCACCATTGGGAGAATACACCATTCTGCGGATTTTTCAAAATTGAAGCAAACATGAGTAGATTTCGAAGGATAATTGAAAAGCTAAACCTGAAATATGTATTTCGGGAAATACTCCTCATTTTTATTGGTATTAGTTTGGCCATTTCTTTTAATAACTGGAATTCTTCGTTGCAATCGAGTCGAAATAAAAAAATCGTGATCGAACGGGTAATGGAAGAAATTCAGGCGAACCTGAAAGAATTACTTCGTGCAAAAGAAGTTAATCAGCGCGCCACGGAAGGGTATTATGAATATTCGAAGTATTATGGTAAGAATTCCAATGAGGTAATCGCAACGTCGGATCATATGCGGAGACTTCAAATCCAATACCCCTCTTATTTTAAACTGAAAGACTCGATTCAGATTGATGATCAAAAATGGAAATATTCAGGCGGAACTTATCTGGATTTGGAACTTGTAGAGTTGACTGAAATTGCGTGGAAAACAGCCCAATCGTTAAGCGTTGCCAATGAATTTAACTATGATTGTTTATATGAGCTAGAAAGTACCTACAATCTGCAAAGTAAAGTTAAGAATGGATTTGACAGGGTAGCGAATGCACTGGGTGACAATGAAGATATCAGGCAAATTATCCGTTGGCTTCAAATTGTAAATCAATTGGAGATCCAATTGGAAAAGGATTATAATGACATTTTACTGAAATTGGAAGAATGCCGTTAGTAATGTAAGTATAAATCAAAGACCCATATGAAAGACCACGTTCACCTTCAATCTACCATCATTAACAATAAGCCTTTTCTTCAATTTGATTTCCCAAAACACCTTGAAGAAAGTATGGTGGATGAGACCATTCCGGTATGGAAGGAAAAATACTCAAAATTGAATCCTGGAGAGAAAGTGGATCTGGTTTTTAACTGTGAAGTCATGACCGGTTTTGACACCGAGGCGAGGAGAAAGTGGCAGGCTGCTATGAAAGAATTAAAGGATCAAACGAGTAATATCTGGATTGTGAGTGACAATCTTTTTATTTTGGGTGCAGCCAAAACCATGGGATTACTCACCGGATTTGGTATTAAGGTCACCCGGTCGATGAGTGAGGTGGGGAAATAGCAGCTGATTTCTAAGATGAGTGGAAATCGGGAAGCTGCGCTGGAATGGAGCTTTAAAGAATGAAGGCACTTGCGGACGCAGGCACAAGCGGACGCTTGCGCCAGGGTGGGTGACGCTTGCACCAGGGTGGGCAAGTGATATTTTCTCAGTTCGGGCATACCAGTATGGAAAGGGAAATAACCAAACTTGAATTCAAAAAATTGTATTTTAGATATGGTCAGTCTAAGGATGGATGGACCACGGAGTATTGGGAGCATATTTATGAAAGCGAGCATGACCGCAAGTATTTTTTTCGTGAACCTAACGGACCAGACGAAAACAGAATGTTTATTATTTCCGGGGAAGGAATTCACCGGATGGTTTTTTTAACTGAAAGTACTGAAGAATCTTTTTTTGAATTTCCAGAATAACCGGTTGTTTAAGACTGGCCTTGTGAGTGTTCCACATCAGTCCCTGCTCTAGGTACCAGCTCCTGAGAACTTCTTTACCCCTTTTTGTAACACCTCCAGCAATGTATCCACGGTGCTCAAATGCGTTCTAAAACTTAAGCACGCAAACCGCATTGTAAACTTACCATCCAGTACCGTGCTGGATACAAACGCCCGACCATCTTCCTTGATGTAGGCTAATAATTTTTGATTGAATTGATCCTGATCTCCCTTCTTTACTTTGGCCCGGAAGGTCACAACAGAAAGTTCAGGTTTGGGTCCGGTTTCAAAACCAAGCTTGCGCACTTCCTTATAAAAGTATTTCGCCAGCAAAAGTTTTTCTTCCAGGCAGGCCTCGAAAGGTTTAAGTCCCAGGAGTTGCAACGGCAACCACATCCGCAAACCACGAAAATGTTTGGTAAGCTCAGGCGATAAATCCGCTGGCGAAGGCTCGTCCATCGCACTCAGCGTATCCTGCATGTAGTTGGCCAGATAATAATGGGTAGCGTTCAGATGCTTTTTGTTCTTCACCAAAACAGCACCTACACCATACGGAAGAAAGAGTCCTTTGTGTGGATCGATGACCAGTGAGTCACTTTTCTCCAAACCTTTTATTTTTCGTTTTCCTTCCCGTGTCAGAATGAAAAATCCTCCATAGGCTGCATCAATGTGATACCATAATTTATGACGCTTCGCGATGACACCAATTTCTTCCAACGGATCAATGGCACCCGTATCCGTAGTACCGGCCGAACCGATTACCAAAAATGGATTCAACTTTTTCTTTTTGTCGGCCAGAATTTGCTGCCGTAAATTTTTTGCATCTAATCTGCATTGCTGATCCATTTCCACATACCGAATGATACACTCACCTAACCCCGCAATACGAAAAGCTTTATTAAGAGAGTGATGCGTCTGCTTCGTCATGTAAATCACTGACTTCCTAATATTTCTGGAATTGATATTTTTTGCATCACGCGCTGTACAAACGGCAATGAGGTTGGCAATACTTCCCCCGGAGGTTAGGTTACCTACTGTATTTTTGGGATAGCCTGTAATTTCTGCCATCCAGTCGATCAGCATGTTTTCCATGCGTACGGCCCCCGGACTTGCATAAAAGATTGCCGCGTACCGATTGGTGATAGCCGTGAGGTAATCACCCAGGGAGGAATAATAAATGCCACCACCCGGAATGTATCCGAGGTGCCCACCGGAAGCTGGATTTAATGCCGGGAAATCAACATTTTTTTTAATGACGTTTAACGCCTGGTTGATGGTAAGTGGTTTGCCTCCGATCGGAAAATCAAGAAGTCCCAACCCCTTGTCGTTGTTCGCTTCAAATGCTTTTGACGTTTCTATTTTGTTAAGAAAGTCTTCTCCATACAGCACAACTTTTTCACGTACCGTTTTTCTTTTTTCCGGTGATGGTTCTAAAAGACGTGAAGTTTTTTCAAGTTTGAGTAATTTCTCGCGCATTCGGATTCAATATTTCAATAAAGAGGAATAGCATTGCTTTGCGCCTTTGCGGTAATATAAGACTTACCACAAAGAAGCAAGGATGCAAGTTTTTAAATTATTTCATATAGCCATCCCGAATAGGCTTAAACTCGGAAGTTGGTTTCCATTGTGGCCAGGTAGTTTCCATCGAAAGTTTTTTACCAACCTGGAATAGTAAGATGAGGTCGTCGATTCCCCCTTCAAGATTCCAGCGACTGGCATCGTATTCATCAGAAGGCTTATGATAATAGGTGGCTACATAGTCTTCTTCTAATTTTTTACCTGCTGCTTCTCCTCCGTTAACCATATCAATTCCATTGCTGGTATATAATGCCGGAATACCAATTTTTGCAAAGTTGAAGTGGTCTGACCGGAAATAATATCCTGCAACCGGGTTGGGTTCAGGGGCTACATAACGGCCGGAATTTTTGGCAACTTCGGCTAAGTAGTCCTCCATATCGGATTGTCCCATCCCCACTAACACAATGTCATTGGTTTTTCCATAAGGATTGATACCATCCATGTTAATATTCGCCACTGACTTTTCTTTTGGATAGATAGGATTCTGTGCATAATACGCCGATCCAAGAAGTCCCTGCTCTTCAGCAGTCACTGCTAAAAACAAAATTGAGCGGTTAGGTTTTGTTTCCAGTGTAGTAAACGCTTTCGCGATTTCTAAAAGTCCTGCCGTTCCGGTAGCATTGTCGAGTGCGCCGTTATAAATGGTATCCCCTTCAGCATCTGCTTTACCGATTCCCAGATGGTCCCAGTGTGCCGAATAAATAATGTATTCATCCGGTGCAGTGCTGCCTGTAATTTTTGCAGCCACATTATAGCTCAAATCATACTTCACGACATTGGTCATGGAAGTGGATGCACTCAGGTTCATAGCAATAGCAGCAAAGTCATTTTTGTGTGCTTTTGATAATTGCTCAGCGTAATCGAGTCCGGCAGCTTCAAATAATTTCTTAGTGGCGGGTTGAGAGACCCATCCAACAGTGGTACATTTTGTAATATCTTTTCCGCGGTCGTCTAGATATAGTTTACCAGCATTCCAGCTGTTCTGTACAACCCAAAATCCGTATCCTGCCGGAACATCATCATGAATAACAAGACAACCTTTGGCACCCTGTCGGGCTGCTTCTTCGAATTTGTATGTCCAGCGACCGTAATACGTCATTGTATTTCCTTTAAATAAAGTAGAGTCGCCTGCACCAAATCCCGGATCATTTACCAATACCACCACAATTTTACCTTTTACATCCACACCGTCATAGTCGTTCCAATTGTATTCGGGTGCAACGACACCAAAACCGGCAAAAACAAGATCTTCTTCGGCTAAGGTCACCTCTTCCACAGGTTGCTCGGTCCAGAGTACATAATCCTTTAAACCTTCCAACGTCAGCGAACCTGAACTACTGCGTATCTGCATTGTGGGAGCCGCTGTGGTTGTAATTTTCATCAACGGTACTTCCTGTAAATAACTATCACCATTGCCCGGTTCGAGCCCTATACTTTTAAATTCATTTTGTAAATAGTCGAGTGTGATTTTTTCCCCCTCCGAAAAAGGCATTCTTCCCTGGTACTTGTCGGACGACAATTCAATTATTCGGGATTCAAAATTGGAAACAGAGAAAGAAGCAACACCTGCATTGGGATCCGGTGCGTTTTCTTTTGTCCCGCAGGAGATAATTAGTAGGCTGAACGCCAGTAATGAGCATAATTTATTCATATGTAAAGTAGGTTTGGGTGGGAAGATAGTCAATTTTGGAAAAAGCGAATAAACTGTTTGGATAAGCGGTTATTGTACTTTTGATTGGGGTATTTGGGTCTTGGCTTTTAGGTCTTGGTCGATTGTGAAACACCCCAACACCTAATTCCCAATATACTCCCACGCACTCTGATAAAAATCCTTAGACTGAACGAACTCCAGTAATCGGGTATAAAAAGGATGTGATCCCAACGTTGCACTATCACCCACCATGATCAATTTTTTCTTTGCCCGCGTCATGGCGACGTTTGTTCTACGGATGTCAGCAAGAAATCCCACTTCGCCAGCCGGATTGGAACGTACAAAACTGATGGCGATGATGTCTCGTTCCTGCCCTTGAAAGGCATCCACTGTATTGATGGTAATCCATTCAGATAGGGTAGAAAGAATGGTGGAAGCTTCAACAATTTTTGTCAGGTACTCCACCTGTGACCGGTAGGGCGTGATCAAACCAATTGTATGACCCCAGGTAGCAAAGCCGATTTGTTCAATCAGGTTTTCCAGCACCTTTAAAAGTAAATCGGCTTCTTCTTCGTTACACCGGCTCAAAGTTTCAGGATCCTGTACTTCATTAAACCCACAACCTGCCGTATCAATAAAACTCACGGGTAATATATTTTCTTTGAGTAAGGTGGATTTTACAGACGCATGTGCTACCAATTTTTTGTTATAAAAATAATCTGATGGGAAGGTCATTATATCTTCATGCATCCTGTATTGAATCGTCAGCATTTCAGCCATATCGCTGTGGTGGCCAATTGCTTTTTCGAAAAGTGTTTTTTCAAGTCCCCCTTTTGCTGCCTCTACTGATTTAATGGTTGGCGGCAATTGACAATGATCTCCAGCGAAAACAATGCGGTCGGCTTTCAGGATGGGTATCCAGCATGCGGGTTCAAGGGCTTGTCCGGCTTCGTCAATAAATACGGTTTTAAATTTTCTACCACGGATTACATGATGGGAAGCGCCCACCAGCGTACAGGCAATCACCTGACTGCTTTGCACCAGGTCGTTGACAATGTGAAACTCCAGCACATCTGCGTCCGATTTCAGCGCTTTTGCTTCCTGGTTCAGCATTCTGCGTTGTTGTTTTTCAGCATAGCCGAAATTGCGTTTGTATTTGGATGCTGCATTTTTGACCTGCTCCATTTTTTTCCGCATGGCACGGAGTTCTTTAAAATAAGGATGGGTTGCAATCTGTGCGTCCAACGTTTTACTGAGCGTTTGTTCCGTTACCCTTGCAGGATGTCCGATGCGTAGTACGCGAAGGCCCAGCTCCGCTAATTTTTCGATAATCCAGTCTACCGCAGCATTACTTGGCGCACAGACCAGTACCTGGTATTCTTTTTTTACCGTTTGATGAATGGCATGGGCCATGGTTGTAGTTTTTCCTGTTCCCGGAGGTCCATGAATGATGGCTACATCTTTCGCATTGGCAATTTTTGACAGCGCCTTTTGCTGACTTTCATTGAGCTCCGGATCAACCGGTCTTTCAGTGTATTCTACTTTCGCTTTTTGACTTCCCAGTAAAATATCGCGTAGTTCAGCAAGCCGGTTATTTTCGGACTGCATAACAATTTTTAATGCAGCTTCCATCTCCCGGTAGGTCATTTCATCAAACATCACATCGACACCCAGCTGACCCTGATCAAACCATTCCGGCAGATCCTCCGCATTTAGTGTGATCACCATCTTGTTGTCACGTACATAATTAATGACTCCTCCGGTGTTGTCTTTCTCCAGGTTGTTTCTGTGATTCGAAAAGATGCTGACCAATTTTCCGCTTCCAAATACATGGGGCTGATCCAGTTCGGTTTTACGCTCGACCTCAATAATTAGTCGTTCACCGGTACCGATATAACTTTTGTTCAGCTTAACAGGGTACCAGCACTTACCTTCCTTGGTTTTGCGATGTAACGGAAGTAGCAATATTTTCTGACGATAGTATTCAAGATCAGCCTGGCGTTCCAGTTTGATTAGTGCTAATGTATTTTTTAATTGATCGATTGCCATGTAGTAAAGTTGTTCGTTGTTGGAGTTGGCTATGGTGGTTTTGCTTTTGAGGGGGTAGTAAATGTTAAAGGTTGCAAGTTACAGGTTTCACAGAACAACGTTTAACCTACAATGGGTAATTGTTATAACTAACCATTAACAACTAACAACTAATAACTAACTACTAACAACTAACAACTATTCCCGAGTTTATTAACAAAGTCCGCAATATATTCTTTCAATAACTTTCGCTTGTACTGCATAATATACCGTGGATGGGAGAGGGGAATGATCCTGTCAAAGAAATGATATTCTTCGTTTAGTTTAGATAGAAACTCGAAATTCTTGCCTTCACCCAAACAATAGACCAATGAAGTTTCTAACCCGAT
>CALOAV010000091.1:0-2764 GCA_942491425.1 uncultured Cytophagales bacterium
GGGGCCTCGTTTCATTTCATAATCAACTAACTCCGAAAGCGGATAATCACCTGCTGGTGTTTTTATTTTCATTTGTTCCATTTGTCCAATACGTTCGCGTCCTTCGCTTGGATAACGTACCCATACACGAAGTTCATCACGTCCTTCCTGCAGGCGTTGGGCCTGTCCTCCATAAAATCCCTGTCGTACCTGAGATGCGATGGTTGATTCATTTAGCCCGAGCATATAAGCCTGGGGTTTAAGTTTTAACAGGATTTCCTGTTTTCCCATTGCATTGGTATTCACCACATCTTTTAATTGCGGCAGTTCGCTCAATTTGGAAATCAAAAAGTCGCGGGCCGATTCAAGTTCTTTGGTGTTTCTTGAAAGCAGACCAATTGAGACTGGGTCTCCAAAACGGTTGTGCGCCCCAATGGTATATTTTTCCGCTTCAGGTATTGGTCCAATCTTTTCCCTAATTCGCTTAATTATTTCATACGAACTGATTCCGGTTTCTTCCGAATTTCGGGGCGATACATCCACATTACCCGTATGGGCACCATTTTCCTGATGGTCAAATGCCTGGCCGAGCTCAATTGTACTGTTTTCAATAATATCAATTGTGTCGTTGTAATCCTTTTTCAATTCTTCATTTACTACCCAAACAACACTGTCGAAACGTTCCAGGTAAGCCATGGTTTGTTTTTCTCCTGAACCGGGGGTAAACGCAATGTTAATATTGAAAGAATCGAATTCCATTCGCGGGAAAAAGGTAGTTTTAATAAATTGTCCTCCGATTAGTCCTCCCGTAATTAGCATCATGGCAGCCGGAACAGCAATAACAATATACCTCCATTCCAAAATCAAATTTAAAACACGGTCGTATGCATAATCACGCAACCATGAAAAGAAGCGTTCGGTGTGTTTCTTCAGTCCTCTGGCTTTTGCCTTTAAAATATTTGGGTTCAATACCTTTTTATTTCCTAAATGTGCAGGCAAAACAAAAAATGCTTCGAATAGTGAAAAACCTAAACTAAGAATCACGATCATTGCCATTTCATACATCATTTCCATTCTTCCGGTAATAAATACCAATGGCATAAATGCTGCAATGGTTGTAGCCACAGAAGTAACAACTGCCGGAATTACTTCAACCGTACCGTCAATGGCGGCACGCATGGGACTTTTACCCATTTCAAAATGCTGAAAGATGTTTTCGCCGATTACGATACCGTCATCAACAAGGATTCCGATCACCAGAATCATCCCGAAAAGCGACATCATATTAATGGTAATGCCTATAAGGTTGGCAACAATAAACATGGCCAAAAATGAAGCAGGAATTCCCCAGGCAACCCAAAACGAAAGGCGGAAACTTAACATCAATGCCAATGCGATCAAGACCATAATTAAGCCCTGCATACCATTTGTAAGCAGCAGATCGAGTCGGCTTCTTAGAATTTCAAGATACGAGCGGGCAACACGAAGATGAACGCTCGGATTTTTCTGATTAAACTCATTTACATAGCTATAAATGAATTTATCGATTTTTTTAAGGTCTTCAGAAATTAGTTTTTCAACCCGGATGTTAATCAATGGTTTCCCTTTTTCCAATTCCTTTCTGGGTGTGTCCGAAAATTTCTTTTTTACCAGAGCGATATCCCTGATTCGGATAACACTGCCATCGGGGTTGGCACGCAGGATAATTTCTCCAATTTTATTGGGGTCTGAACTTCTTGAGCGCAAACGAATCAGTAGTTCTTCTTCAACTGATCTGAGTTGACCCCCAGAAACATCGCTATTGTTTTTAACAATTGCATTTTGCAGTTCGCTAAAGGTAATTCCATAGCGCAATAGGTTTTCTTCACTAACTTCAACCGAAATCTCAAGTGGTGGAAACCCCGAGATGGAAACCTGGCTCATAAAACCTGATGCCAGAAAATCTTCCTCTACAATTTGGGCATACGATTTTAGTGTTATCAAATCAACGTTGCCGGTAATATTTAAACGCATTGCAGGTGAGCGGGTTCTCGTTTTGGCAACGATGGGCCTTTCAGCAGCGGTTGGGAATGCTGAAATTCCATCCACCGCATTTTTTACTTCAATTAATGTTTCATCAACATCTTTTCCCGGTTCAATTTCAATGGTTACCGATGTGCTGTTTTCCGATGATGTGGAATTGATTTCATAAATGCCGGGTATTCCGCGTATTGCTTCTTCAATTCGCGAGGTAACCCCTTCTTCCATTTCAACAGGAGAAGCGCCGGGATATGATACACGGACATAAAGATATCTTGATTCCCGTTCCGGGTAAAACGACATTTTCATGGTGTACATGCTTAGTCCGCCAATGAGTATCAGGAAAAGAATAATCAGGTTGGCATAAAACGGGAACCTGACAAATATTTCAACTAGTTTTTTCATTGCTTATCCCCTTTTCTTTTTCGGTGTAGTCACTTCTTCTCCAACAATTCCTACCGGGCTGTTTTCCTGAACATTAATAAGAGGCTCTATAACCAGTTTTAAACCTTCTTCCAATCCATCAAAAATCAAGGTTTGTTCATTCCATTTCAGAATGTTTAAAGTACGTTTTTTAAGTTTGCCATCAATAACAACAAACACTTCGTTGCTGTTAAATACTGCACTTCGGGGTATCTCCATAGCTTTATCAATTCGTTGGCCAGGGAACTCTACTAATTTATAATCACCAGTAAGTAAGTTTATTTCATTTGGGTTCGTCACCTGAACAAAGATGCTTCTTGACTGAGAAGATGCTTCAACAAAA
>CALOAV010000092.1:0-16175 GCA_942491425.1 uncultured Cytophagales bacterium
AGGCAACTGCGTACTTGCATTGACATCCTTACCGTTATACGAATAATTGAAGGTAAGTTCTCCGCGTTTTTCATTTCCGGCAAAAGCACCAACTGCCTTCAAACACCAGGCAACACTTTGCGTACTCATCCATCCATTTGAATTACTCAGTGATTTCGAAATCTCTTTTAATAAATCAAACGCTTTCGTCCGATCGCCTAACATCACCAGCGTTTCCAACATAATCGCTTTGTCACGATGATCAGAACCATACGAATACGCCAATTCCTGATACGGTTTCACGGCAGTTGTTAAACCGCCAATCATTTTCTTTGCCGCTTCCGGCTGTCCAGCTTTCACATATGAAGCCGCCAACATCCACATCGCAACAGGAGGCAAAGCAGTATGCTCCCGTAATCGGTTCATCGATGCCAGATCAGCCTCACCTGCCAGGGCCAGCGTATACAATCGATACGCCTGCATCAATTCACTGCTTCCGTACGCGGAATTTTTTCGCCAGTTCTGAGCCTGTGTCTTTTGATATTTTTTCCACCTTCGGATTAATTCGTTGGGAACATAATATCCCTTCGCTTCCGCTTCCACCAGAAAATGACCAGCATACGTCGACCCCCAACTATCCGAATCATCGGCTCCCGGCCAGTAGGCAAACCCACCATCCCGATGCACAAAAGTTTTTAGCCGTTCAATTCCCGCCTTTACGTTGCGCTGGATGTGTTCACTTTCCGCATCGGTTAACACCTTCACCTGATCCAGGTAAAGTTGTGGAAATACGGCTGATGTTGTTTGCTCAATACAGCCATACGGATATTGCATCAAATACTTCAATCGTTGTCCCAGGTTAACCGGCGGCAAACTGGAGATTTCCAAAATGGCCGAATTGGTTCCCGTCATACCAATAGGATCAACATTGATGTTCCACACCTTCCCCGATTCCAATAAAAACTCCTGAACCTGCGTAGCCGGAGGATTTGGGTTGCGCACGTTGATTTCAATAACATCAGAAGCTTTGAAATTCCCTGATGTGGCGATAACCTCAACTTTTCCAACACCAATCAAACTGGCAACTGAAAGATCAAAATCAACAGTCATGTCGGTATCATTCATCGTTACCGTTTTCGTAGATTCCGAGAGCTTTAATAACCCACCGGTTTTAATTTCAACTTTTACATTACGAATGCTTTTATCCATACTAAAAAGTGTAACCGGAAGCTTCACTTTTTCATCCGGACCCAATACACGTGGCAACGTAGCCAATACCATCAGCGGCTTTCTCACGGGTGCAACTTTTTCCGCATTCCCGTAAGCGCCTTCGTATCCAGCGACCACCATAGTCTTCACCGAACCAATATATTGAGGCATTATAAATCGATGCTCATTGGATCCGCCATCCAGGGTAAATGGACCGAAATATTTCACCACGGGTTTGAAGCGATTGGCTTTGGTGTCATCTTCTTTGCTTTTTAATTCTTCATCACCACCCACAGCCAGTAGTCGTTCAATACGGGCACCGAATGCACCCATCACCTGATCATAAACATCCCAGGTCTTTACTCCTAACGCTTCGCGTGCATAAAACCGGTTCCATGGATCCGGAGTTTTGAACCGGGTAATGTCCAACAACCCCTCATCAACCATTGCCAACGTATAGGTCATTTTCCGTTTGTCTTTTTCGGAGACCTTAATAACCACCTCCTGTCCGGGTTCCAGCACCTCCGGCATTGCAATCACCGGAGTGAGATGCGTCAGTGGATCTTCAATTTTCAACGGGATGACACCGTACAACCGAATCGGTAAATCATTTATCGTTTGCGAATGCGGCTGAATCATGGTGACGTTTACAAAAACATTCGGAGTCATTTCTTTTGTAATGTCAAAGCTAAATGGGTTGTCGCCCTTTTGGGTTTCTACCCAGTAGGTCTGAATTACCTTACTGCCATTTTCAATACTTACCAGTGCACGTCCCTGTCCGCTTCCAGGGATTACCAGTTTCGCTTGCTCGCCAATGTTATAGGCAGGCTGATCAGAAGAAAAAGTTAGCATGGTTGCACCATCAGCACCCTCCCGTGCACGACCCGCCCAGCCCGGCCAATCGATGTACACCACTTTTCCTGTACAATGTCCTGAAACCGGATCACATGCTTTCACATAATAGCGGCCCCAATCAGGATATTTAATTTTAAAATTCCATTGTCCCTTTCCATTAGTCACGGAGATATTCGATTTGCTAATCGGCTGTGCATACCGGCCTGACATAAAGTTTACATCATTACCAGCATCATCCCACCACCAGCGCCAGTTTAATTTATAAATCGACATTTCAATGGCACTCCGATCCACCGGCTTACCCTCCGCATTCACAACAACCACATCCACGCGATGCGTGGTATCCGTTAAGAGCATACCACGCGCCTTGTCGCCCGGAGGTAATCGGATTCCTGTAAAGGATTGGAATGGGTAATAAGGCAAATCAAATTTGTCGATACTGAAGTTTCCACTTTCCTCAAAAACCTTTCCTCTAAAAACGGCAGTCAACATGCCGGGAGCATCATTGGATACCTCCAACGTTGTACTGACACGTGCATTACCCTCTGCATCTGTATACCCTTCAAAAATAGTTTTCGACTCGCTGTAAAAATCACGCGATAAATCCTCGAAAGTATAATCTGGATATTTTTCAAATTTCGTAGTCGCTTTGGAAAGCACCACTTCAAATTGTGCTTTTAAATTTTTGCCCGGCGCTCCATGTAACCAATTGACTTTTAAATCACCTGTTACATTTGCATCTCCATACGTAATTTTATCGACACCAAAATCTAGATTAATTTTTAATCGATTCGGTTTGATCGTTTCAATTTTTATCGTTTTTGAAAATTGAGTTCCTCCTACTTTCACACGTGCTGACCAATTTCCTGTTGGTGATTCGGTATCCGTAGCTGTTGAAAAGCGATAGAAACCATTTTCGGAAGATGACCTTACCAGTCGATTGGTAATCTGGCCCAGCGGATTTCCTTGCAATTCAAAAATCACAGGGTGTGTGGCCGGAAGGAGTTTGAGTTTGTCTTCCAGGATAAAAGAAAGATGCAAAGAATCACCAGGGCGCCATACACCGCGCTCTCCATATAAAAATCCCTTCAACCCTTTCTGAACTACCTCACCCCGCACATCAAAACTACTGAGGGAAAGGGATTCTCCATTTGGCATGCGTAGATAACCGCGCTGCAATTGGTTTTTCGCTACCAAAACAAATGGTGATTCCTTTGTAACAATGGAAACGCTCCCGTCAGGACCTGTTAACCCTTTGCCGATGGATTGTTGCTGATAGTTAAATAATTCAACTTCCACACCCGATAAGGTTTGGGTCGTGCGTAAGTCATTCACAAATACCAGCGTACTTCCATCGCCACCACGTTTAGCCATTAATCCAAGATCGGATGCCAGCACATTTCGTTTGATTGTTCGCTGACGGGAATAGTAGGAGGAGTGACATGGATTATCTCTTTCCTGCCAGTCATAATCTTCATCATAATAGTAAGATTCATACGAATCCCAACTGCTGTATTCATTCTCCGGTTCTTCCCAATTTTCATCCTCTGTTACCTCTACAAGGTTACCCGCGTCGGCCTCAGCTCCATCACACAGGTATGCCAGGTACGATTGCTTAAATCCAATACGAACCTGATAAATTGCACCCGGCTCCGTGTTTATCAGGTTGGACAATTCAAGCGTAAACCGATTCCATTTCCCCAAATCGGTAACTCCCATATTTTCGAGTGAAATCCTTTTATTAAAAATGGGTTTGCCTACCCTTCGCAGTTCAGCATTACCATCCAACTCACTGACTTGCAGAAACTGAATAACATTGTTTTCATATATTTTAATAATCTGAACATCCACAGCTTTTAAATTCACAGCTTCGAATGGCATAATCAACCCATCCGAGCTTGGTAAAATGTTACCCTTGCCGGTAAATCGAACAGCGGGCTTAACCTGCTCAAATAATACTTCGTACGTACCACCGGACTTCATCCGATAATCAAGAATATTCCGAATACCCGCTTCAACATACACCGTCTTACTACCGGTTTGCTTAACCGGCGGATACACTAAAATTTCATTGTCGCGAATTTCAAAGTCAAGACTTTGCAAACCCTGAATTCGGATTAGTCCTTCGAGATTTTGCTTTTCACTTAGCGGGTCAGAAAATTGAATCACCAAATGCTGGTTGGAGGACTGCTCCACTTTAACCTGCATGACTTTAAAGTCGTCCAATGCAGGAATCTCTACCTCTTGTTTTTGTTCGTGTGAAACACCCAACGATTTTCCATCAGCTGTCAATTCCACTTTACTTGCTGTTTCTTTGCGGGCAACCTCTTCAATAATAAATCCATGTTGCTTCCCGTCGGGTGTATGAGTCCAGGAAATTTTAAGATTACTTCCATCCTGATTAGCAACCAATATTTTCTCTACTTCAGCCGTCTCAGCAAAATCGGCTGTAAACAGGGAGCCCTCGATTTTTTGACGTTTCAAATCCGTTTTTAAATAGGGCTTTACATTATCAACCTGCACGTCATAATTCTGAGCAATAACCTGAAAGGAGTACGAGAAATCTCCCAGTTCGGTCGGGATATCCATTAACCTCCTCAGTTGGAATGAAACTTCATACACCTGTCCGGAGGTCATTCGGCCATCAGGCTTAAACTCTACCGTCCGCATATCCACCCAGGTCACCGATCCATTCAGTGCCGGACTAAAATCAAATAGTTTGGCTGACGGACTACTACCTACCATCGAAGAATCAACAACATCCTGTGCCAGGATAATCCGGATACTCGATCCGGAACTCAACACCCCCGCAGTATAGGAGGTAATGTACTCTCCAAAAGCAGGGTTAATAGCCTGGACGGCCGTCCGGCTTCCACTGGAGGATTGGAAATAAAAGAATCCGGCAATAAAGACAGCAATAGCAACTGCGCCAACAGTGATTTTTTTCCAGGGAAGATTTTGCATAGTGGGTATACGTTTATGGTAAGGATTGTGAAGATCGAAAATAATTAGGTATCAAAAAATGATAACGAAACAATTCAGTAGTATATTCTTCACCCTCTAAATTCTTGATATTCCTTCCATACCTGTTACTTTTGTATTGTTCACGCCATCTCAATACATCCACATGAAAGAACTACTAGACAAGGTTTATTTTGGTAATTCCGTACAAGCTTATTTTATCGCGATCGGAATTTTTCTTGTTGGAATTCTGCTTGTCCGCCTTTTCAGAAAAGGTGTTCTTAAGCGGTTAAAAAAGTGGGCGGAGACCACCGAAACCAATCTGGATGATTATATCGTAAATGCGGTGGAGCGATTTGGAATGCCAATGCTCAATTTTGCAGCGCTATACTTTGGTATTCACTATCTGCAGCTAAATGAGTTTGGAGATAAGGTTTTAAGAGGGGCGACCATTGTCGTCATCTCGTTTTATGTCATCCGTCTGATTACCATTCTTATTCGAGTATTTATTGAATCGTATGTAAAGACTCAGGAAAATGGAGAGGAGAAAGTAAAGCAGCTAAAAGGTGTGCTGCTTGTGATCAATCTCTGCATCTGGTTCCTCGGCGGTGTCTTTATGTTCGACAACCTGGGGTATGATGTGACGGCCATCATTGCCGGACTTGGAATTGGAGGTATTGCGATCGCATTGGCAGCCCAAAATATTTTAGGTGACTTGTTTAATTATTTTGTAATCTTTTTCGATCAACCCTTTGAAATCGGTGATTTTATTGTGGTTGATGATAAAATGGGAAATGTTGAATACATCGGTATTAAAACTACGCGGCTCAAGAGCCTGTCGGGAGAACAAATAATCATCTCCAATACCGACCTGACCAACTCCAGGCTCCATAATTTCAAGCGAATGGAAAAAAGAAGGATTCTATTTTCATTGGGAGTCACCTATCAGACAACGCCGGAACAACTCAAAATTATTCCCGCATTAATCAAATCCACGATTGAGGAACAGGACAATGTTACCTTTGATCGGGCACACTTTGCCAATTTTGGTGATTTTAGTTTAAATTTTGAGGTGGTCTATTATGTTCAGAGCCGGGAGTACAGTGTATTTATGGACATCAATCAAAACATCAATCTAAAATTATTCGAAGCATTCGCGGATAAGGGAATTGAGTTTGCCTATCCTACACAGACCTTATTTTTGAATAAGGAATAGCAGTGGATTGACGTTTATGTTTGCCTCATCCCCTACTTGTTAATGGCCACCATACATTCGATTTCAACGCGCGCATTTAATGAAAGTCCAATACGGGACGTTGTTCATGCAACACCAGACGAATTGCATAATCTAATATTGAAATCATTTCATCTTCTCTACAACCGGAATAGTCGAGCACCAGAACTTCCTTTCCGTTGTGATGTATTACCTTTACTCTTTCCAAATCCAGAAAATCAGGACCCCACGATTATACCTTCGCGTTTTCCTCTTTCTTATTCATAATCTTCGTTTGCACCTGAATCGACTCGTGGTGGATCAGCCGTAATAAGTCTCGCATAAATCCTTCCTCTAAACCCATAGCTTCACCCAGTTGTACCCTGCTTTTGATGATCTCTTCCCAGCGATTAACTTGAAGGATCGTTACATTATTTTCCTTCTTGTATTGACCTATCTTTTCTGAGATTTTCATCCGTGCCGACATCTTTTGCATAATGTCGTCATCCAGCTGGTCAATCTGTTCACGCAATATGCTTAAGGTATCCTTAAACGATTTGTTGTCGGTAGAGACCGTACGAACAACAAGTTCGTCAATGATTTTAGCCAATGCAGCCGGTGTTACCTGTTGCTTCGCATCACTTAGCGCAACTTCCGGATGAATATGACTTTCTATCATTAAGCCGGCCATATCCAAATCAAGTGCCTTTTGTGAAATAAACGGAATCAACTCACGTGTACCACAGATATGACTCGGATCACAAATGATCTCCAGTTCGGGAATTCTTGTTTTCAATTCAATAGCAAAATCCCACATGGGCGCGTTACGGAAAGGTCCTTTTTCAAACGAAGAAAATCCACGATGAATAGCAGCCATCTTCGTAATACCGGCTTTGTTCAAACGCTCCAGTGCACCAATCCATAGTTCGAGATCAGGGTTTACCGGATTCTTTACCATCACCGGAATATCCACTCCTTTTAGTGCATCTGCTACTTCCTGTACAGAGAACGGATTTACCGTGGTACGTGCGCCTACCCACAAAATGTCAACACCATATTTCAGCGCCAGCTCAACGTGCGCGGCATTCGCGACCTCCGTGGTAATGGGCAGCCCTGTTTCTTTCTTCGCCTGCACCAGCCATTTTAGACCCTCTTCGCCTGCACCCTCATATTGACCCGGCCGTGTCCGCGGTTTCCAGATACCCGCACGCAAGGCTGATATTTTTCCGGTGGCTGCAAGCAGTTTGGCAGTACTCACCATTTGGTTCTCACTTTCTGCACTACAGGGCCCGCTAATAATGATGGGTTTATTGGCTGTTGGCAGCCAGGTCGATATCGGTTCTAGTTCTAATTCCTTTTTCATACTATTCAAAGTTAATTCGCTATGGTTTCTTTTTTACTAATCTGATCTTTTAATTCAATGCCTTGTAAGACACGCTTGATTTCATTCGCTTGTTTCATGGTTTCGAAAAGTTTATCCACTTCATCATCCACCAGGTATTGCTGAAATTTCTGCAAATGTAAAATGTATTCTGCCAATGCCTTTTTTAGATGTCGTGCATTTTGCTGGAAAATGGGAGCCCACATTTCCGGTGAGCTTTTCGCGAGGCGAACGGTAGAGGCGAAACCGCTACCTGCCAATGTGAATATATTTTTCTCATCGCCTTCAATATCCAATACCGTTTGTCCAAGCAAAAAGGAACTTACGTGTGATAAATGTGAAACATAGGCAACATGTTTATCGTGTTCCTCGGCTTCCATAAAGGTTACATTCATTCCCAACGCATTGAACACATCCCCGACAACCGTCAGGGCACGTTCACTGGATTTAGCCGGCTCACAAATGATGTTCATCTTATTCTTAAATAGCCCGTTAAAAGCAGCCGTTGGTCCGGAGTTTTCAGTACCTGCGATCGGATGAGAGGCTACAAACTGACTGCGTTTAGGATGGGCCTCCACTACTTTGCAAATCTGTGCTTTTGTAGAGCCGCCATCCATCACAATGGTATCCGGTCCGATTTGATCCAGTACAGTTGGAAGAATTTTTTGAATTGCATTCACGGGGATGGTAATGATCACCAAATCCGCTCCGTGCAATGCATCTTCCAGGGAAGCAACCGTATCCACAATACCCAGCTCAATGGCTTTCTTCCCATGGTCTGGATTAGCATCTACACCTACAATGGAAGTGGTGAGTCCCGCCACACGAAGATCTTTGACCATTGAGCCTCCAATCAATCCGATTCCTATTACAACTGTCTTCATCACTATTTATTTTTCCAATTATTAATTCGTTGAAGTGCTTCTTCCAATATGTCTTCTCTACTGCACAGGGAAATGCGGATAAATCGTCTTCCAACATCACCAAAAATAAATCCCGGTGTTATAAACACTTTTGTAGCATAAAGAATTTCATCAATCCATCGCTCCACATCCAGGATGCCATCCGGAGCCTTGGCCCAAACAAATAATCCGGATTGGTCTGTCGTGTATGTGCAATTCAATGCATCAAGAATTTTTTGTGCCACAACTTTTCGGGAGGCGTACAATTTATTCAATTGTTTAAACCAATCATCACCTGCGTTCAGGGCTTCCGCGGCAGCATGTTGAAGCGGTAAAAACATTCCCGAATCCATGTTACTTTTCACACGTAGTACATCGTCAACATATTCCTTTTTACCGGCTACCCAACCTAATCTCCACCCGGCCATATTATGCGACTTGCTTAACGAGTTTAATTCCAGCGCTACTTCTTCTGCTCCCGGTATGGATAAAATACTGGTAGGATGTTCATTAAGTATCAGGCTGTATGGGTTATCATTGATCAACAAAAAATTGTTCTCCCTGGCCAGGTCCACAAGTGCTTTCAATTCATCTATCGTGGCTTGTCTCCCGGTTGGCATGTGCGGATAATTAATCCACATCAACTTTACGTTGGATAAATCACTATTCTTAAGTGCATCCAAATCAACCTCCCAATTCTTATTTTCATTGAGGCTATAGGCACGCAAAGATGCCCCCACTAACTTTGCAACGGAAGAATATGTTGGATAGCCCGGATTGGGAATCAATACTTCATCTCCTTCATTCACAAAAGCCATCGATATGTGCATGATCCCCTCCTTCGAGCCCATCAGCGGAAGAATATTGGTTTCCGGATCAAGGGATACGCCATAGATCCGCTTATAAAAATCAACAATTGCCTGTCGAAAAGGAGGAGCCCCCTTATACGATTGATATCCATGATTGCCAGGATGGTTAGCGGAAGTAACCAGTTGTTCAAGGACATTCGATCCGGGAGCCAGATCCGGGCTCCCAATTCCCAAATTGATCACCCGCAATTCCGGTGAATCCAACCCGCGTACCTCTGCCAGCTTCTTTGAGAAGTAGTACTCTTCAACTTGCGCTATCCGTTTTGCAGGTTCAATCATTAGAATTTTATTTTAGCTTTTTTATATTCTCCCAACACATTCAGGTTCTTGACTTGTCGCAAAACTGTTTTTAATGCATCATCGTAGTGTGTCCGCTTTTTCCACTCTACATCGATATGAATGGAGTATTCACTCGGCCTGCCAATAATAGGGATGGATTGGATCTTGCTTAAATTGATATTATTAACTTTCAATGACATCAATGCCTCAGCCAAACTACCCACTTCATTAGCTACTTCGAAACTTAAACTGGCCTTGTTTGAATCATCATCAAATTTCTTCCGCTTTGTTAAAATCAAAAAGCGTGTAAAGTTCTTCTTGTGCGTTTCAATGCGCTTTTCCAAAATTTTTAAACCAAATTTCTTAGCTGCATATTCATTGGCGATCGCTGCAGTATCTGTTAATTGTAATTCAGCAACTTTTCGCGCTGACAATGCGGTGTCATCACTCTCCCTGATTTCTACACCATTCATGGCATGTAAATATTCAGAACATTGACGAATGGCCATCGGATGAGATTCCACCGTTTTAATATCCGATTTCTTTACAGATGGAAGTGCCAACAAATGCATATGAATCGGGATGTATAATTCACCCACAATGTTGAAGTGATAATCCTGGAGTAGGAAATAATTTGGCAGGATGCTTCCGGCAATCGAATTTTCAATTGCCATGACAGCATATTCGGCACGGCCTTTATCCAGATGCTCACACAACTGATGGAATGACAAGCATTCAATCGTATCAATCGGCTCTTTGAAATAGGTCAATGCTGCCACTTCGTGAAAACTGGTAGCAATTCCCTGTATGGCAACTTTCGATTTCTTCTTTACACGCATAAAATCATATCAAAAAAAAAGTCCCGATTCATCGGGACCTTCTTGAGTTTCTTGTTATTTCTTTTCAACAACACACTGCTCTTTTAAGTCCCGTCGCGGTCACAAAAAAAATAGTAATAAAAATAAAAGAATGTGTTGTTTACTGTCATGTTCAATTCTTATCGAGGCTAAGATACGTCGATTTAATTTTCAGTTGCAAGCGACTTTTAAAAGAATATTTCATTTTTTTTCATAGCGAATGGCCGTTAGGCGCTGAATTTAGGCTTTTATGGATACAACAATCGGTTGAAATTGCAATCCAGCCTTGCAAAAATTACATTTGCTGAAAATCCAGAAAATGAAAAAAATCTATCTAATTGTATTCGCAATCGCCCTATTTGCTGCCGGATGTGGGAAATCAAATTCTGATGATCAGGTCGAAGAGGTAGCTGTAAATGAAGAAGATGAACTTTATGAAAAAGTCATGGCCATCCATGATGAGGTGATGCCTAAAATGAACGATCTCCACAAATTAAAAAAACAACTGGAGGAAGAGATTAAAAATTCCCCTGATCTGGTGGAAGAACGTAAGCAACAAATCGAAAATCGAATCAAACAACTTGATGAGGCCAGCGAGAGCATGATGCAATGGATGCGTCAATTTAACCCTGAAGATTTTAAAGCTGACAAAGAAGAGTATCTCAACTACCTGAATGAAGAACTTGAGAAAGTCAACAATGTTAAAGATGAAATGCTAAAAGCGTTAGAAGATAAATAGTTGTTAGTTGTTGGTTGTTAGTTGTTCGTTATTCCCTTTCAAGCAGTTTCCACCCAGCACAAGCATAACGACTATCAACTAATTACTAATAACTATACAAATGGAAATAAAACAAATACCTTTAGCACAGCTACATGAAAAATTAGGAGCCAAAATGGTTCCCTTCGCCGGGTTCAATATGCCGGTTCGTTATTCTTCCGATCTGGAAGAACATATGACTGTCCGGAATGGTGTTGGGGTTTTTGATGTTTCCCACATGGGTGAATTTGAAGTGAAAGGACCCAATGCATTGGACCTCATCCAACGCGTCACCAGCAATGATGCCGCCAAGTTGGTGGATGGTCAAGCACAATACTCCTGTCTACCCAATGAAACCGGAGGCGTTGTTGATGATTTAATCGTTTACAAAATTAAAGATGAGGATTACGTTCTCGTGGTAAATGCAGGTAACATTGAGAAGGATTGGGACTGGATCAGTCAGTACAATACTAAAGGGGCAGAAATGAAGAATGTCTCTGCTGAAACCTGTCTGTTTGCCGTTCAGGGTCCCAAAGCAACAGCGGTATTGCAAAAATTAACTTCCACCGATCTGAGTCAGATCAAATACTATCATTTCGCGATTGGAGAATTTGCGGGCGCAAAAGATGTATGCATGTCGAATACCGGGTATACCGGTGCCGGTGGTTTTGAAATCTACGTTCATCAGAATGATGCTGAAAAAGTTTGGAATGCCATCTTCGATACCGGAAAAGAGTTTGACATCAAACCTATTGGATTAGGGGCACGTGATACCCTTCGATTGGAAATGGGATTCTGCCTGTATGGAAATGATATCGATGATACAACCTCCCCGTTGGAAGCTGGATTGGGATGGATCACCAAATTCACGAAAGAATTTACCAACTCAGAAAACCTTAAAAAACAAAAAGAAGCCGGTGTTACTAAAAAATTGGTGGGCTTTAAAATGATTGACAAAGGATTTCCACGTCACGATTATCAAATCAAAGACGCATCCGGAAATGTAATTGGCAACGTGACCAGCGGAACTATTTCACCGGTACTGGGCATTGGTGTCGGATTAGGGTATGTTACCATTGAAAATTCGAAACCGGAAACAGAGATATTTATTGAAGTACGTGGCAAAGCGTTGCGGGCAGTGGTGAGTAAGCTTCCGTTAATCGGGAAATAAAGTTACAGGTTACAAGTTGCACAACTTGAAACATTTAACCTGAAACAAAGAACCGAACTGATTATTTACAATTAATCGCTTTTAACAACCTTCAGATATCAAATAGCAATCAACAACCAATCAAATGAGAACAATCGATGTATGCCTGAGTCCTGATCTCATGCATTTATATGATGTACAAGATAAAACAGTGGTAGTGATTGATATTCTGCGGGCTACCTCCTGTATGACAACAGCTTTTGCCCATGGTATTGATTCGATCAAACCTTTTGCGGAGCTGGAGGCTTGTCAGGCGATGAAATCTCACGGATACTTCACTGCCGGTGAGCGGAATGGAGAAAAGGTGGTAGGGTGTGATTTTGGAAACTCTCCTTTTGAATACATGTCAGAAGAAGTCAGGGGAATAAAAATCGCTTTTACGACCACCAACGGAACACAAGCCATTGCCAAATCCGCCGGTGCCCGCGAAATTATTATCGGATCGTTTTTGAATCTTTGTGCCGTAACGGAGTACCTGAGAAACGGATCCAATAATATTTTGGCTGTCTGTGCCGGGTGGAAAGGAAAAGTGAATCTCGAAGATACGCTTTATGCTGGTGCGCTTGTCGAACAACTCCAGGGGCTCCTTAAACCAGATTGCGATGCCCCGATAGCAGCTCAACACCTCTACCTGGCAGCCAAACCTGATTTAGTAAAATTCTTAAGTACTTCATCCCATGTGCAGCGTCTGGCCCGATTGAATATTCACAAGGACATTGAATTCTGCTTAACGCCTGATCAATACGACGTGGTGCCTCGGCTAATTGATGATGAATTGCGGCTACTGTAATTTTTTATTTTGCTGGTGACGATCTCGGTCACGAATGTTTTTCTTCTCCAGGTTTTTCTTAAACGCGGCTGTAAGATCGATATTCGTTTGATTTGCCAGACATATCAACACCCTATAGTACATCCGCCAATTCATCACCCGGGTCTAATGTTTTATCGGACTCCTTTTCCGATTGCTCTCCATAGCGTCGTGCCATTATCCGTGCTACCTCCCCAACTTCCTCCGTAAGCATAGCTGTATTGGTAAGCTCATTGGAAATACCGGACACCAGTGGAGTTTATCCAGGCATCAACTTGTTTTTGTGCTTCTTTGATGGTCATAATAATCTTGAGTCATGAGTCCTGAGTACATAGTCGCCAGTCAAATACTAAAGACTCAAGACTAATTACTCACTACTGGTTTTACAATTCTTCGAACGCTATATCCATTACCTCAAATTTCTGCCATCCGACAAAATCAAAATGCCACCACTCGGAGGCATTGACTTTAAAACCATGTTTCTCCATAATGCTGATGATCAGGTCACGATTTTTTTGATGACCGGATCCTTACCGGAGTTGTAGGCCAGGCTTCTTTTCCGAAAGAATCATACTCTGTTGGCATTTCTAATTCTTTTCCGGTTTTCAGATCAACGATGGTCTTGTATCGTAGCACAGCCACGGTTGTGACGGGATCCTCGATAGGGTGATGCTACGTAAGTGGTGTCGTGGTACACCTCATAAAATTTCACGGTGGCAGCATATGGCCGGTATGCATCAAATACTTTTATGCCAATACCTTGTCTGTTAAACTCCTCCTGGGCCTTCTTTAGTGCGGCAGCTACAGGCTTGCGGGCAAATGCTTTGGGTAGATTATAGATCTGTTCACCAGTAAAATTATTAGTTGTCGCATAACGAATATCCAGGATGTAATTCCCGGAATAAATTATTCAAGATCGACTAACTGCCTTATTTGGGATTTGATCTGACTGACTTTTTTATATCCCTCCAACCCATAGTCGGTGTGAAGACCATATTATATTGAGCGTCCACACGTAAGGTCGTCAACACCATAAGAAATAATCCATCCAGATCTCTTCATACTATATTTTGTTTTTTGTGTCGATTACAATCGTAACCGGACCATCATTGATCAATTCCACTTTCATATCCACCAAACTCTCTCGGTACCAACCCTTTCTTTTTCAAATGCATCTTCCAGCGCTGCAACAAATTTTGCATACAGTGGAATTGCAATGTCGGGTTTTGAGGCCTTTATATACGATGGGCGATTCCCTTTTTTGGTGCTGGCTTGCAAAGTGAACTGGCTTACCACAATAATTTCACCACTTACCTCTTTCACACTTTTATTCATCACACCTTCTTCATCGTTAAAGATGCGAAGGTTTACAATCTTATTGCTCAACCATTCAATATCATCCTTACCATCTGCATCTTCGATCCCCACCAATACCAATAATCCCATTCCAATACTGGATTTAATTTGCTGATCAATGGTTACAGACGCTTCCGATACACGTTGAATGACGGCTATCATTTTAAAAATTTCAAATGTTGGATTGATGCACAAACCTCCTTAGAACCTTCTCATGTGAAATGAATCATGGCCCGTGCAACCTTAATCGCTTCAATGGCTTTTTCCGATATTTTTTTGGAATTAAACCCAAATAGTTTGTAAGCGGTTTTTGCTGAATCTTCACCTGCACGCTGCTCCGGTCGCCGAGTAGTAAAGAAGGCTGAAAAATATGATACCGATCGAAACCAATCTCATCAATTGCGTTTTCAATCTCTCCTTTACCTGATTATAAAATATAAAGGAATCGCTTGTACCCAATGCTACGAAACAAGACAAAAACTTTTAGCACCATTTTCATAACTCAGCTGACGCCAGCGCCACGATAATCGAAATCAACAGGTCCACAGTGCTTCTTTTTGATCCTGCCGTTCGTATATATTCAAACAACAATACATTCTCATCGGCGATCAGATCGGCTCTATGTTCCTCCAGTGTAGAAAGGTCAATGATCAGCATTGGGCGCTTTGAATGGTGTATTTCGAGTGGCTTCCGAGATGGCAATCACTTTTTCATATCCTGTGTCATCCAGCAGTAAACCATCATCAAGCTGACTGCCAATTAAACCTGTTGATCCTGCAACGAGGGCTGTTCTATTTTTTTGCAATGTAAAACCCTGTTCTGTGATAACTCATCAACCACCACCACGCGATTACCCAAAGTAGAATCCCAAAATCATCAGTCATGCCTGTAACGGGAATAAAATCAGGAATAAAATCGATAGCATCAATAAAATATAAAATAGCAGCAACAATCAACAACATCGTTTTCCAGGGCACATTGCGATAATGACCTTGTGCATACGCTCGTGTCATGCGCCCTAAAACAAAGAAGCGTTCCCTCACAAAACCTTGCGTTTTCCTTCCGACCCTACTTTGTTCATTTTCAACCCCAGTTGTGTTATCAACGCCAGCAAGCGACCCTTCTTACCCAGAAGGCTTGTAGCATTTTTTAGGGCTCTATCAAAAAATCGGTTCATAGTTAAACAGATATAAGTATCAAGATCTTAGACATTAGATAGACATAAGTATCAAGTAGAACGACACAAGATAACTAAATGATCAAAATCCGTTTAGCGTGTATATTGACGCTAGATGCAAGATCAATTTTTTTAACCATGCTCAAGTCTCGTGCTACTTGTATCTTACTACTTGCGTATATCCCAGAAAGTACGCTGAATTTCTTTAGTTCAACGAGGGCATGCAGCACAACTGGCTTTCCCATATGTATAACTTCGAAAATTTTTTTGCCAACCAGACTGGTCGAATCCATCCCTGTTTCAGATGCCGCATCATTTATACAGACGATCACAATACGTAACTGAAATCCATACGGTTTGTT
>CALOAV010000093.1:0-1476 GCA_942491425.1 uncultured Cytophagales bacterium
TTCTGCTCAGTTCGTAATAGCCATGATTATCGATCAAGACTACCACCACATTGGGATGAGTTGTTGCATGCAACAAAGTTGTTAACATCACGAAAAAGAAGAATATAATTGTGAACTTATATTTCATGAGATTTCATTTTTTATTTATTGTGGTGGCTTGTGCCATTTATTTTCTTCTTGCAAAATAGTACGAATAACATCGCCGGCCACATATCCTAATTTCGCTGATCCCCACGCCGGAAAATGCACATCACTCTTTTCGCGACGTCCTTCGGGAAAATTTAATATCGTAGTGTACTGATCATCAATTACAATTTCCGGATGATTTTTCAACACCTCCTTGGCTGCATTGTTATAAATAATCTCGTCTCCAACTACTCGTCCAGGTGCTTCAGGAGGGATAACTGTTGTTGTGGCAAATACCAGTCTCGCACCAGTTTCCTTCAAGATCTGAACAATTTTCTCAAGATTTTCCTTGTATTCTTCTACCGGAACCAAACGATCGGCCTGGCGGGTTTTATCTAAGTTTCCTTCTGGTGTCAGACGTTTTAAATCGTGCAGTCCCCAGTTAAAATGAATAACATCCCATTTACCATCACCCAACCAAAGTTTGTAGTTTGACAACATTTTTCGGGTTACGGCACAATTAACCGGAACGCGACAAACATCAGCTCGTTTACCCAATGCTTTGCGCACATATTCGGTATAACCAATTGAAATGGAGTTACCCATAATAAGCACATTTGGCGTTTTCGGATGACGGTTTACAAATTTCCATGGATCATTTTCTGATGATTTGGATAAAGTGTATTCCATATTCTTTCTTCCGCATAAAGTTTTACAGTGTCAATCGGAGCATCAATGTTTTGTTTCCAAATCCCAATACTCGTCAATTATTTTTTGAATATGTGGGTAGTTGCGGTCGGTTTCATTTAACTCTGCCCGTAAATTTTTAAGTTTACTTTTTAACTCTTTTGTAATTTCCTCGTATCCGGGTTGTCCGAATAAGTTGTTCATTTCAAACGGATCGTTTTTTAGGTCGTACAGCTCCCATGCGGGGGGTGTCCAATATTCCAATGGTCTTTTCGTGGTAAATGGCAGCGATTTATTATCTGGCCATGTGCTAGCCTGAAAACGTTTTATGTAGTCGCAACCGTAATAAAAAATCAGTTTGTAATCTTTTGTACGAACGCCAAAATGTGCAGGATTTGCATGAGCATGTGCCATGTGCATCCAATAGCGATAATAGGTTGCATCCTTCCAATCTTCAGGCTCTGTACCAGTTTCAAGCAATTCTTTAAAACTTTTGCCCTGCATATAATCCGGAGTTGTTCCTCCGGCCAATTCAATTAAAGTGGGCGCGAAATCTGTATTATTAATAATTGCATCGGTTCTGGTTCCGGCTTCAATCATTTTTGGATAACGCACCAGAAATGGCATCCTCATTGATTCTTCGTACATCCAACGTTTGTCGAT
>CALOAV010000094.1:0-7500 GCA_942491425.1 uncultured Cytophagales bacterium
TTGATTTGGAATTGGTCGATTTAAATAGGAACAATTTGTACCCCCGTTACATCAATACTAAAAAAGGTTAAAAATGAAAAAGTTAATATACACATTCATTCTGCTGGCACTTGTATTTGCAGGGTGTAGCTCCACCGATATCATTCAGCCAAATAAACAATTGGAGATTGACAAGGAGGTCATTCGGAAATATTTAGATGAAAATGAAATTGAAGCAGTCGAACACTCCAGTGGTCTTTTTTATCAAATCCTTGAGGAAGGAACCGGAACAAAGCCTGAGATTTATCACTATGTACGTGTAAAATACAAAGGAATGTTAATGAATGAGGAGATGACCGTTTTTGACGAATCTCCAACAACAGATCCACCGTATTCTACATTCCTTTTAAGTGGCGTTATTAAGGGCTGGCAAGTTGGATTAAAGCTAATGCCGGAGGGCACTAAAGCCGTCTTGTACATCCCCTCTTCTTTAGCGTACGGCAAAATAGCAAGTGCCAATATCCCGGCAAATTCAAACCTCATATTTGAGGTAGAGCTACTTGATGTAATTGAATAATGTTGGCAGGGATTTACAACCCTTTCAATTAAAATCGTGTCTACTATTAAAAAAATAGATTAAAATGAAAAATTTCGGGTTGGCAAGCAGCCTTATCGCATTAACCTTCTTATCCGGATGTTTGAATACTGATATTCCGGACACATCTGCTCAGTTGGCACTGGATGTCCAGAAAATAGAAAAATATTTGGATGACAATAATATTACCAATTTCGTAAAAGATGCCAGCGGTATTTTCTATGTAATTAATCAGGCTGGAGGGGGAAATAAACCCTTAGCGACCGACCATGTAAACATGACCTATGTCGCTAAACTTATGGATGAAACCCTGGTGTTTGAACAAACTGAGGTTCCGGTTTTCTTAACCGTAAATAATATCACCATATCCGGATTACGAATTGCGCTTCCAAAATTTGAAGAAGGAACAATCGCTACGATTTACGTACCCTCGGTGTTGGCATATGGCACCGGTTCCTCACCAACGATTCCTGCTAATTCCAATTTGATTTTTGACATCGAGTTGTTTAATGTTGTCAGTACCACTACCGAGATTCTTGAGATTCAAAAAGGTACGATTGATCAGTATGTACTGGAGAATGAAATTCAAAACGTTCAAATTGACCCAAGTGGACTACGGTACATTATTCACGAAGAAGGAACAGGACCAAAGCCTACTTTGTCAAATTCTGTAAGTGTAAAATACAAAGGAACGTTTTTTAGTAATGGAGATACCTTTGATGAGACAACCTTGCCCAGAACCTTTACACTTAGTGATGCTGGTTTAATTGAGGGGTGGAAAATTGGCATGCAACTTCTTCCGGAAGGTTCGAAAGCCACCTTTTACATACCCTCAGGACTGGGATATGGAACAGGCGGAAGCGGAACGATTCCACCACATGCCATTCTAGTATTTGAGGTTGAATTAGTGGAAGTGATCTGATAATGACGATCTGCTTTGCTTCCAATAACCAAAATAAGCATAGCGAAATACAGGCGTTACTGGGCACATCTATTCATATCCAGACACTGAAAGATATTGGATGCTCAGAAGACTTACCGGAAACCCAAAGAACACTGGAGGGAAATGCAAAACAGAAAGCGGAATACGTTTTTCAACATTTCAACCTGCCCTGTTTTGCCGACGATACCGGACTGGAAGTAGCGGTCCTTGATGGAGATCCGGGTGTTTTTTCGGCACGGTATGCAGGACCTCAAAGAAGCAATGAGGATAACATGGCTCTATTATTAAAAAACCTTGCTCCCCATCCAAACAGAGCGGCACAATTCAAAACGGTGATTACCTATATGGATCGGGACGTTATACAATCATTTACGGGTATTATCAAGGGTATTATAACGGAAACACCGCGCGGCACAAATGGCTTTGGCTATGATCCTATTTTCATCCCGGAGGGATCTGATAAAACTTTTGGCGAAATGGAGTTGGAGGAGAAGAATCAATTCAGCCATCGGGCCAAAGCCACCGCTCAACTAGTCTCTTTTTTGAAGGAAAGATTCAGGTAACGCGTATCATTTTCGTGCTGGATTCGTAATTTCGTGGTCGATGAATCCATTCACAATAGGTATTACCGGGGGCAGCGGATCAGGAAAAACCCATTTCATTAATAGCTTATTCGAGCGTTTTTCTTCAGAAGAAATGTGTCTCCTTTCTCAGGATCACTACTATAAACCGATTACAGAGCAATTGATCGATGAGCAGGGTATAGAAAATTTTGATCTGCCGACCTCGTTTCAAAGAGAGGCATTCAAAATAGATATTCAAAAGCTAAAAAATGGCGAAACTGTTCAAAAAATGGAATATACCTTCAATAAGCCCAGGTCGCAGGCCGAAACACTGGCATTCAAGCCTGCTCCAATCCTGGTAATCGAAGGACTTTTTGTTCAGTATTTCCCTGAAATTGAAGAACTGCTGGATTTCAAAATCTTTATTGAAGCCAAAGACCATCTCAAATTGACCCGTAGAATCAGGCGTGATAATGAAGAAAGAGGGTATGATTTAAATGATGTCCTTTATCGGTATCAAAATCATGTAATGCCCATATATGAATCCCTGATTGTCCCGCTAAAGGATCAGGCAGATCTGATTATCCCCAATAATCGTCATTTCGAAAAAGCGCTGGATTTCGTTACGCTGGCCATCAAAGCAAAGCTTTCGGGGCTTGGAAATTAACCCCAAATCCCTACTTTTGTACCTCTCAAAAAAAGGAATGCAAAGGAAACAATCACGGATACTATTGATCACGATCGGCCTGCTAACGGCTGTGGTCATCTTGTTTTCGCAATTGTTTTATGTTCAGAATACCGGGCTTGCTAAAAAGGAGGTAAAAACCGAACAAACGGAAGATCAGGATTCCCAGGATCAGGATACGCCGGAAGATTTGGCGATTTCATCCACACCTTATATTTCAATTCCGATTTCCTCTACGATTGAGGTTGAAAAGGAACAATCTTTCATTTTTGAGATTCTTTTTGAACAAGAGGTCGATTTCCCAACCCGGATAGAAGTTAACCGAACGCTAGGAAAGTTTTTTCAGCATCTGTTCCGGGTCATTATTTCCCCCAACGCACCCTAATTACCAAACCGTATTTTCAATGGTCTTCAAGACCGTATTTTCCGCATTAGCGGAAATATAATATTTCAATTAAATAAACTGTAGATAATAAAATGAAGAACAAAGGATTCGTAATCGTTCTGACGGTAGTCATAACAGCGCTCTGTTTATACTATCTGTCATTCACAATGATTTCACTTAATGTAGATAAGGACGCCCTGGCGTATGCAACAGAAAAAGATGGCGTCGTTAACTTAGACAAAAAGCAATTTTATCTTGACTCCATCTGGAATGTGCCGGTGTACAACCTTTTTGGATTGGAGTATACGTATAAAGAGATCAAAGACAATGAGCTTGCCAGAGGCCTGGATTTACAAGGCGGTATGCACGTTACCCTGGAAATTTCCCCGGTTGATATTATCAAAGGACTTAGTGGAAACAATCAAGACACGGCTTTTGTAAAAGCATTGGCACAAGCCCGGGAGGCACAGAAAAATAGCCAGGAAAGATTCAGCACACTTTTCTTTGATGCATTGGAGAAAAATAATCCAAACGTAAAACTGGCGGAAGTGTTTGCTTCCACAAATACCCGTGGACGAATCAGCCTGACCGATACAAATGAAGAGGTGATGGATGTGGTGAATGAAGAAATTGAAAGTGCCATCGATCGTTCTTTTACAATTTTAAGAAACCGTCTGGATCAATTTGGAACTTCATCTCCAAACATTCAGCGCCTACCTGGTACAGGTCGCATTCAGGTTGAAATTCCGGGAGCCGATAACCCACAACGTGTTCGCAAATTATTACAGGGTGTTGCCCGACTTGAGTTTTGGGATGTTGTTGATTTTGCAGACTTGAATAATTCTTTTATTGCGATTAATGATTTATTATTAAAAGAACAAAAAGCAAATCAGTCTAATCAGTCAATTACTGGTACGGAGGAAACTGAATCAGAAGATTTATCAGATTTACTGTAAGCGGATTCAACAACTTCGGCATTAGAAAAAGAATTGCAAAGTGCTGCAGACAGTTCAACCAACAGCCTGGATTCATTACAAAACAGTGCGGTATCACCATTATTTGCCTTAAGCAAACCTTCTGCTTATGGTCTTCGCTATGATGTAAAGGACACCGCGCAGATCAATCAGATTCTAAACCGGGCTGATGTAAAAAATCTACTCCCAAAAACTGTGGGCATTTACTGGGCCAATAAACCAGAAGCTGATCAAACAGGAGTGGAAGCATTGGAACTTTATTTCCTCGAAATTGGCAGAAATGGTAAACCAAAATTAACGGGTGAAGCCATTACGAATGCACGGAATGACCTGGACGAAAAAACCCGTCCGGCAGTTTCCATGAACATGAATGCGGCAGGTACGCGTGCTTGGGCAAAGATGACCTTGGAAGCGTCCAACAAAACACCTAAAAGGGAGAATTGCGATTGTATTGGATAACACAGTTTATTCAGCGCCCTATGTAAATGGCGAAATACCCAATGGTAACTCTCAAATTTCCGGAAGCTTCACAACAGAGGAAGCAAAAGATTTAGCCAATGTTTTAAAAGCTGGATCTTTACCTGCACCAACCAAAATTGTTGAAGAAGCAATCGTGGGTCCTACACTTGGGCAAGTTGCACAAAGTCAAGGACTAATCTCCATGGTCTGTGGACTTGCACTCGTCGTGATCTTTATGATAGCGTATTATGCAAAGGGGGGATTTGTTGCAAATGTTGCACTGCTTTTTAATATTTTCTTTATTCTTGGAATACTGGCGCAGCCTTCTATTGGTGCAGCTCTAACGCTTCCAGGTATTGCCGGGATCATTCTTACAATGGGTATGGCGGTTGATGCAAACGTGCTCATCTATGAGCGTATTAAAGAAGAAATGATTGCCGGTAGAAAACTCCGTGATGCCATCACAACCGGTTATAAAAAATCATTCGCAACCATTCTCGATTCCAACTTGACAACTTTCCTTACAGGATTGTTTTTATTCTTATTTGGACAAGGACCTATAAAAGGATTTGCTGTTGTCTTGATGATTGGTATCGCTACATCATTTTTCTCTGCTGTTTATGTATCACGTGTACTCATTGAGTGGTTGGTAAGAAGAGGGGATGAAACAAAAATTTCTTTTGAGACTCCAATCTCAAGATTGATAAAAAAACGTAAGCATTTTGAGTTTGTTAAAAATAGTCGTCTTGCATACATGATTTCAGGAACTATCATCATCCTTGGCTTTGTGTTACTTTTTGTTAAACCGTTGAACATGGGTGTGGATTTTAAAGGAGGACGTTCGTATGTGGTTTCCTTTAACGACCCAGTGCGGGCAACTGATCTTAAAGTTGAACTAACCAAAGATTTTGAAGAATCAAGTACGGAGGTTAAAAACTATGGAAGTAATAACCGAATGAAAGTTACGACTTCCTATCTGATTGATGATGACTCAGATACTGCTGATGAAAAAGTGAAGACCGCATTAATTACTGGTCTTGAAAACTTTAGTGGGCTGAAGTACACAGCAAATGATTATGGAATTGATAAAGATCATTTTACTATCGGAAGTTCCTCTAAAGTAGGAGCAACTGTTGCTGATGATATTAAAGACTCTGCATGGGAAGCGAGTCTCTTTTCACTTGCTGCTATCTTTATTTATATCCTAATCCGTTTCAGAAAGTGGCAGTATAGTGCTGGTGCAATCATTGCAACTCTCCATGATGCACTATTTGTATTTGCTGCATTCTCGATCGCAAATGTGTTCGGTGTTAGTTTTGAAATTGACCAGGTATTTGTGGCGGCCCTACTGTCCATCATTGGATATTCCATCAACGACACGGTAATCATCTTCGACAGGATTCGCGAATATATTGGATTAGGGACATCCCACGAACCCAAAAAGATATTCAATGATGCCATCAACGATACACTTTCCAGAACGTTTATCACGGCGGGTACAACTTTGATTGTTGTGTTAGTTCTTTTAATCTTTGGAGGTGAAGTCCTGCGTGGTTTCTCCTTTGCATTCTTTATAGGTGTTGTGGTTGGAACATACTCCTCTATTTTCATTGCTTCACCAGTAGTTCTTGACCTGGATAAACCGAAAGCGGTGAAGTAATCACTTTCTGTTCTGAATATTGAATAGGCCGTCTATAAAAAAGACGGCCTTTTTTTTATCGCATCGTTAGACATAAGTAGTAAGACTTAAGTAACAAGACATTGCCTATGCTCAGCTACTTATACTATCCAAAAAAGTTGTACCACAAAGTTCCGCAAAGAGGCACAAAGAGCCACAAAGGGTTTCGGATTGGAAGGGTAATCCATAACGATTAGAGATTAGTGACTTTAGATTTGAGATTAGTGATTTGCAGCTCCTTCCAACTCGCAACTCACTAATCGCAACTCACACATCGAAAATCAAAAGAGGTTGTACCACAAAGTTCCGCAAAGAGGCACAAAGAGCCACAAAGGATTTCGGATTGGAAGGGTAATCCATAACGATTAGAGATTAGTGACTTTAGATTAGAGATTAGTGACATGCAGCTCCTTCCAACTCGCAATTCACTACTCGCAACTCACACATCGCAAATCAAAAAATAAAGAGCATAAAAAAAGCCCTTCATATTGCTATGAAGGGCTTATTAATAAAAGAAGGCAACGACTTACTCTCCCGGGTATTATCCCAGTACCATCAGCGCTGGCGGGCTTAACTGCTCTGTTCGGAATGGGAAGAGGTGATCCCCACCGCTATAGTCACCTTACAGTCTTTAGGAGCTTTTTGCTCCTGTAAATTTCTTTGACAGTGCACGATGAAAGAGTAGAGCTCGAGTTTTTCTTCACTAGAAGCGTTCGGGTAATTAGTACTGCTCGGCTTTGACATTTCTGCCTTTACACCTGCAGCCTATCAACGTCATCATCTCTAACGTCCCTTAATGGAAGTCTCATCTTGAGGTGGGTTTCGCGCTTAGATGCTTTCAGCGCTTATCCCGTCCCAACGTAGCTACCCAGCAATGCAGCTGACACCACAACTGGTATACCAGCGGTTGGTCCAACCCGGTCCTCTCGTACTAAGGTCAGATCCTCTCAAACTTCCTACGCCCACAACAGATAGGGACCGAACTGTCTCACGACGTTCTGAACCCAGCTCGCGTGCCACTTTAATGGGCGAACAGCCCAACCCTTGGGACCTTCTCCAGCCCCAGGATGTGACGAGCCGACATCGAGGTGCCAAACCTCCCCGTCGATATGAGCTCTTGGGGGAGATCAGCCTGTTATCCCCGGCGTACCTTTTATCCTTTGAGCGATGGCCCTTCCATACAGAACCACCGGATCACTATATCCAACTTTCGTCCCTGCTCGACCCGTCGGTCTCACA
>CALOAV010000094.1:12500-224107 GCA_942491425.1 uncultured Cytophagales bacterium
AACAAGTCGAAATAAATCGTACGATGAATTTCCTATCTCCATATAAAATTTCGAAAAAACTGAAAACTCATTCAGCTCAAACAAAATGAACTAAGAAAAAATATAAGAAATTCTAAAAAAATTCAAAAACCCGCACCTCATCGCCTCTTGTAAAGCGGAACCGTGCTGCAAGGTTCTCCAAACATCAGGCTCGCCGCACGTGACCTTAACCTGCTTACAACTTCAACATACGCCGCATCAGGAACCTGTACTTTGCTGCATCCCTTCACCACGATCTTTGCACCTTCATACTTTTGCCAATCAACTTTGGATAAAGCATCCAGGTAGAGCCTCTCTTCTAAATCCGACAGCGAACCATATACAATTAATCCGGCATGAGGTTCAAGGGCTATCGCTAATAAGAGATACGCCCAGGTTGGTATAATAGCATCAGCAGTACAGCTGATCGCAACGAACTTATCTTTATACACTGACCAATCCGTGGTCTTGATAAACTCACGAAAATCTTTCTCACGAAGGATCAATTCCTGAAACAACTGATCTTTAATATCAATCAGCACCCGTTCTCCTGGTTGATACAATTCTTCCAGGTCGAAGGTGATCAGCGCACTACTCGCTACCTTATTTATGATTTCCTTTTGATCTCCCATTTTCACAGCACAGCTTTCGGTGGCTTAATCAAAAATTCCTTTAAATAGTTCGGCTCAAAGTTTAACAAATCCTCGAAATCATTTTCTTTATACTTTTTGAAAGCCATTGCACCGAGGTGTGAAGCCTGTGGTACGATCCCATCGAGAAACATGGCCTGAGGACTGTCAATTACCGCCTTACATTTTGATGCTCCGTTGCCAAAAAACAAAACCTTATGCTCAGATAAGAATGAAGCAAAACTATCGGGCTCAATAATTACTGGTTGAACAGCCTGCAGCTCGTCCTGATATCGGTTGGTTACCAAACAATAAACTTCCATTCTCCGTGCATCAATCATTGGACACAACAATGTATCTCCAGCTGTATACTTTGCAACCTGATAAGCCATCAATGTTAATGATCCAATCGCGAGTAACGGGATATCCAATGCAAAACATAATCCTTTTGCAGTAGATGTGCCAATGCGTAAGCCTGTATATGATCCCGGACCAGATGTGATCGCCACGGCATCCAATTGTTTCACAGCGATGCCAGCATTGGATAACACCTGGCTAATCAGCACTGCCAGCATGGATGCATGGGAGTATTGAATGTGTACTTCACTTGTTGTTAAGAGTTCTCCATCCTTATGCAAAGCAACAGATCCCACTTCAGTAGAAGTTTCAAGACTCAGGATTAAACTCATTTTTTGCTTGCCGAAAGAATCTCCTTATACTTTCCTTCATCATTCAGCAGCTGGCGTGCTGCGATCATGGTTTTATCCTTCGGCGTCGATACCTCCACTCTTCCGGCATCCAATGCATAATGGAAGGCAATCTCCTCGGTAAGTAGTTCAACAATCTCCTGTTTGAATCGCATAAGATCATTCTCCTTGCTTTCACTCACTTTCTTTTTCAGATCCGATAACAATGGAGACAAATCATTGTAGTTTTTTTCCGCTTTCGAAACTTCAATCAATTCGTCCGTACTTTTTTCAAGCCGTGTAATATACGTGAAATTTTTACCGGCTATCCACCTGACAAAATTCTCATACTCGCTATCTGACAAAACAAATGTTTTAAAATCAGGAGCAGTCGGGTTTTCACCACAATAGTTAGAAGCATAATCAAAAATAAGCCCAGACGTAATCAGATTGATGGTCACAATACTTAAATATTCTGTATCGATTTCGATGTCGGGATCAAGTCCGGCTCCATCAAACACACTGCGACCTGCTGTTGTTTTAAACTCGGTCTTTAAAGAGTCCGGAAATTTCTCAACGGATCCGTCTTCCTGCCTGTGCGAATAATCCAACGCCTGAATACAACGCCCGCTGGGAATGTAGTATTTGGCGGTTGTTACTTTTAGCTGACTATTATAGGTGAGCGGTCGGGTTGTTTGTACCAATCCCTTTCCAAATGTTTTCTTCCCAACCAAAACTGCACGATCGTAATCCTGTAAAGCACCCGCCACAATCTCTGAAGCAGAAGCGCTACCCGGACCAGTGAGTACAGCAAGTTTGATTTCTGTATCTACCGGATTATTTAAGGTGGTATAGGATTTATTCCAATCCTTCACTTTTCCCTTTGTAGCAACCACTTCCATTCCTTTCGGAATAAATATGTTAACAATATTTACGGCTTCATGAAGGAGTCCGCCAGGATTATCTCGCAAATCAAGGATGATACTTTTCGCGCCTAAAATCTTTAGTTTAACCACTGCATCTGACACTTCCCGTGCAGCACCTGGAGTAAAGTCATCCAACTTAATGTACCCAACTTCCGGTTCGATCAAACCGGTGTAGGCTAAATTGCTAACATTAATTTTTTCCCGTTGAATGGTAAATGAAATCGGATCCTTTACTCCGGGTCGCTGAATGACTAAGGAAACATCCGTCTTGGGTTTACCCTTCAACAATGTACTGACATCCGATGTGGCCTTGCCTTTTACATTGGTTCCATCCACTGATAGAATCTCATCCCCCACTTTTAACCCTGACTTCATCGCAGGAAAATTTTCATAGGGCTGGGTAATGACAACTTTTTCATTGATCAATCCAATCAGCGCCCCAATGCCACCATATTGGCCGGTGGTTGCGATCCTAAAGGATTCAATTTCATCCTCCGGAATATAATCTGTGTATGGATCAAGGGTTTCCAGCATTCCATCAATACCTTTCCGAACCAGGTCTTCAGGATCCACTTCATCCACATAATAGGCATTTACCTCTTTAAAAAGAGTGGCAAAAATGTCAAGGCTTTTAGCGATCTCGAAATATTTTTCTGCAGGCTGCCGAAAGGCGAACGTTACCGAAACTACCACCAACAAAATGAATCCCCACTTAATCCTTCTTCTCATAATTAATTATTCGCTTAAATGATTTAACCATGGCTTCCTCTATCTGTGCATAAGGAAGTATCTCTTTAGGAGTATAAATATAGCCAATCAACAATTTTTGTGGAGTTGAAAGTTTCGATTTGTTCAGCCGAAAAGCTTCCCGCATCCTTCTTTTTAGTTTATTTCTATCTACCGCCCGCTTAAAATTCCTTTTGGAAACAGTGAAAAGTACCTGATTTACAATAGAATCAGGCTTTCCTACTATAAAAAGGACCTTAAAAGGGTATAAATAAAAAGAGGAACCCTTATCAAAGAGTTCCTGAATGCTGATTTTACTATGTAGCCTTTCTTCTTTCCGGAAAGTAAGTGACCCCATGGGGTGAAATTAAGGAATTCCCCGGCAGGGAATCACCGGAAAAGTTTATTATTTACGCTTAAAAGTGGTTTCGTCAGAAACGGTAAGCTTCTTTCTACCTTTTCTTCTGCGGGAAGCAAGTACTCTGCGACCGTTAGCAGATGCCATTCTCTCGCGGAAACCGTGCTTATTCTTTCTTTTTTTACGTGAAGGCTGATATGTCCGTACCATACTAATGTCTATTTACCTCATTGTTTGAGGGCTGCAAATATAGGGAGGAATTGTGGAAATGCAAATCAGCCCCAACTTTAAAGCCAAAAATCACAAAACGGTTGAGTTACAATCCGGGACTACTGGCTGGAGTCGATGCCGCAATTTATCCGCTTCAAATTCATCCATAAAAAAAGGCCGGTTTTTCTCCGGCCTTTAATCAATCGCCTAAATGGTTACCCGCTACTGAACGTTAAAAATAGCATCATCCAACACTGGATTAACTTCCAGACTGGAAACCTCAAACTTAAAATTCATAGGCCCCTGGCTAACCAGGATTACGTGCGGAAACTTTATTCCATTTACTTCTTTATATTCCTGAAATCTGGTCGGAATGGCAACCTCTCCTTGTGGCGTTTTCGCCATTACTACAGTCTGTACTTTCAAGCCACTCTCAACATCAAAATAATTTGTGGTTTTATCACCCGCTGGAAATTCATATTCAACAACGTACGCTTCCTTACCATCAATTGTTTCTACAGCCTTCAGTATTGTCTTTACTTTCATGGCATCAATCATGGTTTCAGGAACTAACTGCGCATCAAACAGACTCTTTTCCTTTGCAGCAGCATCCACCGGAGACTTTTGTCCCATTTGCATTTGTGCAACTTCTTTTCCATCCGTAACACTTTTTTGCATAACATTTCCCTGAACAGAAACTTCAACCAAACTCTTTCCTGGTGCCTTCTTAGAAGCACTCATGGTTATCTCATTTCCTTGTACAGTTGCCTTCATGGTTGTCTTTAAACTCTTCAACTCCTGAATCTTTTTGGTACCACCAATAGCTTCAATATATTTCGAGATAACTTTTTCAGCTGTTAAACCTGCTGGTAATGCAGAAGCTTTTGAAGGAACATACCCTACACCATAAATATCAAAATACTTTACCTCACCAAATTGTTTTAATTTATCAGCAACATCGGAGCCCTTTCCTACCACGATGATGTGGGCATTATCCGGCCGGATATATTTCTTAGCAGTTGCCTGCACATCCGCAAGTGTTACCGCATCTACCGCTTTTACATAATTCGCATAGTAATCTTTGGGCAGATTATACTTCGCTGTATTCAAGGCAAAGCTGGCAATGGTTTGCGGACTTTCTAATGACCTTCCAAAGGAGCCGGAGATTTCTGCCTTCGCAGCCATTAATTCATTTTCAGTCACAGGTTCGTTGGTAATGCGTTTCAATTCAGAAATTAATTCATAAACTGAACTATCGGTTACTTCATTCCTTACACTCGCTGAGGCATTAAAGTTACCTACTAAATTATCCGGGCTTAATTGAGATCCTGATCCATAGGTATAACCATGCTTCTCGCGAAGATTTTGATTGAGTCTTGAAGAAAATCCGCCCCCTAAAATCTGGTTCATCACGCGGGCTTTAATGGCATCTTGTGTACCGGGCATTAAATCGACCGGATATCCAATGTTAATTACCGACTGAACGGAAGTGGGACGATCAACCATTGCCACATATGTTTTTGCAGGTCCTTTCGGTTGTGTATAGGTTGGATTCTTTACTTCACCGGCAGCCCACTTCGCAAAATATTTATCGGTTAGTTTTTTTGCGGTTTTCAAATCAATGTCACCAACAATAATCAAGTAAGCATTATTCGGTTTGTAATAGGTGTTGTAGTAATTCTTGCAATCGTCTAATGTAATTGCACTTACACTATTTTCTGTTGTGAATAATCCATACGGGTGCTGGGAGCCATACAACAAGGCATTGCGAACATTTCCGGCGATAGCATTCGGATTGTCTTTACTTGCCGCCAGGCCGGATAAGGTTTGTGTTTTCAATTTCTCCATTTCCTCAGGCGGAAAGGAAGGGTTAAACAGCACATCCGTCATCAGATCCAGTAACTTGTTGGTATGTTTTGAAAGACTGGAAGCAAAAATTGCATTTCCGCCCGTATTCAGACTGGCGCCAATAAAATCAATTTCCTCATCTAGCTGCGCTTTCGTTTTTGTTTTGGTCCCAGTTCCCATAAGGGTTTCCGCCATGGATACATATCCTTCTTTCTCACCTTGAAAGAGCTGATCATTTTTCAATTGCAATGAAAATTGAATGCGGGGTAGTTTATGATTCTCCACGACGAACACCTGAAGACCATTCTTTAGGGTAAACGTTTGATAATCGCCAATTTTAATTTCACGCGCGGGAGCAGGTTTGGGTGCCTGTGTGCGATCAACCTGAGCCTGAATGGAAACTCCTGTAACCAACAAGCATATGAATAGTAGTATCTTCTTCATAATCAATTATCTTTTTTGATTTGAGTATTTCCTGGTTTGCTTTGTGCAGACTTAGGCATGTAGTGCAGCACCACACGGTTTTCTTTGGTCAAATATTTTTTTGCTACACGCTGTAAGTCTTCACGGGTAACCTTCATGTATTTATCAATTTCTGTATTAATCAAATTTGCATCATTGAAATACACATGATAATTTGCCAGTTGTTCAGCAATCCCTCTTGCAGAAGCATTCTGCTGTACAAACTGACTTTCTTTTTGATTCCGGATTTTTTGAAATTCGTTTTCAGAAATCAATTCCTTTTGTACTTTTTCAATCTCTGCATCCATCGCTTTTTCCAAATCATCCGCTTCAATACCCATGTTCACGATACCCAATACGAGGTAAAGCCCTGGATCTTCCATTGAAAATGGAAAAGCAGCAACTTGCAATGCTTTCTTCTGTTCATCGACCAATGCCTTGTACATGCGCGAGCTTTGCCCACCACTTAATAATGTGCTCAACATATCCAATGCATAAGCATCTGGAGTTCCTTGTGCGGGAATATGATAGGCTTCGATCACCGCGGGTAATTGAATATTATCATACACCACATCCCGTACTTCCGCTTTTTGTGGTGGTTCCACTACTGTTGGACGCGGAATATTCTTTCCGCCTTTCGGGATATCCTTAAAATATTTTGCAATGGAGGCTTTCGCCTCATTAATATCGATATCACCTGCTATTGACAACGTTGCATTCTCAGGGACGTAAAATGTTTTATAAAACTCAATAAACTCATCAAGTGATGCTTCGTTCAAATGTTCCAGGGATCCAATAGTAGTCCATTGATACGGATGCACTTTATACGCGTGGCTGAATACTTCCATTTGAAAACTTCCATATGGTTGATTGTCTACGCGTTGGCGCTTCTCTTCCTTCACCACTTCGCGCTGCGTTTCTACGCCAATGGTTTCTATTTTTGCATGCAGCATACGCTCCGATTCCAACCATAGTCCCAATTCAAGTTGATTGGAAGGTAACACTTCGTAATAAAATGTCCGGTCGTTTGAGGTATTGGCATTATTGGTTGCCCCCGCATTCGCCAGATATTTGTCAAATTCTCCCCGTTTTACATTTTCCGATCCTTCAAAAAGCAAATGCTCAAAGAAATGAGCAAAGCCTGTGCGATTTGGGTCTTCATTTTTTGAACCCACATGGTATAACACAGAAACCGCCACAATAGGGGTGGTATTATCCTGATGTAAAATTACATGAAGACCATTGGGCAGATCATATTCGGTGAACTCAATCTTTCGCGCCTGGCCAAAGCTCACCATTATTATGGTAAGCATGAGCAATAGAGTTAAACTTTGTCTTTTTTGCATATAAATTGGTTTGATGGGTACTAAATTACGGAACTATAAAATACTTTTTAAATCAAGTTCTTACCATTGGTCTAACCTTAGCTTCTCATTTATCAGTCCTGGTAATAACTCGTTAACCTTAATCCAGTCGAATTTTTAAGAAGTTAAAAATAAGAATTTCATTTAAAATTTATGAATTTTTATAAGTTATCAATAAATATACGACCAACCTGACGCTGAAAATAACAAAAATAATTTCCTAAAATTGTAATCCGAATTACGAATTACTCAATCAAATCCGCCAATACACGCTTCGCTTGATCCGGGGTCAAACGGGGACCAAACTGCGAAACCACCCGCGAAGATGCCAATGAAGCCAATTTCCCGGCTTCGGCATAACTATGGCCATTGGTGATACCATACATAAAGGCTCCTGCAAACATATCGCCCGCTCCATTTGTATCGATAGCCCGTACCTGATAGGGCTCAATTTGAATAAAGGTATCGCCATCATAAATTAACGCTCCATTTGCCCCCAGGGTAATAGCGAATTTCTTGGCCGCTCCCCTTAGTTTTTCACGCGCCTCCATCAGGTTGTCGGTACCTGTGAAAATCATGGCTTCTTCTTCATTGCAGAATAGCATATCAACACTGGCACCTACAATTTCTTCCATTTGCTTCGGGAAATACTTAACCATACTGGCATCTGAAAATGTTAAGGCAGTATGCACGTTATTCTTTTCAGCTATTTTTTTTGCGGCTTTCAGTGCTTCCAACCCTTTTGGACTTGCTACCAGGTATCCTTCAAGATAAACGTAGGCAGATTGTTTGATAGCTTCTTCATTTAGATTTTCCGGACCCAGTAATGAACTGATTCCTAAAAAAGTATTCATGGTCCGCTGAGCATCCGGACTGGTCATGACCAGGCATTTTCCGGTGATCCCTTCCGGACAACTTTCATGAACGATATTGGTGTTCACATTATTCCGCTTTAAATCATCAAGAAAAAATTTCCCCATTGGATCTTTTGCCACTAATAAAGAGTAAAAGCCCTTCCCACCAAACTGACTTAGTGCAACAATGGTATTGGCTGCAGAACCTCCTCCCGACATTTGGCTTTTCTTCATATCAATAGCCTTCACAAGAACATCCTGCCTTTTTTCATCCACCAGGGTCATCACGCCCTTCTCGATTTCATTCTTTTCAAAAAAGTCATGATCTACTTCTGTGACGATGTCAACAATGGCATTTCCTACCCCGTATACATTATATTTCATCTATTCTCTTTTTATTCCGTGGCAAAAATAGAATTATTCTCTTAATCAGAATAATTTGGGAAGGTTGCCGGGTGCCAGTTCCCGGTCACCCGGTGACTGGAAACCGGCGACTGGCAACTTATTTTTTAGTGGGAAGTTCAAGCGTCATCTTATACTTTCTAGCCCGATCCGGATAATCGGTAATAATCCCATCGACTCCCAGGCCACGCATGGAAAGCATTTCATTTTCTTCGTTGACAGTCCAGGGGATCACCCGAATTTTCTTGCTGTGTAAATATTCGACTGCGTCCTTTTTTAACAATTTATAATAGGGACTATAAACTGCAGGCGAAAATCCAAGGTTGGCGATATTGGTTTCTGCAGATTTTAAATTTTCAACCAATGCCGCAAGGCGTATTTCTGGATATTTTTTATGCCAGTATTGCAATACCCTGAAATCGAAAGACTGAATCACCACCCGATCCATCGGTAGGTATTGATCTAAAAGATTGTATACAAGGTCTGAAAATTCTTCCACATCGGGATGAAATTTATTGTCACCATCCGGCGAACTTTTGATCTCAATATTATAATCGACTTCGTATTGCGTATAACTTTTAATGTGATCCTCCACGGCAATAATCACATCCTTCAGCAAGGGCTTTGAAACCCGCATTTTTACCTGTTCAGGATAATCATCGTTTCCTAGTGATCCACAATCAAATCCGCGAATGTCGTCATAGTTCATTTGGTAAATGTTATACAGCTTTTGATCATCACCTTTTTTGATGGGCGATCCATCCGGAAGCAAGCAGATAGCCGCTGACATCCAGGGTTCATGTGAAACCAGAACCTTTCTGTCCTTTGTAATCACGACGTCTAACTCGATAGTAGTAACGCCCGAGTCCAATGCAAATAAAAAAGCAGGGATGGAATTTTCCGGTCGCAGACCACGGGCACCGCGATGACCCTGCAAATCAAATTTTGGGGTGTAAACCTGAGCGTTCAATAGTTGAGGGATAAGAATAAGGAGTAGTACAAACCGAAACTGCATGCACGAAGATACAAAATTAGTTGTTCGCTTTCGGTTGCCGGTCGCCGGTTTCCAGACACCGGTAACCGGCAACTGGTAACCAGTTACTCTCTGATCATCATCATCCGCGGCCCCCTTCTTCCGCCCATACCGGCCAGCGGATTCAGCTGTTTGTTAAGGGCATACGTAAAACTAATCATCACATATCGGCCCAGTGAATTCATAATTTCCCGTTCCACATAGTTGCTGTTTGCGGACTGTGTGACACCCAGGTTTTTATCCAACAAATTGACAACCGACAGTTTAATTTCACCACTTTTCGCTTTTAATACATAGCGCGACAAAGAGATATTCAATAGTGGTACCTTCTGTGTTTCCCCTCCTGCCTGGTTGGCGTATACCAAATAATCAAAGTTCGAACTTAAATTATAATGTTTCAGGAACGTGACATTTCCTTCTGCGGTATAGGTCTGGTTCAGGAATGACTGATTTCTGTTCTCATCTTCATAAATAGAAAATTGATTGCTAAGGTTTGCACGAAGATTGATATCAAAGATTTCCTTGAATCTGTATTCATATCGAATATTACCTCCTATTGTTTCATTTTGAATGAAACTTTGCACATCGTTTAAAAGTGAGAAGTTTCTACTGTGTCTGGCATTGGCATTGACGTTTATACGGCTATTAATTTTATTAATCGGAAAACCAAAGGATAGGTTTCCATTAACATTAAATGTACTTCCCAGATTGACCGGAATTGTAGTGGTCCGGTAATTCTTGTCTATTGTTTGTGCGTTGACAATTGCATTGTCGGTATACGTTGCGTTTACCCGTGCAAAAAAGCTGGTAAAATTTCCTGGATTGAATGAAGAATAATTCAACATCCACCGATGATTATAGGCAGTCCCTAAATTTGGATTTCCAACATACAGATTCAATGCATTACTATTATCAACAACTGGAGACAACTGCTGAATGGTGGGCTCCTGGACCGAAGTTTCATAGTTGAAATTCAATCTTTTTGTTGATGTGAAACTATAGTTGAAAAATAATGACGGTAAAAAATTGTTAAAGGAATTATTTATTTCTGTATCGTTCAGTCGTAGAATACCATTCAAATCTGTAAACTGGTAGGCTCCTCCAACCGTTAATGTGTAGTCTTTATGATTAAATTTAATATTTGCTCCAGCCCGTTGATAGAGGTATTGGCTGGAATACCGATTACTCAGCAGGGGATTAAACAACTCATTAGCTCCTTCTAAATCATACACATCCCGATTTATATCGCTGTCATTCATGCGAATGGAGTAGTTGGTTTCTAAATATTTTCGACCGCCAAGGGGTTCGGTATACGAAAGATTAATACCGTAGTTCTGCGTACTGTTTTTCTGGGTATTACGCTGACGAATTTCAACTAAAGAATCTGTTGGAGTTTTGAAGTATGTGATGTCCTGAAAAAGTTGTCCAACATTATCCGTTTCATTAATTGAATAAAGTAAATTAGTGGAAAGCGTTCTCCCTTTTTTATTAAATCGATGCCTGTACAACAGATTATTATTAAAATTAATCGCATCACCGGATCCAATATTTCGCATGTCACTGAAGTTTTGCATTGTTCCATCTTCAAAACTGCTCTCCCCGGTAGACGCTGCATCGACTTCTGTTTGATTATAGGTTAAATAAGAGGTGAGCTTAAATGAATTCACAGAGTCGATTTTATGATCGAGCGTGATATTAACGCGATGGCTTGAGTTGGTGTTCTGTTGTTTGCTATCTTCATGGTAATAGATATCTTCCTGATTAGGGTAATAGCTAATTCGATCCGTTGTCTTATCCAGGGCATGATCGATATAGTTATAAAAGTAACTGCTCGTCAGCTCCGTCTTCTTGTTGAAAACGTCCGAAAAATTCAAACCGGCCGCATAGTTGGTCATCAATCCGTTTTGTCTGCCACCGGTATTCAGTGGTATACCACTAGCTCCATCTCCACCGATCTGAACACGGACACCACCGCCACCACCGCCAGAGTTTAATCCACCGCTGTAGTTGAGGTAATCACTAATAGAAAACCCCTGCTCATTAATGTTATTCCCCTGTCCGATAAATGATAACTGCTGACCTTTCTTAAACCGGTTCAAACTTGCCTTTCCGGTAAAACGATTATCCGTACCATATCCCCCCATCAAACTTCCAAAAACACCATTTCGTTTTTCCTCTTTTAATTCAAGATTTATCGTTTTCTCCCGCTGACCATCATCGATACCGGTAAACTCAGCCTGGTCGGATTTTTTATCAAATACTTCCACTTTTTCGACAGCATCCGCCGGGAGATTTCGGGTTGCCAGTTTCGGGTCGCGACCAAAAAATTCGCGACCATCTACCGTTACTTTTTTGACTTCCTCACCTTGTGCCTTTATCGTCCCATCATTTTCTACTTCTACACCGGGAAGTTTTTTTAACAACTCCTCAACGTTATCATTTTGTTTGGTTTTAAAGCTGGTGGCATTAAATACAATTGTATCCCCCTTAATTTCAACAGGTGCTTTCTCGGCCTGAACAACAACTTCATCAAGCTCTGTTTTGGCTTCTTCCATTTTCGCAATACCAATGTCTACCACTGTCTGATCGGAACCAGGAGAGACCCGATAGGAAAAAGTTTTATGTCCCACAAACGTAATTCGAAGCATATACTCTGCCCGGTTTACATTCTTCAATTCAAATGATCCATCTCCTTTGGAGGCCCCAAAATTTACAAGTGAAGAGTCTGCCGGATTCAGCAAGATTACCGTTGCAGAGGGTAGTGGATTACCTTCACCATCCAATACCTGGCCCTTAACGGATATTTTTTGTGCGAATGCAGCCTGACTAATCAAAAGCAATAGGAAAATAATTTTCTTCATGGGAACCGATTATAAAAAAAGTGAGTGATCCGTTTTTGACAATTAATTTCTAATCATCATCATACCACCATTGGCGCCTCGCTTCTGCATTTCTTCACGAACCATCGCCCGAAATTCTGATCCGGAAATTGGAGTTCCTCCTGATGGTATTTTAATGTCCTTTTTACTGAGTTCCTTATCTTCAACGTTCAATGCCACAATGGTACGTTCTCCGTTATTGATATCCAGCGCAAGGATTACCCCTGGTAAAGCACCATAGGTTTCAGGGCCCATAAACATGCCCAGTTTATCTGTATACCAGGCCACGACTTCAGACTTTCTTTCCTCATCTGTATAATATGCCTGTTTGCACACATAGCCAAGTATTTCTTTTGTTTCAGTGCCAAATTTCCAGGGCGTGATTTGAATTGTATCGGTTACTAAATATTTTTTGCCATTAAATTCCTGTTGGGATAATCGGATCTGATCGTCATGATTTACATAAATTTCAGTTCCAGCGCCTCCCATTCTAAAACGCATTCTACCGCCGCCTCCATTTGAACTGAACTCAGCATCTTCCTCTTCCTCAACCTGAGGTTTATACATCGACTCGGTTCCATTATAAAACAAATCTGCTTTTCGAACGATAAACTCCGGAATCATACTCTTCATGGACTCCCTTTCCGGTGGAATTCTTTTCCACATATTCATGGTTGATTCATAGGTGATCACGCCTTGTGTCTGTGCCATTACAAAATGTGCAGAAATCAACATAACGATGATTCCCAGAACGATTATTAATTTCTTCATGATATTAGTTTTTGGGTACGCAAGATTTTAATGCTGTAAAACTATAGCATCTGATGACAGAATACCGTTAATGGTTCTGAATGGAATGTTAATTAATGTTAAAAGACGCAGGAGGAACCATTCCGAGCTCTTACTTTTGAAAAATGGCAGGTCAAAAAAATCGATTAACACTTCTACTCATGATCATCAGCATCATGTTACTGCTGGTGTTGCAGTTTTTTTGGCTCAGAAGTAGCTACCAAAACGAACGGGAACAATTACGCAAAGAAACCACCGCCTTGTTCAAAAGCACCCTATTCACGATACAGGATTCATTGATTCAGCAAAGAATCAAATTTATACCCGATAGCACGGGTCCGGGTAAGGAAAAAATCGAACGGGTAGAATATTGGAGACGTACAGAGAGAGATAGCACATTCCATCTAAATCTTCAAAACCAGGAAGCCCGTGTCCAATTGTATATTGGGGGTGATGCTCCTCCCGACTCACTCCAGCGCCTGATCCGACCGTTAACGGAGCGTATGCTTTCCGGTCAGCGCAATTTTGTAATTAGATTGGAAGGTGATACCCTGAATATGGATTCAATTTATTCTTCTTTTCAGGCGGTGTTGTATGCCAATAACATCGATTTGCCATTTACCATTTATAAGCTAAAACGAGGTGAAGAACTTTCTCAGGGAGATAGTATTATCAGTGACCCGGTTCGGTTTCCGCCTTTTGAACGATATTCGGTTATCTATGCAAGCCCCGCACCTTTCCTGCTAAAGAAAATAGGACCTCAGGCATTGTTCTCAGTTTTCCTGACACTGATTACTACCTCCGCCTTTTTTATGATGTATCGGAGTCTCCGTTCACAACAACGATTAATGCAAATAAAGAATGATTTTATCAGCAACGTTTCCCATGAATTAAAAACCCCGGTTGCTACTGTAAGCGTTGCCATTGAGGCTTTAAAGAGTTTTCAGGCTATCAACAACCCAACTAAAACAGCTGAATACCTCGACATCGCCCAGAACGAATTGAGACGCCTAACCCTGATGACCGACAAGATTTTAAAGACGGCCGTTTTTGAAAATCAGGAAATCCTCTTTCAAAAGGAAAAAGTCAACCTCACAGCCATCATCGAAAATGTATTGACTTCTCTCAAACTTGTGATCGAGAAACAAGGTGCGGCTGTCAATTTTAATACAGATTCCGAACCATTGTACGTACTTGGTGATCCCGCCCATCTCACCAATATGATTTACAACCTTATTGACAATGCGTTAAAGTACAGTCCATCCGAATCATCCGTGACTATTTCCCTTACCAAAAAAGAAGATGAAATTGAGTTTGTTGTTCAAGACAATGGTATTGGAATTTCATCTGAACACCATAAAAAAATATTTGAACGCTTTTTTAGAGTATCATCCGGTGACGTCCACAATACCAAAGGGTATGGCCTGGGATTGAGTTATGTTGCCAACGTGATTGAAAAACATGGTGGCCGAATAAAACTTGACAGTGCTTTAAACAGAGGCAGTCAATTTTTTATTTATCTTCCACTCACACATGGCCAGGATTAAAATATTATACGTAGAGGATGAGCCATTTCTTGGACGGATTGTCAAAGAAAGTCTGGAAAGTCGTGACTTTGATGTACTCATGGTTACTGATGGGAAGGATGCAGTACCTCAATTTAAAAATTCGATGCCCGACATTTGTGTGTTAGACATCATGCTGCCAACAAAGGATGGCTATAGCATAGCCCAGGAAATTCGTAAAATAAATCCATCCGTTCCATTGATTTTTGTTACCGCTAAAACGCAAACAACAGATTTATTGAAGGGCTTTGAGGTAGGTGGAAATGATTTCTTGCGGAAACCATTTAGTATGGAAGAGCTGATAGCACTTATCCATAATTTATTAACCCTTGCCGGGAATGGGAATAAATCAGTAACTGAAAAAATTGCATTGGGTAAATATTATTTTTATCCCAACCGGTATGAATTACATTTTGATGATACAATTAAGAAACTATCGCACCGGGAAGCCAGTCTCCTGAATTTTCTGGCAACATCACCCAATACAACTATTGAACGGAAAGAAGTCCTTTTAAAACTCTGGGGCGATGATTCATTTTTCAATTCCCGAAATCTCGATGTGTACATTACTAAAATCCGCGACTACCTAAAAAAAGATCCCTCCATTGAGATCATTACCATCAAAGGAATTGGGTATCGGTTTGTACTGGATCGGTAAAAAAGGACCGTTTTGGATAAAGTGAAGCTGAGTGATGAGTGATTCGTATAAATTGGGAGTAACATTTTGGTAACTCGATCGTCACGCTATTATGGAGCAATTCGTAGAAAACATCCGGAGCAAAAAAATCTTTGTCCTTTTTACATGGGGAACACGTGTATTACTGGCGCTTGGATTTCTCCCATCCGGTTTAAAAAAAGCAATGGGTGAACGTTTTACACTATTGGAAATTGATACGCCTGTTGGATTTTTCTTTGAAGCCTTGTACCGTACTGGCTTCTATTGGAATTTTATTGGTATTGCTCAATTGCTGGCTGCACTGCTGTTAGTTATTCCACGGACTTCATCCCTTGGCGCAATCCTATATTTTCCTATTATTTTAAATATCTACATTATAACTGTATCGATGCATTATAGAGGCACACCCTATATTACTGGATTAATGCTTCTGGGATCTGTTTATTTAATCGTATGGGATTATAAAAAGTTAAAACCACTCTTTATTAAATCGTAAGGCGAGTAAACGCTGCCCGGTATGCTTCATTTGTGATTGGTGAAAAAATGTTGGAATTTAGGTCATCCAAAACTGGTATAGATGAAGACTCTGCTGCAATGTTGTGCCCTCCTGTCCTTACTTGCATGCAAACAAGAAACAAAACAGCCTGATTCTGCCAGTGCTCAGCCTCCAAACATAATCGTTGTGCTGGTGGATGATATGCGATGGGATGAGTATGGACAAGCCGGACATGCCTATATTCAAACACCCTATATTGACCGCATTGCAAAAGAGGGAATCTCTTTTTTAAATGCATTTACCACTACTCCGCTTTGCTCACCCAGCCGTGCAAGTTTTCTCACAGGGCAATACGCACACACCAATGGAATCATAGATAATACCGCCCGAAATGAACAAAGCAATAAACTGGAAACATTTCCAAAAATTCTAAATGGTTCCGGATACGAAACTGCATTTATCGGAAAGTGGCACATGGGAAACGACGATTCACCCCGACCAGGTTTTGATCAGTGGGTCGCCCTAAAAGGTCAGGGAGAAGCCATTAACCCGGGACTAAACATCAATGGAGAACAAAAAATTATTGATGGATATGTTACGGATATCCTTACTGATTATGCATTATCATTTATACAAAAAAACCGATCAAAACCTTTTCTTTTGTACCTCTCGCACAAAGCTCTGCATCCAAATGCATTTCAGGCAGATGATGGTTCTGTGATAGATTTAGAAGGTGGGTTTGTTGCAGCTGACCGGCACAAAGGAATGTACGATTCAGCTTTCTTTCAAAGAAGGCCGAATAATGGAATTCCGCCACTTGACAAACCCGCACTGATGCGAAAAATCGGAGACCTTCCTCCTCTCGGCATAGAAACTGCTACCAGGGAAAAAACAATTCGGGAGCGGGGTGAAATGTTGATGGCTGTTGATGAAGGACTGGGAGAAATGATAGACGCTTTATCCGAAATGGATCAGCTGAACAATACAATCATTGTAGTTACCAGTGACCATGGGTACTGGTATGGTGAACATGGACTCAATGAAGAAAGGAGGTTAGCCTACGAAGAGGCCATCCGGATTCCCATGTTGATTCGTTATCCGCCAAAAATAAAAGCGGCGACCACCAGTGACCAAACGATCCTAAGCATCGATTTAGCACCAACACTATTGGCATTTGCGGGAGTAGCGATACCCGAAACGGTCGAAGGAAAATCGTTGATTCCCGTGATTGATAATCAAGTTGAAACCTTTCGGCCTGAGATCCTGATTGAATACTACTCCGATATAGTTTTTCCAAGAATGTACAAAATGGGATATAAAGCAATCCGGACAAATCAATATAAATATATCCGGTATAACGATCTTACCGGAATGGATGAATTCTATGATTTAAAGAATGACCCGTATGAATTGAAGAATGAAATCAATAACCCAGGCATGAAACCTGTTATTGATGAAATGAAGAAATCACTAAATCAATTAATTACAAAATAGTTTGTGAAGTGTACTGGACTCGAACCAGTGACCCCTACCCTGTCAAGGTAGTGCTCTGAACCAACTGAGCTAACACTCCTTAAAATCGTTACAAGTTAAAAGTTTCAAGTTTATTGGTTACAAGATATTGGAATTCCGAAAGAAGTTGGAAACTTTACTACCCTTTAAATTCAACTTTTTTGTGGGTTCCATCACAAAAGGGCTTTTTACCGGACTGGCCACATCTGCAAAAGAATGTTTTCATCGTCTGGCTTTCTTCTGATCCATCCGCATATTTTATCGTCAGAGAACCATGAACGCATAGGGGACCGTCTTTAATAACCTCCACTACCTGATTGCTAGTAGTAGGAGTTGATGGAGAAACTTCTGCTTCCAAACTTAATGCGCCCGAAGGACAATTATGGACCTGCTCTTTAATCCTCTCCAGTTCACTCCCTTCCATATTTACCCATGGTTTTTTATTGGGATTAAAAACGCGTGGTAATCCTTTAAAACACACTGTGGAATGAATACAAACATCCGGTTTCCATACCACGGTTACTCCTTCCTTTGTATAGCGTTTTACTATTTCACTCATCGCAATTCCGTTTTAATTTCAATCGGATTTGTTAACGTTTTATGTACCGGACAGGCATTTGCGATTTGAACCATCGCGCGCGAACAGATTTGCTCATCAATTTCTACCGTCGATTTCTATGATCCGTGTAAGTGTATGCGTTTTCTCAATAACTTTTCTGAAGAAACGTGTACCCGAATTTCATCGATCGCATATTTTTTTCGATTCGCATACATGCGAAGGGTAATGGCAGTGCAGGTAGCAAGTGACATTCTTAAAAAATCACCCGCATCCGGGCCCGCGTCTTCCCCGCCAAGGGATTCAGGTTCATCAGCCAAAAGCGTATGCGTGCCCGTAGAAATATGAGTTTCATAATCTTTATTGCCAATACGCGCGGTCACCATGTTTATATCACTCATGCATCAAGATACTACTCTTCGATCAAAATACCCATCTTCCCTTTTTGATAATCGCGCATCGCTTCCATGATCTCCGTTTGATTGTTCATCACAAAAGGGCCATGACTAACAACTTCCTCATTCAATGGCGCTCCACTCAATAATAAGATGCGGGTATCTTCCAACGCATGAAATGAAATTCCTTCACCATCATTTTTAAAATGCACAACATTCAACTCCTCTACCAACCCAAATCCATCGACCGAAATTTTTCCGTCCAATAAATAAAGCATGGCGTTATGATCTGATGGAAGCGGAATTGAAATCTTTCCATCTTTCTTCGCCTCTATCGTAACTGCGTTTAGTGCTGAATACGTGGGCACCTTCCCATTCTTATCAAACAAACTGCCCGCCACCACAGCACCGGTAATCAAACCATCATCTGATTGAAAAATTTCCATATCCTTTTTTTCAACCGGATAGTACGCAGGTTGCTCCATCTTTTGTTTCGCGGGAGTGTTTACCCAGAGCTGTATAATTTCTTGTCGACCGCCAATTTCATGAATATCATCCGGTGGTCGTTCGCTGTGAATAACACCCATGCCGGCATTCATCCATTGTACACCGCCTTCATAAATTACACTGTTGTTCCCCCGGCTATCGCGATGATGGACGCCACCTTTAAATACAAATGTGACAGGCGAAAATCCGCGGTGTGGATGTGGACCAACGCCAGCTTTTTTCGGTGCAATGTGCTTGGGAACTTTTACATCGGCATGATGCAATAATAAGAAAGGATCGATTTGTTGCACGGCTTGTGTTGGAAACGGTTGCCTAACCGGCAATCCTCGCATGTCTACAGTTTGTGCATATAATAATCGTGCTACGCTTCTGTTCTTCATTTTTCAATTTACCTCCATCGGGACTTCTACCAATAATATTTTTGAATCCTGCTTCGCTGTAATGGAGATTTTATCCGTCTCCCAAATACCAATGGCATCACGATTGTTTAATCTTTTGCCTGCCACCTCGAGTTCACCCTCCACTACAAATACATACACGCCATTACTTTTCAGTTTAAACTGATATTCTTTCTCAAAATCCTTTGAAAAGTCGGCGAGTGAAATCCAGGCATCCTGATTTATGGTCAAGTGCCGTTCCTCCGTCAGGTGAAACCACTGTCTGAAACTTATTCTTCCGATCATTCGAATTAAACGTTTTTTGTTCATAGCGGGGAGCAATGTCCCGTTTCTTTGGGAAATATCCAGAGTTGGAAAAAATTGACCGTATCAGTCTTCGAAGCATTGAATTCGGAATGCTCCAATCCGGTACCGGCACTCATAATCTGAACATCATTGGTGGCAATCACCTCACTTGTTCCTGTTGTATCCCTTGTGTGCCAGTGCACCAACTGTAGGAATTGAAACAATCTCCATATTATCATGAGGATGTTGCCCAAATCCTGCTCCACCTTTTACTACATCATCATTCAACACCCGCAAGGCGCCAAAATGAATTTTAAGCGGATCGTAAAAACTTGAAAAACTGAAGGAATGATGGGAATCCAACCATCCATGGTTGGCTTGGCCCCTCTCGTTGGCCGGATGAAAAATTGTTTTCTTTAAAATTGAAGAACCCCTCCTGAGGGTTTTATGTATTGTGTCCTTTTAAACAAAATGCAAAAATTTTAGTTCGATTGATTCACCTTGGTGCAACCTTCCGGTAAGAATTGAATCTATATCATATACAAAAATGAAAGATATACGTTATATTCACTAGGTAAAATCAAACTATCATACAAATGAAAGGAACTTACTTAGGTGAATTTGAGGAACTCGTTTTGCTCACGGTGGGTGTATTATATAAGAAAGCGTATGGTGTGGCCATCATGGAGGAAATCGAAAATCAAACCGGCCGTAGCATTAACATTAGTGCAGTACATGCCACGTTGAAAAGATTGGACGACAAGGGATTCGTAAAATCGTTGATGGGGGAACCCACACAAGAACGTGGCGGACGAAGAAAGCGGTAGTTCTCCCTAACGGCATCCGGAAAAAAAGCACTTGAAGAAGCGTACACACTCCGCTCCCAAATGTTTAATCAGATTCCAAGAGTTGCATTTGAATTTAAACTCGCATAACAAAATGGTTTCACCTCCCAAATGGGCCGACCGATTTTTAGAATGGTATTGCAATCCTGAATTGCTTGAAGAAATTCAAGGAGATGCACATGAACTGTTCTATAAAAGAGTAAAAAAGGAGGGGCCACGATTAAGTCGATTAAAATATGTCTGGGATGTGATTCGGTTTCTCCGATGGTCCAATATCAGGCGCACCAAACCAAAAAATTCATCAAACACATTCAGTATGTTTAAAAGTTATTTACGCATCGGATTTAGAAATGCCATTCGCAATGGAATTACTTCTTCTATTAATGTTTTAGGATTATCGCTCGGTATTGGAACGGCCATTACCATTTTTCTATTTTTTGATTTTTGGTACCACCGCGATAACTTTCATTCACACCGTGATCAAATCTATCAAATCACCAACCTTATTCAATCAGAAGATCGGTTGGAGGATTGGGGAGATTCACCGCTCATGTTGGCACCTGCATTAAAAGAAGAGTTTTCATTTATTGAAAATGCAGTGCGCATTGAATACGGAAGTGGTGATGTGCGAAAAGATGAAACCGTATTTAATGAGTTCATCTGGTTTGTGGATAAAGAGTTTTTCAACATGTTCGATTTTCCAATACTGGACGGAGATAAAGATGCGCTTTATGACAAATCCAAGATTGTATTGACAAAAGAGTTGGCGACTAAATATTTCGGGAAAGAAAACCCGATTGGTCAATCGTTATCTATTAAGTTTAACAATGGCATTAAAAAAGATTTTTTCGTAGGTGCAATTGTGGAGCGACCTGCTCAATCGAGTTTATACATTGATGTGATGTTGCCAATTTCGGAAATTTTTGAAGATTTGAAATTCAAGGATGTTTACGACTGGAGCTATCTTACCGATGCCACCTTCATTCAATTAGCTCCCGGTCACACACCCGCTGAATTAACCGGTGCTATGCAAAAATATAAAGCATTGCAAAATGCTTCTACTCCTGAATGGCTCATTGAAGATTTTCAGTTTCATAGTCTAAATGGGTTGTCCAGAAAATCATTTGAAATCATTAGTCCTGTTGCTTCAGGTGGTGGGAATCCTGCAGGAATGGTCACACTTGGAATAATCTCACTTATGTTGTTGCTGTTGGCATGCTTCAATTACATGAATATTTCGGTTGCTACTATTTCAACACGATTGAAAGAAATCGGAATACGAAAAGTAGTGGGCAGTCAAAAGAAAGAAATCGTTCAGCAATTCTTACTTGAAAATTTACTGTTAGTGGCCATGGCTTTAATCATCGGAACAGGACTAGCGTATTTCTTTCTCGTGCCCGGGCTGAATGGTCTTTTCCCGATCAACCTTCCCTTTACATTTTCATCAACATGGATCATGCTGTCATTTTTTGCAGGCATGTTATTCTTTATCGCCATCGTATCTGGTGCGTATCCGGCCTTATATGTTTCTTCTTTTCAGCCGGTTCAAATTTTAAAAGGAAAAGAAAAGTTTGGGCAAAAAAGTTTGTTTAGCAGAATACTCCTAACCATTCAATTCATTCTCGCTTTTATCAACATTGTTGGAAGTTTTGTTTTTATTGACAACAGTATCTATTTAAATAACCGCGATTGGGGTTATACTCACGATCAAAATTATGTGGTTCCATTAAGCAATAAAGAAGAATACCTGGCGCTACGTGATAAATTTTCCGATGATCCGGAAGTACTGGACCTGGCTGGATCAAACAATCATATCGGTTATCAGAACAACAGGACGTTCCTTGAATACAAGGAAAACCGTTACGAAGTAGTGAACTATAAAATTGGATTCAACTATTTAGAGACCATGAACCTAAATTTAAAGGAAGGCAGATGGTTTGATGAGTCCATACAATCAGATCACGATCAGTCATTGATTATAAATGAGGCGTACGCAAACAAGATGGGATGGGAAAATCCGCTGGGTGAAGTGATCAAAATTGATAGTGTGGACCGAACTGTTATTGGAGTGATCAAGGATTTCCACTACGATGGGTTCTATGACGCGATTAATCCTGTTATGTTTCGCATATGCAGTGAGGACGATATCCAGTATCTGACATTGAAATTGGAAGCCGGAAGTCTAATGAACAAGGAAGCATCCATTAAAGCCGCATGGCGGGAAGTTGCTCCAGACAGCCCTTTTGAAGGATTTTTCCAGGATAAAGTTTTTGAAGGATTTTATAATGATAACAATTCGAATGTAAAATTATTAAGCTTCATTGCGACGGTTGCTGTAATTCTTGCATGCCTTGGATTGTTTGGGTTAGTGTCCTTCAACATTACCCGAAGAATGCGTGAATTTAGCGTTCGAAAAGTTTTCGGTGCCAACACCAATCAAATATTCAAACTGATGAACCGTGATTACGTCTGGATTTTATCGATTGCATTTTTAATTGGCGCTCCTTCCGGGTTCTTTTTAATGAACATGTTGATCAGTCATATTTATCCGGATCCTCAGCAAGCAGGCCCTTTGCCTTTTGCCATTGCCATTGGGCTAATGTTATTTGCGGTTGCCTTAACGGTGGGCTCACAGATGAGACGTGTAATCCATGAGAATCCGAGCACCACTTTGCGCACGGAATAGATGAAATATTTTTACCTTCGTGCATTGTGAAGAATGCCGCACGAATACAATATTTTATCCTCCTAATTCTTGTTGGAACGGGGTGTGTTCAAAAGAAATCTGAAAAAACTGTTGTTCATACAGCAGGTGCCATGCGTAATGTTATGCAAAAGGGAGAGCTTCAGGGTACAATCTTTATCGACACGATTAAGAATAAAGATCATCTTTTTGGACTTGGACCACTTGAAAATCTGGAGGGTGAGGTTTTGATTGTGGATGGATATGGATATCAATCAAAAGTAGTGAATGATACCACTATGATGGTCGAAGAAACGATGGACATCACCGCTCCATTTTTTGTTTACATGAATGTGCATGAATGGAATGCTGTTACCATACCCGATAGCATAGGATCTACTAAACAAATTGAACGGTTCCTTGACCAGCTTTCAGAAAATATTCAGGAACCGTATGCGTTCAGACTTATGGGGTTTGTCGAATCCGCAAAAATTCATGTTGTTAATTTACCACCCGGTAGCGTGGTGGAAACTCCACAGGATGCCCATCAAGGACAGGTGAATTATGAAGTGTTGGATGAACCCGTCGAAGTCATTGGTTTTTTTTCAAGGAAACATAAATCCATTTTTACCCACCATGATTCGTATGTACACATGCATCTGATCACTGATGACAAAAAAATGATGGGGCATCTGGACGAGTTAAAACTCCAAAAAGGACTGGCGCAGCTTTGGGTTTCATTTTAATACATTACCATGAATGCGAAAAAACTTGTAAGAAACTGGTTTGAAAAATGGGAAGCTGGTGATTTTTTGAATTTGCCGGTAATCGATGATTTTAAACACACCAGCCCTTTTGGAACCATCGATGGAAAAGAGGCGTATTTCAATTTAGTCGAAGCAAACAGGGATAAGTTTTTAGGATACCATTTTGAAATTGAGGATGAACTTTATGATGAGTTAAAAGCATGCGTTAGGTATGTGGCCATCCAGGGTGACTTTAGGCTGGCGGTGAGTGAATGGTATGTTTTGAAAGACGACCATATCAAAGAAATAATTGCCTACTACCATATCGGCGAGATTCGGGAAGATCGTAAACTTAACAACCTGGCATGAAATCCATTAAAACACTATTCATATTTATCTTTTCGATTGTTTTGTGGAGCTGCTCACAGAATTCAACAACTGAGAAAGGGTACATTACCACCTCCTCCGGACTGCAGTATAAAATCATTCAGGCTGGCAATGGTTCTCCTGCAAAAGCTGGAGACGAGGTACTCATTTTTGAAACCACATCCTATTTGAATGGTGAGGTTTTATACTCGAATGAAAATTCAGATACGCCCATACCGGTTTTGATTGGAGGAAACCAGGCCACAGCTGCCATGGATGAAGCCCTTCGCGGAATGCAGGTAGGTGAAATCCGGCAAATCATTGCGCCTCCTGAATTGGTCAAAAGAAAAACCTATCCGCAAAACATGTCACCAGACTCTGCACTAACCATCCGAATTATCCTGTATGAAATTCTGTAATCTGATGATGTACCATACGTCATAAGCAAAGCTGGCGTTTATTGCTTATCTTTGGATTTTAATGCTCACACCTATAACGTACCCTGTTTCCAAAAGGGGATAATTAACTGAAACATGCAATTTGAAGATTTGAATATAATAGCGCCTATTGTTAAGGCACTACACGAAGAAGAATACGAGAACCCAACCCCGATACAGGAAAAAGCGATTCCGCTTGTGCTGAATAGAAACGATGTTCTGGGTAGTGCCCAAACCGGAACCGGAAAAACAGCTGCCTTCGCAATTCCTATTTTACAACTCCTTTTCCAGGATCGTGGTGGAAATAAGCCTTCCGGTAAAATACATGCGCTGGTACTGACACCGACCCGGGAATTGGCGATCCAGATTGGTGAGAGCTTTACGGTTTATGGAAAGTACACGGGGGTTCGGAATACGGTTATTTTTGGTGGTGTACCACAACGGTCCCAGGTAGAAGCCCTAAAAAAAGGAGTCGATGTTTTAATCGCAACACCAGGACGATTACTCGACCTGATTGATCAGGGGTTTATCCGGTTAAATGATATTCAATATTTTGTATTGGATGAAGCTGATCGAATGCTGGACATGGGGTTTATTCATGACATTCAAAAAGTAATTCGGGAATTACCCGTGCGGAGGCAATCCTTATTTTTCTCTGCTACAATGCCAGATAATATTGTTGACTTGTCAAGAAAAATTCTGAGTGCCCCGAAAAAAGTTGAGGTGAGCCCGGTGTCGTCCACAGCAAATACCATCCAGCAATATGTATACTATACAAATAAATCGACAAAAAAAGATTTACTGCTACACATATTAAAGGATCAAAAAATTGACCAAACCTTATTGTTCTCCAAAACCAAACATGGTGCCGACAAAATTGTAAGGAATTTGAAGAAACAAAATATCAGGACTGCCGCAATTCATGGTGACAAGGCTCAGAACCAACGACAAAAAGCATTGGCACAATTGAAGGCAGGAGAGATTCAGGTATTGGTTGCCACCGATATTGCAGCACGTGGCATTGATATTGACAAACTAAAGCATGTTATCAATTACGATATTCCCAATGTTGCTGAAACATATGTGCACCGTATTGGCCGATCGGGTCGAGCCGGAGAAGAAGGGATTGCCATCTCGCTTTGTGAACCGGAAGAAAATATTTTTATTAAAGACATTGAGAAATTAATTAGAAAAAAAATTCAACTCGCCAGCAACAATCCATTTCCGCAAACGGACAAAGCCATGTCTGACAGTGAAAAGAAAACGTGGGAAAAAGAGAAGAATAAAAGAAAGATGGATGAAATTGCTGCACGAAAGAAAAAAAAGAATCCATCAAATGGAAATCGGTTTACCAAACGAAAATAAAGTCTATTCATAGACATCTATTTAGGCCTGCAATAAAAATTCTTCAAACTTCCTGGAAATAGTACTACTGAAAGCCTATATACAGAACGGTTATACAGCTCTTATTATTTAGCAAGAAATTTGCTACCTTTTAATTTGAGATGCGGTACGGTTTATTTTTTATTATTTGGCTTTGCTTCCATACACTTCATGCAGCGGATGAAATAAATGCGCGCGTGATTGCCGTCCACGATGGTAACACAGTAACGATACAGGCATCCGATGGAGAAAAATATGAAGTTCTTCTTTTTGGAATTGATTGTCCCGAGTTAGGACAAGCCTATGGTAAAAACGCAAAAAATTTTTTAGAGAAAATGGTTTTGCAAAAAAATGTGACTGTAGAATTTCATGGTAAGGATCGTACGGGTAAGCAAATTGCTGTAATTCTTTTAAAAAACGAAGACGATCCCCGGGTTGAATTACTAAAAGAGGGGCTAGCCTGGATGGTTGAACGAAATGCACCCCAGGACCTGGAGCCATACATTCGATGGGCGCGCGCTAAGAAAAAGGGGCTTTGGGAAGCTGAATCACCAACACCTCCCTGGACATTCCGTAGGGAACAAAGTATGCTCTCTCCCAAATCCAGATAACCATTTACGTATCTATTCGGCAATTCATCGAAATTTAAGTAACTAGTTATACTAATTCGGCATCAATTCTGTTTACCAGACTGAAGCTATGCAAACAAAAACCCTTTTCGTAATTCTAATACTTGCTTTTTCCATTGGCGGGTATTCCCAATCCAAAAATAAAAAAAAGAAAAAGCAGGAAGAAGAATCGTCCATCCAGGGCCCTAATTCATTAACGCCTACGTCTACTAAAGAGCGGGTATATGCACCACCAAAAAAGACAAAAAATTTGAGGAATGGCCCGACCTTTTCTGCGGAAGAAGATTTTCGCAAGCGAATGGAATTGGTTGCCAAACAAAAAAGAAAGGCGGAAAAGGAAATGATGAAGCCCCAGTATTCTGACCCCTCCTATTTTGGTCATAAGCGCAAGCCCAAAAAACGTTCTCGAAAAAAAATGAAGTACTGTAAGGAGTGCGGAATTCGGCATTGATCTTTAATCCCAGATACTTTGTCTCACATTATGCGCGGGATGGTCCGGTTGGTTTTACGCTAAAAGTTCCTAATGAATTAGATACCTTTTTCACTTGGGTAGATTACAATGATACTTGGAAAATATGATTTTAAGGTTTTACAATACAAACAGAGAAAGTATTATGGTAAATACAACGCGACCCTCATTTGGGGGTTTCTATTTGTTGAGAATATCGGAATAAATATTGAATACGAATGTATGAGCAAGGTTTGCGATTTATTTATAGAGAGAATGAATCTCTTGGGTCAATCTCTATAACTTACCCCTCACACGATTAACTTTTATGATCTTATTTCCCTATTTAAGTTTTGTTATAGAAACTGATCTTTCAGTAAAAAATTCAATGGAGCTTTTGATTGAGGTTGTATCAACAAAAAAGAATGAAGTAAGGTCATTCAAACATGTTCAATCAAAATTCAGCGGTACTTTAGAAGGAAATTCTTTTAAAATTCAAAGGATAATCAAGTATCGCAATTCCTTCCTACCGGTCATTCATGGTAAAGTATATAATTCAGACAAGAATACAGAAGTAAGTATCACAATGACTCCAAGTCTTTCTACTTCCCTTTTCCTTGTATTTTGGTTAGGAATTGCAGGTTATCCACTATTCTTATTTGTCCTCGGTGGTGAGATTGAAACTTTTAAAGCAATTTTCTCCACTGGAATGTTGGGATTCGGTTATTTGTTGGCAACGATTGGATTTGGATTTGAAGCGAACAGGGCAGAAAAGGAATTAATGGGGATGTTTAGTGAAAGAGAAATCAGAGATAAATCATAATGTTTATGATTATTGTTTCGCGTACAATAAATTCTTGAACAGGAGTATTTATTTGATAATTTCAAACGATTGTAGATATCCCTTCAAAATAAATTTCTACTACATTCCCCGTGTATTTGTAAATTGAGCCAATGATGCTCAATCAATATATTGAACATACCATCCTCAACCCTACCCTTACGGTATCGGATATCGATCAATTGGTAGAGGAGGCAAAAAACTACAAGATGTTTGGTGTATGCGTACCTCCCTTTTGGGTAAAACGCGCCCGACGTGAAATTGGAACCAGTGTAGTTCAATTGATAACTGTCGCGGGATTCCCGTTGGGTTACAACATGACGGAAACAAAAATCGACGAAATTAAGAACGCCATTAACAATGGTGCGGATGAAATTGATCTGGTTTGGAATATTTCATCCTTTAAAACTGGAATGGGGTGGGACAAAATAGAAATAGTAAAATGCGGTAAACTCGTTCACGATGCTCAGAAACTTTTGAAAGTAATTATCGAGACGGCCTATTTAACGGATGATGAAATAATCCAGGCTTGCAAAATCTGTTCAGATGCCGGGGCCGATTTTGTTAAAACTTCCACGGGTTTTGCTTCGGCCGGTGCAAAACCCGAACACATCACACTGATGCGAAAAAATTTACCTGAATCTGTGGGCATCAAAGCCTCGGGTGGAATTAAAAACTACGACCAGGCACTCCAGATGATCCAATCGGGTGCCGACCGAATCGGTACCTCTTCCGGAGTGACCATTGTAAATGACCAAAAAAATAACCCATAAATCATGACCCTATCACTTAACGCTATTTTCCCAACGGAAAATGAAATACCTGGAGCTTTCAAAATCCATGCTGCTGTGGAACAACGCGAATACCTTATCAATGGCGAACTTCGCATTTGGGATGGTAAATTAAATGAAGTTTTAAGCCCGGTATTCATAAAAGAAGGTGAAAAATTTACCCAAAAAGTGCTGGGTCAAACACCTTTACTTACCACTAAAGAATCATTAGAAGCACTGGATGCTGCTGTTGCCGCCTATGAACTCGGTCATGGTGAATGGCCCACCAAAAGTGTAACCGATCGGATCGGTCACATTGAAAACTTCCTCCAAAAGATGCGCGAAAAAAGATCGGAAGTTGTGAACCTACTAATGTGGGAAATCGGAAAACCGAAAAAAGATTCTGAAAAAGAATTTGATCGCACGTGTGACTACATCACCGATACCATCAATGCATATAAAGATCTGGACCGAAACTCAGCCAAGCTGGTGGAAGAGCAAGGGTTTATGGCACAGATCAGACGTGTTCCGCTCGGAGTAGCGCTTTGCATGGGACCATTTAATTACCCATTAAATGAAACGTTTACCACGCTGATCCCCGCATTGATCATGGGCAACACCGTGATTTTCAAACCAGCCAAATATGGGGTCTTATTAATCCGTCCATTGCTGGAAGCCTTTCAAACTTCATTTCCGCCCGGCGTGATTAATATCATTTATGGTCGTGGAAGAGAAACGGTTGGCGCCTTAATGGAAACTGGGAAACTGGATGTCTTTGCCTTTATCGGCACGAATAAAGGGGCGAATGATTTGAAAAAATTACACCCTAAACCACATCGTATGAAAGCGATTTTAGGATTGGACGCCAAGAACCCTGCAATTGTTTTACCCGGATGCTGACCTTGACAATGCCGTTGCAGAATGCGTAGCGGGATCCTTATCATTTAATGGACAACGGTGTACCGCTTTAAAAATTCTTTTTATTCATCGCAGTTTGGTTGATTCCTTCATTGAAAAATATAACATGTCCCTTAAAAAACTGAAACCCGGAATGCCCTGGGAAGACGGTATTTCATTAACACCACTTCCAGAACCGGGCAAGGTGGATTACTTAAATGATCTTGTGACCGATGCCAAAAATCATGGTGCTTCCATTGTGAACGAAGGTGGCGGCGAAAGCGCCCATTCATTTTTTTATCCTGCAGTCCTGTATCCTGTGAATGAAAAAATGAAAGTATACTCCGAAGAACAATTCGGACCGATTGTTCCAATAGTCCCTTTTGATGAAGATGAAGAAGCAATTCAATATGTTGTGAATTCAAATTTCGGTCAGCAGGTAAGTATTTTCGGAACAGACTCCGTTCGCGTTGCTAAACTGATGGATGCTTTTGTTAATCAAGTGGGGAGGATCAACCTGAATGCTCAATGTCAGCGGGGGCCTGATACCTTTCCATTCAATGGAAGAAAAGATTCTGCGGAAGGGACACTTTCTGTGGCCGATGCACTTCGTGTATTTTCTATCCGAACCATTGTTTCCACCAAAGCAATTGATTCAAATAAGGAAATTATCAGTACAATCATACGCAATAGAGAATCCGCATTTTTGAGTACGGACTATATTATGTGATATTTCACCGTTAAGGCGCTAAGCCGCAAAGATTGGCATTTAAGATTTTTGCCCCATATACTTATTGTCATGTGTAAAATTCTCAACCATCGGCTATTAACCAATCAACTAAGTTTCGCATCATCAAATTATTTCTTTGCGTTTCTGCGCCTTTGCGGTTAGTCCTTAAAGTCGTAACTTCAACACAACATGATCAATTTTTCCATCCATATCAAAGGCAGAGTTCATGGTGTGTTCTTCCGTGCTTCGGCAAAAAAAGAAGCAGAACGTTTGAGACTTACCGGTTATATCTGCAATAAGCCGGATGGTAGTGTGCACGCAGAAGTGGAAGGTGAGCAAACTCAGATTGATGAATTTATCAAATGGTGCAAATCCGGACCACCTATGGCTATGGTTACCAATATCCAGTCTCAAAAAGGTGAGCTAAAATATTTCAAAACTTTTGATATTCTTCATAGTGAATAATCCACAGATTCAGTAAGTTGGTAAAATACCAACGTGCTTTTCAATGGATGTCTTTGCGAAATTTTTAGGTGCTACCGGCACCGTTACAGGCTCCAGGTTCCTGATTGAAATTGATGGATTCCGTTTTCTTTTTGATTGTGGACTATTCCAGGGATTAAAAGAAATTCGTAGTCGAAACTGGGATGAATTTCCTGTTGATCCTACCTCCATTGATGTTGTTGTTCTCAGTCATGCGCACATTGATCACACCGGGTATTTACCAAAATTAGTGAAAGAAGGATTTTCAGGACCAATCTACTGCACACATCCTACTGCCGACCTAATGGAGATTATGCTTACTGATTCAGCGCGGTTACAGGAAGAGGAGGCAAAATATGCAGAGCAAAAAGGATACTCCAGACATGCACATCCCAAACCCTTATATACAGAAAAGGATGCATATGAAGTATTTCCCCTGGTCCGCTCCTTTAATTATAAGGAGGAAGTAAAAATACATGATAAGGTCACCGTTGTTTTTCATGATGCCGGTCATTTACTTGGATCTGCCATCACAGAAGTTTTTATTCAAGGAGAACAGCAGCGTAAAAAAATTGTTTTCTCTGGTGATTTGGGGCGATATACGCAAGAACTCATGTACCCACCAACGGAAATTGATCAGGCCGATATTTTATTCATTGAATCTACCTATGGCATAAAAGATAACCCGGTTGACAATCCGGCAGCTGACTTTATTCGAATCGTCAATGAGGCCGTTGAGCGCGGCGGCGTATTATTGATTCCTGCTTTTTCAGTGGGTAGAACACAGGCCATTTTGAATATCCTTCACAAACTCATGAAGGAAGATAATATCCCAGACATTCCCGTTTATATCGATAGTCCGATGGCGATTTCTGCCACCTATCTTTTTTTTAAACATCCAACCTTTCATAAAGCGCCCATCAACCTGAAGGAATTTGCACATGAGATGGAGACCAACATGCTGGTGTTTGTTCGAACTCCAGAGCATTCAAAAAGTTTAAATGAGATAAAACGAAACGCAATTATTATTTCAGCTAGTGGAATGATGACAGGCGGAAGAATTATGCATCATCTGTATCATCGATTAAAAAATCCAAACGATACACTTATGATCGCGGGATTTCAAGCCGAAGGAACGCGGGGACGACGAATCATTGATGGTGAGGAAACAATCAAAATATTTGGCGAACAGGTTCCGGTCAACTGCAAAGTTGAAAACATAACTTCCTTATCGGGACATGCGGATAAAGAAGAGTTATTCAAATGGATGGGAAATTTTAAAGATCATCCAAAACTAACGTTTACCATTCATGGCGAACGGGAAGATGTAGAACTATATGCACAAAGTATTCGCGATCGGCTTCATTGGAATGTGATGACCCCGGAATACCTGGAAACAGTAGTCCTGTTCAAAGGAATTTAAGCAACCTTTAAATGCTGAATACCTTTTTCAGGGTGAATCTTAACCTGAAAAAAATGAGCAAGAAATGTTTGCATTCGGTTGTCCACCATCACTACCGGACTATCCACCGGATAGAAAACTGTTAAGTCGAGCACGGCGCGAAGAAAAATTTTGTCCTTACAAAACATTTTTGTCCAACGTCTAAACTCATCGCCCCACTCTTCTTCATATTTATCTGCATCCTCCTTTTGTTCAAAAATGAATTCAAGTTGGTTATCGGAGTAATGGGAATAGCGAAAAATCCCCATCAGGTGCAGGTAAAATTCTTCCAGGTGCCGAAAGTCGTTGGTCTCATGATCCTGAATGCCCTGCGCCATCGAGTCCATAATACCCAGCGGATTTTGATGCAGCAGGTATTCAACTTTTACATAGTCCACCAAATACTGGAGCAGGGTATCTTTCATGGAAAGTTGAACACTCTCCAGAATATAATTTTTGTCGCGCGGAAAATACTTTCGAATCACCGGATAATGGGTTATACAAAAGTAATAAAAACCTGTAAAGATGCACGATTGTGCATCTCTTAAATGCACGATGGTGCATCTCTTAAATGCACGATTGTGCATCCCTAAAGACCAACAATCGAGCTCCTCTAGAATTTTTCTGCGCTGGCAGATTCATAGGAGTGTTCATACGGATGGGGTATTTGTCCATTGAGCATAGAGCCTGTCGGTATCGAAGGGTATATTTCTTCAAAGGTGCGGACTTCGTTCATAAATACACGTCTCGTAATTTGATGACGGTTTAGTTTATCAGGATGATCAACACCGGATGCCGCCATTAACTCGACAAAGCTCTCTACGGTATGTTTATGAAAGTTGGAAACCCGATATTTTTTACTTTCCACCACCAACCCATTTGCAAGCGACTGGTTTTGAGTAGCCACTCCGGTTGGACATTTGTTGCTGTTACATTGCAGCGCCTGAATACAACCCACTGCCATCATCATCGCACGTGCACTGGCGCAAAGGTCAGCACCAAGGGCGAAAGCGCGATACATATGAAAACCAGTAAGAATTTTTCCTGAAGCTACAATCTTAATATGGTGACGAATTCCAAAACCTACTAACATGTTGTCGACAAATGCTAATCCATCCATCATCGGTGAACCAACAAAATTAGAAAATTCTGGTGGAGCAGCACCTGTTCCTCCTTCCCCTCCATCTACCGTAATGAAGTCTGGATAAATATCCAGTTCAACCATCGCTTTACAAATGGAAATAAACTCACTCTTGCGGCCGATGCACAACTTAAAACCAACCGGTTTTCCTTCTGATAATTCACGAAGTTTTTGAATAAAAAGAATTAGTCCTTTAGGCGTGTTAAACGCACTATGAAAAGGAGGAGAAAAAATTGTAATGCCGGGTTTAACACTTCTTATCGCAGCAATTTCGGGTGTGTTTTTCTTTGCCGGTAAAATTCCACCGTGACCAGGTTTCGCACCCTGTGATAATTTTAATTCAATCATCTTCACCTCGGGACGTAAAGCATTTGTTTTAAATACCTCCGGTGAAAAATTTCCATGTTCATCCCGCGCTCCAAAATACCCGGTGCCCACTTGCCAGATTAAATCACCGCCATACTTTAGGTGATGTGGACTTATCCCTCCCTCTCCGGTGTTATGTGCAAACCCGCCAATCTTTACACCGGCATTCATTGCCTCCACGGCATTTCCGGATAAGGATCCGAAACTCATCGCCGAGATATTTAATACACTGGCCTGATAAGGTTGTTTACAAGCACTACCACCAACCGTAATCCGTGGATGGTGATCCATCGTATGAAAATCATGAGGCACTACTGAATGACTCATCCACTCATACCCCTCCGCATACACATTCATTTGTGTTCCAAACGGGGTCGTGTCAATTTGCATTTTTGCCCGCTGGTAAATCACGGATCGATCCATTCGATTTATAGGTGTGCCTGAAGTATCCGATTCCACAAAATATTGCTGAATCTCCGGCCGAATAGATTCCAGTAAGTAACGCAGTCTGCCTACCAGCGGGTAGTTTCTTCGAATTGCCCGTTTCGTTTGAAAAATATCAAAGACACCTAATAGAATTAACGGCACAACAATCACAAAACCATACAGTGCATTGAACCAGTAATACGACCAAAAAATTAACAAGGCTGAAACAACAATGCTGGTGGCAATAAAAACTCTTCTCATCTTTGATAGGGATTATTTTTTTTAGTTGAACACATTATCAAACGTCCAGGTGAAATAATATAAACCGCCTACCTGGCCACTTCCCAGATTGGTGGTATAGTAATGATTCAATAGGTTAGAACCACCAATTTTTAATGACGATTTCAATTCTTCCAGTTTGAAGTTTATGTTCGCATCGAGAGTTCCAAAGGCAGGGATTGTACCAACACCAAATGAAGACTGCCATAAAAATTTGTTCTGCCAGCGCCACGTTACATTAAACCCCATGATTTTGGTAATTTGTCTGTTCCCAAAGGTAATGTTGTACCGGTAGTTGGGTGTATTAAAGGCGGACTGATATCCCGGTAGATTTTCATTTTCATCTTTTAACGCATTAAAACTAACGTTACCTTTAATCAGGAACCCTTTTCTCAAAAACCAATCAATACCTGCTGACCACCCGTATGATGATACCGGGTTGGTAGTACTAATCGTCGTTTGAAACCGCTGCTCGTCTGCCATGTTTGGATTCTGTACTAAATTTTGCTGTGCCATAAATCCATTGAAAACATTCTGATACACGTAAGCATCAATCAATATACTCTTTTGTATATGAAGACCACGATAACCCAATTCCAGCGCAGTGACTTTTTCAGGAACAAAGGATGGGATTACAAACGGGCCGTTATCCAGAACAGGTGCATCAATAATTGGATTCTGACCGGAAAGCGGGTACACCGGGTTGGCGTCGAAACCATAACTATTTTGTACTTGCGGTAATCCTCCCAGTACAATATACCTTCCTGTATTCAGGTTAACCCATTGATCCGCAATCGCGGGAAATCGAAAAGCAGTTTGCCATGATCCCCGCAGATTACGATCTCCTGCTTCGTTCAATGCATATACGAATGAAAATCGCGGAGTTACCTGACCCTTAAAATTTTCATTCTTATCAAACCGGGCTGACGCAGTCAGCTTCACACGGTCCTTTAAAAATTTTTTAGCAAGCTGTGTAAAGGCACCAAACTGATTCACAATTATAGGATCGTTGGGGGTATCAAAAAAAATCGTTCCCTGGCTGTCAATAATAAAAATACGATGGCTTGCACCGATAATCCACTCCATGAATTTAATTTTTCTATCAAAATTATAGAGTCCTTCAATGTGCCAGAGCTTACTTCGATCAATTACTTTCGAACCTCCATCATTAAGCGGGATACTCGCTATTTGATTTTTATACATATTAAACTCAGTTGAACCTGGAATGGGGATTGATGGCTCGAGTGGATTAAATACGGCACCAAAATTTTCAACCCGATTGTCTGCTACTTGTCTTGCAAAGCGATGAGCCTCCTCTTCAGTTCCTCCCAGGAGGGCAGTCTGTGTATAATACTGGATATAATCAGCATACCAATCTTCACTTGGCTTCCATGCTTCGTTGATTAACAACCCCGTCGCACCTGCATCGTATGTATTCCCTGAACTTTCAATCATCCCGAAGGTGCGGATATAAAAATCTTTTGATTTCAATTCCAGTCGCCCACTATAAATGCTGAAGTTGTTAAGCGAAAATCTATTTTGCGCGGTATACACGCTTGTCCCGTTGCTATAGTTCCCCTGAACAATGGCCTCGAGGTCATCATGAATTTTATAATGCAGGGTCGCCCCTGCTTTGAAATTTCTGGTTCCATAATCGACCAGGTATTTTTCCTGATAACCTGTTCGCGAAATCACCTGATCGGGCATAACAGAAATAACATTGTTATAGATGTTGTCATATTCCGGTTCGCCCGGAACATACCCCTGACTGCGGGCAACCTGATCGGCGACCTGAGGAGCTACATCGGCAAGGTTAACCGGAACAATAATATCATCACCATACGTGTTCACACCATCATAGCCCGGATTTGATTGTCGGTTTAAGGTAGGGTCATTTAAATTGGTACGATCACGATAATCTGCTGCATTCCAGTCTTCGGCATGAATATATCCGGCAGTAACTTTAAGTGCCAGTCGTTTTGAAAACGCCTTCGCATACCGGACATTAAAATCGAACATCGGTGTACCGACATCTCTTGAATTTGCAGCATTCACATTCATCAGGCCGGCCTGGACAGTTGCACTGATCCCCTGGTAATCAAATGGATTTTTACTGGTCATCAGTAATGTGCCATTCATACCGCCAGGTCCGTATAGTGCAGAAGAAGCCCCCACTAACATCTCAACACTTTCAACATCCAATGTGGATAATCCAAAAATATTTCCTGCCGCAAAACTTAATCCTGGTGCGGTATTGTCAACTCCATCAATCAGCTGATTCATGCGGTAATTGGTTGTTCCATTGAACCCGCGTGTGTTAGGTAGCTTGAAAATCAAACTATGAACACTCATATCCACCCCCTTGATATTCTGTAAGCCATCATAAAAATTGGGAGCCGACATTTGTTGAATCTCCAGTAAATTAATTTTTTCAATGCTTACCGGAGAATGTAAAATATTTTCTTCTGAGCGTGAAGCGGCAACCACCACTTCTTCGCCGAGAATAAATCCTTCTTCCATTTCCACAACGAGTTCAGACAAAGCCTTTGAAACCGGAATTGTTTTGGATTGCATTCCCACAAATGAAAAAATAAGATTGAAGGGTAGCGGTACGTCAGTTTGTAATGTGAATGACCCCTGATCGTTGGTTACCGTGCCGATGTTCCGGTTTTCGATAACAATATTTACTCCCGGTAAAGATTGGCGTGTGGTCAAATCAATAACACGACCTTTTATAACTGTCTGCGCATCCGTACCCGAATAAATGAGAAATAGAAAGAAAAGAGAAGCAAGCTTAAAACGAGTCTGGTTCTGCATACGCAATTTCCCAATCAGGCAAAATTTTAACTTTAATTACAACAATTTAACGAATTATCAAAAACCTGACCATTGGTAAATTCGGTTGGATTGCTTTACTTTAAAAGAACGAGACTAACCAAACCAACCATGTTATATAAAAAGCCACTATTTAATCGACTTCTAAGTGTATTCCTCCTGAGCAGTATTGCCTTGCTATCAGCCTGTGGAGACGACGATCCGGAAGGACCATCATTGGATGGGGACTATGTTTTTGTTTCTGCTTCATTACGAAAAGACATTAATGTCGATGGTACTCCAATCTCTGCAGGGACAGATATTTCTGCACAGATTTCAGCAGGCTTGTTTGGTGCAGTAACATGTACCAATCCAGACAACACCGCGATTCGATTGGCAGCAGGAGGAACACTTTTCTTCTTTTGTGCTGGTGAAACTGCAGTAACTCCCGTACAGGCGGGTACTTGGACTGGGATAAATAGCAATACTAATCTTGTTCTGGCATTGAGTAGCCCACCGTTCTCAACTCCTATTTCTGCAACAGTAAAAGGCGTTACACTTACTGGTACTGAGATGTCAGGATATATCACCGGTCTTCCAGTCCCTGGTGATTTATTTGGATCAACGGGACTTTATATTATTGATTTCGATATTGTATTCGAAAAGCAATAATAAAACCTTTAAACCTCTCAAAGACCTGTCAGGTAATGTTAATTCCTATAGAATTTCTATAATCTTACCCGTCCCGAATCCTTCTACAGATTTTACGTATCCCTGCACTACGCGATCCATCGAAACGGGTAGATGTCCGGGAAAATAAGCACCCAATGATTCTTTTGATTTTTCAATCAACCCGGGACTTACTGCATTGATCCGAATTTCCCTTTTTAATTCAATGGCTGATGCGATCACAAAGGAATGAAGCGCGCCATTGACAAAACTTAATCCCAGTCCATTTTTGATAGGATCATTGTGGGTAACCCCTGTTGTTAAGGTAAAAGAACCACCGGAATTAATAAATTCCTTTCCAATCATCACCAGGTTGATCTGGCCCATCATTTTTCCTTTGATCCCTTTATAGAAATGTTCTTCCTGCATTTCATCAAAAGACCCGAAGTGTGCTTGTCCGGCTGCGCAAATTAGAGCATCAAAACTTCCTGCTTTTTCAAACATCTGACGGACGGAAGTGGTATCCGACATATCCATTTGGATATCACCGGATTTGGATCCCACAGAAATGATTTCGTGCCGTTTAACAAGTTCACTTTTTACTGAAGATCCAATGTTGCCGGTAGCGCCAACCAGAATTAAACGCATAATTAGTTCGGCTGAAAAATCAAAAGTGTTTTTTCAATGATGTCACAACATTCGTGCATCTGTTCTTCTGTCATTACCAGTGGCGGCGCAAAGCGAATAATATTGCCATGGGTTGGTTTTGCTAACAAGCCACCTTTGGCAAGTTTTATACAAAGATCCCAGGCGGTGCTACTCTCCGGCCGATCATTAATCAAAATTGCATTCAGGAGTCCTTTTCCCCTGACTTCGGTTACTAAATGAGTCTTCACCATCAATGCTTTCATCCGATCCCGAAAAATAATTCCCAGCCGCTCTGCATTTTCCGCAAGCTTCTCATCCAATACTACTTCAAGGGCTTCTATGCATACCACTGCCGCCAACGGATTGCCACCAAATGTAGAACCATGCTCACCTGGTTTTAGAACCATCATGATAGCATCATCGGCAAGTACCACTGAAACAGGCAAAACACCACCCGATAATGCTTTCCCTAAAATGAGCAAGTCCGGTTTCACATCTTCGTGGTCTGATGCAAGCATTTTCCCGGTACGTGCAATACCCGTTTGGATTTCATCCATCATCAGTAACACATTCCGCTTGCGGCAAATTTCTTCGGCCGCCTTTAAATACCCTTTGGCAGGGACAAACACCCCTGCTTCGCCCTGAATCGGTTCAATTAATAATCCGCAAACATTTGGATTGGCCAGTGCCTTCTCTAATGCATCGACATCATTATATTCAATAATTTCAAAACCGGGCATAAACGGACCAAATCCATTCCTCGCCAACGGATCAGTGGACCCTGAAATAATAGTGGTCGTACGGCCATGAAAATTTTTCTTTACCATCACAATCACAGCCTGATTTTCAGGAATTCCTTTTTTAGTATAACCCCATTTTCGGGCCAGTTTAATGGCGGTCTCATTCGCTTCCGCACCACTGTTCATAAACAATGCTTTTTGATAGCCGAAAAGATCGCATACATATTTTTCAGCCAATCCCAGCTTATCATTATAAAATGCCCGGGAAGTAAGTGTTAATTCTTTTGCCTGCTTGATTAGTGAATGGATAATGCGCGGATGACAATGTCCCTGATTAACAGCGCTGTAAGCCGAAAGAAAATCATAGTACCTTTTCCCTTCTACATCCCAAAGAAAGACACCCTCTCCTTTACATAATACGACTGGAAGGGGATGATAATTGTGAGCACCGTAGTGTTCTTCAAGTGCAACAGCTTGTTGGCTCGATAATATTGATTCCACCATAAATGTTGATTTTGGCTCCTTGCTAGATAAACGATTTCAAAACTAAAGAGGTTTAAGAGGGATAAAAATGATAACCTTAAATTACTTTACACCAAATCTAACCTTAAAATAGGATAATTTGACAAAAATGGGCACTAAGAAGTGCTTCAACCTTCAGCATCAACGCAAATGGTTCCTGATGCGAGATCGGTCCGTTTCCCTAAAAACTAATTATAATGACATGAATTGTCTTATTCAATTCACAAATTGCCTCAGCTTGTAAGATTTTAAAGATAAATTTGCCTGATGGAAATCATTTTTTTGCTTGTTGGAATTGCGGTTGGCACATTGGCAGGATGGCTTTTCGCCCGTTATCAGCATTCCTCTTCCAACCAACATTCGTCTTCCGAACTTTTTGCGGAACAGGGGCGCGTAAAAGAGTTGTCGGCGCGTCTGATTGAATTAAAGGGCGAGCTCGAGAAAGAACGAAAAACAGTATTTGAGTTAAATAGCAATCTGTCTACAACCGAAGCTGATTATCGGAATCTTCAGGAAAAACTAAAAGATCAGGAAAAAGAATTAAACACCTTACAGGAAAAGTTTGCTGTCCAGTTTGAAAATCTGGCCAACAAAATATTTGATGAAAAAAGCAAAAAATTTACCGAACAGAATAAATCCAACCTTTCTGACATCCTAAAACCGCTTGGAGAAAAAATTACAGACTTTGAAAAGAAAATAGATTCTGCGCACAAGGAAAGCATTGAGAAAAATGCAGGCCTATTTAATGAGTTAAAAAACTTAAAAAGCCTTAATGTTCAAATGAGTGAAGATGCCAGAAATCTGACACGGGCATTAAAAGGAGATACAAAAACACAAGGCGCCTGGGGAGAGTTTATTTTAGAAAGCATCCTTGAAAAGTCAGGTCTTGAAAAAGGACGTGAGTATTCTGTCCAGGAGTCCTACACGACTGCAGAGGGCAGAAGGCAGCAGCCTGATGTAATTGTGAAGCTTCCGGAAGATCGCCATATTATCATCGATTCGAAAGTAAGTTTGACTGCCTACAATTTATATATCAATACAGAGACCGATCAGGATCGTACAGTGTATTTAAAACAGCATCTGCAGTCTATGCGGCAGCACATGCGAATTTTAGCAGATAAGGAATACCAGAAAAATTATTCCGATAATGGACTTGATTTTGTTATCATGTTTGTTCCTCTTGAGCCCGCCTATATGCTGGCGATCCAACATGAGCAGGGGTTGTATGAAGAAGCCTTTGAGAAAAGAATCGTGTTTGTGAGCCCAACGTTGCTACAACCCTCCCTTCAATTAATAAAGAGTGCGTGGAAACAGGAGTATCAAAATCGTCACGCGCTGGAAATTGCAAGCAAAGCCGGCAATCTATATGATAAATTTGTGGCCTTTACCGATGATTTAGTTTCATTGGGAAGATATTTAAACAGCACACGGAAATCTTACGAAGATGCGATGAATAAATTGACCACTGGTAGTGGCAATCTGGTAAGAAGAACAGAGGAATTAAAAAAACTGGGAGCAAAAGCAGGTAAAGCGATTGATCAGAAATTGATCAACCGGGCAGAGGATCAGGCAGATTTATTTGAATAGTGATTTTCGAAATTGATTTTTTTCGTATACTTACTTTCACAAGCCACGGATATGAAAAAATATACCAGTTTCTTTTTGATTCTTCTTTCGATTGCCCTCTTCACCTCCTGCGCCAGCACAAAATCGGCGAAGAAAAATTCCCCCGAGGGGGAATGGGATTATTCAATTAAGGGTACGCCTGACGGCGATTTTACCGGGGTCATGACCATCACCAAAACGGACAATGGTTATACTGGCCAATTAGCAACCAGTATGGGCACTTTACCCTTTACCACAACCAAATACTCTAAAGAAAATAACAAAATAGAAGCTGAATTTGAATATTCCGGTATGCCCGTACTTCTCACTGGTATAATCACCGGCCCAACAATGACGGGTTCAGTTGCCACCGGCAGTTATGAATTTCCGCTAAACGCCAATAAGAAAAATCCATAAAACGTAATTATCCGGGGAGTAAGCACGTTTCCTTATTGGAATCCATTGGGTTCTTGTATTTTTGTGGAGAAGCGCTTTGTCATTGAAAACTTTCAAGAAAGTATTTTTTTATCTGATGTTAACGGTTGGCGTACTGCTGATCGCATCGGTGGGCTCCGTTTTCCTTTTTAAGGACAAAATTATCCAGCAGTTCATCCGGGAGGCAAACAAGCAACTCTCTACTCCCGTGAAAATCGGTGAAATAGACGTTTCGATTTTTGAGGATTTTCCGCACCTCTCGATTGTATTTCGTGATGTTTACATAGAAGATAGTCATCCAGAACAATATCCATTGTTCACCGCCAACTCTTTATCCTTTCGTCTGAACCCGGTGGAAGCATACAATGGAGTCTATACCATAACCGGGTTAAAAATTCAGAATAGTGAGACAAACTTGAAAATTAACAGTAAAGGTGAAAATAATTATACCGTCTCAAAAGAAACATCGGGAGGTGGTAGTGTAAGTTTCGACCTACAGAACGTAAAATTACAAAACACCCGGGTCCGATACGTCAGTGTCCCCGATAATCAGGAATATATTTTTGTTAGTGAAGACTTGCGTGCCTCGATTAATACACGCAACGATATCTATTCCATTGGTGCCAATGGTGATGTCCTGATTGAAAAGTTGCAAGTGAAATCGAGTTCATTTCTCAATGGTAAAATATTTCAGGTTGAAGCTGATTTAATTTACAATGACCTGGACAAGGCGCTTACCATCAAGCCTTCCGATCTAAGCTTGAAAGACTCCCATTTTGATGTTCAGGGAAATTACCAATGGAAAGAAGTGAGCACCATTGATTTATCTGTTGTCGGCAAAGATACCGATATTCAATCGCTGCTTTCCTTATTGCCTGAAACCTCAACAACACGTCTGGAGAAATATAAAAGTAAAGGTGATGTGTATTTCAATGCTAAACTAAAAGGTGAAATCAGTGAAACGAAAAGTCCGTCACTCACTATTGATTTTGGGTTTAACGATGCTACGCTTTATCACCCCGACTATCAGGCGGAAATTAAGGATGCTAAAATGAAGGGTTCATTTTACAGCCAATACATCCTCGATGAACGGTATGCAACCCTATCCTTTAAAAAATGTAGAAGGAAGATTAAATGGGGAATTATTTCAAGCCAATTTATCGGTCGAAAACTTTAAAGACTCAGATGTTTTACTTGATTTTAAAGGGAAACTTGATGCCGCTTCGATTGCAAGCTTTTACCCAATTGAAAACCTGAAGGATGTTAGTGGTACTATGCTTGCGGATATCTCTTTCGACGGCAGACTTTCCTGGCTGAAAACAAAGGCCACCGCTCAACGTGCCTCTACCAGGGGGTCCATTGAACTTCAGGGTATAAATTTTTCATATGGAAATGACAAAACACCCGTTAAAAATTTGTTGGGTACGTTACAGTTTAACAATAATGACCTTGCGCTGAGCAACGTATCGGCCACATTAGGCAACAGCGATTTTCTGCTCAATGGATTCTTTAAAAATATCATTACGTTTTTATTATTTGAAAATCAACCGATCGGAATAGAAACGGACTTAAAATCTGACTTCCTGGATCTGGATCAGCTTTTCGCGTTGGGGTTTGGAAAAGATGGGGAGGGTAATTCCGATTCCCCTGAATATGAATTTACTATTTCAAGAAACATTTTCCTGAATTTCAATTGCAATGTAAACGCGATGCGCTATAAGCGATTCTATGCGACAAAAATGAAAGGTGATCTACTGGTCAAAAACCAGATGGCTGTTTCCCGGGGCATTACCTTAAAATCGATGGGCGGTGAATTAAGTCTTTCGGGAATTGTGGATGCAAAAAATCCAAAAGCGATTGATGTCGTCTCTTCTTTTAACCTGAAAGGTGTCCAGCTCGATAGTATTTTTTATGTGTTTGAAAATTTCAATCAGGATTTCATCATGGATAAAAATCTGAAAGGGAATACCGATGCCACTGTCTCTTTGGAAATGGTGTTGAATCCAAGCCTTCGCTTGTTTCAGGAAACGCTCATTGCTGACATCAGCACAACAATTAAAAATGGTCAACTCAATAACTTTGAACCCATGCAAAAACTGAATCGGTATCTGGATGACGACGGATTGAGCAAAATCCGATTTTCCGATTTAAAAAATGACATCCACATCGAAAACAAAACCATTTACATTCCACAAATGGAGGTGCGTACCAACGTAACCAGCTTAAAACTTAGCGGAACCCATACCTTTGATCAACGAATCGATTATCACATAATAGCGCCACTGAGAAACCGAAGGAAAATAAACGAAGCTGATGCAGAAGGCGCTTTTGAAGAAGATGCTACGGGAGCTAAAATTTATTTAAAAATTACCGGAACAACCGATAACTATCGGGTAAGCTACGATACTGATGCCGTAAAGAAGAAAATTGTTAGCGAACTGAAAAACGAAGTGCAGGAACTAAAAGATGCTTTCAAAAATAAAGGCGCTTTGAAAAAGAAAGAACTGGAACTGGAAGAAGGTGAGTATTTTGATTGGGAGATTGAGCCTGCGGATACAACGAAAGTGAAGAATTAGATATGTAGCCACTTGGCTACATAATATTTGTAGTCAAATGGCTACATAATTAATAACCGTTTTGGTAAAGGTGTTCGATACTAAATTTAAAAACTCAGTCAATTGCCAGACTCAGATAATCATTCAGTGGTTTTAGTATCGTATAGGTATCCACCACATTTTTCAGGAACTTCTTGTCCATCACCTCTTTGTCCTTGAAATAGTGGCTAACAATAAAACTCTTGTGTTTGAGTAACTCCAGTTGTGGATGGTCCTTCGGGTAGCCCTTGGGCGCTGTTTTCAGTTTATCAAAATCATCAAAAACTCCGAACGTTTTTTTGAACTTCGCATTACTCAAAATTGCATGAAGCTTCTTTGGATTGTAGTCAATTTCCTGCCGGACTTTCGCCAGTACATCCGGAGGAGGCACATACAAACCTCCAGCAACAAAACTTTTGTTCCCTGCTTCAATATGCAGATAATATCCCGGGAATTGCATCAACTTCCCGCCACCGGAAAATGTGGCACCCATATTAGTTTTATAGGGAGATTTATCCTTGCTAAAACGAACATCACGGTAAATGCGAAAGGTCAATTTTTTTGGATTCAATCCGGCAAGAGATCCATCAACCGGAATCATTTTCTCAAGGAGTGCCGCGACAAATTCATCAAAATTTTCTTTTGCAGTGAGGTATTTGGACTTGTTCTTTTCAAACCAATCACGGTCGTTATTTTTGGAAAGATTTTTTAAGAAGGTAAGGATAAGCTTGAAGTCCATGAGGTGTTTTTTTGGATACCTAAGTTAGTAAAAAAAGCGATAATGGATACTAGATACTAACGACTCAATACTATAAACTATCCAAAATCGTTTCCAATCCGATCCCTCGCGATGCTTTAACTAAAATAGTTGCGCTATGAATGGGATTATTTTTGAGTTCATTTATGAGTTCCTCCTTTTTTTCAAAATGCTTCGCAAAGGGAATTTCTTCCTTTGTTTTTACAATCAATTTTCCACACAAATACACATCCGAAAAATCTTTTTCCATAATCAATTGACCAAGTTGAGCATGCTCATGATCGCTATCCCCTTCCAGTTCATACATATCACCCAGTATCAACACCTTCTTATCCGCTTTCATGTCAGCGAGCGATTCAATCGCCACTTTCATGGAGCTGGGATTGGCATTGTAGGCATCTAAAATAATAGTGTTTGTTCCCTTTTGTACAATCTGTGACCGCATGTTTTCCGGTGCGTACTCAGCAATTGCTCTGTTTGCATCACCGGCCTCTACTCCAAAATACTTTCCGATACATAATGCCGATGCTATATTTTCAAAATTGTATTTTCCAACCAGCTTCGTTTCGATTGTGTCGCCATTCTCGGCTTTAACTTTTACATATGGATCTGCTCCTAAAAACTCACATGAATAATAATCACCTTTTGCAGGATAAAATACAGGATCCGCAAATCGCTTTGACATGTTTGCTAATATTTCATTTTGCGAATTAATAAATACCTTCCCCTTGTGTGTGATTAAATGATGATATAACTCCGATTTCCCCCGGATAATATTTTCGAACCCACCAAATGTTCCGATGTGCGCTTTTCCGATATTGGTGATGAAACCATGGGTTGGATTTGCGATAGAACACAATAAAGCAATTTCACCTAAATGATTGGCCCCCATTTCAACGATCGCGATTTCAACAGAAGAATCGATCCGCAATACCGTAAGCGGAACACCAATATGATTATTGAGATTCCCAATGGTCGCCAGGGTCTTAAATTTCCTGCTCAAAACTGACGTTAACAATTCCTTGGAAGTTGTTTTCCCATTTGAACCTGTCAGTCCGATGACAGGAATATTTACCTGAGCCCGATGGTGGCGTGCGAGCGCCTGTAATGTTTCCAAAACATTGGAAACCAGGATAATTCGATCATCATTCGCAAAAGCCTCCTCATCCACAACCGCATACTTCGCCCCCTTTTCCAACGCTTGTAATGCAAACTCATTGGCATTGAACTTCTCGCCCTTCAATGCAAAAAAAACAGAATCAGGAATTATTTTACGGGTATCTGTACATACACTTCCTGTTTCTATATATTTCCTATAGAGATCTTCTAGCATACTCCAAATTATAATAAATCCGGTAAATGATCATTATCTTAGCGAGCAAGATAACAGCTTGGCACTGATCAGCGTTATGATGTAGTGAAATTAATAATGAATGCGAAGATTCCTGATCATCCTCCTTATTTTTTTGCCGGTTGTTCTTACAGCACAATTTACCTATACGCTTGATCAATCCATTCCGGTTAATGATGCAGACGGAGAACCCCTGACCATGCCCTGGGCGGGTGGTATTAATGCCGCTCAATATAATACCCTTGATATAAATAATGATGGAGCCCAGGACCTGGTCTTATTCGACCGGATGGCAAACAAAGTGCTTACGTATTTGAATATGGAAGACCGGTATCAGTATGCCCCTGAGTATGAGGAATTTTTTCCAGAAGGTGTAACCAATTGGATTCTCCTGCGCGATTATAATTGCGATGGAAGAAAAGATATTTTTACAGGCGATATCCTGGGGATAAAAGTCTTTACCAATACTACTTTACCCGGTGAAGAGTTATCCTGGGATCAGTATTTTTTCTTTTCTCAACCTGGTGAAAATAAAAGCCCGGTATTGCTTACAACGGGATTCTCAGGAAAGGTAAACCTCCAGCTGCAATTTGATGATTTACCCAACATTGCAGATGTCGATGGAGACGGTGATCTGGATATAATGAATGTTCGATTTGTTGGCGCCGGCACCATCGAGTACCATCAAAATTTCAGTATGGAGCGATACGGTACTTGTGACTCGCTTGAATTTGAAAGACAAACACAACAATGGGGAGGGCTGACAGAATGTGCCTGTGGGGTGTATGCATTTAATGGAGCGACCTGTAATACGCCCGGTGGCGGGCGTATTGAACATGCCGGTGGAAAAGGATTGCTGACACTGGATTTAAACAACGACCAGGTACTGGACTTATTATTTTCAGAAGCATCGTGTGCACAAATCCATCAGTTTATTAATGAAGGCACAAATACAAATCCTGTCTTTACTGCAGCTTCAACGTTCCCGTCAGTAGATCCGGTCAATTTTTTAATCTTTCCTACAGCCTATTATGAAGATGTTGACTTTGATGGAATCCCGGATCTGATTGCTACGCCCAATATTTTCAATAAAGAGTTTTTGTATTCTCCCCTTTCGCGTTCAAACTGGTTCTATAAAAATACCGGGACAGCAGAATCGCCTGATTTCTCTTTTGTCCGAACGAATTTCCTGCAAAATCAAATGATCGATATGGGTGACAACTCCGTACCCGCATTTGCCGATGGGGATGGCGATGGCGACCTGGATCTGTTTATCGGTCAAAATTTTGATCCTGTAAAATTTTCAGCAGCCATACATGTTTATGAAAATATCGGTACGCCTACTGAAGCACATTTTCAATTGGGAACAAGAGATTACATGAACATTTCGCTGCTGGGCTACCAGAATATTAAGCCACAGTTCACAGATTTAAACGGAGACGGAAAAACTGATCTTTTTTTTAGTGCCACACGAGGGCAGAATGGTCAAAATGAATTAGTCTATTACCTAAACACAAGTCAGTTAGGGTTGGATTTTTCAGGTCAAACTCCCAGTACGATTCCCTTCAATTTTTCATTCCAGGAGAACATCCACATCACGGACGTGAATAAGGATGGTATACCCGACTTGCTTGTTGGCCGAAGTACCGGTGCATTGGAATACTGGCGAAACCAGGGTCCTATTGGCACCTTTAATCTCGTGTTGGAAAATCCAACCTACTTAAATATCGGCCCCAGTGTTTTGCGGCAATACCCGTCCAGTTATACCGCCGACTTAAATAATGACGGGAAAATCGATTTGATGCTTTCCAATCAGTCAAATGTGCTTTCTATTTTAAGTGATTATCAAAATGCAAACGATATCAATACTTCGGTTTCGGAAATAATCCTTAATCCCAAAACAGAAACATTACTTGCTAAAAATTTAGGCGGAAGGATCTGGCCGACTGCTGCTTATTTATTTGATTCCGGTAAACCTGCCATCGTGGTTGGAAATACACTGGGTGGACTGCATGTACTGAGAAATGAAATAAGCGATCCACTCCCTAATGAACCACAGGTATTATTGTATCCGGTTCCTGTACAAAAAAATGAAAGCTTAAAAGTCCGGTCTGATCGCCAGATTTTTTTGCAAATCGTAAGTGTCCTCGGACAAAGCCTTACACCGTATTTTATAGTTCCTGCAAATCGGGAAACTTCAGTTAAATTACCACCCTTAGCAAGTGGTGTTTACCTGGTCAGGATGATTTCGGGAACCACCACCTACACAAAACGAATTGTAATCTCAGAATAAGTGAAGAAATACGCCTTTATCTTCGACATGGATGGAGTCATTGTCGATAGCAATCCATTTCATAAAATCTCCCTAAAACAATTTTGCTCGAAATACGGGTTTGATTTATCGGAGGAAGACTTGATCAAAAAAATTTATGGTCGTACGAATAAAGAATGGATTCCCAATCTTTTCGGAGAGCTTTCATTGGAACAAACCCAGGCCTACGGAATTGAAAAAGAAGCTCTCTTCCGTGAAATCTATGAAAATGACATTGTTGCACTTACCGGACTTGAATCCTTCCTGAAAAAGGTACAACACGCCGGCTACCCCCTGGCAATAGGAACTTCTGCCCCGCATGTCAATGTTGATTTTACCCTCTCCAAAACCAACTTAACTGACTATTTCCCAATAATTTTGGATGAAGCTTTTGTCAATCATGGCAAACCCAACCCTGAAATCTATCTGAAAGTCGCGGCAGCGCTGAACATGGACCCTTCGAATTGCATAGTTTTCGAAGATTCACTTTCTGGAGTTGCAGCCGGAAAAGGTGCTGGCTGCAAGGTGGTGGGGGTAACAACTACCCATTCAAAGGCGGAATTGGATGAAACAGACTATGTAATTGATGATTTTTTGGATCTAAATCCGGAAACCCTTGTTGTGTCCTTATTTGGTTGATCTTCTGATATATTTCTTTCTGTTCGGGTTGGATAATTCCCGGTGTTTTGTCGATATTTGCACTCCCTTTTCAGGAAGGGCTTAAATTGAGCGATATGGCTAGAGTTTGTGAAATAACAGGAAAAAGACCACAGGTAGGAAACAACGTTTCCCACGCAAATAACCGTACGAAGCGTAGATTTTACCCAAATCTTCACAAGAAACGCTTCTATATCCCTGAAGAAGACCGTTGGATTACCCTAAAAGTGTCTTCCAAGGCGATTAAAACCATTAACAAAAACGGTATTTCAAAAGTATTGAAAGAAGCCGTAGCAAACGGAAACTTAGTATTATAGTATCATGGCAAAGAAAGGAAACCGCGTCCAGGTGATTATGGAGTGTACCGAGCACAGAGCGTCTGGTATGCCCGGAATGAGCCGTTACATCACCACAAAAAATCGTAAAAACACAACAGAGCGCTTGGAATTGAAGAAATACAACCCTGTTCTGAAAAAAGTTACTGTTCACAAAGAAATTAAGTAATCATGGCTAAGAAAGTTGTTGCCTCCCTTAAGAAAGTAGACGGAAAAAGCTTCGCTAAAGTAATCCGTGCCATTAAGTCTGAGAAGACTGGTGCATATACATTCCGTGAAGAGATTGTACCTTCCGAACTGGTGAAGGATACCCTGGCAAAAGGTTAATTTTTGCTGGTCATAAAGAAATCAAAGTCCCTTCACGGGACTTTTTTTGTTAGTTTACATCATTAACACCACCACATCGACCCTATGTTTGGTTTATTTTCAAAAGACAAAAAAGAGAGCCTGGATAAAGGTCTTGAAAAATCAAAAGAAAGCTTCTTCGGAAAACTCGGTAAGGCCCTTGTCGGAAAATCAACCGTTGATGAGGAGGTTCTCGATAACCTAGAAGAAGTGCTGGTGACTTCCGATGTTGGCATCAATACAACGCTTAAGATTATAGAGCGTATTGAAAAACGAGTTGCTAAAGATAAATATCTGGGAGCCAGTCAACTTGATACCATCCTAAAAGAGGAGATCGCTGCGCTCCTTGCTGAGAATAATACAGATGACCTGGTTGAGTTTAGTGTTCCGGATAACAAGCCACACGTGATTATGGTGGTGGGTGTCAACGGTGTTGGTAAAACCACGACTATCGGTAAGCTCTCCGCGCAATTTGTAAAACAAGGTAAAAAGGTAGTACTGGGTGCAGCGGATACTTTTCGTGCTGCTGCAGTTGATCAGTTAAAATTATGGGGCGAACGTGTCGGGGTTCCGGTCATTGCCAAAGGAATGAATACTGATCCATCAGCAGTTGCTTTTGAAACCCTTCAGGCAGGAGTTGCTCAGCAAGCCGACATCATTATCATTGATACCGCCGGGCAGACTTCACACCAAAGTGAACCTGATGAATGAACTCTCTAAGATCAAACGTGTAATGCAAAAGGTGGTGCCGGATGCACCCCACGAGGTTTTACTTGTACTCGATGGAAGCACCGGACAAAATGCGATGATACAAGCACGTGAGTTTACGAAAGCCACAGAGGTAACGGCACTGGCGATTACCAAATTAGATGGTACAGCAAAAGGCGGTGTAGTCATCGGAATCTCAGATGAATTTAAAATCCCGGTCAAGTATATCGGCGTAGGCGAAAAGCGATGACTGCTCTTCAGCGTATTTAATCAAGGTGAAATTTGTTAATTTACTCTTTCGTCTTGAATTTGGGTATTACTACTTTAAATTTAATTTTACCTACAGGTTGGAAAAGGATGCCGAACATAACCGTAACTTCTATCTCTGCAAGCGCATATGAAAACAATGTATTTTGAAAGTAAAGTAGCTGACATCTACTTCAATCAAAAGCTTGATGCTATTTTTCTGGAATACAAAAGTAGAGTTCCATCCCACCAGGAATTCGTTTCCATTAATTCTAAGGTGCTGGATATTTTTCAAAACTGAATCATCATCTTTGTTAACAATTTGGAATAGGGCTTCATAGGCATTGCGTCGCACGCATGGTAGCGGTCATGCCAGGACTTATCAATTCTAAACGGTAAAAGCCTTGTTCACGCACTATTTCTTGATAGTAATGGAAGTATGCTTTCCGGTAAAAGCAAAAAGCAGCCGAACAGATTGAAGGTTTTGAATTGCATCAGTTCTTCAAAACTGAGTCATCGTAGAATTTCTATCGGATAAAAAATGAAAATGTTCTGCGGATCCCCAGCGTAAAATGAATGTCCATTATTTTTCTTCCGTATCGGTATGTTTACCAATACTTGATAGTTAAATCCCCAGGCAATATGTGGTTCCATTGAACTCGTGTTTTTCGTTCCAAGGAAAAATTTATACCGTGCGGTATACCCCAGCCAGATAATTTTAAAAATTCGCACCTTAATCCCCCCCACCATTTCAACCCATCCTGCAGGAACATCCGTGTTGGTGTCTGAGACTACCGCATGGCCCCACACGGGATCGTTCACCACCGATCGCAGTTCCTCTGAAAAAATAGATCGCCCGTACCGTACTCCGAAAAATGCTACGTTGCCGCTCTTATCGTTTTGGATAAAATTAACATCTGCACCCACACGGAAATAATATCCAGTATTTGAATAATTGGAAGAGTCATTCTCATAGGAGCGCCCCATGATCCGATATCGACTGCAAAGAAATACCGATCCAAATCAACATCACCATTCACTTCCCAGCCGGTAAAGGTGTCATCAAAAGCAGTGCGTCCCAACGCCAGTATATCCGTTCCAATCCGGATCGAAGATGGGCGGAAATCTCTCTTAACCTTCACCGAATCCGCTACTTGTCCAAAAAGCGCGACCGGGAACAGCAGGATCAGTACTATGTTATTGAAATATTTCAAGGTTCGTTATGGGTGGATCCTGGATCGTATCTTTCGTAATGCGAATGGAATCAAAGTCATGGAGCAATGTGTCTAAATTGGAAATGAATTGTTGATTTCCACATACATCAAATAATAGTCGCTCGGTGCGGGTGTATCCCAATTGAAGCACATTTGTTTTTCCCGTGAATTCAAAATTATAGGTGGTTATTTCAGCATCGCTATCCAGCGGTATTTTTAATTGAGTCACCAAATTTGGATCCGTGTAAGCAATGTTCCATCCATAATTTGAAGTGATCGCATTCAATGAAACGGTATCCGCAACTGCTTTCCCATCTACCACTTGTCTGAATTTTATTTTCAAAATATTAGGTTTTGGACAACGATAGATCTCAAGATTGGTAGAAGCCGTTGAATTTCCGGGAACTGTAGAAAGAACCCGGATTGAATCAAATTCATGATTCGTGATTTCCAGGTTCTCCAGTATATACCGAACACCACAATCCAATGAAACAAATTGAGTTTTTGAACTAAAAGATAAATTCAACAATTGTGTTTTAGGGGTCTGATCAAATGTATTGAAAGTGAAATCGGTTTCCTGTTCTAAAAAATTCAAAGGCAGGTAAACACCGGTTGCTAATCGGTAGCTGTAAAATATACTATCTGTACCGAGCGTCCTGATATCCACGATCGACAGGGTATCGGCCTTTTGGTCAAACAGCTTCTTAAAGGATATCCCCACAATGTTATTATTAAGCTGATAGCAATCAGGATCCTCCAGACAGCCACCAATGATCAACAGGCAGAAAAATGAAATAGTAATGCGTTGTTTCATATGCTAAGCCCGTAAAGATATAGGATGCCCGTCAACCCTGTAAGCCGGGGCCCATATTTTGGCCTTTTTCTTTGCGTTAGGAACCAGTTTCTCTTTTTTATGTTAATGGAGCAAGCAAAAGCAGGTGGTTTCTGTATTTTTGCTCACTTAATGATAAGGGATTGAAAACCAAAGGAAACCGTAATACAAAAGTTAATATTGTTACGCTGGGATGCTCTAAAAACCTGGTGGATTCTGAAGTCTTATTGACACAATTAAGGGGGAATGGTATTGATGCCGTTCATGAATCGCAAACTGATGATGCAAAGGTAATTGTGGTCAATACCTGCGGATTCATTGACAATGCCAAACAGGAAAGTATCGATACCATTTTGCGCTATGCTGATGCCAAGCAAGAGGGGGTTATTGACAAACTATATGTTACCGGATGTCTTTCTGAGCGCTATAAAGACGATCTTGAAAAAGAAATCCCGTCCGTGGATGCCTGGTTTGGAACCCGTGACCTTTCCAGGCTTCTAAAAACCTTTCGTGCCGATTATAAGAGCGAGCTGGTGGGTGAGCGTATTCTGACAAATCCAACACACTATGCCTATTTAAAAATTTCGGAGGGGTGCGACCGACCGTGTTCGTTTTGTGCGATTCCCCTGATGCGTGGAAAGCACATTTCCAGACCGATCGAGGAACTGGTTCTTGAAGCAACCAACCTGGCTAAAAAAGGAACACGTGAATTACTGTTAATTGCACAGGACTCTACTTATTACGGGCTGGATATCTATAAAAAACGAAATCTGTCTGAACTGCTGAAAAAACTTTCTGATGTTGAGGGAATCGACTGGATCCGGCTGCACTACGCCTTTCCGACAGGATTCCCAATGGATGTACTTAACGTAATGGCGGAACGACCCAATATTTGTAACTACCTGGATATACCGCTTCAGCACAGTTCAACGAATATGTTGAAAATTATGCGGAGGGGAACCACACGAGAAAAAACGGAAGCACTACTGGCTGAAATCAGGGGTACAGTTCCGGGAATTGCTATCCGGACAACCATGATTGCTGGTCATCCCGGTGAAACAAAAGAAGATTTCGAAGACTTAAAAGATTTTGTTATCAAAAATCGCTTTGACCGGTTGGGTATCTTTACGCATTCCCATGAGGACGATACCCATTCGTTTACCATGAAAGATGATGTTCCGGAAAAAATAAAACAACAACGTGCCAATGCCATCATGGAAATTCAGGAAGGAATATCGTTAGAATTAAATCAGGAAAAAATAGGCAACACCTACCGTGTCTTGGTTGATCGGAAAGAAGGAGGTGAGTTTGTTGGCCGGACAGAATTTGATTCCCCGGAAGTAGATAATGAAGTGATTATTGCCTCGAATGAATATTTGCGGATCGGGGATTTCGTGAATGTCAAGATAACAGACGCATCGGCTTTTGATTTGATTGGTGCCGTTTAAAAATAAGAACTTTAAGAAATTGAAACCGTTCAAGAAGTAGAAATTATTCAACCAATGCAGCACACCAAACTCAATTTTCAGCAAACCAACTCCTTTTCTACTTTTTTTCTTGATTACATTAGCGGACAGAGCTCTCTACAACCTTTTTATAATCACTTCCCGACGCTTGAAAACTTCAAACATCAATTAGCAGAAAAAGAGAGTTCATTTCCCAAAAGTTCGCGGATTATTTTGGCGGAAACATTATCCAGCCAATACGACGAACTTGAAAGGGAAAATTTGGTTGATTCAAATATTAAATTACTTGAAGACAACAAAACCTTTACAATCACCACCGGTCATCAGTTAAATATTTTTACAGGCCCTTTGTACTTCATTTACAAGATTGTAACCGTCATCAATACCTGTAAAATTCTTAAGAAGACATATCCTGAATACAATTTTATTCCTGTTTACTGGATGGCTTCGGAGGATCATGATTATGATGAAATTAAATATTTTCGATTGTACGGGAAAAAATTCGTCTGGGAAACTGATCAGCAGGGCGCCGTGGGCCATTTCGATCCATCAGGAATTGCCACCATCCTCGAGCAATTACCCGGCAACACAGATGTCTTTAAGAAAGCCTATCTGAATCATGGAACCCTTAGCGATGCGGTACGATGTTATGTGAATGATTTATTTGGCAATGAGGGATTACTGGTTGTGGATGCCGACCATGTTGAACTTAAAAAATTGTTCATTCCCATTATGGAGGATGACCTTTTCAACCACTTACCTCAACAGGCAGTGGATAAAACAAGTGCCCAACTTGATGAACTCGGCTATAAAACACAAGTAAATGCACGTGAAATAAATTTTTTCTATTTAGAAAAAGGGCTGCGTTCAAGAATAGAAAGTGATGGAGATGGTTTTCAGGTTGTCGATACCAACATTCGATTTTCAAAAAATGAAATCAAAAATTTGATCCATGAGCACCCTGAAAAATTCAGCCCCAATGTGATTCTTCGACCGCTTTACGAAGAATTCATTTTACCAAACCTGGCCTATATCGGTGGACCCTCCGAAGTTGTCTACTGGTTGCAATTAAAGGCGATTTTTGAGCATTTTAACACCCCCTTTCCAATTCTTATGCCGCGAAATTTTGCGTTGATCGTATCGTCACCCGTTCAACGGAAAATAGAAAAGACAGGATTAACCACTGCAGATTTTTTTGATAATCAGGAGACCATTATAAAAAACTGGGTACTCAAGTTCTCAGAAAACAATTTAACGACTACCACCGAGCAGCAAACTGTTCGGGAACTGTTTCATCAGCTTCAGGATCGTGCGAAAAGTATTGATATAACGCTGGAACGTTTTCTGGCGGCTGAAGCAAAGCGGGCACATTCCAGTTTGGAGAAAATCGAAAAGAAAATGATTCGGGCTGAAAAAAGATTGCACGAAGACCGCTTTCGTCAAATCGAAGCAGTGAAAAATGAATTATTTCCCAATGGAAGCCTCCAGGAACGCACCGATAATTTTTTGAATTTTTATCAGGATGATCCGGCGTTTATCGAAAAGTTAGTACGGTTTTTTGACCCGTTGGATTTTAGGTTCAATGTACTTTCCCATGCTTAAAAAAGAGCTACGTTCTGCCTATCTTGAAAAACGGCTGGCGCTATCAGATATTGAATACACCAATCGAAATCAAGAAATAGCGAATCACTTTTTTAGAGAAATTAACCTGGATGGAATAAAGGTGATCCATATTTTTATTCCTATGGTCAAATACAAAGAATGCAACACCTGGTTAATTATCGAACGAATAATAAAAGAAATGCCTGCCATTCGATTCTCGGTTCCGAGGGTCAATACTGAACGTCAGCTATTAGAAAATTTCTATTTGGAATCCCGAGAACAACTGAAAGAAAATAAGTGGGGAATAGAAGAGCCTCGGTTTGGGGAGAAAACCCGAACCAAGGATATTGATCTTGTAATGGTGCCCTTATTGGCCTTTGATAAAGCCGGGCATCGGGTTGGTTATGGCAAAGGTTACTACGACAAGTTGTTAAGTGAGTGCCGATCCGGTACTTTAAAAATCGGTGTTTCATTTTTTTCGCCCATTGAAAAAATAGAAGATGTCAATGAATTGGATGTAGCGCTGGATTCTTGTATTACCCCAAAAAAATTATTTTATTTCAATTAAGGTACGATCTGGATTCGCTCCTGTCTTGAATAAATTCTTCCCGTCTTATCCTTACTCGTAAATTGAATTATAAAATATCCAAGATCATCGGATGTATTGAACTGGAATTCATAGCCGCCTGTCTCATTTCGGACCAACTTCGGATTCCAATACAGGCATGGCTTAAATATCGGCACACGATTATTTTGCTGAATCTTCGATTCATGAAACTCCATACCATTGGAAATTCCTGTTACCAAAAAGCTATTCCCGGTTCGCGCATTCCATGGCAGTGATTTATTTGTTGTCTCCACAACGATAATTCCATTTTCCCCAAGCAGCCCGTACCGGCCTAAAATCTCGGGAGTACGACAAATCCCAATTCGCTTTACCAGGACCGGATCCAGATTAACGAAATAATGAACATTATCCGTCATTGTACCATCAATAATAAAAATCGGATCCTTTGTTGCATACTCTGTTATTTTCTTAAGGAAAACACGGACCCCGTCCCCATCCGGAGATTTTTTATAACGGACGAGTGAAATCACATTCTGAAAGACCTCCTCCATTGTAATAAAGGGCTCTAATTTTTCCAAATTCACTTCATAATCAACCTCGGGCCACCAGTCACTATTCTCAACCGTGTTTACTTTTTGGTTGTTTGCAAAATACCTGTACGAATCCTCGATTGATTTCAGTTTCTCCTGATATTGGAAAAATGGATCAGGAATTTTCGATGGATCGACATTGATTTTTTCACCTGTATACTGAAAATCCTTAATATCAAGTACAATACTATCTACCTTCACTCCTTTCACAAAAGCAGAATAAAATACTTCTTCATTTGAGAAATTTTTAAATAACGGAAAACTAAATTCACCACGTGAATTTGTAAATACCTGAAAAATAAAATCATTGCGATTCAAATAAAAGACCAGTTGGGTGGAGTCCGGTGGTACATTTTTTGAATTACTAAAAACAGCCGTTCCTTTAAAAAAATAGGGATTGCTTTTTTTATTCAACCCATCCTCTTGCATGTCTCCCGTCGAAACAAGCTTTAAAATTGTTGATTGCCCCTGTTCCTTCACTGGAAATAAGGATTCCTTAAATACCGAAACAGTCATGTCATCGTCAACACCAATATTCTCAGCAGGGGCTAACTTTACTTTTATGGAATGTCTGCGACCTGGAGTTTTTGGATCTGTAGAGAAATTTCCCTGAATTAAATCTAGCCTATCTTCATGAAAAGAAGGGTAGCTAAATTTTCCGGACACGATAAACGGCGATTTAAAAATTTCATTTGAATTCAGCCCTTCAATTTCAGCCATCATCCAATACGCCCCGGAGGGTAAATCTTTGGGCAGAATCAATTGCCCGTATCCCGTGCCATCCTGAAAGATGGTACGATTATAATATAGGATCGCATTTTGCGAATCAACGAGAGAGACTCCAATAACCCGCTTTCCACTACTAATTTGTGAGGAAAATCCATGCAGTGAGGCTGCAAAAAAAGCTGTATCTCCAGATGAATACTTAGGCTGATTAAAAATAAATATTAATTCATGCTCGTTTGCCGCTGGACTTTGCGATAAGCATTTTTGATTCAACGGGAATCAGAAAAAGAAAAATAACAAGTGAGGTGAGATAGCGCATTACCAAAACATTGGTTCTTCAAGTGTCGAGAACTTATAATATGAATTGCAGGAGAATGGAACAATAGGAATTTCCCCTAAATCATATGGAACTAAATCCTCGGGTATAAAAAATTCCGTTACATTAATTGCAGAAACACCAAAAAAACCAAGTACATCCTCCTCAGGATTTGTAACACAAGTTATATTTCCTCTAATCTTAATTGCATTTGGTTGAAATAGACTGGTGGATCCCTCTTGTTGCTTTTGAACCAAATTCCAATAATCATAAGCTTCCGTTGAGAGGCTTAGCTGCTGAACAGAAATGTGATACCGGTCATAATAATGCATCGGTGTAATTGGAATTTTTCCCAGATACAGATTATTAAATTCCAGACCACTCACAACCGTATTCTGCGATACGATTGCTGCCGGGCTATACCCATATGCCCAACAAAAGCAGCATGTACAATCATCCACCTGAACCAATTGTCCGCCCGTATAGATATACCCGCTGCACGGTTCCGGATCAGGAATATCACCCCGGGGTGTCGGTCGTACCCTGAGCTCCGGATACGTCTGGGCTTTAAAGACAGTAGTCCATCTCCATCTGTAAAAATTGTCCTCCCCCGGGATCCCCGTTGCATCGATGCGGACGATAAAGGCATCATCTTTCGCTCCGTTGTACCCATCCAATCCCTCGGCTTCAAATTCAAATCGAACATCTTCAATTTCACCAGCTGGTTTCATCACTTGCGGAGCAGATTCATATTCCTTCTCGTCGATCAGAATAGTTAATGAATAACTCCTCCCAACCTGTCCTACTAACTGACCGATTTGTGAGGTGTAAACACCCGGTTCATTTTCGAATAATTGAACGGAGCTCCCTAAATCGTCACGAATAAATACGGTAGCTCCGGTCGCCAATTGGAATGGAACTAATTTTGTTGTGTTAATATCATTCGAGTAAAATAACTTTACCTCATAAGGTCCTTCCTGATCCGTTATCAATCCATCTACGATTAATCGTTTCAGGCTGGTGGTAGGGTCAATCGATAGCGGATCAATGCACGCAGCAGAAATAATAAGCAACCAAATAAATATTCTTGATAATTTCATCTGTTAAAACTTTAACCCGTACGTTATTGATGGAATTGGTACTCCAATCAGTGCTATCTGATACGGCTTCACACTACCGGCAACATTGTTCTCAAAAAAGGCAGAATACGGATTCTTCCTTCCATATACATTGTAAATTGATATTGCCCAATTACTTTCAACACGCTTTTTTCTCCGATTGTTTCCTTCGATAACAAGGGCCAGATCCAGTCGATGATAATCAGGAATTCGATAATTATTCCGATCTGAAAAATCAATAACAGGCACATGATTAATTTCATATGCAGCCAGAGGAAAAGAAATGGGGCGTCCTGTATGGTATAGGAAAGTTCCGGAAAAGAAAACCTTTCTGGCAATGCTTAACCGCCAATTCAAATTGATGATATGGGGTTGATCATAGTTCGCCGGATAATACGCACCCTTATTGATAGTCTCAGTATCAAAAGCTCCCTGTACCTGACGTAAAGACCTTGAATAGGTGTATAGTTAATGCCTCCTGTCAACCTTCCCGTCAATTTGGTAATGGCTACTTCAAAACCATACGATTTTCCATTGCCTGGTAATAATGCCGTCTCTAATTGTGGATTTAAAATCAAATTCGCACCATCTTTAAAATCCAGAATGTTTTGAATGTATTTATAAAACATCTCAACCTGAAAATCGAATTTTTTATTCCTCGAGGTTCTGAAATATCCCAATGAAACCTGATCACCTACCTGAGGTTTGAAATACGTATCGCTGGATTGCCAAATATCTACAGGGGTTACAGACGCTGTATTACTGATCAGATGGATGTATTGATAAATTCGATTGTATCCAAATTTTATTGATGACTGTAAATCGATCATGTACCGCAAGGAGAGTCGTGGCTCCGGCCCGAAATACGTCTTAATATTTTGACCGCTTCCATATACCAGCGAATCAACAATATTATAAGGTTCTTTGGGTGCTTCCGGTTTATACATATATACCGTGGCAGGTCCCAACCTGGTAAAAACGGAGAGCCTGATTCCGGCCTCAATATTAAATTTTTCGCCCATGAAAAAGTTATCACTAAAATAGATCGCATTTTCAAATGAGTTTTCGCTCGGAATACTAATTGACTGGCTATTGGATTGCGGGGAGGTGGGATTCAGATCACCAGGTCTGAAATTATAAAAAGTTGTATGAGCACCAAAAGCAAACTTATTTCTTGGCTTATCTAAATTAAAATCGAATTTAAGTGAAGGATAAAATGTATTGTATTTTAATTTGAATGCAGTTGAAGGCTCATCTTTTTCAACACTAAAGGAGTAATTCCCAATGTATAGTCCTGCACTATAGAATAATTCATTATTTATTTTATTGTCATAGCGAAACGAGGCAGTGAGGTTCTGCCAGCTATTGATTGTGTCATTCGATAAAGTGAATTTATCACGACTGACATAAGAAGAAAAAGTTAGTTTGCCCCCATTTTTTAATTTTTGGGCATACTTTACAGATCCATCAAAAAAGAAAACAGAACTCTCCTCAATATCATTATAGGAGTTTTGTAACAGGTTCAAAATCCAATCGGAGTAGGTGGTCCGGAACGATATCATCATGGAACTGCTATCGCGTTTTAAGGGTCCGCCTACTGTAAGATTACTGGAAACCAAACCAATACCAAAGTCTCCTTCCCATTTACGATAGTCGGCTTCTTTTGAAACCATTCTAAGTACAGAGGAAACCCTTCCTCCATATTCTGCAGAAATTCCACCCTTTTGAAAAGATGCTTCATTGATGGCGTCTGCATTAAAAGCGGAAAAGAATCCAAAAGCATGTGACGTATTAAATACCGGAACCCCATCGTACAGTACCAAATTTTGATCAACTCCCCCTCCACGGACATTAAAGCCTGAACTTGCTTCACTAACTGATGTTACCCCTGGTTGCGTTTGCAACTGCTTGACAATATCCGCCTCACCAAGAAACGTTGGTGCGCGTGTCAAGTCTGTCATTTTAATAGAAGATTCTCCTACCCTGCTTGTGGTAATAGACTTATCTGATACGATCACTTCCTTTAAGGTTGTTGGCAATTCATCCAATTCTATGTTTATTTCACCATCCTCAAAAATATTGAGTCTTACAATGCGCTCTTCATAATTCACATACTTAAAGCCAATAATATATTCCCCACTTGAAAGTTTGATTTGATACTTACCCTCGGAATCGGTAGCGGTTTGAATATTTTCTCCATTAATGTATACCAATGCGCCAACAAGAGAACTCTTCTGTTCACGGTCCTGAACGCTGCCTTTGAGGACTACTTCGCGAACATATCCATTGTCTTTTCCGATATCAATCTGATCAACTTTAATCTTATTCCGCTCCGCATTTTCTACAAAACTATCCCGCATCTTCCCCCCGGTAGGATCTTTAAAAAAAACAATGGTGTATTGATCAAACACAAAAAAATCGACTTCAGCTTCAGCAACAGCTTTTGAAAGCACACTCCGAATACTTAACCCGGAAAAAGACTTATCGACATGGATTTTATCAATCCAATCGGGTACGAAATAAAATCGTATCGGTGTATTCTTCTCGATATCCAGGCACACCTGCAAGAGTGTCTGTTCATCTTGAATTGTAACGGTAAGGCTATCTAACTTATCCTGACCATAGGATAAATGCACGAAAAATACGAGTACACAGATGCCAATAAATCGATTCACAACCAATTTGCTATTAAGGATCACAAGATATCAGATGATTTGGGTCTTTCTATCATTTATTGCTTCAATTTATACGAACGGCTCCTGTTGACTTAAACAATGAAAAGACCCCAGACCCCAAATTATATCCGAAGAATCTAAACCCACAACTTTTCGCTCCGGAAAGCATTGCTGAAGAATATCCAGACATTTCTCATCATTCTTGTCATTGAAAACAGGAACCACCACATATTTATTGCAGATATAAAAGTTAGCATATGACATAGGCAATGGTTGTCCTTCATACATCCGTGGAGATGGCATGGGCAATTCGACTATATGCATTTGCTTACCATTCTCTAATCGCATTCGTTTTAAATTTTTTAAATTATCCTGAAGGGGTTTGTAGTTTTCATCCTGCTTATTATGCTCCACCACCGTAACAACTGTATCTGCACTTACAAACCTGGTCAGATCATCAATATGACCATCCGTATCATCGCCAACAATACCCTCGCCCAACCATAAAATATGCTCAACTCCATAATAGTTGTACAGGTACTCCTCAATTTCATTTTGTGTAAGGTGCGGGTTTCGATTCGGGTTCAGCAAACAAGCAGTTGTCGTGAGTAACGTACCCGCTCCATTAAATTCTACCGATCCCCCTTCCATAACGATACGGGGGTAGACTACCGGAATGTCATAATAAGTAGCAATTAGGGTTGGAATATCATCATCCAGATCATATGGAGGATATTTGTCTCCCCAGGCATTATACCCCCAGTCGACAATAATCTTTTTGTGTTCCGCCTTCGGATTAATCAGAAAGGCCGGCCCATGATCCCGGCACCACGCATCATTCGTGGGGTGAATGAAAAAGTTTATCTTGGAAAGATCTGCACCGGCTTTCTCTAAAAAGCGCGTAGCTTTTTCTTTCATAGTGTCATCTACAACATTAATGTTGACCAGTTCTCCTTCTGCCACATGTTTAATAAAATCGGCATAAACCGGGAAAATGGTTTCGATCTTCCCCGGCCAGGACGCCTCCTTATGGGGCCAGCTTAACCAGGTGGCTGAATGCTGCGCAAATTCTGCAGGGAAATAATAACCGAGTTCCTTGGGCGTTTTTACATTCAGCATACTAGTCTTCGTCTATATAACGCCTGGTAATCGGCTGGTAGGAATCAATCCTTCGGTCGCGCAAGAATGGCCAGTGTGTTCTGTACCGATCGCTTTCATTCAAATCTACTTCAATCACATTGACTTCTTCCTGATCATGAGAAGCCCGGTAGAGTAACCGGCCAAACGGGTTGGCAACAAAGGATCCACCCCAAAATTTCATTGCTCCATTCTGTTCCAAACCTACTCGATTAACACCGACTACGTGAACGCCATTGGCGATTGCATGGGAACGTTGAATGGTTTGCCAGGCATTAAACTGTTCATCATTTGTTTCCGCATCCTGTGCAGTTGCCCACCCGATTGCTGTTGGGTAAAACAAAACCTCTGCACCCATTAAAGTAGTAATCCGGGCCCCTTCCGGATACCATTGATCCCAACAGATTAATACTCCGATGGTTGCAAACCTGGTTTTGAAAACTTTGTATCCAAGATCCCCGGGGGTGAAATAAAACTTTTCATAATATGCCGGGTCGTCCGGGATGTGCATCTTCCGATACTTTCCTAAGTACGCTCCGTCTGCATCCAGCACTGCAGTCGTGTTGTGATATAATCCCTGAGTCCGTTTTTCAAACAGCGAGGCGATAATCACAACCCCTAATTCTTTTGCCAGGATGGCCAACGCATCCGTAGAAGGCCCTGGAATGGGTTCGGCAAGATTAAAATTTTCGTAGTCCTCAACATCACAGAAATACAGGGATGTAAATAGCTCCTGCAAACAAACTATTTGAGCTCCTTTTTTGGCAGCATCGCGAATCTTCTCCTGTGCTTTTGCCAGGTTTTCTGCCGGACTTGCGGTGCACGACATCTGCACGGTTCCGATTTTAACTTTTTTGCTGCTCCCCATTTTTATAAGCGTTGACCGACTCAAAAGTAAAAACTTATTCCGGTTATGGGAAATTTAATCGGGTTAGCAAGTGAGGTAACTTCAGGTTCGTGAAGACACGAACCTTGGCAGGGATTCTGAGTAAGAATTTCGAGCAAGAAACCGTGAACGCCGGTAATTAATTGAAATTCTGATGATGGCGCTACAGGTTCGTGAAGACACGAACCTCGGCTTAAGACACGAACCTTTGGCGGGAATCTCATGATGATGCCGGGCTAATCAACCGGGCTCAAAGGAAGAGGCGATCCCGTTCCGAAACCGCCTTAACATAACCTAACTTCATATGAAGTGAAGAGGCCTTTTAGGAACCCGCCATGTTTCGTGTCTTCACGAACCGCTAAGCATATCACCCATCCGCCATGGTTCGTGTCTTCTCGGTTCGTTGTGTCTTCACGAACCGCTAAGCACGTCAACCACGTCCGCCACGGTTCGTGTCTTCACGAACCACTAAGCACGTCAACCACGTCCTCCACGGTTCGTGTCTTCACGAACCGCTAAGCATATCAACCACGTCCGCCACGGTTCGTGTCTTCACGAACCACTAAGCATATCACCCACGTCCGCCACGGTTCGTGTCTTCACGAACCGCTAAGCATGTCACCTCTGAGGCCGATATTCTTCTATTTACGTTTGATTTGTGAGGATATACCCGCTTCCGCTATGGTTCATGTCTTCGCGAAACCATACCAGTTTAGTGTGTGCGGATATAACCGCTAAATTTTGTTTATTGAACCTAGTAAAGATCATTTTGTTGGGGGTCGGCATCTAAACCACCAAAAACCGTTAGCTGTTATGGAACATAAACGCAGGGTATCCTATGTTGAATTAGGCGAGATATACTTCTGGACTGCCACCATTAATAAATGGCAAAACTTATTGGAGCCTGATGATTATAAAGATATCATAATAAACTCACTTCAATTTTTAAGTAACCAGGAAATGATTGATGTTTTTACTTTTGTTATAATGCCCAACCATGTTCACCTTATCTGGAGAATTAACAAACTCAATGGAAAAGAAAAGCCAAGTGCATCATTTCTGAAATTTACTGCACATCTATTTAAAAAAAAGCTGAGGAAGGAAGGGTTCAATAAACTATCAAAATATTGGGTAGATGCAAATAATAAAGATTTTGAATTCTGGCAGCGTGATCCAATGGCAATTCACTTGTTTACAACGGATGTTGCATATCAAAAAATGGATTATATACACGATAATCCAATATCCCGCGGTCTTGTGAAAGATCCCTGTGATTACCGGTATTCAAGTGCCAAATTCTATGAACTTGGAGTTAAAGAATTCTCATTTCTGAAAGATATAAGAAATGAATTTTAACCGGTTCATATATTCTATGTTCACTTCAGGTTCGTGAAGACACGAACCTCGGCTGGGGATGATTTTCCGACACGGTTCTTTCTCGAACCGCTAACATGTCACTTGTAGCGGTGTTTCTGCATGAGCATATCCGCCACGGTTCGTGCCTTCACGAATCCACAAACAAAAATGGATTATATACACAACAATCCACTATCCCGCGGTCTTGTGAAAGATCCCTGTGATTACCGGTATTCAAGTGCCAAATTCTATGAACTTGGAATTAAAGAATTCTCATTTCTGAAAGATATAAGAAATGAATTTTAACCGGTTCATATATTCTATGTTCACTTCAGGTTCGTGAAGACACGAACCTCGGCTGGGGATGATTTTCCGACACGGTTCTTTCTCGAACCGCTAACCGTCACCCCTGGAGCTATGGAACTTCCTCCACGGTTCGTGTCTTCACGAATCCGCAAACAAAAATGGATTATATACACGACAATCCACTATCCCGCGGTCTTGTGAAAGATCCCTGTGATTACCGGTATTCAAGTGCCAAATTCTATGAACTCGGAGTTAAAGAATTCTCATTTCTAAAAGATATAAGAAATGAATTTTAACCGGTTCATATATTCTATGTTCACTTCAGGTTCGTGAAGACACGAACCTCGGCTGAGGAATCTTCTCCTGTGCTTTTGCCAGGTTTTCTGCCGGACTTGCGGTGCACGACATCTGCACGGTTCCGATTTTAACTTTTTTGCTGCTCCCCATTTTTATAAGCGTTGACCGACTCAAAAGTAAAAACTTATTCCGGTTATGGGAAATTTAATCGGGTTAGCAAGTGAGGTAACTTCAGGTTCGTGAAGACACGAACCTCGGCAGGGATTATGAGTAAGAATTTCGAGCAAGAAACCGTGAACGCCGGTAATTAATTGAAATTCTGATGATGGCGCTACAGGTTCGTGAAGACACGAACCTCGGCTGAAGACACGAACCTCGGCTGGGGATGATTTTCCGACACGGTTCTTTCTCGAACCGCTAACATGTCACTTGTAGCGGTGTTTCTGCATGAGCATATCCGCCACGGTTCGTACCTGCACGAACCCGCAATCCCTTCACGAACCCACAAAAGAAAAATAGAAGAGGCGACTTCCTTTCGAAAACCGCCTCAACACTAACCTAACTCATATGAAGAGTATCTTTATGTAGCTATTCGTTCCAGGCTTACGAGTGATTCATCTTTTGATTCCAACGTCGACTGGCCCATCAACCATTCATCCACTGCTCTTGCCGCTTCTCTTCCCTCTGAAATCGCCCACACTACCAGTGACTGTCCTCTGCGCATATCCCCGGCACTAAAAATACCGGTCTTATTCGTCATATAATTTTCCGTTTTTATATTTCCACGTTGATCAAGCTCAACTTCCAGTTCATCCAAAAGGGCTCCTTTTTCTGCACCGACAAAACCAATTGCAAGCAAAGCCAGATCACATGCCAATTCACGCTCTGTTCCTGCAACTTCTTCAAATTGTGGCTTGCCATCTTTCACAACCCACTCAATGTCTACAACTTTTAAACCTTTCACATTTCCGGCGCCATCATCAATAAATTCTTTTGTGAGAATCGACCATTGCCGCTCGCCTCCTTCTTCATGAGAGGAAGAAGTACGCAAAATCATCGGCCAACGCGGCCATGGATTATCTTCATCTCTTTCATGAGGAGGCTTCGCAAGCAATTCAATTTGTAAGACACTTTTGGCACCATGACGATGTGAAGTACCCACACAATCCGAACCGGTATCACCTCCACCAATCACCAGCACATGTTTACCTGTTGCCAAAATTTCTTTTTCAGTGAGCTTATCGCCTGCCACCCGCTTGTTCTGCTGGGTCAAGAATTCCATAGCAAAGTGAACTCCCTTAAGATCTCTGCCGGGGATGGGAAGATTTCGTGGCGCGGAAGCTCCCCCACTCAATACCAGCGCATCAAAATCGTCTGTCAATTGTCGCGGGCTTACATTAACCCCTACATGAGCACTGGTTCGGAAGATGATTCCTTCTTCTTCCATGAATTTCAACCTGCGATCGATCACTTGCTTTTCCAACTTGAAATCAGGAATACCATAACGAAGCAACCCGCCAATCCGATCACTTCTTTCAAAAACGGTAACCCAATGACCAGCTTTGTTAAGCTGATCCGCTGCCGCAAGACCTGCGGGCCCTGAGCCCACAACAGCAACCCGTTTACCGGTGCGCTTTGTTGGTGTTTGAACTTTTATAAGCCCTTTTTCAAATGCCTTCTCAGCAATGGTCTTCTCCAAATATTCAATTGCCACCGGATCTTTATTGATTCCCAGTACGCAACTCGCCTCGCACGGCGCAGGGCAAATTCGTCCGGTAAATTCGGGGAAATTATTGGTACTGCTTAAAATACGGATGGCTTCTTCCCAATCCTGATTGTAAACAGCATCATTAAAATCAGGAATGTTATTCCCCAATGGACAACCACTATGGCAAAAAGGAATACCGCAATCCATACATCGTGCAGCCTGGTGGTTAGTCTTCGCTTCGTCAAAAGGTAAATAGATTTCCTTATAATCGTTTATCCGCTCTTTCGGATCACGTGAAGAAGGTAACTCGCGTTTATACTTTTTAAATCCGTCAATATGACTCATAGGTTCTTAATTTGCCTCCGCTAATTCCTTTTCTAATTTTTGTTTCTCCAATACAGCTTTATAATCCCGTGGCATTATTTTAATAAAATGATCTTTTGCAATTTCCCAGTTATCTATAATCCATTCAGCCGGATCGCTGGCTGTATAGTGAAAATGATTTTTAATCATCTCGTAAACCTCAGCTTTATCTTCATCCTCTAACATTTCCAACTCAATCATTTCTTTATTGCAAAGCTTATCAAATGATTTTTCAGGATTGAATATATAAGCAACACCACCGCTCATCCCGGCGGCAAAATTTCTACCCGTTGGACCCAATACAACTACCTTTCCGCCAGTCATATATTCACAAGCATGATCTCCAACTGCTTCGACGACCGCATTTACGCCTGAGTTTCGAACACAAAAACGCTCCCCGGCTTGCCCACGAATGTAGGCCTCCCCGGAAGTGGCACCATAAAAACTTACGTTTCCAATGATCATATTATCTTCCGGCTTAAAGGAAGATTCTTTATCTGGATATACGATAAGCTTACCTCCTGAAAGTCCTTTTCCGAAATAGTCATTAGCCTCCCCCTCCAACTCAAAGGTGATACCGGGAGCAGCAAATGCTCCAAAGCTTTGTCCGGCCGAACCCTTAAACTTGAATTGTATGGTATCGGCAGGCAGTCCTTCTCCATTGTATTTCTTTGAAACCTCATTCGACAATAAAGCACCCACCGCCCTGTCGGTATTTCGAATGGAAAATTTTCCGGATGAAACGTTGCCTTCTTCTAATGCCGGGCGGGCTGCTTCAACCAGTTTCCAGTCTAGAATTTTTTCCAATTCAAAATCCTGATCCATTTGCTTGAACACTCCCACATGTTCTCTTGGTGCTTCCCTGTATAAAATCGGGGAAAGATCGAGGCGCTTTAATTTCCAATGATTTTTTTCTTCCCGCATCCGTAATACATCTGTACGGCCCACCATTTCATTGATGGTCTTGAACCCAAGCGAAGCCATTACTTCACGAAGATCCTGTGCCAGAAACCTGAAAAAGTTCACAACATGATCGGGATTCCCCGTAAACAACTTTCGCAATTCAGGATCCTGAGTAGCAATTCCTACCGGGCAGGTATTCAGATGACATTTACGCATCATGATACAACCTTCAACTACCAATGCTGCAGTCGCTACACCCCATTCTTCTGCTCCCAATAAAGTAGCAATGGCAATATCCCTACCGGTTCGGATTTGTCCATCGGTTTGCACGGTTACACGACTTCTTAAATTATTTTTCACCAACGTTTGATGGGCTTCTGAAAGACCCAGTTCCCATGGCAGACCGGCATGTCGGATCGAACTGATCGGCGAAGCACCGGTTCCACCATCCGCTCCGGAAATCAAAATCGCATCTGCTTTTGCTTTTGCCACCCCCGCTGCCACTGTTCCAACACCGGCCTGCGAAACGAGTTTCACATTCACACGCGCATTTCGATTTGAATTTTTTAAATCAAAAATTAACTGTGCAAGATCTTCAATCGAATAAATATCATGATGGGGAGGCGGAGAAATTAGACCTACACCGGGAGTTGAGTGCCGGACTCGACCAATCCAATCGTCAACTTTATGGCCAGGTAACTGTCCACCTTCACCGGGTTTTGCTCCCTGTGCCATTTTGATTTGCAGTTCATCTGCATTCGCCAGGTAATAACTGGTAACACCAAATCTTCCCGAAGCCACCTGCTTGGTTGCGGATCGCATAGAATCACCATTGGGCAGAGGTGTATAGCGAATACTGTCCTCTCCACCTTCACCACTGTTACTTTTACCTCCAATGCGATTCATAGCAATCGCCAATGTGGTATGTGCTTCAAAGGAAATCGAACCGAATGACATCGCACCCGATACAAATCTTTTAAGGATACCTTCCAATGGCTCAACTTCTTCAAGAGGAATTGGCGCCCGCTTTTTAAATTCCATGAGTCCACGAAGTGTTAATGACTTTTTAGTTTGGTCATTCACTTTCGCCGCAAACTCTTTATAGAGTTCGAAATTATTGGTACGTGTTGATTGCTGAAGTGCATGGATCGTTTCCGGATTAAAGAGATGTCGTTCGCCCTTTCTTTTCCACTGATAAATTCCACCGATCGGTAAACGCCCCTTTTCATTCCCGAATGCTATTTGATGACGGATTAATACTTCATTTGCCAAATCATCAAAAGTCAATCCATCAATACGACTGATCGTACCTTTAAAACATTTTTCGATCACTTCATTGCCTATACCCAGTGCTTCAAAAATTTGAGCAGATTGATACGACTGTAACGTACTGATCCCCATCTTGGACATTACTTTCAAGAGGCCATTACCGATTGCATTCTGATAATTCGTAAAAATTGTTTCTTCCGGTAAAACATCACCCAACTTGCCGTCCCTATTTAAAGTAGACAATGTTTCGATTGCCATAAACGGATTAATCGCACTCGCACCATAGCCAATCACCGTAGCGAAGTGATGGACTTCCCAGATATCACCACCTTCTACCAAAATACCAGCCTGAATTCGAATCTTCCGGTCTATCAAATGATGGTGTACTGCACCTGTAGCTATCATTGACGGAATAGGCGCTTCTGTTACCGAAACCTGCTTGTTTGATAAGATCAGTATTTTAATTCCGGCACGCGATGCTACCTCTGCATCGTTACAAATCCGTTTCAATGCTTCTTCCATTCTTCCCGGTTTACCATCGGCATTAAAAACACACCGGATAGTAATATGGTCGAATCCTTTACCCCGCATGCGCCGCAGCTTTTCAATATCCTGATTGGACAATACCGGATGTGAAATATGCACCTGCTTGGTATGGGCAGCACTTTCCCGTAATACATTCCTTCCGGATCCTACACGGGTAAAAAGTGACATCACTAATCGTTCCCGAATCGGATCAATCGGAGGGTTACTTACCTGCGCAAAATGTTGTTTGAAATAATCGGCGATATGCCGACTGTTGGTGGACAAAACAGCGAGGGGTGTGTCATCGCCCATTGATCCCAATGCTTCGTAGCTTTTTATAGCCATCGGTGGAAGCACCACTTTTATATCTTCCTCCGAAAAACCAAATGCCTGCTGTCGTTGTACAAGTGTCTCCGGATTAAAATCAGGAGCAAATCCCTGAGGTTCTGGCTCGAGCCGGAGTTTTACCCGATTCTGAATGATCCATTTATAATACGGCTTTCCCTCATAGGCCATTCGTTTTACAATATCATCACCGAATACCTTTCCTTTTTCAAGATCTACCATCATCATCTTTCCGGGTGTGATCCTGCCTTTCTCGACAATACTTTTAGGTTCAATAGGAAGTGATCCCGCTTCCGAAGAAAGTATAACACGACCGCATCGGGTGATGTAATACCGTAACGGCCGAAGTCCGTTGCGATCCAGCGTGGCCCCAACCCGCTTGCCATCTGTAAAAACCAATGCAGCTGGTCCGTCCCACGGCTCCATCATGGAGGCATGGTATTTGTAAAATGCTTTTCGCTGGGGATCCATTAAACGGTTGTCCTGCCAGGCTTCAGGCACCAACATCATCATCACATGAGGAAGCGAGCGCCCCGACAATACCAACATCTCAACAAGCGCATCAAGATTGGCCGAATCCGACAACTCGGCATGTGTAATCGGTAATAATTTTTTTAGATCCTCTTTCGAATAGCGACTATTTTGAAAAAGTGCCTCCTTTGATTTCATTTTATTCACATTACCACGTATGGTGTTGATCTCACCATTATGCGCAATGTAACGGAATGGTTGAGCCAGTTTCCAGTTGGGAAACGTATTGGTAGAAAACCGTGAGTGTACAATTGCCAACCCGGATTTTAATTCAGGATTTTGTAAATCATAAAAATATTTCCGCACCTGATCGGTACGCAGTTGACCTTTATAGATTAGTGTACGGGAAGAAAAACTGGCGATATAAAATGAACGGTCAAATTTTTCAATTTGATGGGAAACATAGTTTCGCAGGATGAAGAGTTTACGCTCAAACGATTTCCCGACAAAGAGGCTATCGTCAACAGGCTGAACAAATACCTGTTCGATAACAGGCTCTACTTCCGCTGCCCCCGGACCTGGAATTTTGTGGTCTACCGGAACAACCCGAAATCCAATTAAATCCAATCCCATTTCACGAATGGATTGGGTAAGTACTTTACGACATTGATTCCTCACTTTTTGATCTTGCGGAAAAAAAATCATACCTACTCCAAAAATTTTAGGCAGACTAAATCCTAATTTTTTTGCTTCCGCATGGAAGAATGCATGGGGTAACTGAAAAATGATCCCGGCACCATCACCGGTTTGCGGACTGCTCCCACGACCACCCCGATGCTCCATGTTTTCCAGCATCGTAAGGGCATCACTGATAATGGCATCAGAGGGTACCCCATTAATATTGGCTACAAATCCAATCCCACAGGCATCATGCTCTAATGAGGGTATATATAGACCTTTCTGTCGTCCTTTTTCCATTCGTTTCAAAATTCAAAACCGCGTATTTGGCATTTTAAATTTATTAAACGATGCCCAGAATTGTTATTAATTTTATAATAGGAAGGATCTTTTTTTAATATTTTTATTACTAGAAGGGATTTTTGTTAAAAAATACTACCGAACACGATTGCGCTCTTTTAGAATTTGAAAATATGGCAATCGATCGAAATCGATTGAAAAATATTTCGAATGTATTTTGACCGATTGCCATAGATTCAGGAAGCAAATTGAAGGAACTCCGATATTTCAAATCGTTCCCCATTAAAAACAGCATATTTTTTACTAACCGGTTCTTAGGCCGCTGAAACCGTTGCGGAAGGTGCTTTTGAAAGATATTCATACCCACGAAACAACAAGATAACCTCAAGAATAGTGGCGGGGATCAGGATGGTAAGTCCGAGGAAAAATAGAACGACCGTCACCAAAAATACACCCGCAACAATTTCCAGGATGCCGGTTACTTTTGAAAGCTCCCCCATTCCATCCTGTAGTTTTAACAATGCGGTTCCGAATACAATTCCCAGCACTCCATACATCACGGAGGCAGCTCCATAGGGAATAAATAATAAATCCTTCCAGCTTTGAAGCGGATCTGCCTGCAGGTAGAATAAGGTATAGGTATCCAAAACGGATAATGCGATCATGGCGAAAATGAGCATAAAACCCACGACACGCAAAAGCCCATTTTCAAATAAGTGCCCAAGAATGATAAATCCTCTAATAAATAAAAAGTAGGAACTTACCAGGCAAACGACAATGGTAACGTAAATGATATTTCCTTCACGACCGAATGTCTCTGTCATCCATGCAATATCTAGGGCCAACTTTATGATTTCCAATAGTAAATAAATGACTCCTGCAACTGCTGCAGTTAACAATGCAGCCTTTCCTGCTTCGGAATTCCCGACAGGGTTGAAGAAGCTGCCGATAAAATTTTTGTTTTTTTCCATTTGATTTTGATTTGTTTGAACAATACTTTCAAAATCAACTGATAAGGCTTTTGCAATAATCTTAATTGTAGATAACCGGGGAACGACTTCCCCTGATTCAATCCGCTGAATCGTTCGAACGCTCACGTGACTGCGTTCCACCAATTCCTCTTGCGTAAGATTTTTTTCTTTTCGAAGGCTAACTAATCGTTGGCCAAGTGCTGGTTGCTTCATCATTGATTTTTGATTCAAACAAGAATACGGGAGCCAGAAAATAAGATACTAAAATAAGCCCGTCACTAACCCGTCATTTTATAAAATGTGGTTTTTTTAGCCAAAATCAAATTTTCTACATGGTAGATTACTTCTGTATCGGATACCCTAAATAATAAGATGAATCCTTGAATTCAACTTCCAGGTAATAATCGAGTAAAAAATCGTATTCCCGAACAATTGACTTGCTCATTCAATTTTTAACACCTCTGATAATCTCTCTTTTTCCTGGTGGACCAGGCAGTTTTTCAACATTCATACCCAATTCCTTCAGATCTCGTTTAAGTTGGCCCTTTGCACAATAGGTGATAAAGACTCCGGAAGATTTTAATGCATCTACTACTTTGCTCAGCATTTCTTTTTCCCAAAGTTCAGGCTGGGTTGTGGGCGCAAAAGCATCAAAATATACAATATCAAAATAGGACGCTTCAAACTTCGCTTCCTGTAACCGTGCTTCACGTTTCAATAGCATAAAATGGGGAGCTATTTCTTCCTGTTGATTCCAGGCAGAACAATGGAATTTCATAAATCCATTTTTGTCTTGTGTTTGAGATGGATAATTTAATTCCTTCCAAACAGATTCGTCAAGAGGATAGGCTTCCAGCGTTTCATAGTAAATCGATTTTGTATTTGCTTCTGCATAATGTAGCGTTAGCAATGCATTCAACCCTGTTCCGAAACCAATTTCTAGTATGTTAATCTTTGAAAGATTATTTGCTTGGCACACAAAATCTAATCCCCGATCAATAAAAATGTGTCTTGACTCCTGGATGGCTCCGTGAGTTGAATGATACGTCTCATTTAAACGCGTATTGAGAATGGAGTTGGACCCGTCGGCAGTTGGGATAATGCGCAGGGATTGCATTTTAACGTTGTTGAATTAAGGCTACCGCATATGCACAAATACCTTCTTCTCTGCCAACATAGCCCATGGTTTCATTTGTAGTCGCTTTGATAGAAATGTCATCAACATCAACATTCATCAAGGGTGCCATTACAGCACGCATCTTATCGATATATGGATTAATCTTTGGATTCTCTAAAACAATAGTGCAGTCAACATTTCCAATTGACCAATTTTTGTTTCTCAGCATGTTTACCACTTCTTTTAAAAATATTTTGCTATCGGCTCCCTTCCAATGTGGATCAGTGTTTTTAAAATGAAATCCGATATCACGAAGTCCGGCAGCTCCCAACAAAGCATCACAAACCGCGTGTAGCAAGACATCCGCATCAGAATGTCCGGTGGCGCCCTTTTCAGCCTCCAGCTGAATACCACCCAGCCATAGTTCTTTACCAATTTCCAATTGATGTACATCGAATCCCTGACCTACCCGAATTTTCATTGCAACATATTTATTGATACTCGTAACGCACTTTTATTCCCACAAAGATGCATTATCTTTAAGCAGAAAAGAAACGCTAGCCATTAGCATGATGTGGAGACCTTATGTTCGAAAATTAATTATCGGGAACAAACGCATTCCATCCCGCAAAGAATACAAATACGCAATGTTACGGGGGCAGATTGCCCTATTGCTGATTTTTATTTGCCTGGTGTATATCGTAATCGATTTATTTAATCAGGCCTTTTCTTTTTTACCGTGGTATCTGTCAGCAATTGGCGGATCCATGTTTATTTTCTATCTCAATCGAAAATCACAGTATGCCATGGCCAGCATTTTAATGCTGGTCCTGGGAAATCTGGTGGTCTTTCTGTTTGCTTCTGTTGATCAGGATCAACAGAGCGTATTTAGTTTTTTCTTCGTTACCGCAGTAGCCGCAATTGTATTGTTTGGAAGTAAATACAAAGGTTGGGGCTTTTTCTTTGCTGCACTCTCGTGCACGCTGGCACTCATTGCATTTCTTACCGATTTTTCTTTCCTGACAGCACCGGTCTATTCCGAGCAGGTTCAACAAATTAATTTAGTTACAAATTTTGGTCTCAGCCTTTTTGCAACAACATTTATTATTTATTTTCTGATTGCCCGAAATCGGGAATCTGAACTTACGTTGTTGAGTAGTCAATCGGAATTAACCAAAACGTATGACGAACTTAAGAAAAGCAGGGCTCGCTATCGACTGGCAATGCAGGGAACCAGAGCAGGAATATTTGAGCTCGACCTAATTAACAAAACAATTTTTGTAAGCCCACAATGGAAAATTTTGATGGGCTATAAGGAAGACGATCTTGAGGATTTCACTATTGAATCCTTGCGAAAAAGATTGCATCCAGAAGATTATAAGGAAGGTAAGGATATGATGTTCAAAAAGTCAGGAAGTGAAACATCCTATCAAAACGAATTTAGAATAAAGGTAAAAAATGGTGAGTACAAATGGTTTTTAGTAAGCGGAGTAATCAAACTTGAAAATGCAATTCCGGTAATGATGGTTGGATCATTAATCGATATTAATGAACGCAAAGTTGCTGAACAAGAACTGCTTCGTAAGAATATTGAGCTCGCGAAGACCAATAAAGAGCTGGATCGTTTCGTTTATAGTGCATCTCATGATATGCGTGCTCCGTTGAGTTCTTTGTTGGGATTAATTAATGTAGCCGAAAAGTCAGACAATCCAGCCGACTTACCCATCTGTTTTTCGATGATGAAAAAACGAATTGAAACGATGGAGGGGTTCATTAAGGAAGTGACTGACTATTCAAGGAACTCGCGACTCAAAATAGAAAATACCGATATTCCTTTGCATGAATTTTTTAATCAGGCATTTGAAAATTTAGAGTATTCGTTCCCGAAAAATTCCATGCGTTTCGAAAACAAGATCGCAAAAGGTCTGACACTATTTTCTGACCCCAATAGAATTAAAGTAGTGGTAAACAATCTACTCTCCAATGCAATTAAATACACGGATCCTCAAAAAAATGATCATATCATCACCTGTGATGCGGAAATCGCAATGAATAAAATTTGTATTATAATAGCAGATAACGGTATCGGAATTGAACAGGAGCATGTCGAAAAGATATTTGAAATGTTTTATCGCGCATCCGACCGCTCCGAAGGATCAGGACTGGGGCTTTATATTGTTAGCGAAACCTTGCAACGCATTAAAGGAACCATTTCATGTAAATCCAAATTTGGTGAGGGGACGACATTTACCATTTGTCTTCCTTTTTAATTTCGACAACAAGAAGAACATTCCAATTGGGATTGTTAAAGGAAAAAGTTACTAGATTAGTGGTAAAGATAAGATACAAGCCTATTAAAGTTATCATGATTAGAAAACATAACGCACAAGATCTCGAACAAATTATTAACGTTTGGTACCAATCTTCAACACTTGCTCATCCTTTTTTAGATTCCGGTTTTGTGGAGAAAGTAAAATCAGATATGACAAATATTTATATACCCAATTCAGAAACATGGGTATACGAAATTGATAATTCAATAGTTGGTTTCACAAGTATGATGGATAATGAAATTGGTGGCCTTTTTGTTTTACCTGAAAACCATTCAAAAGGGATTGGTTCGAAATTAGTTGACTTTATCAGAAATAAACATTCTGTCTTAGAAGTCGAAGTGTTTAAAAAAATCTAATTGGACGAGCGTTCTATGATAAGTATGGTTTCGAACAAATAAAAGCGTACACGCATGAAGAAAGCGGAAAGCAAGTTTTGAGATTAAAATTCGAATGCTAAAAAGATCCGCAAACACCGTTGGATTTGACTGAAAATCTATTCCCTTTAATTCTTCCCAACATAATGCAGCACAGTCGATTTCTTTTCCTGTAGAAGTTGTGCCGCCATCTGTTTAATTTTCGCTGCACTTACCTTTTTAATCAATTCACTTTCTTCATTAATAAGGTTAGCATCACCCGATAATGAAGCAAAGGCTAGTCCCATCGCACGGTTTAGTACATCCGTCTCTCCAAATACAATTGTTGACTCTGCCTGGTTCTTTACTTTTTCCAATTCACGCTCATCTACACCTTCCATTACAAACTGATCGACTAAGTCCAGTACTTCTTGTTCTGCCCGGGCAATTGATACACCCTCTTTTACCCTACCACTAATGATTAACAATCCTGGGTCAATAGTCCCCATAACATAACTGGAAATCGAAGAAAAAACCTCCTTTTCCTTTACCAATTTTTCATACAGTCGGCTAGAATCACCTCTTCCCAAAACGTCACTCATTAAATCCGCTGCATAGTAATCCGGATCAAATCGACCCGGCATCTGATACCCCATGTATAGCGCATCAGCAGGAACATCTGCCTCCACCTTTAAAAATCGCTTCTCTTCCTGAGGCAGTTCGACCGGAAGCTTCCTTTGCTTTTTCTTTCCGGAAGGAATAGGGCCAAACCATTTTTCAGCCAATTCCCGAACCTGTTCGGTTGCCACATTTCCAGCCACTACTAAAATGGCATTATTGGGAACATAATGCGTAAAGAAAAATTCCTTTACATCTTCCATTGTTGCCATTTCTATGTGACTGATTTCCTTTCCAATGGTAGCCCATTTATATGGATGGCTTTTGTAAGCAAGGGGTCTGAACTTAAGCCAGACATCTCCATACGGTTGATTTAAATACCGTTGTTTGAACTCTTCTATTACAACCTTACGCTGAACTTCCAGCACATTAGGATCAAATGACAGGCTTAACATCCGGTCCGACTCCAACCAAAAACCGGTTTCCAAATTAGCTGCAGGCAGTGTTAAATAGTAATTGGTGATATCGGTATTGGTAAAGGCATTATTCTCTCCACCAACCCGTTGAAGTGGCGCATCATAATTTGGAATATTTACCGATCCCCCAAACATCAGATGCTCAAATAAATGGGCAAAACCAGTTTTTGCCTCTGCTTCATCACGAGAACCCACATCATATAAAATATTCATAACCGCAATTTGAACGGTAGGGTCTTCGTGTACGATTACTTTTAATCCATTGGAAAGTGTAAACTCATTGAATCGAATCATAACGTAAAAGTAAACCATTCAAATGGAATGTCAGACAATCCTTTTAACTTGGTGCCACAATTTATCCGTATGCAGTTCGACCGAAAAAACCACAGTGATCAGCTTTTAAAAGACCTTTACGAAGCACTTTTGTTCCCCAGAATGATTGAAGAGAAAATGCTCATCCTGTTGCGTCAAAACAAAATAAGCAAATGGTTTAGTGGAATTGGTCAGGAGGCCACTGCTGTGGGCATTGCCATGGCTCTTGAACCGGATGAATATATCCTTCCGATGCATCGCAACCTAGGTGTTTTTACGGGACGCAATGTTCCTTTTGACAGGTTGTTTGCACAATGGCAGGGCACCATGATGGGGTATACGAAGGGGCGCGACCGATCCTTTCATTTTGGTTCAAATGAGCATCATATTGTTGGAATGATTTCCCATCTCGGACCTCAAAATGGAATTGCTGATGGAATAGCGCTGGCCTCGAAATTAAAAAATGAAAAAAAAGTAACCGTGGTTTTTAATGGCGATGGAGGTACCAGTGAAGGAAATTTTCATGAAGCCATCAATACTGCAGCAGTGTGGGAACTACCAGTCATATTCGTAGTTGAAAATAATGGCTATGGGCTATCAACCCCCAGCAGCGAACAGTTCCGCTGCAAAAATTTTGTTGATAAAGCTATCGGGTATGGTATAGAGGGGGTTCAGGTTGATGGCAATAATATTCTGGAAGTATACAATACAATAAAAAAATACGCTGAAGATATGCGTGCAAATCCGCGTCCAATTTTGCTGGAAGCGATGACCTTTCGGATGCGTGGGCATGAAGAAGCCTCAGGAATAAAATATGTCCCCAAAGAACTCATAGAAACCTGGGCAAAGAAAGATCCGATTGAAAACTATCAACACTTCCTTCTCGATGAAAAAGTAATCGATGAAAAATATATCGACATTCTTCGAAAAAAATTAAAAAAAGAAATCGAGACAGGAATTCAACTCGGGAATAAGGAAACCTACCCGGAGGCTGATACCGAACGTGAAATGAATGACGTGTATGCTCCCTTTGTACAACACGTTGTCTTGCCCAATTCTGACACTTCTTCGGAAAAAAGATTTATCGATGCAATTAGTGACGCCCTTCGGCAAAGTATGGAACGCTACCCTGACTTGGTGCTGATGGGCCAGGACATTGCCGAGTATGGCGGTGCTTTTAAAATTACAGATGGATTTGTAAAGCAATTTGGTAAAGAAAGAGTGCGCAATACGCCCTTGTGTGAAGCGGCAATTGTGGGCGCGGCTTTAGGGTTGTCTGTAAAAGGAATGAAAGCGATGATGGAAATGCAGTTTGCTGACTTTGTTACAGAAGGCTTTAATCAGATTGTAAACAATCTGGCCAAGATCCATTGGCGTTGGGGCCAACCTGCAGATGTTGTGATCCGTATGCCAACTGGAGCGGGTGCGGCTGCAGGACCTTTTCACAGCCAATCGAATGAAGCATGGTTTTTCCATACACCCGGATTAAAAATTGTATACCCTTCCAATCCTTATGATGCGAAAGGATTATTGAATGCGGCATTGGAGGATCCTAATCCGTACTTATATTTTGAACATAAAGTACTTTACCGTTCATTAAAAGACACGATTCCTGACGATTACTATACCGTTGAAATCGGGAGAGCAAAGTTAGAAGCAGAAGGAAACGATCTTTCCATCATTACCTATGGCATGGGTGTTCACTGGGCCAAAGAAATCATGAATCAATTGCCGGAGTTGCAGGCAGATATTCTGGACTTGCGAACCTTACTTCCCTGGGATCAACAGGCCGTTGCTGAAACCGTAAAAAAAACAAACCGTGTTTTGGTTTTGCATGAGGATACACTAACCGGCGGTATTGGCGGCGAGATAGCCGCCTGGATTGGCGAGCATCTATTTCAATACCTCGATGCTCCTGTCATGCGGGTTGCCAGTTTGGATACAGCGATTCCATTCGCTCCAACGCTAGAACAAAATTTTTTAGCAAAAGGGAAACTGAAAGGAAAAATAGAAGAATTGATGAAGTGGTGAGTTATTACCGCAAAGACGCAAGGACGCAAAGTTTTAACCTTTTAATTCTTTCCATTAATTTTTTTTCTAAATTTATCAGTAAGCTATTCTAATGTCATAGCGCTATTTAACATTCTTAGCGTCTTTGCGCCTTTGCGGTAAAATTAATAATCCCTATTGAATTTCTTTCTACCCGCAAATAGTGTTAATATTATCCATATTGACAATTGCTTTGACGACAAAACTACAACTCATTAAAGACGATCCGTGGCTTGCCCCTTACGAAGGTGATCTCAATGCCCGTTATCAATATTTTCAAGACAGGTTAAAGTCGATTAAAAAAAACTATTCATCACTGAAAGCCTTTGCCGGCAGGTATCACGAACTTGGATTTCAGTATGACACGAATAGCAAGGTATGGCATTACAAAGAATGGGCTCCGGAAGCGCAACAACTTTTTTTGATTGGTGATTTCAATGAATGGAATAATACATCACATCCGCTTGAAAAAGATGAAATTGGAATCTGGTCCATTTTTGTTCCGGATAACAAAAAAAATCAAGCATTGCACCATGAACAATTGGTTAAAGTAAGGGTGATCAACAAACGCGGAGAGGCTCGCGACCGGATTCCCGCGTATAGCATGCGCGCAGTACAAAACCCCGAAACCCATGATTTTGCAGCTCAAATTTGGGCACCGGAGAAAGCATTCCGTTGGACTGACAACTCTTTCGACTTGTCAACCATCAACCACCCCATTATTTACGAATGTCATTTGGGGTTAGCACAAGAAAAGGAAGGTGTAGGAACTTTTAGGGAGTTTGCTGATAACATTTTGCCCAGAATCCAGAAATTGGGATACAACTGTGTACAAATGATGGCTATTAAAGAGCATCCGTATTACGGATCGTTCGGCTATCATGTTTCCAATTATTTTGCACCCTCCTCACGGTTCGGAACACCTGAGGATTTAAAGTACCTGGTCAACAAAGCGCACAAACTGGGCATCGCAGTGATTATGGATATGGTACATTCCCATGCCGTCAAGAATTTTGCGGAAGGGTTAAATGACTTTGATGGTTCCGGACATCAGTATTTCCATGAAGGTGGCCGGGGTTATCACACGGGATGGGACTCGAAATTATTTGATTATGGAAAAGAAGAAGTATTACGCTTTTTACTTTCCAATGTTCGGTACTGGATCGAAGAATTCCACTTTGATGGATACCGGTATGATGGTGTAACCTCCATGTTGTATCACCATCATGGAGATATGGTATCCTTCGATCATTACGACAAGTATTTTAAAGATGGGGTTGACTGGGATTCTATTCTTTACTTACAATTGGCCAACACATTACTTCATGAGTTAAAAAAGAATGCCATTTGTATCGCCGAAGATATGAGTGGAATGCCGGGTATGTGCAGGCTGGTAAATGAGGGTGGCATTGGTTTCGATTTTAGGTTGGGGATGGGAATCCCGGACTATTGGATAAAGCTCCTGAAGCACACACGCGATGAAGACTGGAATCTCCATGAATTATGGAGCGTATTGAGCAATCGCAGAGATAAGGAAAAAACTATTGCTTACGCAGAGTCTCACGACCAGGCGCTGGTTGGTGATAAGACCCTTGCATTTTGGTTGATGGACAAAGAGATGTATTGGCACATGTCAGTGGGTGACGACAACATTATTATTGATCGTGGTATTGCACTCCATAAAATGATTCGGTTGATCACCAGTACAGTTGGAGGTGAAGGGTATCTCAATTTTATTGGCAATGAATTTGGCCATCCTGAATGGATCGACTTTCCGCGCGAAAACAATGGCTGGAGTTATCAATACGCGCGCAGGCAATGGTCGTTGGTCGACAATCCGGATTTGAAATATAAATTTCTGAATGCGTTCGATAAGAAAATGATTGAACTGCTAAAAACTCACAAAGTTTTAGGTGCTATTCCCGCACAGCAGTTAAACATGGATGAAAACAATAAAGTGATTGTCTACGAACGCAGCAATCTCATTTTCGTCTTCAACTTTAGTGGTGACCGTTCCATCCCGGATTACAAATTCTTCGTTCCGAAAGCTGGAAAATATACAATCATCCTTTCTTCTGATGATATTTCCTTTGGTGGCCATGATCGCATTGACCTTTCTACCGAGTATTTTACACAAAAGGATGAGCATGGAAGCAACTGGTTATCCATCTATTCCACTTCAAGAACAGCCCTGGTTTTCAGGTTGGTAAAATAACAACTCCATGGGTATTTGTATGGGGAATAAAATAACTAAATATTAAATCTTATTTACCCACTGAAAATCCGTTAGCACATTCATCAAATTGGTATACTGTTCGTAGGGTTCCCGGTTGCTTTGATCATCCGTTTTCGTAAGGATATCGAAAAAATCCAGCGAAGTAAATAGTGAGAGCGCATGGTAAAGTTCTGATCGTTTTTGCTTTTTGAGCTTTTTCTTCAAATAAATAATTTTTTGATGTACCGCATGTTGCAGCGCATTGCTGGAAAGCGTTTTCCCGGAAATCAATTTCTTATTATAAATGGGTTGAGGAACACGGTACACTTCTGCTGACTCCCTATCAGTCTGCGATTTTATTGCATCCACATTCACCGTCCCTATTCGGTATGTACCGGCGTTCAAGCCATCCTCTGCAAGCAAAAGAAGCTTTATGCCGTCCTTATCCTGGAAGACACCAGTAGAAGCTCTTCCATTCAGATGCCATTCTGAAATGGGCGCGATGGCTGCTTCAATACCCAGTTCCTGATAGAGTGTGCCGAGCTTATCAAGATAAAGCGCAGCCGTATTGTAAAAAATTCGGGGACGATAATCGAATATTTTTTCTAACTGTGCCTGATGCATTTTGATCTGTTCCTTGAACAGGGCTGGTGAATAGAGCGATGCCAGTGAAATATGATAGGTACTGCCTAACAAAACAATTTTATCTTTCTTTAGACCCTCTTTAATAACATTCAACAAATCAGTTTGGGGTTCAATTGTAAGAACTCAGTAAACGTTCCACTCACTACTAACGCGATTCGCGGATTCTCTTTCACCGTTTTTTCAAGTTTCTTTAAACTGATTTAAGTGCATTACATGTTCATCATCTATCCTCCTCTGTATATTGATGATCTTTCCCAATCGACAAGAAGGAATACTTTTTAAGGCCAAAGGCTATATGATATTGAAATACCGGTATCATTTGTTAGCCCAGATGTTAAATACGTTAACAATCTGCTTAGTCGACTTTTCCCAACTTAGAGCGCGTACGTACTCCAAATTTTCAGCCACCGATTTTTTTACCAATTCTGGATTCTCCAGCATCACTTCCAATTGTTCGGCAAATGATTCTGGGTGTTCTGGATCTGCTAGAAATGCACTCTTCAAAATTTCCGAAGCACCAACATGATCCGAAAGTAGAATTGGTAAACCAGCAGTAGCAGCTTCAATGGCGGCTAAGCCAAATGGTTCCGAAACAGATGGCATACAATATATATCCGCCATCGCATAAAGCTCCTTCACCTCCTCAACACTACTTTGTCCAGTGAAATGAAATTTGGCATGTATGGCATTTGCACTTTGCTCTACTAATTCTTTATATAAATCGCCATCACCAACCAACACAAATCGAACATCATGTCTCTTTGCCGCGAATCGTTCCGCGAAGTCCATAAAAATTTCCGGACCCTTTTGTTCTGTGAGTCTTCCAACAAAAAGAATAATTTTTTCAGGTACTGATTTTTTTACTGTGGGTACTTTAAATGTGTTTACACGCATTATGGACAACCGTTATTTTTTTCGGATCAACGTCATAGTGTTTGATCAGGACTTGCCTTCGTATAGTTACTAACAGCAATAATTGCATCCGCTTTTGCCAGTGCCTCTTGCTCAATATCAAACACAAAAGACCGATATCTTTTTGCTCCCCGGTCATAATCAAGGGAATGAACATGTGCAATAAAAGGTTCCCCGTTTTTTCCTTTAAAGCAACAGCCGTTTGAAATGTAACCCAATCATGCGCATAGATTAATTCAAAATTCGCTTTTCTGGTTTTGTGCATCACCTGCTTGGTGTAACTGCTCAATCTCTGCTGTTATCGTCTTGTAATCTTCGTTTGTTAGTTTGTTACTTGCTCCCGAAATATTGTAATGATACGGATCAAGCCGTGCAGCCACCGTGACATTAATTTCTTGTCGCGCAATACTTTCAGAAGAAAAAATAGCTGATTCCGTTTCGATTTCAATGGTATTTTCTTCAAACACACCTGCGTTATCGGGTTGCACTATGGTCAGATCAACGTGTGAACTTAGTTCTTTATTAATAGCATTGGCCACTACACCTAATCCACTGTTCAATGCGGAGGGCATTCCCGGGCTCAATACTAAAATCTTCATGTTCTCTGTTTTTTAGAAGTTATGTTATGGTAATTAAATGAAACTCTTTTGGCACTTCGATTTTAAAGTAGTCATTTTCGCGAACAAAAGCTATTTCTCTTCCGTCCACTAATACCGTATTGATGAGGTTGTATCCGTAAAGTTGAATTAAGAATTTAGAATAATTCGATTGATACTGACCTGTGATTTCTTGTGTAATCGAAAATTGACCATCACCATACGCACTTGTACTAAAATTCCTTATGGTACTTGCTCCATTCTCATATGCTTTGGTTTTTCCATCGTCTTCATACAACACCGATTTGAAAGTACCCCGGTAGACATGCAATGTCAGTATCTCAAATTCAAATTCATCTACATATAGCATTACCGGCTGCATCGGAATAACAGCACCTGCTCTCACGAACAGTGGAATTTGATCAAGTGGTGTATCAATTTCTATTTCTTGTCTTCCGTTAGATTTTTCATTTGTCCAGTAATTGAACCATTCACCTCGCGGCAAATACATCATCCGCTTTGTAATGCCACTTGCTGAAACAGGGCAAACCAAAATATAATCACCTAGCATAAACTCCTCTTCACGAAAATAACTTTCAGAATTATCCTGCGCGACTAGGTGAAAAGGTCGAATCATTGGCGTAGCCGAAGTAGCATATTGCCAAAAAGTTGAATAAATATAAGGAATTAGTCGATAGCGCATCTCAATGAACTTCCTAACAATGTCAGTATAAGGTTCACCAAAAACCCAAGGCTCTTTATCACCATGATCACCTGAGGAGTGCGTTCTGAAAAACGGATGGAATACTGCCATTTGTATCCAGCGACATACAATTCACCATCCGGTGATCCGATAAACCCGCCCACATCAGAACCGGCAAAGGAAACTCCAGATTCCGCTAATCGCTGGCATTGCACATTTGCAATTTTTAGATGTTCCCAGGTAGCCATATTATCACCTGTCCACACGGAACTATCGCGCTGAATTCCAGCATACGCTGATCGCGTGATCGTAAAAGATCGATTGTCACCAATAAATTTTTGTTGTCCATCATTGGTGGCACGCGCCATCAATGAACCGTATACATTGTGTGCTTTCCGATGACTGGAAGAATGGCCATCATAATCGTGGCGAATATCACGTGGAAAAGATCCGGTTTCAAAAACAGCCGGTTCGTTCATATCATTCCAGATGCCAGCAATACCATCATCCATTAGTCCTTCAAAAAGATCCGACCACCACCCCCGCACTTTTGGATTTGTGAAGTCCGGAAAATGGCAAGGCCCTGGCCACACACTACCTTTAAAACGGTCGCCATCCATGCGCTTGCAGAAATAATTATTCTCAACGCCTTCCCTATAGACCCAGTACTTCTTATCAATTTTAATTCCCGGATCAATAATAACAATGGATTTAAAACCCAGATCACGTAAATCGGATATCATTTTCTTCGGATCGGGGAAACGTTTTTTATCCCATGTAAAACAACGGTAGCCATCCATGTAATCGATATCCAAATGAATTACATCACACGGGATTCCTAATTTCCGAAAGGTATTTCCAAGTTCACGAACCGTTGCTTCAGGATAATAGCTCCACTTACTTTGATGATACCCAAGTGCCCACTTGGGTGGCATTTTTGGTTTGCCTGTTAATTCAGTGTATTGTCTTGTAACTGAGAGCAAGATCGGGACCGTAAATAAAATAGTAACGCATTTCACCACCTTGAGCCCAAAAACTGGTTACATTCTGTGCGCTCTTTACCAAAATCAAAAAATGTCCGAAATGTATTGTCTAAAAAAATACCATAACCTGAACCGTCATTGATACCAAGATAAAATGGGATATTTTTATAAACCGGATCCGTATCATTCGTATAACCATAACAATCCGTACCCCAAAGTTCATTGCGCGTTCCTTTCCTGTTCAGTTTACCGGTTTTATCTCCAAGTCCAAAAAAACTTTCAGTATCCGAAGTTTTCTTTGTGCAAACCGGAACATTACCCCCGTATTTCATTTCTTCTTTCCAATGAAATCCTTTTTCATCTTCAAGAACAACCTTGCCAAACATATCGACCATCGTACAACTGAAGGTATTCAGATTAATCAGACAACGGATGGTTTCGGTAGCAATCGTGACCACACCGCTCTTTTCCTTTGCTGTGAATCGGGTAGCATGTGGTTTAAAATCCGGAGCAAGTGCATAGGAGAAGTCGTCTTCAAAATACCCATCAATTCCATACCGGATTTTTAATACGGAATTCGAAATAACCGTGATCTCCATGGATGCAAACTCACCTTCAAACACAACCTTATCCTGGTGTTTCTCCCAGGCGATAACCTTCCCGGGATAGAACTCACCCTCTTCCTGCTTTTGGAATTTTTCAATGTAATTTCCTTCAAATTGCTTATCCGCCTGCTCCTTTTGCTTCTCTATTTCTTCTGCACTCATATTCATAAAGTATCCTGAATGGGTAAAGTAAATATAAATCTAGTAGAAACATCCAACATAACCTGTGGAGAAGGCGAAACCCCTTTGTCGGAGTTGCGGGTACTCATTCTATTTTAGCCTTCCGAAATCGAATGAAATCTGAATTTTTGATAAAAATCAGGGGTGAATTATTAGGTAATCGGTTAAATAATTTTTAATCTCATTAAAAATTATCCAGTAAACATGATGAGTGATAATACTGAAACCAAATCAAAAACACTCCTGGTAGAAGCAGCCTGGGAGGTGTGTAATCAGGTAGGGGGAATTTATACGGTAGTACGATCAAAAATTCCTGAGATGGTCCGGCACTGGAAAAAAGATTTCTTTTTGGTAGGGCCGTATTATCATCATAACATAATTTCCGATTTTGATTACTCTGAATTTGAAAACCCTATCATCAATCAGGCAATCGATGCCTGCAGGAAGAAAGGATTAGAGATTCATGTGGGTCAATGGTTGGTTTCCGGCCGACCCCAAACTATTTTGTTTAACCCGGAAAGCATAATGCATAAACTGGGAGAAATTAAATACTTCTACTGGGAACATCACAATATTGATTTCAAAAACCACGATCCATTAATGGACCAGGTACTGGCTTTTGGATACATGGTCTATGAGTTTGTTTCTGAACTTGCCCGTAACGCAATGGAATCAGAAACCGAACTGATTACGCATTTTCATGAATACATGGCGGGCACGGCAATCCCTGAAATCAGGCGTAATCAAATTCCGGTAAAAATAGTTTTCACTACACATGCCACACTTCTGGGAAGATATCTGGCAATGAATGATCCCAATTTTTACAATCACCTTCCGTTTGTTAACTGGGAGCAGGAGGCCCGGAATTTTAATATCGAAGCAAATGTCAAACTAGAGCGTGCTTGTGCACATGGCTCACATGTATTTACAACCGTAAGTGAAATCACCGGAAAAGAATGTACGCATCTGCTCGGTCGGCCTGCTGATTATATTTTACCGAATGGGTTAAATATTGACCGCTTTAGCATTCCACATGAAGTGCAGAACTTACACCATAAGTACAAAACAGTATTAGAAAAATTTGTTATCGGTCACTTTTTTCAAAGCTATTCTTTCGACCTCAGTAAAACCCTTTACTTTTTTACGTCGGGGCGATTTGAATATCTTAACAAAGGATATGACTTAACGCTTGAAGCACTTGCCCGCTTAAATTATAAGTTGAAAAAGAGCGGATCAGATATGACGGTGATCATGTTTTTTATTACCAAACGACCAACACGGTCGATCAATTCAGAAGTGTTGAATTCACGCGCAGTAATGGGCAACATTGAAGATAATTGTGAATCCATTATCAACCTGCTTCATAAACGACTCTTTTTAAATGCAGCCAGCAATGACGACCATCGGTTACCCGATCTAAACAGCCTGGTTGATGACTACTGGAAGCTGCGCTACAGACGTACCATTCAATCCTGGAAAATAAAACAACTTCCCAAGGTGGTGACCCATAATCTGGAAGATGATATACATGATCCCATTCTGAATTTTTTAAGGAATGCGAATTTGATCAACAAGAAAGATGACAACGTAAAAATTGTCTATCACCCGGATTTTCTTTCCTCAACAAATCCGCTCATCGGATTAGACTATGGTGATTTTGTACGCGCCTGCCATCTGGGAGTTTTTCCGAGCTACTATGAGCCGTGGGGATATACGCCGATTGAATGCCTGGCCCGTGGTGTTGCCGCTATATCCTCTGACCTGTCCGGCTTTGGCGATTACCTGAAGAATGTGAAAACCGACCATGAGGCCAATGGCATGTATATCGTTAATCGTGACAATAAATCTTTTGAGGAATCGGCAGAACACCTGGCCAACATCATGCTTGAATTTGTTCAGAAATCAAGCAGGATGCGGATTGATCTTAGAAATAAATCGGAAGACCTGTCGGAAAGCTTTGACTGGAAAGTATTATATAAAGAATACCTCAATTCGTATGCGAATGCAGAGAATATTATCACCGTCTAGGAAGGATGGGTAATATAACGGTACAAAACCATTCCCACCCCAAGTAGAAACAGGGTGGTGAAAATTTCTTTATTATATCGTGCCAGCCAGTTCGGTAAATAAATATCAAAGTTATCTTTTTGTGAATCGGAGTATTTTCGAGCCCATATCGTCAGGGGACAAAACATTTTAAAGAGTAACAACACCAATCCTTCTCCCACTATTAATCCAATCCCGATCCAGGTATAAATATTTACTTCGTTCATAATACCTGAATACAAAATGTAGAAAATCACCAACACGAAAAACAACCAGATCAATGTGTGTATGATTTTTATAATGCTGAGTGCGTGTGAAGGATTCATGGCGCTCCAAATTATTTTCCTTTCGACCAAAACCAGCGTAACCCTTCCGGTAACAACGCTCCCGGATGTTTATCATTATGTTCACCATCGGTCCATACTGCAGTAAACTGATAGCGTGGGCCATCCTTTTTATTCCTGTCCGCATTCTCATTGGCGTACTGCAACGCAGAAACCATCTGTTGATTTGCCAAAAACCAATTTCCCCATTCATTATTTAAATCTTTATCCCCATCCTGAAAAAAAATCCGGATGGGCCGAATCGATTCCCTTCGAATCAATGCAGGATAATCCTGACCTCCAAGTTTGATCGGGTTTTCGTTCGGTCGAAATCCTATCGATACATAGCTGCCGATACCACTATACACTTTTCGAAACACATTCGGATAATGCCACGCTACCGTGAAGGCTGCAATTGCCCCGCTGCTTGTTCCTCCAATTGCCCGTTGTTCCGGATCATTGGTTAAGGTGTACTGCTTTGCCACTTCTGGCAACATTTCTTCAATGATCAACCGCGCATACCGATCATCCATGGCATCGTATTCCTGCGCCCGGTTGTTCGGGTTGCCGAAACCTAAATTGGAAGGATACTCTTTCGATCGGTTACCCGGAGTAATAAAAATCCCAATCGTAACGGGCATTTCACCTTTTGCAATTAAGTTTTCCATCACCTGAGGAACACGCAGGCTTCCTTCCGGATTAATGGCACGATACCCATCCTGGAAAACCAGCACGCTGGCAGGTTTTGAAGTGTTGTATTGGGCCGGAATAAATAGCCAGTATTGCCGCACGGTACCAGGAATGATTTTACTATGAAAATCAAAAGGACCTTTAAGCTCCCCTTTCGGAACCCCTGGTTGTGGCAAATGATCCGGTGTTAGGGTCAGTCCAGTTCGGATATCAAGTTGCCCATAAAGAACAATTGCTGTAAAGATCAATAAGTAAAGTGTAAGTAAAGTCTTCATCGTGTTTGTCAGAATTGTTCTTTGCTACTAAAACTAATAATTATCAGTCTTAGTACGTTCTTATTTTAACCACCAATCAAATTCATTCATCCATGACTAATAATTCAAAATTTACAAGGAAGTACCAACAACCCGATTTTTCCTTATCTTAGCCCTTCTTTGCGACATTTTTTGACTCTAAACAGGCTCCATATCGCATTTTCACCCATTAAGCTCTGGAAAATCCTGGCCCTGATCGGCCTGGTATTTTTTCTGGCGGGGCCGGTTTATGCCCAAAAAGGGAAAGATAAACCAAAATCAAACAAGCGGATTTTGAGGCAAAACCGCTTTAAAACCAAATCAAGGCAAGGCGATAAAGCCAAAACAAAAGACGTAGCAGGAAGAAGAATCAGGCAAAAAGGGAAATCTTCATCCAACGCCGCAAATACCCGATACACTGCACCACGGTCTACCAAACAGCCTCGGGCAGGACGTGATCAGGCTGGTAAACCACTGGGGAGAATTGTACAGTCATCACCCGGTCGAGCAAATAAACCCTGGATTGGCAATTCCGCGGGTGGGCGAATCAACGTTCGATCCGCCACCGGTAAAACGCGAAATACCTATCCCCAATTTGGCCGCTATTCCAGAAAAATAAAACCAAAGTCAACTCAAAATCCGGTATCAAACCGCAGGCAACTTGCTCGATTGAGACGAATGCAAAGCCCACCTGGTCCTGCTGATCATAAGACTGTTTACCCACGCTCTGCATCCCGCGCCTACATTAGTAAACGGAGTACCAATTTTAATGCACGGTATATTCGGAAACTCAAGCAGGGTGATCGTGCTTACACAAAGGATATTGCCGGAAGAAAACTGCGACAGAAAAATTACCAGACACCTCGTCAGCCAATCATCCAATCAGGAGATCCTTACTATGGCAGAAAACGTGCCGGTGACCGATCATATAAGGGTTCTGCTGGTGGTTACGTGTCGGCAACCCGTGCCCGGCCAAAAGCATGGAAGGGTGATATTTCAGGGAATAAAATCAAGGGAAGAAATTTTAGTAGTAAGAAAACCGTTGAAGGCCAGCCGATTCTTTCCAGGAAAAGGAAAGCAATCGGTAAAGATAAACCCTATAGAGGAGCGGTTCCGGGAGGTGGTGCGCGTTCTGCCACACAACCAGGTGAAAAAAGGGTTGGAAAATCTCCATTACCCGGACGCGCTCCAGGTATCGGTGCGAAAGGAATTAGTAATTACAAAGGAAATTTAAGACGCTTTCAAGCCAAGCCCTCAATGCAACAGCAGGGAGCAGGTTACACAGGAAATATTAAAGCCAGAAAGCCTCTTAAGGGTGGGGGAAGCGTCAGTGGAAGAGGATGGAATAATAATGGAACACCGATCTCTGGAAAAACTCCGGGTATTGGTGCGAAGGGTATCGGAAACTATAAAGGAAATTTGCGACGCTTTCAGGCCAAGCCTTCCATGCAACAGCAGGGTGCAGGTTATACTGGAAACATCAAAGCAAAGAAACCATTAAAAGGTGGTGGTAGTATTAGTGGTAAGATGTGGAATAATGGGGAAACACCCATCCCAGTTCGACAGCCCAGCGATCAGGCGAGAAAAGCCAGCCGTTATCCTGGTAATTTCAAACAATTTGACCTTAAGCCAAGCAGGCGCAATCAAGGTGAAGAATATGCAGGGAACATTAAAACAAAACGTGTTAAAGATCGTGGGAAAGGAGAACCCATTCCGGTGAAAGAGCCGTCAAAAGAAGCCCGTCAGGTAGGCGGTTATCCTGGTAATTACAAAATGTTTGATTTAAATCCCAGTATGCGAAATCAGGGTGAAGAATTTACGGGGTATATTAAATTACCAAAATTTAGAAAGAGTTATGTTCAGAATCCCAACACCACGGATGAACCTATAAAAAAGAAAAGACCGGGGAAAAGCACTTATGCAGTTGATGGCCTTCAAGTTGCTGTAAAACGACCCAAATATGTTGAGAATCCAAATAGTGCTGATGGATCATTACGTAAAAGGGAACCTTCGAAAAGCACCTACGCCGTGAGTGGGTTACAGGTGAAAGTGAAAGAAAATAAGTATAGCAAGAAAGCAAATGCTGCCGAAGGTGCATTACCGGGAATTAAGCCATCCAAATCGTCTATCAAGGCTGCCCAATATGCCCGAGGCGTAAAAATGGATTGGAAGTATATTCATAATCCAAATAGCAGCAAGGATGCATTAAAAGTAAGAGAACCCGGAAAAGCCTTTGGTAAAGCCACCGATTACCAGGGCAACATCAAAATGAAGAAATTCGAACTGTTCGGTAAAAAAGAATTGCACCCAGACGCGCAGTTTGTAAAAAATAATAAAAATAATGTCAAAGAAGAAAGAGGCGTTGTCACGAACTTTAAACTATGGTGGGCGCGTTTATTCAAGAAAAATGACACACAGCCTGATCACCTGAAAGAAAAGCATGGGAAACCACGCTATGATAAAGGAGAGCAAGGATTGTGGTATGAATAGATAAATAAATATGAACTGGATAAATCTGACCGATCCAACGCAATTGGATCGCATTCGTGAGAATTCAAAAAATTCACCGGTAATGATTTTTAAACACAGTCGAGCCTGCTCTACCAGCAGCATGGTGATTAACCGCCTGGAAAGAAATTGGAGAGATGAGGAAATGAAGCATGTCCAGACTTATTTTTTGGATTTATTGAGTTATCGGCAGATCTCGAATGCGATTTCGGAACAATTTAAAATCCGCCATGAATCACCTCAGGTGTTGATCATTCGGGATGGCAAGGCAATTTTTAGTGGATCTCATTTTGAAATAGACTATTCATCCGTTAAAAATGCCTCAGCGGGATAAAATTTATTTTTTTGAATTGATAAGAATAGGCTAATTTTATCCTCACTCATAAATTAAATGCGGATACTAAGTACCATAGTGTTACTGATGATTGGAGGTTCGGGAATAATGGCCCAAACACAGGATAGCTACGAATATCAATCAGAGTTTACATGGGGCATCAATAAAAATACTTCCAGTGGGTTAATTGGTGGATTTGTATTTAAAAAAGCAATTAAAATCAATGAGCGAAAGCTGGCTACCTACGGCCTGGAGATTATCAATGTTAAGCATCCTCAGGAAATAAGAAAAAGTTCTTTAGCTACCGGTAACTTCTATATTTTAGGAAAAAGTAATTATTTATATGCTTTCCGGTTCCAATATGGACGCGATTGGATTCTATTTAAAAAAGCACCTCAACAGGGTGTTGAAGTTAAATTGGTTACCGCTATTGGACCTAGTTTGGGTATCGTTGCTCCCTATTATGTTGAACATGCTTCTGATCAGGCTGGTTTTCAGACGATTAATGAGCAATACAATCCGAGTATTCCGCCCGAAACCATTTATGGAACCGGTCATCTGCTGGAAGGCCTGGGGGAATCAAAATTAAAAATTGGCGCCAACCTGAAAGCTGCCATAAATTTCGAATTGGGAATTACCAAAAGCCAGGTTACGGGATTTGAGGCTGGGTTCCTGCTGGATGCATACACCAGCGAAATTGAAATGGTGCCCTCTGCGAAGAATTATGCTGCTTATCCAACCCTTTTCATAACCTTATTTTACGGGAGCAGGAAATAACCAAATTTATTTTTTAATTGTAATGTGACCTTTTGCTATATTTGGCATTCTATTGCTACAAAACTTGTTGAACCTATGGAACCGAAGAAGACCGAAAAAGCGGATTTAACAAACAAAAGTGCCCTTTTCTTTAATATTGGCCTTGTTACCACGCTGCTTATCGCTGTAATGGCTTTCACCTACAAAACCTATGACGATACCAGTGCCAAAGATTTGTCTGGAAATCGTAATGATTTTGAAGAAGTGATGGATGTGCCGCCTACTGAACAGCCACCTCCACCACCGCCACAAATTCAACAGCCTCAAATTATTGAGGTTCCGGATGAGGAAGAAATTGAAGAAGAAATTGAAATCAACATGGATAACGAAATCACCGAAGAAACGAAGGTGGAAGAAATCGTTATTGCTGCGCCAGAGCCTGAAAAAGAAAATGTTGATGAGATTTTCTTAGTTGTAGAAGAGTCTGCCACATTTAAAGGTGGAATGAATGCCTTCTACGAATATGTTGGCAAGAAAATGCAGGGAAAATATCCCGCGCAGGCTCGCAGAATGGGAATCGAAGGAAAAGTATTTGTTCAGTTTGTTGTGAATAGAGATGGTACCATTCAGGATGTATCCATTATGAAAGGTATCGGTGCGGGCTGTGATGAATTAGCCGCAAAAGTTATTCAGGAGTCTCCGGCATGGAAGCCTGGTAAGCAAAGAGGAAAAGCTGTTCGTCAGCGGATGGTTATTCCGATCTTCTTTAAATTGAATTAAACAAAATACGATATGAAATATTAACCCCGGTAACAACCGGGGTTTTTTTATGTTCTTTTATTTCAAAATCTGCACACGATCCTTAACAAATAAGTCGTGACTTTTTTTTAAGCCGGCATTCTATAGGTAACTAAACAACAAGCCTATGGAACCTAAGAAAACTCAGAAAGCAAGTTTAACGAACAAGACTGCACTATTCTTTAACATCGGATTGGTCATTACACTGCTTATTGCCAACATGGCATTTACGTACAAAGTGTTTGATGATACAGATCGAAGGGATTTGGGAAACATAAATAGCCCCTTTGATGAAACGGTAGATATTCCCATTACGGTGCAGCCACCGCCACCTCCTCCTGCCGTCAAGTTACCTCAACTAATTGAAGTCGAAGATGACGATGAAATTATTGATGAACTTGACATTGATATGGATAGTGAGATTTCAGATGAATCAATAGTTGAACCCGTTGTTATCTCCATCCCTGAACCTGAGAAAGAAAATATTGAAGAGATCTTTATAATCGTAGAAGAAAGCGCAACGTTTAAAGGCGGAATGAACGCCTTCTATAAATATGTTGGGAAGAAGTTGGCAGGTAAATATCCGGCACAAGCCAGAAGAATGGGAATCGATGGAAAAGTTTTTGTTGAATTTGTTGTGAATCGAGATGGATCTATTCAGGATGTTTCCGTTGTGAAAGGTATTGGAGGCGGGTGTGATGAATTGGCTGCAAAAGTAATTCAGGAATCACCTGCCTGGAAACCCGGGAAGCAAAGAGGAAATGCCGTCCGACAACGGATGATGATTCAGATTACTTTTCAACTCGACTAATATTAACTGGTGATTACATAAAAATATTCCCTGCTTGCCAGGGATTATTTTTATAAAACAAACCCAAGGATCAACCCTCCCACGATGATTAAAGGTGCGGGGATACGCGTAAAGGTCAGCAGAAAGAAAGTGCCGATTGTAAAGCCAAAATTAAGAACCGTATTATCCAATGGTTGAAACATAATGATTGCAGCGGCTGCCACCAACCCAGAACTAGCTGCCGTTATGCCCTCCAGACTCGCTCGCACTCCACGATATTTTTTTAGGTTTTCCCAAAACCTGATGACAAAGAAAATCAGAAAAGTGCCCGGGAGAAAAATACCCATGGCCGCTGCCATGGCTCCCATTACCTGCCCAAAAATCCCGTATTCGCGCATGGAAAGCGATCCAATGTACGCACTGTACGAAAAAACAGGGCCGGGTACAGATTGAGCAAAAGCATATCCTGACAAAAATTCATCGGAAGATAAGTACTTTTTAAACTCAACAAACTCGGTATATAACAGCGGTGTTAACACTTGTCCTCCTCCAAAAATTAAACTACCATTTCGATAAAAATTTTCAAATAAACGAATGGGAAGAAGTTCCGGTCTTGATTTAGTTACGGCTCCCAATAAGGCAGCGGCAACCAATACACTGCCCCATAAAATAAAGTTGGACCATTCAATTTTAAATTTATTCTTTTCAAGCCGGGGTTGCTCTCTGTATTTGATCGCGGTGATTAATCCGGCGACGAGCAGGATGGCAGGAAAAACATAAGGCGTTTGATAAAAATAAGAGGTAACAGCCGCCAGTACCATAATCACAATGCCGGTTTTTGTTTTCACTGTCTTTAAACTAATCACATACGCTCCATAGCTTACAAAGCCAACAGCCATTGGCTGAATAAATCGTGTAAAGGCAGTGGAGATGCTTTTATCCTGAATATCGGATAACACAATAGCCGCAGTGGTCATGAGTGCTACCGCTGGCAACATCCAGATTAATAATGTAAGATAGGCAAGATTAGGGCCTCCAATTTTAAACCCGATAGCGGTTAAAGTCTGCGTTGAAGTTGGACCCGGAATAATTTGACACAACGAGTTTAACTCCATCAAATCTTCCTCCGATAAATACTTTCTCTTTTGAACCAGAATCTTGTGAAAATGGGCGATGTGAGCTTGCGGGCCGCCAAAAGTGGTGATGGACAGCCAAAATGCATCGCGGAGAAATATGAAATATCGAACGCGTTGGAACAATAGCTGAGGTTAAGAATGTAATTTATTTTTTTAATCCAATTTCAGCAAGACGTTGATTCAAAAATTCACCCGCGGTTATATCATCAAATGCTTTTGGGTGATCCTGATCAATACATTTTTCCAGACATGTTAAATCCATTTCCGACCGTGGATGCATAAAAAAAGGAATTGAATTACGCGGTGTATTCATTTTCTCTCTTGACGGATTCACCACACGATGAATAGTTGATTTCAATCTTGTGTTGGTAAGCCGCTCCAGCATATCACCAACATTCACAACAAGCTGATCAGGCAATGCCGTAATTGGAATCCATTTTCCATCCCGTCTTAATACCTGAAGTCCATCCGCACTGGCACCCATTAACAAGGTAATCAAATTGATATCACCATGTTCAGCAGCGCGTACCGCATCAGGAGGAACTGCAGCAGGATTCTCGATGGGAAAATAATGGATTGGGCGAAGAATACTATTTCCGTTTTTTACCCTGGCATCAAAATAGTGTTCGTCTAATCCCAAATACAAGGCAATGGCCTGAAGCATTTGCACTCCAGTCTTTTCTATACTTCGATAGACTTCCAACCCAATCTTTTCCATTTCAGGAACCTCAGCAGGCCATACGTTGGAAGGATATTCATCTTTTATCGGATCGTTGTCTGTAACATCCTGTCCAATATGGTAGAACTCTTTTAAATCGCCTGTGTTTCTGCCTTTGGCATGTTCCTTTCCTTTGCTAATATATCCGCGTTGACCGGAAAGCCCCGGAATCTCATATTTTTGCTTTACTTCATCGGGAAGTGAGAAAAATTTTTGAATCACAGCATAAAGCTGCTGTGCTAAAGCATCACTCAGGTAATGATTTTTTACAGCAACAAAACCAATGTTGGTGTAGGCATCGCCAAGTTTTCTTACAAATTTTTCTTTTCGTTGAGGATCGCCGCTTATAAAGTCAGCAAGATCAAGGGCAGGTACTTCATCGTATAAAATTTCATTCATACCTAAAGGATGTTTATACTGCAAGCTAAATATTTTTGATTAAATTTACTGTACGTCGTTTTAGGCTAATTTTTCAAAAACAAAACCCATGAAAACCACAAATCGAAGAAAATTCATTAGAAATAGTCTTCAGGCATCGGTTTACACTGCCATCGGTACACCACTTCTTGTAAATACGCTTTCGGGTTGTGCTCCAAAAAAAGAAACGGACGAAACCGAAGAAGAAACCAGTATTGCGGCTTTGAGTTTTTCCCAAATTGCCCTTGCTTATTCATACGATTCACTGGAACCGAATATTGATGCCATGACCATGGATATTCATTATAATAAGCATCATGCTGCCTACATTAAAAATGTAAACGAGGCCATCGCCGAAGACGGAATTAATTATTCGGATGAAAAAGATTTTTTTAGCAATGTCTCAAAGCTTTCTATTAAAGCTCGTAACAATGGGGGTGGTGCCTGGAATCATAATTTCTTTTGGCAATGCATGCGTCCTGGAAACAGCGAACCCTCCGGGAAAATTCTTGAAGCCATCAATGGTGCTTTCGGTAGTATGGAAAAATTTAAGGAAGAATTTTCGAAGGCTGCCATGACTCGATTTGGGTCAGGATGGGCATGGTTAGTGAATGATGCAGGAACCTTAAAAATCGGATCAACTCCGAACCAGGATAATCCGCTCATGGATCTTTCTGAATTTAAGGGTACACCTGTTTTAGGTATTGATGTATGGGAACATGCTTATTACCTCCATTACCAGAACAAACGAAATGAGTACGTGAGTAATTGGTGGAATGTGGTGAACTGGGATTTTGTAGCATCAAATCTCCCATGATTGCAAAACGATTCTGCGGCCTATTATTTATCCTCTTTGGATCCAACATTGCTTTTTGTCAGGTTTTGAAAGGACCAGCTTCGGAAACAAAAATTATCCTCAACAATATCCGCCAGTTTTCTGAGTATGTAATGCAGCAAAAGCCTGATAAAATTGCTTTAGCTTATACGGCAGACGCAAAACTTTTTCCAATGAATTCTGATATTCTAATCGGTCGAAAAGCAATCCAGGGATATTGGACCCCCACCGGACCCAACCGAACGATTTATCATAAAATCTCTCCTGAAGAAATTGAAGTGATTGGTGATACCGCTTACGACTACGGTTATTACGAAGGTAAAACACTTCAGGAAAATGGTACTGAAATTCCCTGGAAAGGCAAGTACGTTATCGTATGGAAAAAAATTGAGCAGCAATGGCTGATTTACCTCGATTGCTGGAATCCAATTAAACAGTGAAATGAAAAGACGGCAATTCATGCGAGGTGCTGGGGGTATTGAAGTACCTTTGTTGTGCTTTCAGGGGGCGTGTACTTCCCTTTCTTGATGCACCTCTATTACCGGTAAAAAATAAACGATACGCTGCAGGTGAAATCGATCTGCTGGATGGGCGAACCCTCTATATTAATCGTGCACTTGGCCACTTATGGCAGGTCCGGTTTAATGTCAGGCCGGAAATCACGATTTTTGAATTAAAAACTGCATAACTCTCTTCTGACAATTGCATTTTTTTCAACCCTCCGGTTGATCAAATTATTCTATATTTAACCGTTAAACAATACGCTTTGGGAAGTCCACTGGATACCGTAGAACTTGATTTTGGAACCAATTCACTTTGGATTCTTAACCTGTCATTGGCTGTGATTATGTTTGGCGTTTCGCTAAACTTAACCGTCGACGATTTCCGAAGAGTTTTTAAAAATCCAAAATCTCCACTGCTGGGAATGTTGTCTCAATTCATTGTTCTACCTGCACTAACCTGTGGTCTGGTAATGATTATTAAACCTGCACCGAGCATTGCCATGGGAATGATGCTGGTGGCTGCTTGTCCGGGTGGCAACATCTCCAATTTTATCAGCCATCTGGCAGGTGCGAATACGGCACTCTCCGTAAGTCTTACTGCCATTTCTACCCTGGCGGCAATTGTTATGACTCCATTCAATTTACATTTTTGGGCAAGTCTATATGAACCTACAAATACCCTATTAACGGAAATTAGCATTGATCACATGGAAGTTTTCAAGGCCATCACGCTACTGCTCGGAATTCCGTTGGTGGTAGGAATGGTTTTTCGAAGCTGGAAGCCTGAATTGGCCCAACGCATCTCAAAAAAATTGAAGCCGATTTCAGTACTTATCTTTATTTCATTTGTTCTGCTTGCATTCTTTAAAAACTACCAAATTTTTCTCGATTATTTTCAATACATCATTTTCATTGTATTTATTCACAATACGATTGCACTTTCATCCGGCTATCTGATTGGCCGTTTAACAAAACTTCCTTTGCCTGATCAAAAAACATTGGCAATCGAAACCGGAATCCAAAATTCAGGTCTAGGACTATTGCTTATTTTTACTTTTTTTAATGGTCTGGGGGGAATGGCAATCATTGCAGCCTGGTGGGGTATCTGGCATATTGTATCGGGGTTGGCCATTGCTTATTTTTGGGCACCCTCCACTTCAAAGCAATCGATTTGAGATATGATAAAACGCATTTGGTATGAAACTTTCAAGCTATATGTTACAATCGGCCTTCGTTTTTACTTCCGGAAATACATTGTAAAAGGAGCGGAGAAAATCCCGAAAAAAGGCGCACTCATTTTCACGTGCAATCATCAAAACGCATTCCTGGATGCATTGGTTGTTGCCTGTACGAATCATCGTTATACTCATTATTGGGTACGCGCAGATGTTTTCAAGAGTACCATTGCCCGATTATTCCTGGGTTCATTCAATTTGATGCCGGTCTATCGTATTCGGGATGGGTGGCAGGCACTTGCCTTGAATGATAAAATTTTTGCACACTGTGTTAAGCTGATTGAAAAAGGAGATAGTATCCTATTATTTCCGGAAGGCAATCATTCTTTTCAGCGGCGGGTTCGACCCTTAAGCAAGGGCTTTACTCGATTAATCTTTGAAAGCATTTCAAAAGATCCTTCAAAGGATATTTATGTAGTACCCACAGGAATTAATTATGTAAATCACATGGCATTTGGTACCGACATGAGCATTTACTATGGTGAACCGATTTTGTGCAATCCATACTACGATCCGGAAAATGTTCCACAATCTGCCACCCGTCTGAAAGATGCGGTTGCTGCCGGAATGAAACCCCTGATCACACACATTGACGACACCGGGCATTATGATGATATCCTAACGAAACTTGAACAAACAAATGTCAACTACCTCGACCCTGATGAAACCAATCAGCGGATTAAAAATTTAGAAAAATTCAACGTTGAATTACCACAAAAGAAAAAAATAGCCTGGTGGAAAATGTCATTGGCCTTTGTTTTATTTTCCATCAACTTTATACCCCTGAGTCTTTGGAAAGGGTTTCGAAGAATCGTAAAAGACCCGGTGATGGTGGCTTCCATGAAATTTATATTCGGAATTGTCATGTTTCCACTTACCTACTGGATTCAATCACTGATCATTGATTATTATTGGGGACGGGATGCTGCGCTGGTTGCCCTTGGGGTTTTTGTCAGTTCTATGCCACTTTACAAATTGATTAACCGACACAATTAATCAATAGCCGTAAAAAGTATCAGGAAAATTAAAAGTGAAACCAATATAGCTGCTGCTAGCTAAAATAGTGAAACCATTGATCCCCTTTCATTCGTTATCTCTATATAAATTAATATAAACCACAAAAAAAATGAGCCTCAGATTAAACGACATTGCCCCAGATTTTAAAGCAGATACCACCCAGGGCACCATCAACTTCCATGAATGGATGGGGGATGGATGGGCTATGCTGTTTTCACATCCTAAAGATTTTACACCCGTCTGTACTACCGAATTAGGGTATATGGCGAAAATTGAACCAGAGTTCGCCAGACGTAATTGTAAAATTATTGGATTAAGTGTTGATCCTGTTGAGAGCCACTTAAAGTGGGAAAAAGATATTGAAGAGACGCAGGGATCACCAGTTACGTATCCGATGATTGGCGACCCTTATTTATCGATTGCAAAATTGTACGACATGCTTCCTGCAGAAGAGCCGGGTACTTCCGAAGGCAGGACTGCTGCAACCAATCAAACCGTTCGCTCGGTATTTGTAATAGGTCCAGATAAAAAAATCAAACTGCAACTTACCTATCCAATGACAACCGGCCGTAATTTTAATGAAATACTTCGTGCACTGGATTCAATGCAATTAACTGCCGCCCATAAAGTAGCAACACCTGCTAATTGGACACATGGAGAAGATGTAATTATTGTTCCTGCCGTTACCGATGAAGAGGCGAAAGAAAAATATCCGCAAGGATGGAAAACGGTGAAACCTTATCTCCGTCTTGTATCACAGCCAGAATAAGAAATATAGATGCGCGGAAATAAATTTCCGCGCATTTAAAACTATGCTGAATTCCTTGCTGCATTAATTATTCCGAACATACAGCGCAAGACCAACTTCCGATACTTTTTCTCAAACGCTTTATCTTGTTTATCGGGATTGCGCAAATGTTGTAATGCAAATTGTTGGATCGTAATCAATGGCAACACAATTTTTTCGCGAAGCTTTACTGAATCACGGTTCGCTCGATTGCTCATCAACTCGGTTAGTCCAGATACTTCCAAAATCATTTTGCACGATAATTCAAATTCTTTGTGCATCATTTTCCAAAACTCACCGAAATCCTTGTCCTTGGCCAAATATGCAGTAGCCGGATAAAAGGACTTTGTTAACGACATCATACTATTGCTCAATAGTGTGCGAAAGAATAAGGATTCCTTATATAGCTTTTTGATTTCCTTAAGTTTACCCTCTTTCTTCAATTGGTTCAATGCAGAACCTACTCCATAAAAACCCGGAATATTTTGTTTCATCTGTGCCCATGATCCCACAAATGGTATAGCCCGCAAGTCTTCAAATTTCAATTTATCGGATTGTCCTCTCTTTGATGGACGCGACCCTACATTTGTTTCTCCAAAAAAAGCAAGCGGAGTAATCTCTTCCAGATAACGAATAAATTTATCGTGGTTTTTTAAATCCAAATAAGCGTCATATCCGGCCTCGGCCAAACTTTCCAACAACTCCACTTCACTTTCTTTGAGATGGCTTTTCTTTTGAAAAATCTCATTCTCAATTCCAGCAGAAAGCAATTGCTCCATATTGTACCGACACGAAACCGGCTTACCAAAATTCGAACTTACCGTCTGTCCCTGAATCGTAATCTGTACTTCTTTGTCTTCTATGGCATCGCCCAATGAAGCATAAAAATCGTGTGTATTTCCACCGCCACGACCCGGAGGGCCACCGCGACCATCGAAGAATATGGCACGAAATCCATTCTCACGGGAAACACGTGTCAGATTTTCCTTCGCTTGATAAATCGACCAATTGGCGCGTAGGTAGCCACCATCTTTTGTCCCATCTGAAAAACCAAGCATCATCGTTTGCTTTGCATCACGCCTTTTCAAATGTTCTTTGTATTCGGGAATGGCATACAACGTTGCCATAATCTGTGGCGCCACTTTTAAATCATCGATGGTTTCAAAAAGTGGAACAATGTCAAGATCCAGTTTTCCATTTTTGGCAAGCAGCAATTTCGCAAGTGCATACACACGAATTACATCAGCAGCCGATTGACAATTACTAATCACATACCGGTGACAACTTTCGATGCCATTCTTCTCCTGGATTTTCCCAATGGTAACAATACTCTCTACCAACTCTTGCTCGAACGGGTCTTTAAATTGAGTTGGCTTAATTTTCTCTTTGAACGAAAGTAATGTTTCAATTTGAGATTGCTCGGGAAGCTCCATGTACTTTGCCAATTTCTTATTTTTTGACATCGCAAAAATGGAATCCCAAATTTGAATGTGCTTGCGGCTATCCTGACGGATGTCCATGCTGGCCAGGTAAAATCCAAAAATTTTCACTTTCAGAATCACAGCATCCAACATATCCAAAAACAAGCTTTCATGTTTTTTGATTAGGATTGCCCGGGCGGCTAATAAATCAGCAAGCAGTTCATCAGCATTGTTGTATTGATCGCCATGTCCCTGACCGTAGGCTACGCTGTAAACCTTTCTCTCTGCTTGCGCTATGATCGATTCAACTCCCGGAAAAGTTAATCTCCGTTTCAAATTACGAAGGTCACGGTGATAACATTTCAATACGGTTTCATTCAGACGGCCAGCGACTTTTATTGTTGTTTCGCTCGTAACAAATGGATTCCCATCACGATCTCCACCCGGCCAAAAACCAACTTTTAGTAAATCATAGTTTTTCCATTCTTCAATGGAAATATTAAGTTCTTTAATTAACCTGAAAATAATTTCAGGAATAACATGGTAAAAAACATTTTCTAAATACCAACATAAACTAACGGCCTCTTCATACGGTGTTGGTTTCTCTTTGTTGAGGATCGGAGTTTTGCCAAGCTGCTTCAAAAGCAGATTGATATGTTCAAGATGGTTTTCTTTTATAGTGATCCCCAAATCATTAATAATGGCCAACACATTGCCCGGATAAAATTGTGTTGGGTGTGCCGTTAATACTACGCGAACTCCAAAATCTTCAAGTTTCTTTTTTAACGCTTCTTCTTTTCCCTCCGCTTTAACACGTAGCAACAATGCACCTACAGTTCCCGCTCCTTCCAAATCATTCACTTCGCTAAAAGCTGCATCTTCAATCGAATCAAACAAAACAATTTGCCGCTCGGTGTATTGAATGAAATTGAAAAGCAAATCAAATTGTTGATCCCGATTCGAAACAGGCGAATACTCTTTTAAAAATTTTCGGATGATCGATTTAGGATCACGATGTTTTTGAAACCCTTCCGCACAGGCATGCTGCAAAAGCGGGAGCAAAGTCCCCGTTCTATAAATGTTACTAAAGGGGAGGTTAAGAAATAAACTGTTGTAAATGTGATAGCGTGTAGAAACGGCCTGATCGTATGATTGGGTCATGGTCATGTTTGAAATTCAACCAAAACTACCAATTCCTTGAAGGAATTCGATTCTTTAGGTCTAATAAGTGAAATTGTTTTAAAAAATTATCTCTAAAATTATCGATTTCATAACCTCTTTCATCTCTCCAATGGATTTCAAACGATTGCTGGACATGTACGTTTTTGAAGAATCTTTATAAAATATTTTCAGCATTAATCCGTTTCTTTGCATTCAGATCTCATTTGATGAAAGTAGACTTTGGACGTATTAAGCAGCAAAAGGTTCGCGACCTGCTCAATTTGCATAAACTTGCAGAACTGAAAGATTTCGGAAGGCTGAAATCAAGTTGTTATTGTGAAGACGATACCAGTTTTCACTCACATTCAAAGTCCTTTGTTATTAAAGCCGATATTCAAAAGGTGTGGAATGCTTATAGTACCATACACCCCAATGTGGCCTGGGATGGTAAAATGATTTCTTTTGGTATGCTCTATTGCAAGGAGAATAATGAATTGGTCTATCATGATGACCAGTACAATGGGGCAGAAGTAGGACAGATATTTTTTGTCGGGTTGCGTATTCTTTCCGGATTATTAAAGCTTGGTGTCGCCCATGTGATCACAAAGATTGACGATGTCAATAAGAGCTTACGAATTTGTTACCTGGAAAAGGGAAAGTCAGAAGGAAGTCAGTTTATAAGTCTGCACGAAACCCCGGACGGCTACACCAAAGTGACCCACGATACCAAATATAAAAGTGATTCCGCTTTCCGCGATCGTGTACTTTATCCGGCATTACATTCTATTGCGGTGAAAGAGTACCACCGAAATGTAAAGAATAAAATCGAATCAGAAATTAAAATCCGGGATGCCCAACCGTCTTGAGCAACCCCGGAATTCCTAACTTAGTCTATAACCTCACCTTTTATATACAACTGAACGGAACCTGATTCCGTATTGGCGGTTACCGTCACGGATTTGGTAAACACACCTACTTTTGCAGCATTGTATTTTGCTTTTACGGTACCCTTCCCACCTGCCGGGATTTGTTCGGTTGTGTAATCTGTTACCGTACATCCACAGGAAGCTTTTACTGAGGAGATTAAAAGTGGCTCAGATCCGGTATTCGTAAATTCAAATTCATGCTCTACCGGAACATCTTTTTTAATGGTTCCAAAATCATGTGTAGTGGAAACCCACTCAAAGGCTGCCAAAAACTTTTTTAATTCGAAAGTGGGAGAAGTTCCCATATTCGCAGCTACTACAAATGCCTGAACGGCTACAATCAGCGCGAATGGAAGAATGACTTTTTTCATGGTGTTTGTAATTTTAAGTTAAACATGATTCAAACCTCGTGATTTGCTTCCCGGAACGCTGTTAATGAATTGGTAATGTTTGTTAATGAGATGTTAAACTTTTTTCAGCTACCCCGCTTTATTGTATTTTTAAGGTGTGAATAACGCGCGCATTCGGCTGGTGGTAATCCTGGCTACACTAAGCATAGTTGGGGTAGCAATCACCCAATTCTATTGGGTTCGCAAAGCGTTTGATTTAAAGGAGGCAGAATTTGATCGCAGCGTAAATACAGCGCTCCTGAATGTAGCCCATACCCTGTTTGATATTAACAGTACACCTCCCCCAGCTAATAATCCAGTTGAGCAAATCTCCACGAACTATTTTGTTGTAAATGTAAACAGTGATATCGACGCCAACCTCTTGGAATTTTTGCTGCATAACGAATTCGAAAAAAGAAATATCAAAACTGATTTTGAGTATGGCATCTATGATTGCACGAATGAAAAGATGGTCTATGGAAATTATATTTCTCTTGGACAGGGAGCCGATCAGCAAACCAAAAAAGAATTTCCGATGCTATCGTCTCAGGGATATTACTTTGGTGTTCAGTTTCCCAATCAGCGTGCCCAACTATTAAACCAAATGGGGATCTGGACCTTCTCCTCCGTTGTGTTGATCGTCGTGCTGTTATTCTTTGGATATACCTTGTTTGTTATACTAAAGCAAAAACGATTATCGGAAATTCAACGCGATTTCATCAACAATATGACGCATGAATTTAAAACTCCACTGGCCACAATTGCTGTATCAACAGCGGTACTCAAAGACCCGTCAATTATCAATACTCCTGAACGACTGAACAACTACACGGCTATTATAGAGAAAGAGAGTACACGTCTGCGCCATCATGTTGACCGGGTGCTCCAACTCGCCTCCAGCACAAAAGATGATCTTACACTTAACAAAGAAAAAATTGATATCCACAAATTGATCGAAGATGTCATACTTGATTTTGAGCTACTGATTCAATCCAGAAACGGTGAATTTATTAAGGTTTTTGCAGCAACCAATTCAATTGTATATGGAGATATGCTTCATCTTCAAAATGCCTTTTACAATTTATTTGATAACGCAATTAAATATGCAAAGGAAAATCCCATCATCACCATCCAAACAGATCATGCTAAAAAGAGAATCTCTATCGCCATCACCGATAATGGAATAGGAATTGCAAAGGAGAATCAAAGTCGGATTTTTGAAAATTTCTACCGGGTACCTACCGGAAATGTACACGATGTAAAAGGATTTGGTATTGGTCTTAGTTATGTTAAAACCATTGTGGACAGTCATCAGGGGTCCATTATGTTAAAAAGTGAACTCGAAAAAGGATCAACATTTACACTTATCTTTCCAACCGTATGACGCACAAAAAAATCCTGGTGGTAGAAGACGATGCGAGTTTGGGATTCGTAATAAAAGATAATCTCGATCGGGCAGGTTATCAAATCACACTCTGTACAGATGGTGATGCTGGGGAAAAGAGTTTTCATTCAACTCCCTTTGATTTGGTGATTCTGGATATTATGCTCCCGAAGAAAGATGGGTTTTCCGTGGCTAAAAGCATTCGTGCTGTCAACAAAGAAATTCCCATTTTATTCCTGACTGCCAAGTCGATGACGGAAGATAAAATTGAAGGCTTCAAAATCGGGGGTGATGACTTTATTGTTAAACCTTTTGACATGGAAGAACTGATCTATCGAATTGAAGTTTTCCTTCGAAGAAAATCCAATCATCTTCCTGATTCCACTATTTCTTTTGGTGATACTTCCATCGATTTCAAAAATTTGCAACTAAAATCAGGTGAACAAATAACTACGCTGACACAGAAAGAAGGTGATCTGTTAAAACTGTTGATTGAGAATCAGGACAAAGTTCTAAAGCGGGAAGAAATTCTTACCAGTGTCTGGGGTGATGATGATTACTTTACCGGAAGAAGTATGGATGTCTTCATTTCCAAACTAAGGAAGTATCTGAAAGAAGACCCGAATACCAATATTGTAAATTATCATGGCGTAGGGTTTAAACTGGAAACGAAAGTCAAGACCTGACACCTCTTTGATTATCAGAAATCGAAGAAGTGTCAGGTCTGACGACATTAGCTAATTATCCAACACTTCCCGTAAAATTGATACCGAACGTATTTCTCCCAGGTAATCAAGATGGTCAGCATAGAAAAGTAATATTACCTCTAATAAATTTTTCCGCTGTGGCCCCGTCATCGTTACGGTTTCCTGGAAGTTCAGGGTTAGCAAAATAGCCAGTATTTTTTCTTCTTCATCACCAATCATCCTGTGACCAAGTACTTCCGAAACGGTATGCGCCCCAAAACCTAAATACCGCGAGAGCTTCAACAGAAAGATCAAATGAAAATTTTCAGAATTTTCCTCAAGTAGATCAAGCGTTTGGATACTGTTAAACAAGAAAGAAAAAAAGTCCCCGGTATGACTCTCTTCCTTTATTGTCTTGTTCATAATCTCAATAAAGAACATTCCGATTGTAGATTTTATAATATCTGAAGAAAGCGACTGAAATGGATGAATACACTTTAGCTCCTTGATCCGTTTAATGTTTGCATTTTCTTTAGTGATACACGACCATTTCTAACAAAGTCAGCGGTTGAAATAGCGCAATTTTATTTTTTGCAGATTTACTGCGTACACCATTAACAATATAACTCTGTAGCCCAAAACTTTCGGTGAAAACATTTACGATAATGGAGGTCTCTCCATATTTTGTAAATCTAAAAACAATTCCTCTGGTTTTGTACAGCATGTTAATCGATAACAGCCAATTTGCCAACTATACGACTGCTTCCATCTTCCGTTGATGCAAACATTAAATAAACGCCTGTTGAATACAGGGTTACCAGAATAATCACGTACCCCCCAGGTAGCGGTACCGCCTTCCGCCTGGTTTCCCAAACTAACTTCCCGCTCACATCTGTGATTTTCACAATGGCATCGGTAATCAATCCACTAATTCCTACGCTGCCTCTAAAATCAGGGGTAACTGGGTTTGGGAAAATTTTCACATCATCAAAAGATGTATTCCCGACAGTAGCATCGGATCGAAAAGAAACAATTCCTTTGTCTGTTGCAAAAAATACTTCCCCTGTACCTTTGTCGATCTCGATGTCTACAATATTATTTGATAATAACGGGCTGTTCTCGCTGGTGAAATTATATACCAGTTCTTCTCCTGTCGAATTAAATAACCACACCCCTCGTTCGGTACCAATCCATTTCCGATTTCCACCATCTACCTCAATCGCAGTGATTTTTTCATCCTGAAGTAAATAGCGGTTTTCAAAAATTGGACGAATGACATTTACACTGCCAGAAAATATGAATAGGGATTCGCGAAATAAGCAACACCTTTTTCCATTCCTACCCACACCGCACCATCACGATCCATTGCTAGGGCATTACATTTCGATTGGGAAGACCTCCTGCTGAAGGTGTTTCTGTGAGGTAGACTTGTTTATTTTCTTCAGTGTTAAATACAAAAATACCACCTCCATTGAGTGGATTTTGAGGCGCCCAAATACTTTTATTCACATCTGCCGCAATAATCGTTGGATATCTGTTGACGCCTTGTAAGAAGGAAAACGATTCCCATGTGTTATCTGGTTTGAGAAGATGGTAGGTATTGGTGGCGCGATAGTTTGCAATCCATACACCATCAGAAGAAGTTTCCAAGGCAGTGACATAAACATTTTCTTCCTGGTGAAATGTTTTCGAGCGGACTGTTGGTCTCATCATACAGTACCGTTGAAGATTCACCTTCCTGTAAAACGCCGTATCCAAATGAAGAGATATATGTGAATGTTCCACTGATTAGCAACATCCGTTACGTCAAGCATCGGCAATGCCTCGTTATTCCAAAGGCCTGACGAAAAAACATCTTCTCTTCCTGCTCTATTCAAAGGAAGAAAACCACTACTATAACCACCTGCTACTGCATGCATTGAGGATCCCATCAAATCGTAATCGCCATGTATTTTTGTTCGAAGGGCCATTCCCCAGAAATTTTTCAAAACCTGCATTTGGATTTCCTACCAATCCATTTCCATTGTCGCCAATCCAAAAGGTTGACCATCTTCCATCGCTACCAATGGATTTGAAATGAGCGGATCAGAAATATTCGATATAATATTGGTGCTATTTATTTTTGATATTCCTGTTGAAGAAGTGACCATCAAATTAGCAGAAGCTGACAGAAAATAAAAAGTATCATTTTGAAGATAAGACTCTAGGGTCCATACTCCGTTCATATAAGAATGAATCCCTAGCATTATCAATTCCAGCAAATATTTTATTATTGAAAGATGCAATCACTGGAACATCTCCATTCAAATCACCCTGCGTAAACCGCTTCCAATTATTATAATCCAATAAATTATCATTCAGATTTCCACCCAACACACCTTTTGTGGTAGCCAGAAAAATACTATCACCAAAAAATGTACTTTGATTGATCTTAAGTTGATTGCCAGTTTCGCCTAAATCGCGCCATGTTTCTTTTATGTCCTTGCGATTCAAATCAAAAACCACAACACCATAGTCCATCGAGAGATAAGCAAAATTATTTTTAAAGGCGATATGATGGATAGCCTTTGATCCGGTTACCGCAATGTTTTTCAAACCTTTAAAGTTGGTAAGCGTTACCGTTCTTTAAAATATCCAAATCACCATCTTCATACCCGATCAACAACTGGCTTGTTGTGTTATCATAATTAATGAACGTAATTCCGGCACTGCTCAATCCATTTAGTTTCGAATACACAGTAACAGAACCCTCTTCTTTGTCCAACACCATAATTCCATTTTCAGTAGCAGCAAAAACAAGCTCGCTATTGAACGCTATAGAATGAACTTCATTAAATGAGATATGCATTCGCCATGCACCCATTGGAATATTTTCTTGAGCGTACGTGTTTAGCGAAATACCAAAAGCACACCATGATCATTACCAATCGAAGTAGAAACGTTATTCATCCTTCTTCTCTTTCTGTATTCCCTCATAAAACGATTTCCTACTTCTTGCTTCATACCGATCTTTCTCCCCAAGCTCGACCTGGCTTTTGTTTTCTGTTAATCGAAATGAAAACGAACCAAGCTCGCCGGTTTGTGCACAGATCGCATGAACTTTCGTAACAAATTCTGCCACGGCCATCAGGTACGGCATGGGTCCAAACGGTTTACCTTCAAAATCCATATCCAGTCCTGCAACAATTACCCGCTTACCATTATTGGCCAACTGATTGCAAACCTCCACGATATCCCTATCAAAAAATTGAGCTTCATCAATTCCTACCACATCACAATCACCCGACAATAAAATAATGTCGTTGGCAAATTGAACCGGTGTAGAACGGATCGAGTTTTCATTGTGTGATACAATATTTTCTTTGTGATAACGGCTGTCAACTACGGGCTTAAAATTTCTACCCGCTGCCTTGCAATCAACGCACGATTGAGTCTTCTGATAAGTTCCTCCGTTTTTCCTGAAAACATGCATCCGCAAACCACTTCTATCCAGCCACTTCGGCCTTTGGATTGTTTGCTCCCTAAATGAGGCTCTATAAACATGGTGCAAAATAGTGGGTAATATGAAGACCACCAACGGGTAGAGGCACACAATTGTGTGCACCGGAGTCTACCCGGAATATGTGATATGCGGAAGTTTTCCCTCTTCAGGAACACGAATAACAATATCCCCCTCCACCAAAACCTGACACGCCAGCCGCTCACCTTCCTTTAATCCACCAATCTTGAAAGTACTTTTCTTCAAACCTGGTTGGTGCAGAAAGTGCGGTAGAACCCTCAACAATAATCGCCTTTGCAGGTAGTGCATCTCCCCTTCGCCCCACAGGCATGAAGCCAGTCGATATGGTTATCCTGAAGATGTTTTAGGAGAGATTTGGTCGTATCATCTCCCTGAATAATCCGATTATTAAGATTTTCTATTTTTATCTTCATTCTGGACATCAAACCACGCCTAAGATGCGTTATGCAATCGTAATAACTATTAAATTTATACCCCACAAATAACAGACATTTTACCGATTTGGAGCGCTATGGATGAAAAAATCAGTTTGAACGCAATTGAAAAGTACAGTGAAGCCTATTCGCAGAAAATTCTTGATGCTTTTTTTAGAGATAAACAAAATGCAAGTGGAAAGGACTTAATGACTCAACTTTGTGGAATTCAGCAGATCAATCATTTTATATTACTCGAATTGTTTGGTGCCTGGCGAGAAGAAAACGAAAAAATAAAAGCCCATATTTCGATTATGAAGCTGAGCCCGTAAAAGAATCGCTGGAGAATTTGATGAGCACACTTTCCAATCACATCGCGGTTGATCGTGTGCATCTTTCGCCTTTGCTTAGCAAAGCGGTTCGCCAAACCATGTTTTGCCACCATCGAACCGCTTACGATCGAACAATTTTATACACAAAACCCTGACGGGGTAGCTCCTCCCACATACTGGCGAAAAGGAGGTGAAGAAGGAATAAACCTGATCAATGCATCGTTTGAAAGAGCCAAAGAAATTATGTGATTCATTTGCAATCAAAAACAACTCAACGTATTACCGTGGTGGATGGCTTTCAGAAAATTGCAAACATCAAAGGGAGTCTTACGATCAATCAGAAATTCATGTTTACAAAAGTCCTTTTTCATGGCGATTTTGAATTATTCAGTAAAGCGATTGACGACCTCGACCGGCAGGATAACCTGAACGGTGCACTCCGATACCTGGAAAGTAATCACGAAGAGTGGGATCGGGAAAGCGAAGAATTTCATGAGTTTATGGAAATCCTGGAGAAACGGTTTAATTGATTTCTAATTCGCTGATTTCTAATTTCTAATGTGATCGAAGTTATTAGCAATTAGAAATTTATTAATCAGCTAATTAATTCCGTTCCAACACCTGCATCCGGTGTGAATCCAACTTCAGTAAAATAAAAAGCAGGATGGTAAATCCCCACAGGGAAGAACCACCGTAGCTTAAGAATGGTAATGGAATTCCGATTACCGGAAACAACCCGATCGTCATGCCGATATTTACGGCAAAGTGAAAAAAGAAAATACAGGCTACACTATAGCCATATACCCTGGCAAACCTGCTCTTCTGCCGTTCTGCCAGGAATACAATCCGCAACATCAGGGCAATAAATAAGCTAATTACCAGCACGCTGCCTAACCATCCATGCTCTTCGCCAATCGTACAGAAAATAAAATCGGTACTTTGTTCTGGCACAAAATCAAATTTAGTTTGCGTTCCTTTTAAAAATCCCTTTCCGGAGAAGCCTCCGCTACCAATCGCTATTTTTGATTGTGTAACGTTCCATCCTGCACCCAAAGGATCAGAATCCGGATTTACCAGCACTTTAATCCGGCTTTGTTGATGGGGTGCAAGCACGTGATTTACTACATAGTCGACACTTTCAATCACCCCCATCACCAGCATGGCACCTACTACCAATACTGCAATTCTTTTAAACTTTTTCTTGCCCGCAAGAATGGAAATAATCAGAATTACGAGGATACCACCGTGTAAATAAAGTTGATTCTCAACAACCAACGTAAGAATTGAAATAATCGCTGCAGCAACGGCTACGATAATTAAAAAAGGAGACATCCCCTCCCGATAAAATACAAGTGCAAAAACAGTGAATACCAATGCCGTCCCCGTATCTTTTTGCAAAAGTGTTAGGGCCAATGGAATAAAAATGATTCCAAAAACAAGCGCCTGATTTTTTAAGTTATCCAATTTGAATCCAACCTGTGAAATCACTTTGGCAATTACGAGCGCGGTTGCAAACTTGGCAAACTCAGATGGTTGTAATCGAAACATTCCAAATCCAATCCAGGCTTTATTTCCGCCCACTTCAATTCCTATGAAAGGAACCAACATCATGGTGACAATAATCAGCCCGAAGATTAAGTATGCAAACGTTTCATAGAAGCGCATATCAATAATCAAAATGGCTACAATGATCAGAACTGAACTTATAATGAAAAGTAGTTGCTTTCCGGAATTAATAGTAATATCAAAAATGGAATGCGATGCTTCAGGATCATAGGTTACTGCATAGATATTCAACCAGCCCAAAAAAATCAGCGCCAGGTAAATAACCACCGTTACCCAGTCCATTTTATTCGATATGGCATTATCCGTTCTCAATACAAAAATTCTCCGCGTAAAACATACTCTTCAATATGGGGGCGTTTAGTCTCGCCCAACAAATATTTTTCTATCATCAGACTCGCAATCGAAGCCGCCGCTCGCGCTCCTTGTCCGGCATCTTCTACATACACGGATACGGCTATTCTAGGATTGTCGCGCGGAGCAAAGGCAATGAACACCGCATGATCTGGCAACGGATCATTTTGTACCGTTCCTGTTTTTCCGCATACAATTATATCCTTGAGTTTGGCCCGATATTGTCCGGTTCCCGATTCCACTACTTCCTCCATCGCATTTACAGCCACCATAAAATAACCTGAATCAATAGTGGTATAATGAGGTTCTAAATATTTGGGCAATGGCTGGCCACTATCACCAATTGACTTCACCAGGTGTGGAGTAAAATAATAACCGCGGTTCGCGATGATGGCGGCAAAATTAGCCATCTGTAAAGGCACTACTAAATTTTCCCCTTCACCAATCGCAATTGAATAAATATTGGAAAATTTCCAGGGACGTCCGCCATACGCACGATCATAGTACTCCGGACTGGGAACCAGGCCACCTTTCTCATTCGGAAGATCAATCCCCAATGGTGCACCAAAGCCAAAACTTCGTATGTGCTTATTCCACTCCGCCAGTCCAATACGTGTATCATCATAGGTATCAGTGGAAATACCCTGGTTTAACATTCTCCTAAGCACTCCATGAAAGTAGGGATTGCAAGAATGGGTAATCGCACCTTGCAAATCCTCATTGGAATGCGGACCATGGCAACCAATTATAGATCGGTTACAGGGGATCCGGGTTTGTTGGGTAATCACACCTTCTTGTAAAGCCGTCATGGCTTGCGCTATTTTAAAAATTGAACCCGGTCGATATTGCGCCTGCAATGGCCTGTTGAACAACGGTTTGTTCGTATCGCTGCTAATCAACACAAAATTCGAACTGTAATTTTTTCCCGTCAACATGGTGGGGTCATACGAAGGGCCTGAAACCATGGAAAGGATTTCACCGGTTGAAGGCTCAATAGCAATGATACTTCCTGCTTTGCTCTTCATTAGTAACTCACCGTACTCCTGCAGATCAATATCAATGGTAGAAATCAAATCCTGACCGGGAACAGAAAGTGTATCCCAATCTCCATCTTCAAAAAGATCCTTTTCAATTCCATCAACATTGCGAAGTTTAAAACGGACACCTCGTGTTCCACGTAAATATTCTTCATAATACGATTCAATTCCACTTTGTCCGATGTAATCACCCTGTCGATAAATTTTTGTTGTATCCCGATCCAATTGGTTTTTCGAAATCTCACTTACATACCCCAGTGCATTGGCCAATGCAGAAGAGGTATACGCCCTCGTTGAACGGGGTTGAATATAGAATCCTGGAAAACTCATCCATGTTATCCTGGATTTTTGCAAAATCACGATTGGATAGTTGAGTAAGAAAAGTGGTGGGCTTTACACGCGAGTACTCACGCTTCTTTTTTAGTTCTACAAATTTTTGACGGAGTTCTTCACGCGTCAATGAAAAGACTTCACAAAACCGTGCAGAATCAAAATCCTCAATTTCGCGATACACTACCTGTAAGTCAAATTCCGGGGTGTTAAAGACTAACAGTTTCCATTTCGATCTTTTATTAATCCCCTTACGGGATAATCGATTTTTCTTAGAATGGCATTGCTATCGGCCATATCAGCATACCGATTGTCAGCAACTTGCACAAAGAATAATTTAATTAGAAAGATAATTCCAACTAATACAAAAACAGCTTGCAATATTCTTCCTCTGCCCTCGTTCATGTGCGCACCCGGTGGGGAAATAAATATTGAACCATTACTATAGCAACAATCGTAAACAAGGTGCTGGCCAGTACTTTTAGCAACGTGAACCAAAAGTAACCGAATCCTCCAGCCTCCATGAAAAACAACATGGTATGATGAACAAACACCATCGGTGTAATATAAACCAGAAACCATTGAAGACCACCTAACGATAATGCAGGAATGGCGTTCGCATCATATCCACCTTGCGGAGTAATCGAATTCAACCAAAGATTTCTGAAAAACATAATAAACACACAAGCAAACATGTGAAGCCCCAGGCTTTCATAAAAAAGATCCACCCCAAATCCCAGGATAAAACCAATCAACAAGAGCACCAAACGATTGGTTTCCACTGGCAGTAAAAGCAAAAAAGAAATATAAAGTAAGCAAAAGGCTGTGTTGAACAGTACCACACGCTGCAACACCAATACCTGAAAAAACAGGAATAGAAAAAAAGAAATAACCACTACTATACTATGTCTTGTCATTTTATTTCTTCCATAAATGGTTCCGACAAAGAATCAATTTCAATTTTCAACGCGCTTCGAATAATCGTGACGTATGAAAGTTTTTTAAAATCTTGCGCAAGCTTCACCTTGATGTTGTAAAACAATGCTTCATCCGGTAACTCAAATTCTTCAATCGTTCCAATCAACGTTCCTTCCGGGAATACGGCATTAAATCCTGATGTTACAACCGAATCGCCAATAACCGGACTCAACATGCCGTGGCAAATATTTAAATTCTACCACTTCTTTATCCACCCTCCCCACTGGACTGTTCCAAATGTCCTGTTCTTTTTAACTCAGAAGAGACCATCACATCAATATTTAAAAGGGAGGTTACAATGCTAAAGTTTTTGGAAACAGATTTCACTTTACCAACTACACCGGCATGATTGATGACTGCCATTCCAATCTCAACACCGGCATTTTTACCCTGATCAATTGTAATGAAATTCGTTAATCGTGCAACTGAATTATTAACAACTTTGGCAGGCAGATAGTCAAATCGCCTAGCCAGTACCGAGTCTTTTACGACCATTCCTTCCAACACACGGAGTCGCTGCTGTTGTTGCTCTAACTGATTCCTCAAAGCTGCATTTTCATCTGCGAGTGTTGTGTTGATTTCTCCAAGAGCAAAATACTCCCGCACCCCGGTTGAAAAACTGTTCAGGGAGGCTACCCAACTATTCGCGGAATTGAAGTATAATGCTGCCTGATACCGGTTGTTTTGAATAATCAGCCAGGCTGAAAAAAACTCCAGTGTTAAAAAAACAAAGAATGCGCGGTATCGAAATAGAAAAAGTAATAACCGCCCCATCGACTAGCTCATCAGTACCGCACGGAAAGAAGGAATATTCTTCAGCGCAATACCGGTACCCCTTACGACCGCACGCAATGGATCTTCCGCCACATGGATAGGAAGTTTTGTTTTGAGTGCAAGACGCTTGTCTAACCCCCGCAACAAAGCTCCTCCGCCGGTAAGATAAATTCCACGCTCATAAATATCCGCTGATAATTCAGGGGGTGACGTTTCTAATGCTTTCAATACGGCCTCCTCTAATTTGGAGACCGATTTATCCAGTGCAAATGCAACTTCTGAATATGAAATTTTGATGGTCTTAGGAATACCCGTCATTAAATCACGGCCCCGGATTTCATAATCTTCAGGTCCTTCATCCAACTCTGTTAATGCAGAACCTACTTCTATTTTTACCCGTTCAGCAGAACGTTCTCCGATCAATAGATTATGCTGCCTGCGCATGTAGTCTAATATGTCCCGGTTAAACGTATCACCTGCAACCCGAATAGATTGATCGCAAACAATTCCTGAGAGGGCAATCACTGCGATGTCAGTGGTACCTCCACCAATATCGACGATCATATTTCCTACTGGTTGCTCGATGTCAATTCCAATTCCGATGGCCGCTGCAATGGGTTCGTGAATCATGTATACTTCCTTTGCACCTGCGTGTTCGGCAGAATCCCGAACCGCCCGCTTCTCTACTTCTGTAATTCCTGATGGGATACAGATTACCATTCGGTGAGAAGGTGGGAACAAACGCTTGCCGGTATCAATCATCTTGATCAACCCGCGGATCATCATTTCGGCAGCATGGAAATCAGCAATCACACCTTCTTTCAAAGGGCGAATCGTCTTAATGTTGTCGTGGGTTTTCTCATGCATTTGCATGGCCTCCCGGCCAATGGCTAAAACACGATTCGAATTCTTATCAATCGCAATGATGGAAGGTTCATCAACTACGATTTTGTCTTTGTGAATGATAAGGGTGTTGGCGGTGCCCAGGTCAATGGCGATATCACTGGTGAAAAAATCAAAAAATCCCATGTATTCGTATTATGTAAAGCTTCTAAATCACTAGGTCGGTTCAGCGTCCAATTGAACACTCCGGCAAAATTGCACTCAATTTACCAAATAAATAATGTTCGCATCAAAAATGTAAGTTTTTTGCCAATTAATGATCAATAACCCGATGAAGTGTCGCGAATTGTTAATGAGCTTTTGATGATTGGGCGTTGCCCGAGTGGTAGATAGTAACAATTGATTCAAAAAGAACACCTGTATCGATTTGTAGCGTTCTTTAAATTTGGGATCTACGGGTGAATTTCTGTTTGTACTATTCCATCCAATCAAACAGGTATTTTGTATTAAATGTTATTTCAAAGTCTGCTAAAAGAGTTAGATATTCCTCCTTAAAAGTTCTGCTTCGATGGTGGTCCTCCTGGTTCAAAATATACTTAGCAACCTGATCCACCTGGTCCCTGGAGTATGAGAATGCAACATACCCTTCTTGCCAATTAAATTTACCCTTAAGCCATTGACTATCATTTATGAATTTTGAGGAACCTGCTTTTATATCCCGGACCAAAACCGAAACGGAAATTGCTGGACTTAAACCGATCAAAATATGGGTATGGTCTGGCATAGAAAATATGGCAAGCATTTTTTGTCCCCGACTTTTCACGATACCGGTAATGTATCTATGCAACTCTTCACGGCGTGTAAAAGAAATTAGGCTTCGTCGTCCTTTAACTGCAAATACGATTTGAATGTAGATTTGTGAATAGGTATTGGACATAATACGGGTTGCTCCTGCTGAGCTAAATTAATACCCAAATAAAATTCAACAAATAAACTGCCCGGATGGGGATGTTTTGGCCTAAACTGTCCTCCTAATCCAATTTCAAAATATATCCGGTATCAAAAACCCCCGCTCGGGGATAATCACTGATAAAATACTTGCAAACAAATACCGGATTCCGCTAGGGAAAGAAAATTGACATGAACAGGGCCGCTCCTACGGAGCTAGAATTAACCGGACCGAATGGCTACAAACAGCTCGCCCCGCTGGGGCTGTTGGCCTTAATGTCTGTAATTCTTTAATTATACCAATCCTATATTCTAATCCCCGTAGGGGATACCTGTTTGTAGAATCAAATGTTAATCTGTTAACAGAGCTCCGGAGGAGCGACCTGTTTTAATGCTTGAAATGTCGGATGCCGGTAAGCACCATCGCCATGTCATGTTGGTCACAAAAGTCGATCGAATCCTGATCCTTTACGGAGCCACCGGGCTGTATCACGGCCTTGATCCCTTCCTTGCTTGCTATTTCAACACAATCCGGAAAAGGAAAGAACGCATCAGAGGCCATGGCAGCTCCTTCAAGATTCATACTAAATGACTTTGCTTTTTCAATCGCCTGCTTCAGAGCATCCACACGGGAAGTCTGACCAACACCGCTGGACAACAATTGACCCTCAACTGCCAAAACGATAGTATTAGACTTTGTATGCTTGGCAATCTTACTGGCAAAAAGCATCGCATTAATATCTTTTTCAGAAGGCTGCTTCCTGGTTACGGTCTTCAAATCTGACCGTTCATCAGTCTTCAGATCATGCTGTTGCTCAATAACACCATTAAGGATACTCTTGAATTGTCTTGTTTCGCTCAGTTGCTTTTTCTGAACCAAAATCATTCGGTTCTTTTTCGATTTTAACAATTCCAGGGCATCGCTATCATAAGCAGGCGCAATCAAAATCTCAAAAAAGAGCGAGTTGATTTCCGTTGCCGCTGCTAAATCCACTGTACGGTTAGTTGCCAACACTCCCCCAAAGGCGGATAACGTATCGGCCTGAAACGCTTTTTTGTAGGCCTCCACTACCGTTGTTGCTGTTGCTACTCCACACGCATTCGTGTGTTTGATAATTACAAATGCAGTTTCATCGAATTCACTAACCAGATTAACAGCCGCATCCACATCCACCAGATTATTATAGGAGAGTTCTTTCCCATTCAGCTGTTCGAACAGATCGTCTAAATCACCAAAATAAGTTCCTGGCTGGTGCGGGTTTTCTCCATACCGCAGTGTTTTTGCCTGTTGAACACTCTTCTTAAATACCGGAATTTCAAATTCCTGATTGAAGTAATTGAAAATGGACGTATCGTAATGGGAAGTAACATGAAACGCCATGGCTGCAAATTTTTTCCGATCCTTAAGTTCGGTTTTGCAATTGCCTTTTTGTAGAAGTTCAAGTGCTGCAGGATATTGATCACGTGAAGAAACAATCAACACATCATCAAAATTTTTAGCGGCACCGCGAATCAGCGCGATCCCCCCAATATCAATTTTTTCAATGATCTCGGCTTCTGTTCCTCCACCTGCAACCGTCTCTTCAAACGGATACAAATCCACAATCACGATATCCAATGGGCCAATGTTAAATTCTTCAGCCTGCTTTAAATCCGACGCGTCTTCCCGCCGGTAAAGAATCCCTCCAAATACTGCGGGATGTAATGTTTTTACCCGACCGCCAAAAATAGATGGATATCCGGTCAGGGATTCAACAGCTGTAACCGAATAGCCCAGCTTTTCAATAAATGCCTGCGTTCCACCGGTGGAGACAAACTCCACCCCTGCTTTCCCAAGGGTTTCGATGATTGGTTCGAGGTTGTCTTTATAATAAACAGAAACTAAAGCACGTCTGATTTGCCTTGACATTTTTGATTAGTTGATTAGTTGATTTGAAAATTTAGGATTCAGTATTAAAGGATGATGTTTCAATAGTCTGGGAACTTAATCTGCACATTGACAAATCAGCTTAATTATCAAATCGTCCACTTTCCTCAAACTCCCCCAATTCTAAATTGAAATCATCTGCATCCATAAATGCCGGGAAGCGATCACGGAACGCATTGAGTGAATTGGCACTTAGTTGTACAGTTTTTATGATTTCCATATCATCACCTTTGAAAATGGAGTCACCCTTCGGACCAATAATAGCAGAATTGCCATTGTATTCAATTCCATTTCCATCGACACCGACGCGGTTCACGCCGACCACATAACTTAAGTTTTCGATGGCGCGTGCGTGTAATAAAGTATCCCAGGCATTTACCCGGATCATCGGCCAGTTGGCCACATAAATAAGTAAGTCATAATTAAGTTTGTGACTGATGGAATTCCAGCGATTTCGGCTCCAAACCGGGAACCGCAGGTCGTAGCAAATCATCGGACAAATTCTCCATCCTTTCCAAACGCCAATCAGGGTACTTTCACCCTCGGAGAAGGTTTTATGCTCGTTCGACATGCGGAACAGGTGTCGCTTATCATAGGTTCGAAAATTTCCTCCTGGTTCCATCCACAGGAGCCGGTTATAATATCGGTCGTGGACATTACAGATAAAACTTCCTAAAATGAGGGCTCCGGTCTGATCCGCCATCTGCTTCATCCACTTGAACGTTCGCATGTTCATCATTTCGGCATATTTTGAGGCCGCCATGGTGAACCCGGTGGTGAACATTTCCGGCAATACAATGACATCACTCGACTGGCCAATTTGCCAGATTTTCTCCTCAAACGTGTTCAAATTGGCCTCAATATCCTGCCAATGAAGGTCTGCCTGGATGATGGTGATGTTTAAGTCTTGCATAGTGGTGTTTCGAACCGCAAAGAAACGGAAAGCAGGGCAATTTTTCTAGAGAAAAGGAGTCTTACTTGGGCTAAATCTCCCTCAAAATACGTCCAGCCCTCGCCAGTGTCTCCTCATTTTTGGCAAAGCAAAAACGGAGGATTTTGTTATCACTTTTGTCCTGATAAAAAACAGAAATAGGAATGGAAGCTACTTTGTGTTTTTTGGTAAGTTCTTCCGCCATTTCGTAATCTGACTGATTGGAGATGGGCTTGTAGGATAGCAATTGAAAATAGGATCCATGGCATGGTAGCGGTTCAAAGCGCGAGCCTTTTATCTGTTCAAGAAAAAAATCCCGCTTCTGTTGAAAGAACTTAAAAAGCCCGGTATAATGATCCGGATCCTGCATATAATCTGCTAATGCAGCCTGCGTAGCGGTGTGAACACTGAACATTATAAACTGGTGTGCCTTTCTGATCTCGTTCGTTATGACGGCCGGGGCAACTGTATACCCTGTTTTCCAGCCGGTGGCATGGAATGTTTTTCCGAATGAGAATATAGCGATACTTCGTTTTGCCAACTTTGGAGAACCCAGCACACTCAAATGCGGAAGGTCATCAAAAATAATGCGCTCGTACACTTCATCACTCAACACAATTAAATCATGCTGCTCGGCAATTTCTTCCAATGCCAAAAGATCGGCCTGTGTAAAAACGGCTCCGCTTGGATTTTGAGGCGTATTCACCATAATCATTTTCGTACGGGGAGTGATTTTCGATTTCACCAATTCCCAATCGATTGAAAAATCTGGTTGGGAAAGGTTGATGTGAACCGGTGTACCACCGTTTAACCGGATGGCCGGATTATAGCAATCGTAAGAAGGGTCGAAAAGGATCACTTCATCTCCGGCGGATATCAATGCGCTTATGGTAGCATAAATAGCCTGGGTCGCACCCGCAGTAATGGTGATATCAGTTTCGGGATTCGCCTGGTGATGATAGGTTTCAAAAATCACCCTGGCAATAACCTCACGCAGTACCGGCAAACCGGGCATTGGAGCATACTGATTGTACCCCTCGCGCATTTTCTGTTGGACCAATGAAATCAATCGTTCATCAATTGGGAAATCAGGAAAACCTTGGGAAAGATTAATCGCACCCTGTTCATTTGCCATGCGGGACATGGTGGCGAAGATGCTGGTACCAATATCGGGTAGGCGGGAAATAATCCTCATCAGTGGTTTGTTTCAATATACAAGATATCAAAAGTTGCCGGTTTCCAGTTGCCTGTGACCGGTAACTAGCAACAGGCAACATGCCACTACTTGAGCGGTGCCGCAATCCGATATTCCGTATTCACTTTTCCTTTTGAGATGTCGGCAAGTTTTCCTTTCAGCAAGCGTTTTTTCAGCGGGGTAAGGTAATCGATAAACAGTTTCCCCTCGATATGATCGTATTCGTGCTGAATGATGCGTGCTTGTATGCCGGTAAATTCCTCCTCGTGCTCTTCCCAGTTTGCATCAAAATATCGGATCAATACTCTATCCTTGCGGGAAACATTTTCACGAATATTTGGGATACTCAGACAACCCTCTTCGTACAGCCAGGGAGTGCCTGATTCTTCAATAATTTCCGGATTGATAAATGCTAATTTAAATTCCGCCATACCGGGTTCTTCTTCGAGGGCAGATCCATCTACCACAAAAAGCCGAATCGCTTTTCCAATCTGTGGAGCCGCTAGTCCAACGCCACTGGCACCATGCATGGTTTCGAACATGTCTTCAATTAATTGCGACAAATCTGTCCCCTCCTCTATTTCCGATGCTTTTTTGCGTAACACCGTGTCTCCATACATCACAATTGGATAGATCATGCTCTAGAATTAAAGCTACAAAGGTAAGGGTTATTACGAAAGTTGAAAAATCCGATTAGCGGATACTGGCCAGAAAATCCTGAAGAATAATGACCGCACTGATCTTGTCAACATTGCCCTTTTCTCTCCGGTCCTTCTTTTTCATTCCTCCCTGGATCATGGCACGCTGTGCTATACTGCTGGTGAAACGCTCATCCACAAGATGAATTACTTTATCAGGAAAGGTGAGTTTTAGCTTCTCAACAAATTGTCGCACACGCCCGGCATTTTCTGAATCTTCATTTGACAACGTTTTCGGAAGCCCTACCACAAATTCACTTACTTCTTCTTTTTCTAAATAGGATTGTAAATACTTCAACAACTCATGGGAAGAAACAGTTTCCAACGCAGTAGCAATGATTCGAAGCGGATCGGTGACTGCAAGTCCCGTTCTTTTTTTACCGTAGTCGATGGCGAGGATTCTCAAAATTAGTTGATAGTTGGCAGTTGGTAGTTGTTGGTAATTTTCAATTGTCGGAAAAGAAGGTTTAGATTGGAAATCCAGAGTTTACGATCGAAATAAAGTGTAATCTTAACATACCTTGAAGTGATTCTGCAATAACGAACTACTACCAACTAACAACTATATTTAATTAAACCGGATCCGTTCTGAAAGGAATTGCCTCACCTTCGCTTCCGTTGCCATTGCTTTCGGCAGGAGAATTTCATTTTCGATGCGGGCATGGGTAATCAGGCTTCTTTCAAAATCCTTCAATTCGCTGTACAAAACTTTTACATGCAGTGGGGTGTCCTGATCAATGGCATAGTCTTTTGTTATTCTCCTGATCCCTGCCATTTCATCATCATGGGCATCATGCTCCATCGCAAATTTCTGAATGGAGTTTTTTTCCATCAGATAAAACAACCGCGAAGGATTGTATTTGCCACTGGCAGCCCTTTCAAGAGTAAGGATATATCGGAAGAGCGTATCTTCCTCCTCGTAGATATGCTCAATAAAATCTTCCAAAAACAGTGGGAATACAATTTTCAAATCTCTTTCCACCATCAGATAATCAGCGTGGTGGACTCTGAAATCATCAATTAATTTTTTGATGTATGGAAGTTTATGCTTGATAAAAAGGAAATGGGTATGTTTTAAATATTCCAGAATCAAATCGATAGGATAGGTCACAAGTGGTAAATCCGTTTCCGCCAGATGGGTAGGGGATTCAAGTTCTCGCACTACCTGTTCCACTTTTAAACCCCGTTCCTGGCAGACTTCGGCAAGTGTATGCTCCGAGTAATCGAAGAAATGAATACCGAAATAGAACAATACATACGCATGCACATAGTTCTCGTCAACCAGGTCAGCAATCAATTTATGTTGTAGTGAAGTAGCCATGGGTACTGTAAATATAGATAAACCCCTATAAAATCGTTGGGAAAATCCGATTCAGGAACATTTCTTGCCGATAAATACGTTTTCCTGACGGCCAACAATTATTTTCGCGTTGCGTTAGAGATATAAAAAATCGAGGAATGTCAGAAAACAGGAATACCAGCAAGCAAATTGCACTTCCTATTGTATTGTGTTTGGGAATTGCAGGAGGGGTTTTGATCGGTGCAAATATGAATTCACCCAGGGCTTCGAAAGAAGTGGGTCAGGATGTGCAGAAATTTAAAGAAGTCCTTACACAAATCAATACAGAATATGTGGATGAGATCGTCACTACTGAAATGGTGGATGGTGCCATTCAATATCTGCTTAACAAACTCGATCCGCATTCTGCATACATCCCAGCCCGTGATCGAATAATGGCGAATGAGGATCTCCGTGGAAATTTCGAAGGAATTGGTATTGAATTCAACATCTTTCAGGATACTATTGTTGTGGTCTCGCCATTGAGTGGTGGCCCTTCCGAGCAGCTCGGTATTCAATCCGGTGATAAAATTATCAAGGTTGATGATGAACCTGTCGCCGGGATTGGTATTACTACCCAGGATGTAATGGTTTCGTTGAAAGGTCCCAAGGGTTCAAAAGTGAAAGTCACCATTTACCGACCCGGTAGTAAAGAGTTTATTGACTATAACATTATCCGTGATAAAATCCCGCAGTTTTCTGTGGATGCATCGTATATGGTGAACGAAGAAATAGGGTATATCAAGATCAATCGTTTTTCTGCAACCACATATGAGGAGTTTAGCACATCCCTGGCGAGGCTAAAAGAGCAGGGAATGACCAAACTTGTTCTCGATTTGCAGGGAAATCCTGGTGGGTATATGAACCAGGCATCCGCCATCGCTGATGAGTTTCTTGGTGCCAACAAAAAGATTGTATTTACAAAAGGGCATAACCGAAAATATGATACCAATGAATATGCTACCAGTGCCGGTGGTTTCGAAACCGGCGATCTGATTGTGTTGGTGAATGAAGGAAGTGCTTCTGCTTCTGAAATTGTTTCAGGTGCACTACAAGATAACGATCGCGCATTAATCGTTGGGAGAAGAAGTTTTGGCAAAGGATTGGTGCAGGCCCCATTTGATTTAAGTGATGGCTCCGAATTAAGGCTTACCATCTCCCGGTACTATACGCCAAGTGGTAGAAGCATCCAAAAGCCCTATCAGGATGGTGATGAATATGCGCGGGATATCGTAAAGCGCTTTAACCATGGTGAGTTTTTCCACGCAGATAGTATACAGTTTAACGACTCCACAAAATACCAGACTGCAAATGGCAGGACCGTCTATGGTGGCGGAGGCATTATGCCCGATTATTTTGTCCCGCTGGATACCACTTTAAATAGTCATTACCTGAACGAATTGTATACTTCCATCTCCATTCAGGAATATACTTTTCAGTATGCTGAACAAAACAAAGACCGGTTGGAATCTATGGGGCTGGATACTTTTATTAAGAAGTTCGATGTCAACGATAACATGCTTTCTCAACTTGCGGAAACCGGCAAACGCAACAACGTAAAACCTGACTATCAGGAATTAAAAAGTCAAAAACGATTATTCCAGCTTCATGTGAAAGCTCAGATAGCCCGTAAGATCTGGGGTAACGATGGGTTTTATCCGATCTTCAATGAGACGAATGAAATCCTGATGCAGGCTATTAAATTGTTTGACCGGGTCGAGGAACTGGACCGGACGAAATTTTAATTAACCGCAGAGGCGCTAAGACGCAAAGTTTTAGCTGAAGTTAGGATTGGGCAAGTTGCTTAGTTGCGCACCTAGTATTAATGGAGTTTTGGTATCTAAATTAGACGTAGTCTCAAAAATCTCTTTGCGTCTTAGCGCCTCCGCGGTTAAAAAGTATCCTTTTGCAGTATTTCATTCGGAACCCTGTTGTGTAAAACATGGAGTTTGTAACTTGTCATCTTACAAATCACGAACGCTATGTATTACCATCGATTAGGAGATATTCCACCCAAGCGGCACACACAATTTCGCCAGCCGGACGGCAGTTTGTATAAAGAGGAGTTGGTCAGCTCGCTGGGTTTCTCCGGAATCTATTCCAATCTATACCACATCCATCCACCTACCCGGATCAAAGGAATGAACGATCCGATTCCCTATGGTGCTAAAATTATCAGCGACTATGGATTAAAGCAGACCCATCTGAATACATCAAAAGTTACTACCACAGGTGAAGACTACCTGGATGCGCGTAAAGTAATGCTGATGAATAGTGATTGCTCGATCTCGATTTGTTCCCCAAAGCAACGCAAGATGGAGTACTTCTATAAAAATGCAGAGGGCGATGAAGTCATCTATGTGCACGATGGGAAAGGGGTACTCTTTTCTCCATTGGGAAAACTGGAAATCAAACAAGGCGACTATATCGTCATTCCACGCACTACGATTTATAAGCTTGAATTTGAGGAAGGCCCGTTGCGGTTGCTGATTATTGAATCGGCCTCCCCTGTTGAAACTCCTAATCGATACCGAAATGGACTTGGTCAATTTGAAGAACACTCCCCGTTTTGTGAACGTGATATTCATCCCCCTACCGAACTCATTACCGACACGAGCAAAGGTGAATTTTTAGTGCAGATAAAAAAACAAGGATTCCTGCATCAGTATCTATATGAACACAGCCCAATGGATCTGGTGGGTTGGGATGGATTTTTATGGCCCTATACATTTTCTATTCATGACTTTGAACCAATCACGGGACGCATTCACCTGCCACCTCCGATCCATCAAACCTTTCAGGCACACAATTTTGTAATTTGTTCTTTTGTGCCACGGTTGTTTGATTACCATCCAATAGGAATTCCTGCACCCTATAACCATAGCAACATCGATAGTGATGAAGTATTGTATTATGCGGAAGGAAACTTTATGAGCCGCAGAGGAATTGAGCGCGGATCCTTCACCTTGCATCCGGGTGGATTGCCCCATGGGCCACATCCGGGAACTGTAGAAAAAAGTATTGGCGCAAAAGAAACCCATGAGCTAGCCGTGATGATAGATACCTTTCGGCCTTTGTACCCTACCAACCAGTCGCTGGAGTTTATCGATAAAAATTATCCGATGAGCTGGACCGATTCACCTAAGGGAGATGATTTCAATGAGATTAATACGCCATAAAACAACCTGACAAAGGTTTCAATTTTAATTTATGACCAAGTACACCCTACCTATCCAAATTCGCTGGGCGGATATTGATGCCAACAACCACCTCCGCCATTCGGTCTACTTTGATTATGCCGCAGCGATGCGGATTCGACTCCTCAGTGATCATGGCCTGACCACAAAAAAATTAGATGAGTTCCGGGTAGGGCCGATTCTGTTCCGGGAAGAAATACTCTTTAAAAAAGAAGTCCGACTGGAAGACTCCGTAACGGTTGATGTCGAGATATTAAAAGCCACCGCTAACTTCAGTCGCTGGAGCCTCCGTCACAATTATTATAAAAATGGAGACACGCTGTGTGCCGTTTTAACTATTGACGGTGCCTGGCTGGACCTGGACAAGCGTAAACTCGCCGAAACAAATGATACCATTATCTCAGCATTTGATCATTTTCCAAAGGCTACCGATTTTGAATTGATTCTTCCTAAAATAAAATAGTGTACTTGTCGGCAGAACGACGTCACAATGTTTCGACAAGGCATTACCTTTACACTATGAAAAAAATATCCATTACAGCGTTAACCGTTATATTAGCCAGCACAATAGTTTTTGCGCAACTTCCGGCAAACCCAGAAGACATAAGTCCATTATTGATCGGTGAGAAATTACCTGACATTACCATTAAAAACATTGACGGAAAAGAAATTTCAACAAGCACACTTTGGGCTGGTAAAAATACCATGCTTATTTTTTACCGGGGTGGCTGGTGTCCATATTGCAATACCCAACTCAACCAGTTGAGTTTAATTGAAAAAGACATCATCGAGTTGGGCTATCAGCTGGTCGCTGTTAGTGCAGATGGTCCCGATAAACTTCAGGAGAGTTTGACAAAAAACGATTTACACTATACGTTACTTTCGGATGCAACAGGCGCTTTTTCAAAGGCAGTCGGAATCGCATTTAAAGCACCGGGACGATACGATAAACTTTTAAAAGATTCTCAATCAGAGAATACAGAGACTTTCCTTCCAGTTCCATCGGTATTTATCATTAATGGAGAAGGAGAAATTTTGTTCGAGTATATTAATCCGAATTATAAAGTCAGGATTAGTAGTGAGTTGCTGTTAGGTGCAGCCAAAGCGTTAAAGTAAAGTTGTCAATGTTATCGGGATACCCATGCCTCGATTACCCGCGGAAAATGTTTGTATTCTAACTGATGGATTTTTTTAGCGATGTCGTCGGGAGAATCGCCCTCCAATACTTCACATGTATCCTGAAACAATACTTTTCCTTCGTCATATTCCTCATTTACCAAATGAATGGTGATCCCCGTTTTAGTATCGCCTGATGCTTTGACCGCTTCATGTACTTTTGATCCATACATTCCTTTGCCTCCATATTTTGGTAACAATGCCGGGTGAATATTAACAATTCGATCAGGATAATGCTGAACAAGATATTTTGGAATTAGCCAAAGAAAACCGGCCAGAACGATGTGTGTAACCCCGAACTCATTCAGCCAGCCTAATACCGTCTCATCCTGAAATTGTGCCTTGTTAAAAACACGCGCTGGTACATTGAATTTTTTGGCACGCTCCAGTGCATACGCATCCGGCTTATTGCTCAACAGTAATACCACCTCAATACCCGGATGAGATTGAAAATGCTTAAAAATTTCTTCTGCATTGGTGCCGCTTCCTGAAGCAAAAATGGCAAGCTTTTTCTTTTCCCGCATGTTACAAAGAACGATAAACAAAGGCCATACTCAAAATACCAAAGAGCATAATCCATTTGCAAATGGAGCTAAGCCGATAGTAATCTTTCGTGGTATCTGCCCGGACGAGTTTGTGTAAAAATCCATACAGGATAAATACAAATAAAATAAAAATGGAGACCGGTAAATCCGTGTACAGGAAATTCAATACCACTACCGTGATCACCAATACCGTAAGCAAAAAGTAAATCATCTGCTTGGTCTTTCGAATGCCCCAGATAATAGGAAGTGTCTTACAGCCGAATGAATTATCACCTTTCAGGTCTTCCATGTCTTTGATGATCTCCCGGATCAGCGTCATAAAAAAGGCAAAACTCGCGTAAATGTAGATCATATAATTACCGGAATGGTAATATAAGTCGACCAGGATTAATGCCAGTCCGGTTAGAAAGGCTACGCTTAGGTTTCCAACAAAAGGTAAACGCTTTAACAAATTCGAATACAGCCATAGCAGAAATACAGCGATGACATTCACTGCTCCAATCCACAAAGAGACATAGGTACCAATCAGAATTCCCATCCCGGAAAGTATGGTATGAAAGAAGATTGCATACCTGCGCGTAATACTTTTACCAATCACTACCCGTTCTGGCTTGTTGATAAAGTCAATTTTGATATCGTAATAATCATTAATGATGTATCCGGCAGCAGCGATCATCACGGTGGAAACGGATAGCAGGAAAAATTTTAAATCGCCAAACACCAGCTTCCCCTGTTTCATCAGAAAAAAAGCTGTGAAATATTGGGTACATGCTATGATCACCAGGTTTCCAACCCGGGTAAGCCGTATAAACGACAATATGAATTTTAATATAGAACGTGGAACCTTAGTCATGAAAGAGCCAAAGTTAATGGTCTTTGAATTCCTTTCTGTGATCTGATTATGAATATTTTAAACCAAAAAAGCGGGGAACAAGAATACTTCAGACTGGTTATGAATCCGTCTGACCGCTGAAAAACATAACAATCAGCGGTCTATCGGATGGTGTCACTAAAACTTCAATGCCACCATAAACATTAAATTGGTGCCCGCCTGAGGAAAATAATAATTTTGTCTTTCGGCTGCTCCCCCACCGATATACCCCCATGTATATCCGTTTGATTCATACTTTTCATTGAGCACATTATTGACCAACATGCTAAAAGAAAGTTCCTTTATCCATTCAGGCTGCAGGCTATACCGCACCCGGATATCATTTACGAAATAGGAATCCATCTTTCTGTTTTCATCTGAGGTATTGTCCAGATATTGCTTTCCAACATATTTTGACAATAGACTAAACTCCCAGTTGTGTTGTGGATGAAAGGAAAGCACAGAGCCCGAAATAACATTCGGTGAAAATGATATATCCGTATCAGCATGATCAATCACCACTACATTGTACTCATCCCAGTTAACACCATAATCATATAGTACCTCTTTGAAATTCAGAATTTTATTTCTGCTCAATGTCAAATTGACATTCCATGAAATTTTTTGTGTTAGCCTGATCATCGCATCAGCTTCAATTCCCATTCGGTAACTCCTGTCCGCATTGGTACGGATTGGATCTCCTACGTCATTCAGTGCACCAGTTAGCACCAGTTGATTTTTATAACTCATCACATAACCATTGAGCTGTAGATTAAATCCCGGCTTACTCATCCGCCAGCCAAATTCTTCATTCAATAAAAACTCATGCTTCGGAACGTTCCCATTAACCGCATCTACAAAATCACCTCGTACGGGTTCACGGTTGCCCACCGCAATGGATCCATACAGCTGGCTTCCATTGGTAAGGGTAAGGGTAGCACCAATCTTCGGATTAAAAAAATTATAATCCACGTCATAGCTAGTATCAAAAAAGGTTTTATAATTGATCGTTCGATACTGCACGTCAACAAAAAAGTTGATGTTAGCGAATTGGTAATTATTCTTCCAATAGAAATTAAAATCTTTCTTTTCAGCACGATTAAAATAGTATTCGTAATCCTGCGGAAGATTGACTGCAATATCCGACCAGATTACACGACCAAAATGATCTCCATTGTACTGATTCCAGGCACCACCAAAAACCGATTGCAGCTTATCTCCATCATAATTGAAGGAAAATGTGAAACCACCAAAATCGTTATCCAGCCATTTTCTTCGAACCAAATCCGAGGAAGAGATCGTATTTCCATCCACGATTACATCCGGTAGTCCATAGTCAGCAAAATCATCATCATACCGAAACTGCTCGTAGTATCCTCTCCCTTTGGTATAGTGTAATGCTGCATGGGCTGTAACCGCAATCCCTACCTGCTGGCTAAAATGTAGCTGATAGTGATTTTGCAGATAGTCATCAACCTGATTTTCGTAGGTATAGGGATTAAATGTTCGCGCATTGGAATTCAGTAAATGATCCGTTTGCTCCGCACTCCAACCTTCTGCTGCTGCTGTTGCCAGCATTCCTTCTATATCATCGTTCAGCCGCGATTCGGGAACACCATACCATGCCTGGTAAGTAATCTCCTTTCCACCAAAAGCAATAGCTTTAATTATCGTTTTCTTTCCGAAATATCCACCTGAAACATAATACGATTTCAAATCTGAAGTTGCCCGGTCGATATACCCATCTGATTCAATCAGTGAAAAACGCCCATCGAAAGAAAAATTGTTCTCCATCTTCCCGGTTCCTATTCCCGCGGTGAGTCTCCTGCTTCCAAACGATCCAACAGAAGTGACTATATCGCCATAGGGGTTTTCACTAACCGTGTTGGTTTGTAAATTAATCGAACCCCCAAATGCACCGGCACCATTTGTAGACGTACCCACCCCGCGTTGAATCTGGACACTTTGCGAAGAGGATGCTATATCCGGGATATCAACCCAGTAGACACTTTGTGATTCGCTGTCATTAAACGGAATCCCATTGATCGTAACATTAATACGTGTTGCATCGCTTCCGCGGATCCGTAAACCCGTGTATCCAATTCCTGTTCCTGCGTCGGAGGTGGTCACCAACGATGGCGACCAATTCAATAACATCGGCATATCCTGCCCAAAGTTCTGCTTTTGAATTTCAGGCTTCGTGACCGTGATAAATGTGGTAGGTGAATTCTCATCTGCGCGTGTAGAACGGACCACCACTTCATCCGTAAAAAAAGGAGACTCCTCAAGAATAACCTCAACATGAAGATTATCCATTAGTTGGACCCGCATCACCATCTCCTCGAAACCAAGAAACCGTATCTTCATTTCATAATCACCTGAAGTAAATTGCCCGATTTGGAAAATACCGTTTTCATTGGAAACCGAAAATTTCTTTCCTACTTGCACGGTAGCTCCAGCCAGTGGTTGATTTTTTACATCGTGTATTACTCCGGAAATTGTGTATTGCGCGAATATCTGAAGTTGCATCAGGAGCAACATTAACACCATCCATACTCTAATCATTTTAATTTTTTGTTTAAACCTGTAATTGTAAAGGGGCTACAATTACTTTTGTTTAACGCTACCTCCCTTCGTCCGCATTACCGGAATCAGGTTCTATGGGTATAATCTCAGCCCGTCTTATTGGCACCCCTTGTTTGACATCACAAACCTAGAGTATGATGTTGGTTTAATCAAAGGATCACGATAATATTTTCTCACATTGAAATTTATTTCCCGATCCAAACAGGTGAATTAATAGTAATCGTCCTATTTTTGAAGTATGTACAAGGTAACAGTTGGAAAAGATACATTTGAGATGGAGTCGAAAGACGAAAATATTACCATCAATGATACACCCCTAAATTGGGATGTAATTAAAATCAAAGCGGGATACTTTCATATTTTACACGAGAATATTAGCTACCGCGCAGAAGTTGTGAAAACCGATTATACTGCAAAAACTTTCATTATTAAATTAAATGGAACACAACATACCATTGCCTTAAAAGACAAGTTTGACTTGTTGCTGGAGAAACTCGGGATGGATAATGTGAATAGCAATAAAATTAATTCCATTAAGGCTCCCATGCCTGGTCTTATTATTGACCTGAAAGTAAAAGTAGGGGATGAAGTAACACAAAATGATCCCCTTCTTATTCTTGAAGCAATGAAAATGGAGAATGTTATCAAAGCTCCTGGAAATGCCGTGGTCAAAGCGGTGAATATTAAAAAAGGCGACAGTGTAGAGAAAAATCAGGTGTTGATCGAATTTTAATGAGTAAGGTGCGGGTCGTTTGGATTCTCTACTTAGGCCTGATTTTAGAGCTAGTCATTTTGCTTGTCTCCGGGTATCAAACTGAAAACCTAACCATTTTTTTTCAATCCTGTGCCCGTTACTCCGGCCGCGTATCCCTATTACTTTTTTCATTTGCTTTTCTCTTTTATCCCATCATTCGTGGACGTTCTGAAATTGAAACACATCAACGAAAGCTGGTACTTTATTTTGCAATTGTTCATCTTATCCACTTTGGTTTCCTGGCGACCTACATTTACCTTTCTCAATCAGAACTCATTCCTGTCCGTCTGGCTGGTGGGGCTTTGGCCTATCTGCTGATCATTGTCTATCCAATAATTCTATCCTTTAAGCCAGCAGCTAAGTTTTGGAACAACTTCTTTCCATTGGTTTATTACTATTACGTGTGGCTGGTGTTTTTTCTTTCTTACCTGCCCCGTATTCGGCAACAACTACCGGATGTAAGCGGCAACCTGGAAACCTATTATGTATTATTTGTCTATGTGATCCTTTTGCTGCTTGTTCAGCTTTTCTTAATGCAAAAACGCGTTAACCACCGCAAATAAAGCCTCTTACCTGCAACGAACTGGTACTTTAAAAGGTCTTTCACTAAAAATCGTGATTCGCTCATTTTTTTTCGTAACCATTTTAGAATACAGGAGTATCTAATTACAATCTACCAGCTATGCTCAGAAATTACTTCATTATCACCATCCGTAATCTATTCAAAAACGGGTTCTATTCATTTATTAACATTGCGGGACTAGCGATCGGAATCACCAGCAGTATTCTGATTTTACTTTGGGTAGCCGATGAAACTTCTTTTGATAAATTCCATCCGAAAGCAGACCGGCTGTATCAGGTCTGGGTGAATGCCACCTATAATGGCGAAATCAATTCCTGGAATTCTGTACCCCTACCCACCCATGAAGCCATGAAAACGGCGGATAGCAATATTGAACGTGCTGTCGTTACTGACTGGGGTGACGATCATCTGGTGGCTGTTGGCGATGGTGAAAAGCGGCTACTCAAAAGAGCTTTCTGGGCAGGTGAAGAATTTCTGGAGATGTTTGAGTTCCCATTATTGCAGGGCGACCCTGCGCAAGTATTGGATGACCCACGCTCCATTGTAATTACCGAGTCGATGGGAAAGGCATTATTCGGTGATGAAGACCCCATGAACCAGTTCATCAAAGTCGACAATGAGCATGAATTAAAAGTAACCGGCATCTTAAAAGACATTCCAAAAAATTCATCTTTTGAATTTGATTTTCTAATGCCATGGAAGTTTCGTGAATCGGTAAACGACTGGGTAAAAAGAAATACGACCAATTGGGGGAATTACTCTTTTCAAGTATTTGTCGAGTTAAATGATGCAAAAAATCATTTAGCAGTTGAAGACCAAATCAAAGGTCTTTTACAGGAAAATGGTGAGGTTGAGAATAAGCCTGAATTTTTTCTTTATCCTTTGCTACGCTGGCGATTGCATGGCCGTTTTGAAAATGGAGTGGAAACCGGCGGTATGATCGACTATGTTCAGATGTTCTCGATGATTGCCATTTTCATTATTGTCATTGCCTGTATCAATTTTATGAATCTGGCCACAGCACGGTCTGAAAGAAGGGCACGTGAAGTAGGTGTTCGTAAAAGTGTTGGATCGAGGAAATACGAACTCATTATGCAGTTTCTTGGTGAATCTTTATTTATCTCATTCATTGCCTTTGCATTTGCTATTCTGTTTGCACAACTACTGCTACCTTTCTATAATGATTTAGTGCAAAAACAATTAGTCATCGACTATACCAGTTCTGATTTTTGGATTTTCACAATCGGAATAATTTTGTTTACCGGTATTATTTCAGGAAGCTATCCTGCATTTTACCTGTCTTCGTTTCAACCAGTGAAAGTATTAAAAGGAAAACCGAAAGCAGGTAAAGGAGCAAGTACACCCCGTAAGATTTTGGTAACACTACAATTTGGATTTTCGATTCTGTTAATCATTAGCACGATCGTAATCTATCAGCAGATCCAGCTGGTAAAAGGTCGTGATTTGGGATATGATCAGGAAAATTTGATGGCCATACAATACTCAAATGAAATTGATAAAAATTATAACGCCATTAAGTTGGAATTACTGGGATCTGGTGCAGTAGAAGCCGTGACCAAATCCAATAGTTCCATTACGAATGTTAATTCCAATAACTTTATTAGCTGGCCTGGTAAGCCTGAAGATTTACGGGTGCTTTTTGTAACGATTGCCACTGAATATGACTATGCCAGGACCATGGGCATTGAGGTACTCGAAGGTCGTGACTTCTCGGAAGATTTTAAATCCGATTCCTCTGCAATTGTAATCAACAAGGCCGCCCTTGATTTAATGAAACTAGAAGATCCTATTGGAACAGAGTTAGATCTATGGGGAGGCAAACACACCCTGATCGGTGTTGTAGACAATGTCCTGATGGGTTCTCCTTATGAACCGGTTAGACCGATGTTTATGATTATGGATCCTGAATGGGCTGGATCGGTGTCAGTAAGATTAAAAAAGACAAAGGATTTACCGGCAGCAATTAATTCGGTAAAAGCGGTGTTCGAAAAATATGTCCCGGCCTATCCCTTTGAATATACCTTCGCCGATGTTGAGTTCCAGAAAAAATTCACAACATTGAACCTGACCAGCACCCTCGCGAGTTTGTTTGCATTCTTAACCATTATTATCACCGGGTTAGGACTTTTTGGCCTTGCCTCCTTTACTGCAGAACAACGGACTAAAGAAATTGGAATTCGTAAAGTATTAGGTGCTTCCGTCTCTGGTATCGTTCGGATGATTTCAAAGGATTTTTCATTGCTTGTGTTGATCTCATTTGTATTATTCTCTCCTCTCGCCTGGTGGCTACTAACAAGTTATTTAGAGCGGTATACCATCCGGGTTGATATTGCCTGGTGGGTTTTCCCGGTAACAGGATTGATTGCATTGCTTTTTGCGATTTCAATCGTGAGTATTCAGGCACTTCGTGCTGCACGGGCCAATCCGGTAACCTCGTTGAGAAGCGAGTAACCCTAAATTTCTGATTTCTAATTGACAGATTTCTAAGTAGCAAAGAATTTTTGTTAGTGACAGCGCCATATAAAAAACTTTTGCAATATTGTTGCGCTACATTTTTAGTAGCTTGAATTTTCAAATTCAAAGTCACATTGCATGGCCCATCATCATCATGATCATGACCATTCAGAAGGAAATATAAAAGTCGCCTTCTTTCTTAACGCAGGGTTTGCCATCATTGAATTAGTGGGTGGTTTATTAACCAATAGCCTGGCAATTCTTTCAGACGCGTTGCATGATCTTGGTGACTCCCTAAGCCTGGGGCTATCCTGGTACTTTCAAAAAATTTCAAAAAAAGGACGAACCAAAAATTTTTCGTATGGGTACAAAAGATTTTCGCTCCTTGCGGCAATAATAAATTCTATTGTCCTGGTAGCCGGATCCGTCATCATATTATCACATGCGGTGCCTAAGTTGATCTCGCCTGCAGAAACGAATACCAGGGGGATGCTATTATTGGCGATCCTGGGCGTTGTGGTCAATGGAATAGCAGCGTTAAGGCTTAAAAAAGGAAAATCCTTTAATGAAAAAGTAGTTTCTCTTCACCTCCTGGAAGATGTGCTCGGCTGGGTGGCAATTTTGATAGGTAGCTTAATCATGATGTTTTTTCATGCTCCTTTCATTGATCCCCTGCTTTCTATCCTGATTGCGCTCTTCGTACTCTATAATGTTTACAAAAATTTAAAAAAGAGCCTTCCGATTCTATTACAGGGAATTCCAGACAATATTTCTATTGTTGAGATGATTCAACAAATACGGTTACTTCCTGAAATAGCGGATGTACATGATAGTCATGCCTGGACAATGGATGGTCAATACCACGTGTTCACCATCCATATTGTATTAAAAAGTGATCATCGGCTATCAGAATTAACCGCTATTAAACAAAAAGTAAAATCCATTGTTAAAATTGCAGGAATCGATCATGTTACCATCGAGTTTGAAAATCAGGAGGAAGACTGCTTATTGGAGGACTGCTGATCTTGTTGCGGGTCACCATTTGCCAGTCACCAGTGTCAAACTTTGAACTTTAAATCTGTTACTAAAACATTTAGGTTACTCAAAATCACCAGCAACTGGTAACCAGAAACTGGCAACCATTTCGTCAGATAATTTTTTATACACTTCCCTCAATAAAACTATCGGGTTATATTTGCCCGGTTAATTCGATCAAAAAATCCACTTCATGAAGTATAAACGCATCTTATTGAAACTCAGTGGCGAAGCCCTACAGGGAAAATCAGGCACAAACATTGACCCTGATCGCCTGGAGCAATATGCTCAGGAGATCAAAAAGGTCCAGAAATTGGGCGTTGAGATTGCCATCGTTGGGGGGGGGGGGAACATATTTCGTGGTGGACAGGCTGAAAAATTGGGCATAGACCGCGTGCAGGGTGATTATATGGGAATGCTGGCCACTGTAATTAATGGCATCGCACTTCAAAGTGCCCTCGAAAATCACGGTATGTATACGCGGTTAATGTCTGGAATGAAAATGGAGCAGGTTTGCGAACCCTTTATCCGCCGACGGGCAATCCGTCATTTAGAAAAAGGCCGGATTGTAATCTTTGGTGCCGGAATTGGAAATCCATACTTCACAACCGACTCAACCGCGAGCTTACGGGCCATCGAAGTCCAGGCCGATGTTGTTCTGAAAGGAACCCGTGTGGACGGCGTCTACACAAAAGATCCTGAAAAATATGACGATGCAAAACGGTATTCAAAACTTTCCTTTCAGGAAGCATATGAGAAAAACCTGAACATCATGGATATGACCGCTTTTACCTTGTGTATGGAAAACAAATTACCGATCATTGTTTTTGATATGAATAAAAAAGGCAACCTGCTAAAAGTAGTCAACGGAGACAAAGCAGGGACTTTAATTAGTTAGCACTCAAATTTCTTAATTATGGAAGAAATAGAATTATATCTGGAAGAAGCACGCGATCACATGGCCAAAGCGGTAAACCATGTAGCCCATGAATTAACAAAAATAAGAGCAGGAAAGGCAAATCCGGGCGTCCTGGATGGGGTGCAGGTGTCGTATTATGGTGCCATGACACCGTTGAATCAGGTGGCCACAATAACCATCCCGGATGCGCGTACCATCTTTATTAAGCCCTATGAAAAAACCATGGTTCCTGAAATCGAAAAGGCAATCATGAATGCCAATCTTGGGTTTACACCTCAAAGTGACGGACAGCAGATCATTATCAATTTGCCCATGTTAACAGAAGAACGCAGGCTTCAATTAGTGAAGCAGGTAGGTCATGAGTGTGAACATGGCCGCATTGCCGTCCGAAATGTTCGCAAAGATGCCAATGAACATATAAAGAAAATCAAGGGTGCACCGGAAGATGATGTCAAAAATGGAGAAGGTGAAGTACAAAAACTTACCGATGAGTTTATTGCCAAAATTGATGCCCTTTTTAAAAAGAAAGAAGCAGAAATCATGACGGTTTAACCATCATCGCCACCAAAAATTTCAGATTTTAAAAGCCCCCGATTTGGGGCTTTTTTATTTTTAAACAATTTATCTTTTCAAACAATTATTTCCTTCCAGTCGATTCGTATCTTTAGTTATGGAAAAAATCAAAAAGATTTTAAAACGCATACTTTGGATGATCGTCATCATCGGCATTATTGCGTTTAGCTACCTGTATTGGGGAACGTATGAAAAAGGATCCATGGCAGGAAAAATACTTCGCATCAGTGAAAAGGGGGTAGTCTTTAAAACGGTTGAAGGCAAGATTAACCTTGAAACATTTGGTGCTTTAAAAGGGGCGAGCCCCATCGCAGAGTCATTTGATTTCTCCATCGAAAAAGATCAAGAGGAATTAATCAATCAATTACTGGAAGCATCCCTAAGCGGCGAGCGGGTGAACCTCCATTTTGTTAAACGCTATATGGCTTTCCCCTGGCGGGGGGATACAAAATATTTCGCTGTTAGTGTAGAACGAACCGGAAAACCCATTGAGTAGAGTTATTATTTACGGATCCTACGGGTATACCGGAACGTTAATCGTTGAGGCGTGCAGAAAAAAAAATCTGGACGTGGTCCTTTCGGGCCGTAACCAGGCGGCCTTAGAAAAGCAACATCAGGAAACAGGATATCCTTATGAAGTTCTTGATATCAATGATACCGCCGCCCTGGAGAAACTGGTGGCCAGGGGGAAGCTGGTGATCCATTGTGCGGGCCCCTTTCAATATACAGCCCTTGCTATGGCAAAGGCATGTCTCAAAGAAAAGGTGCACTATACAGACATTACCGGAGAGATTGGAGTTTTTGAATCACTTGTAAAACTGGATGTGGATGCAAAGGCGGCAGGAATCACGTTGATGCCGGGTGTTGGATTTGATGTTGTCCCTTCCGATTGCCTGGCTGCATTCCTGAAGAATCAATTACCTTCTGCAACACATCTGCAACTTGCTTTTGCATCAGTAGGTAGTGGTCCATCCCGTGGAACCAAAAAAACTTCAATTGAAAGTCTGGGTACCGGCAGTGCCATTCGGCAAGAAGGAAAAATCATTTCGATCCCCATGCATAAACATTTTCAGGAAATTGATTTTGGCGAAATGAAGATGATGACTGCGTGTATTCCCTGGGGGGGATGTCGCCACCGCATATCGAAGTACCGGAATTCCGAATATTGAAGTATACATGGGTGTAACTGATTCCATGATGCGTACCCTCAAAATGAGCAAATATCTAAACTGGTTGGTACGCATGCGTTGGATAAAAAATTATTTGCTTAAACGAACTGATAAAAAAGCTGCAGGCCCATCAGCGTCCCGTAGAGAAAAATCTAAAAGTCTGTTTTGGGGAAAAGTTTGGGATGGAAATGGCAATGAAACGATGGCAACACTTTCAGCACCGAATGGATACTCACTCACCGCACTTACCAGTGTCCTGATTGCCGAAAAAATTCTTGCCGGTAACTTCAAATCAGGATACCAAACACCTGCTATGGCATATGGTGAGGATTTAATTTTGGAAATCCCGGATACTACAAGAAAAAAAGTGAAAAAATAGAAAGTTGGGTTGAGTTATGGGGTAGACTTTAGTAAATTCAATTTTACTAAATCCTCTCAAAAATGAAAAAATTCGTATTCACACTTATCGGAATTCTATTTTTTAGTCTTTATGGCTATTCTCAATGCAATGAATATTTCTCAATGAAGGAAGGATCCGAGTGGGAATATGAAAGTTTTGATAAGAAAGGAAAATCAAGTGGTCGTCAACATCAGAAGGTCACGCGTTATAATTCAACTGTGAATGGTTTTGAAGCAACCCTTAGCACAGATATCGCAGATAAGAAAGGAGAAAACGTCATGAGCGGTGAATTAGATATGTGGTGTAAAGACGGAGTATATTATTTTGATATGCGAAAATTTATTCCTGAAGAGCAATTGCAAATGCTCGGTTCTTATGAAATGAAAGTCGAAGGTGAAAACCTGGAGTATCCCTCAAACCTCTCGGTAGGACAATCTTTAAATGATGGTACCATTACCGTTACTGCTGAAAATAGCCCGATGCCTATCAATATTACCCTAAACATTCTCAACCGTAAAGTGGAAGCTAAGGAAACCATAACGACTCCGTTAGGCACTTTCGAAACGCTAAAAATTACCAGCAATTCGGTTATGAAAACCAAAATGGGGATTTCGATGACCATGGAGTATGAGTCAACCGAATGGTTGGCAAAGGACGTGGGGGTGGTAAAAAGTGAAACCTTCCGAAAAGGAAAGTCGAATGGGTATACGCTATTGGTTAAACGTAAATAAATTGTCTCATGAATATCGTTTTCTATTTTTTCTTCACGAATTCACTTAATATCCAATAAGCACCAATAGCAATACCGATATACAAAAAATAATTACCGGCTGCAATGTGCGAAACTTTGAGTGTTACACCCAAAATAATACAGACGGATCCTGCAACAAATAATATATTCTGAATGCGATCACGTAAACGCTCAGTTGACTGTGATCTCCTTAAATTTTCTATCCCTAATATTAAAACCCATCCCCAAAAGGAAAGCGTGCGGATCATACTAAAGAATTGATTACCATATTCAAATATTCTGATCAATCCACAAATGGTCCAGATTATGATGAAGAAGTATTTTGCATTTGACCAGGCTGTATTTTTCTTAGAGAAAATTCTAATTGAATAAAGTAAACCTGCGAGGATTTCAAACAAAAAACCGGGTATAAAAGCAAAATCCCAGATTTCTAACACCCAAAGTATTTTACAAAAAATTGCGCCAACTACGGATATTCCTAATGGGATATCCTTCTTCTGAATTGCCAACATGCCTGCTATTTAATGCTCATCACCCTGATAAATCCACAACGGTTCAGTTTTTCCAGCCCGTTCAAAACCCAGGTTTTTATAAAAATCAATCGCCTTACCATCGGCCACCAGCATCTGTTGATGAAAGTTAGCATACTTCTTTTGCAATCGGTCCATTATCATTTTACCAATTCCCTTCCCTTGAAAGTCAGGATGAACCAAAAGGTGTGGATAGTAGACCACCAGATATCCATCTGAAATGGCATACCCAAGTCCAACAAGTTTTTTATCCATGTAGGCGGTTACTAACGTATGCGCATTCCTTAATGCACTTATCAGTAATTCCGGTTTATCGGCAGATGACCATTTGAGGAGCTTATACAGTGTCACCACTTCATGCTCATCAAATTCTTTTTCTTCCGCTATCAGGATTTTCGAATGGTTCATGAAGTAAATCTAATATCCTTTTTGAACTGAAACTGTATGTAATAGCTCCTCGCCTGCCAGCATCCGTCTGTAATTTTCAGCAATTAACTTAGATGCGGAATCAAAATTGGTTACACTGGCGACGTGCGGCGTGATCGTGATATTTGTATGTTTCCAGAACGGATGTGATTCCGGTAAGGGTTCGGCAGCAAAAACATCCAGCACGGCACCCGAAAGTTGATCCATATCCAATGCAGTAATCAAATCCTCCTCCACCAAATGCTCACCCCTACCCACATTGATTACGTAGGCACCTTTTTTCAATTTATTGAATAGCTGAAGGCTTAATATTCCCTTCGTATCGGGTGTTAAGGGAAGTATATTTATCAGGATGGACGATTGATTTAAAAATTTGTCAAAATCCTCTTTCCCATAACTTTCAACCCCTGGAATATTTTTCTTCGTGGCAGACCATCCACTAACCTTAAAACCAGTGGTTTCAAATTTTCTTGCTACATACTCCCCAATTTTTCCCAACCCCATAATCGAGACATGTGTGTCCTGAATGGTCGTATACCGGTGAGGTCGCCATTTTTGTTGTAGTTGGTATCGGTGGTAGGTTGGAAAGTTTTTGATGTACTGAAGAACCACTACCAACAGATATTCCCACATATCATGAGATAAATTTTCGTCAACTACACGGGTAAGTCGGATGTTGTCGAGGGTTTGGGTTCCCAGAATATGATCCACCCCTGCGCCTAATGATTGAACTACCTCGAGATTTTTATACTGCCTGATCACATCAGGCTCAGGTTTCCAACAAAGAGCAAAACGTACAGTATTCTTATCCTGCACATGAGGATGAATTTCAATCGTCACATCCGGAAGCTCTTCCTGAAGTCGGTCGCGCCAGGGTGAAGGATCATTTTTGGTAAATATTAATGCAATACTCATGGATTGTCAATTATCTGCCGCCACATCCGCTCCACCTGTAAATCACCAAAACCATATATAGGTTTTCGCTTACAAAATTCGCGAAACACTTTTCCAAAGTCATTTGTGTTTAACTCATTTATGATTTCACGAATGATTCGTTCCGGGGTTTCTGTTCCGTTCGCTGTTTCCATTCTTTCAACATGCGCCATTACCGCTGGAAACAAAAAAGGATACCGTTGATTAAAGTCTTTAGCCAAAAGTAAGAGCTTTTCGAAATCATCTTTTTGATAATGACGCCATAGAATTTTTAAATGAAACAGATCGCTAGCCGGAATTTTAACACGTGCTTCAAATGCCTTTACCAATTCCTCCGGGGACATGCCGCCAAATCCAAACTCAATAGATGCTGATGGACGGACTAAATAAATGGATTGTTCTTGATCTTTCTCACATAATACGTGTAACACAAACCACAAATTCACCTGGCAAAAAAGGTCGTCTTCAAACCACAGGTTAATTTCTGAATTTTCAGGAATCATCCGGATCCTCTCAAACTCGGGTATGGATTTTTTTTCGTAATCACCCGGTTGATATGCTTCGCCATATTTACACATGAAGGCCGATCGGGTAGCGTATAGTTGTTCAACCGTTTCGCCATGCACATCTCCGTCTACTAAGCATTCACGTGCTACAATTCGCTCACCTGCGAGCTGCGCAGGAAAAACATCCGCCAGTGCATCCCCATTTAAAATGTGATAGTGATTCATCAATCCGGTTACAGCTTCTTACTCCAGGCGTTGTATAGCTTTTCCTGCTGGGGTGTCATCGTTTCCATTTTTATCACGGAAATTTTGCCAGCTTCATCCTTTACATACCGCAAGCCAATCTTGGCGAAATATTCTTCATACGGTAACGGATTTGCATTTAATATGTACTGATCGAAAAAAGGACGAATTTCAGGAAACGTGATCGCCGTAAATTCATCGAAAAATTTCGCTTCTGAAATAGGTTTCCCTTTGCCATACATCTTTATCAGATCCAGCATAACTTCACGTAATCCTTCTTCCCCATCCGAAAGTTCCAGCAACCGAATATCAAGCAAGCCTGCTACTAATGCACCCCGATAATAAATATTGCCATATTGCTTCGCGCCCTCTCCGCCCTTGAATGATTCATCCGATAATTTTTTTAAACTCCACGAGTTGTCAAAATATCTTTCATCAACCAAAATTTTATTGGCGATGGAGTTTTGTAAATAATGTTCTTCACTGACTACTTCTCCCCGATACAATAAAATATTGGATGCCCATTCGGTTACACCTTCATACAACCACAGATGAACTGAAGGGGTAGGAGTTACACAATTAAAACGCTCAACAATTTCGCTATGAATGTTGAGCGGGGTTACGATGTGAAAAAATTCATGTGAAGCAATATCGGTCACACCCTGAATGTATTCAGGCGTAGGTTCGTCTTCACCCAGAACATATTCAGAACTATACGAATGCTCCCACGCCCCTGTTATTCCCGGAGGGTTGGGTTCAAAGTGATAAAGAAACGTATACCGATCAACGGGAAGATCCACCAGATATCGTCGGGTTGCATCCAGCATGTCAGACATATTCTTTAAAAGTGTAGCCGACTCTAATTTGTCATTCTTAGAGTACGTATAGATTTCCACTTTTGTTTTTGCAATAGTTGTATCTGCATAAGAAAGATTCCCGGCCAATATGGGCGAATCCACTGCTTTGTCAAAGTCTTCCGCCCGGTAGTAAGCACCGATTTTCGTCATGGCGGATCCGCTGGTCCAGGTGGCGGGTCCGTCTACCCGTATCATCATCGGACTTTTTTGAAATCCTTCAAAATAACCCATTACGGAATGTACATTAATGAGTACATGATCTCGCTCAATAGACGAGCCACACATCAGATAAATTGGATATTCGTCCAGCTTGGTGTCGAATGTTTCAGCTACCTTATAATGAATCTCCTTCAACTTGTGTGGCTTTTCGATTACAAACTGATTTACACTGGGATGGGTGACCTCCAGTGCCTTGCCCCTTCCGTCAAACGCTTGAAAATCACTGATTAATCTACCGATATTCATCGTTTGATAAGTACCCGGTGCTGTTGACGCAAACTGATACACCACAGATTTTGTTTTATGCAAGCCTTTATCCAGTAAAAGCGAAACATGAAACGTGTCCATGTTTTGTGTAACATCAATGTTGTATGTCATGGTTGGGGTTCGCTGGGCAGACAACGGAGAAAAAGCAATGATCGTGATTAACAAACAGGACAACAGATATAGAAATGTCTTCATCACTTAATGGGTTAGATTTAAAATTGAATAGTAAAATACCAACACCCGCTCCAATAACAAATTAAATAGTAGGGAATTGTCGCTAAACTTTGGCTTCACATACATACATCCACCTGTCGTCATAAATTGATTTCCGATTACCTACCCGGTTGATGGATTTAAAATTTAAATCACAAAACATTTTTTTCAGCTTTGTGAAATTGACCGGAAAAGGAACCCACGGATTACTTAATTCGGTGTCTTTTTCGATAACGAGGAAAATCCCTCCCGGGTTGAGAAGTTTTTTCCATTTTAAGAGGACATCCTCCTGGTCTTTTGCATAATGCAGTGAATTGGCCATCAGAATCCCGTCCAGTCCATCGACATTCAGAAATTCCTTTTCAAAATCCAGTTGAATAAAGTGCAGCTGTACCCCGGATACAGTTTCAGTAATTTCGTTGAGCTGTTTCCGATCGCAACCATGAATCGTACTTTGTTCAGGAAGCCGGGTGGCGAGCGCCCTGCTAAACAACCCGGTGCCGCATCCAAGATCGGCCCATACCTGAGGATGGTCCAAATCCAGTTGCACGTTTTTAATCAGATCAACAGCTTCTGTGAGGGTCAAATCAAAAATTTTGTGCGTTCCGTATAGGAGAACAGCATCGGATTACTGAATGGCAATACAAGATATCTCCACATTCACATTTTTTGGCAGTCCACTGACTCCCACCGTTTCACGTGCAGGTGGATTTTCCGGAAACCGTTTCCCATAAATTTCATTCACTTTTGGGAAGTTGACCATGTCGCGCAGGAAAATAGTGGTCTTCACAACGTTGCTGAAGTCCATTTCAGCTGCCGTCAGAATGGCTTCCAGGTTTTTCATTACCTGCTCGGTCTCTTCTTCAATCGTTCCGGTAATCAGGTTTTCAGATGGTTTTTGGATCGCAATCTGACCAGAAATAAAAAGCATATTACCACTTTTAACTGCCTGACTGTAGGGTCCGATGGGCTCCGGAGCATCGGCTGAATAAACAATTGATTTAGACATGGTAGTTGGTTTTAGATTAATTTAGCTGTTCAGTTCAAATATCCACAATTAGTCATAATATTTGGACATTAAATTTATTATTTGTCAAACTCCGGGCGAACACCTGAATTAGAAAACAACCAACAACTATTTTATGCATTTACTGGTAATCGGAAATCAAACAAATTTTGAAGAGTGTAGAATGAAGTTTGGCGATTCGCATGATTATATCCATGTTGGATCACACGAAAGTGCAATTGATCACATTGCCGAAAGTGATGTTGTTTTTGATTTCATCATTGACCAGGAACCTGATCAGCTGGAACTCTATTTTGGTGCTTCGGCTAAAATATTTTTGAATACCTGCAAAATTACACTGGGCGAATTGTGGCATTACTTCAACAATGATGTTCGGTGCGAGGCTTTTGGATTTAACGGATTACCTACTTTTCTGGAACGTGATGTTCTGGAAGTAAGCGTTTTTAAAAAGAAAACAAAAGCTGACCTGGCTACCGTCTGTGAAGCGCTTGACACTGATTATTTAATCGTAGACGATCGCATTGGGTTGGTGACACCAAGGGTTATTTGCATGATTATTAATGAAGCGTATTACACCGTTCAGGAAGGTACCGCTTCAAAAGCCGACATTGATGCCGGGATGAAACTCGGTACCAACTATCCCTATGGACCCTTTGAGTGGTGTACCAAAATCGGAGTGGACCAGGTGTATGAACTGCTGGAAGCGGTGTATGAAGACACCAAAGATGAACGCTATAAAATCTGTCCATTGCTGAAGAAGGAGTATTTGTTAAATAGTGTGTAAAATTCTTTGGCTAAAGCCAATTGCACTATTATATAATTAATTTCCTTCGGATAAATCCGAAGGCAAAACAACTTAATCCGAAAAGCAAAATAATCCGAAGGCAAAATAAATCCGTCTTCAAGCTGCTGGAATTGATAATGGAGCAATCCCAGGATTAGGATGAATTGGGTGTGGCTTCAACCACACCCATAAGAAATCAATGCGATTGGCTTTAGCCAAACAAGATATCTGTAGGAGGAGGAAATGGAGCAGGAACGTCAGGTTCATGTCAAACCCTTGTTGCATCGTTACAGCCGCGGGAAAACCGAGGTTCGTTCTTTTACAAATCACAAATCAGATGGGCTACTATTGTTAAACTACCTTCTTCCTGATCAGCTTCGCATACGTACGACTTACCGGAAAACTTTTTCCATTTTGCATCTTCACGACCATACCCCCATTGAAATGCTTTTCAATCTCTTTCAGATAGGAAATATTAATAATCGTACTTCGGTGAACCCGAATGAAAATTTCAGGATTAAGAATTTCCTCCAGCTTGCCAATGCCGGATGAACTAACAAACTGATCAGCCTTTGTGCTTAAAATGGTGTAATCACCGGAAGCCTCTAGGTACACAATTTCTTCCACGGGAAGATTGAGCAACTTCTCCGACTTCTGCACAAAGATGTGTGAATCGTAGGATGTTTTGTTCTCCGTTTTCATGTTGCGCAACAACTCGCCCACATTATTTTGTTCCATTTGCATGCGGTTAATTGCCCGGTCAATCGAAAGTTTGAACCGCTCCTGATCCAATGGTTTCAGCAAGTAATCAACCGCGTTTTTTTCAAATGCCTGAATTGCATACTGGTCATATGCGGTGGTAAAAATGACATGCGGATCATGGTTAATTTCATCCAGTACATCAAAACCGGTCATGCCGGGCATTTGCACATCAAGAAAAATAAGATCTGGCTTTAACTCATCAATAACATTAACAGCATCATTTCCTTTTGAACACTCACCAATGATCTCAATATTATCGAGCTCACCCAGATATTCTTTTAACAGGTCACGCGCTAATTGTTCATCGTCTATTATTACACAGCTGATTTTCATATATTCATTTGATTTATCCTTACTAAAATTTTTGGAAATTGTATTTAAACTGCCTCACTTTCTAATTCCTGAATTTCCTCCGGCTCCTGCAATTGTTCGCCCTCTTCAAATGGAATAAAGAAACTCACCGAGTATCCCCACTCCGTTGAACGAATCCGAAGTCCGGAACCGGGACCAAAAATACTTTTTAATCGCTGGTCCGTGTTTTTCATTCCTACACCACTGGAACTCCCATCCATTACCTTTTCTGAATTCACTCCTAACCCGTCATCTTTTACCTCGAAGAAGATCATGTTATTAAAACGTTTCACTGTTAACACAATTGTTCCTCCATCGTCCTTTGGACCGATGCCATATTTTACAGAATTCTCCACCAGTGGTTGCAGGATCATTGGCGGGATGCGAATACTTAAACACGAAAAATCAATTTGCTTTCTGAACTTCAGCCGATCTCCAAAACGAACCTGTTGAATGCGAATGAAGTTTTCAATAAAATCAAGCTCATGGATCAATTTCACTTTTTGATCACCATGGGAATCCAGAGCGTATCGAAAAATATCAGAAAGTTGTGTGATCACCCGTCTGGCTTGCTCTTTACTGGATCCAACCAGCATGTTAATGGAGTTCAGTGTATTAAAAAGAAAGTGCGGATTGATCTGCGATTTCAGTAGCGAGATTTCCATCTCCTTGTTTTTCAGAGAAAGTTCACTTTTCTCATGCCCTTGCTTCTGCTGTCCTTCGAAATACCGAATTACATAATACACACCAATGGTGATAACATATTGATCATGAAAGTGAAGTCCTTCCCATTTGAGTAGTCCCAACAAATGATCTTTCCACTGGTCGAAATGAACATACCCTTCCAGGAAGTCTTCTAAATAATAGGATAGCGATCCCATTACAAAGAAATAAACCATTGCACCGGCAATATGACCCAGTACCTGTAAATAGATCTTAAAATTGAATAGCCACCGGGTGTATAAAAATATAACCGGGATTAAAATCACCAGGGCCTCGAAGAGATACAGAGCATTCCAGAAAACATAGGCGTGGGGATTTTCAAAGTTCCACTCCACAATTGTTCCCACAGTAAAATTGACTGCATACCATAGGCAGAGCAGCAAATAGGCCCGCTTCCAGATTTTGGGTATGGAGTCGTATAAAGTCATGTTGCAAATTCCGCATTAAAATTATGGAATGGAAGCGAAAACCGTTTAAGTATTCCTTTCGGCGGTAAATCTGCAAAATGGGGCTATATCATACGTATCATTTGAAAGACCCGCTCAAATACCCATATTTAGCCTTGCTTACTGTAAATTTTACCATGCGCGGAATACTCCTCATAGTATGTATACTTGCTACCCTGCAGGGATGGTCGCAACAAAGCACGATTTCCGGTAAAGTTCAGGATGTAGAGACGGGTGAACCGCTCGAATTTGCCTCCATTGGAATCCGGGGAAAATCGGCAGGAACGATCACGAATCTGCAGGGAGAGTTCGATTTCCACTTTCCGGCAGAATACCGAAATGAGATTCTGACCGTGAACATGCTGGGGTACAAAACCTATGAAGCCCCCATCTGGACCCTCCTTGATGGAGGCGTTCAACTGATACGGATGGCAAAATCTCCTACAATTTTAGAAGAAGTAACGGTTTCCGATTCCCTCAGTGGTGGCGATGTGTTACGAATTGCCTTCTCAAGAATTGAACAAAATTTCCCCATGCAACCTTTCCTGATGGATGCATTTTACCGGGATGTGAAAAAAGTAGGCGGTACCTATATCTCTCTGTTAGAAACGGCGGTCCAAATTTATGATGAAGACTATGCTGAACCACGGAATAAAGGAAAGTTGCGGGAACATGTTCGGCTAATCGAAGTAAGAAAAAGCCTGGGATATGAAAGCACGTTCACAAAGTACTTTGATCAGGACAACCTGCTTGAAGATTTACTCCTTCACAATAACATCCGGTATCGTCAGATTGAATTAAGAGAAGAATTCTACCAAAGCATGGGCAGAGATAAGGACTCCTACTACAATGATCACCCCATCTATGTGGTCTCTCATAATTCCGCATTTCGATTAAAGTTCTACATTGACAAGCTGGATTATTCCATTGTCCATATGGAGTACGAAACCGGATCTTCAAATGATGAAGCCGGAAAACGAAAAGGACTGGTGAGCCGTTTTGCCGGATTGAAAAAAACAATTGACTTTAGAAAATTCGAAGGAAAGATGTATGTGAATTATATCAACATCACCTCCAAAGTGAACTGGTATGATTCCAAAACAAATGAATTGAAATTTGAAAGTGAACTGTTCCAGCAATTGCTGGTCAATGAAATCCATACGAATACAGACCAGCGGATCGGGTCGACTGAGAAAATGAAAAATTACGGATTACAATATCAGGATCAACCCTACAACAAGAAATTCTGGGACAACTACAATGTGATAAAAGAAACTCCGATTGATATTCAAATCAAGGAAGACCTGGAGAAGGCAATCTCGCTGGATAAACAATTTAAAGGAGAATACTAATTAGATAATTTGATAATTGGTAAATGTGCTAATGAGATGGGACGTTCCATATCCGTCTGACCGCTGATAACAATAGTATGCGGTCTGACGGATAATTAGCAAATGTTCGAATGTGCAAATGGGGTTTTGTGTCATCTGGAACATTCAGTTCCAATTTAATACTGCATCTCCATGTTAGTGGATCTTTCGGGAACCGCTGAGAAACGAAAAAAGTGTACGTATAAATATTTTCATAATTATACGTATAATCATGCGCATAAAAATTTTAAGATTTATGGGCAAAGGTTAACATTCACCAACTACAATGAACTAAAATTTTTAAACCAAGGTAGAAAACCAGAATCCCGGAGGGATTCAATCTAATAACCCCTATGCAATCCGGGGACAAACGTTAAAGCAGAACCACAGAATGGTTCAACAGCAAAGTCAAAGTAATATACTTTCCCCGGACAACTAAAATGAGTCTCTTCGCTAACGCTTAGAGTGACGGGCGCTTCGATTGTTGATCCGTGCGTCATTCAGAGCGACAGCGAAGAATCTCTCAAAATCTTAAAATCTATCAGCACATTTACTAATTTACTAATTAAATCCGCCAGCGCTTCCTTCATCCTTTTCAGAGCTTCCCGTAAATCCGACTCAGAGGCTGCATACGACAACCGAATGCAATCCGGATCTCCAAATGCATCACCTGTTACCAGTGATACATGCGCTTTTTCGAGCAAATACATACAAAGATCATCACCATTAGAAATTTTGAAATCGCCACTCGATTTACCATAGAATAAACTGACATCCGGGAAGAAATAAAAAGCACCTTCCGGGTAATTGGATTTAATGCCCGGGATCTCTTTGAGTAGTTCATATACGATCTCCCTCCTTTTTTTGTATTCCTCTACCATCTTTTTTGTAGGAGTAAGATCCCCGGTGATCGCTTCCAGGGCAGCACGTTGTGCAATGGAACAATTGGCAGAAGTGATTTGACCCTGCACCTTGCTGCATCCTTTTGCAATCCAGGTTGGAGCGCAAAGATAGCCTACCCGCCAGCCGGTCATTGCAAATCCCTTGGCAAATCCATTAATCGTAATGGTGCGGTCAAACATCCCGGGAAAAGAAGCGATGCTTACCTGATCGCCCAAAAAATTGATATGCTCGTAAATTTCATCAGCAATGATTAAAAGATTTTCATGCTTCAAAACTACTTTGGAAATAGCCTCTAATTCTTTTCCGGAGAATACTGAGCCCGTAGGGTTACACGGTGAAGAGAATATGATCGCCCTTGTTTTTGGTGTGATAGCTGCCTCCAGCTGATCAGCAGTTACTTTGAAATCATTTTCAATACCTCCTTTAATCACTACCGGAGTAGCTTCTGTTAAGCGAACAAGCGCATCGTAACTCACCCAATAGGGTGCGAAAATAATAACCTCATCACCCGGATTTAATAAGGCCATCATCACATTCGCGATTGATTGTTTAGCCCCATTGGATACTACGATGTGTTCTGGCTTATACGGAACATCATTTTCGTTAACATACTTTTCAGCAATCGCCTCACGTAAATCAGCATATCCGTTAACCGGTGGGTAGGCAAAATACTTTCCGGTATCAATGGCGTCTTTTGCAGCATCACAAATGTGCTGCGGCGTTTTGAAATCCGGCTCTCCAAGACTAAGGCTGATTACATTAATGCCGCGAGATTTAAACTCACGTGCTTTTGCAGCCATGGCCAATGTTGCAGATTCCTGAATGGCTTCGATTCTTTCGGAAAGACGGGTTTTCATGTGTTCACTAATTTTTCAGTAGTAAAGAAAATCAAACTTACTCAAGAATTAGAAATTAATGGGAAGTAGCGGGAGTAAAAAAGAATATTGGATTTCGAAATCGATTGATAGAATAACATTTAGTTAAAAAGGGTTCTCCCCTGAATGCTTCTGCCTAATGTAATTTCATCTGCATACTCAAGATCACCGCCCACCGGTATTCCGCGGGCAATTACGCTTAATTTTAGCGGTAGTGCCTGTACACGCTTGTGTATATAGAATGCTGTGGTATCTCCCTCCATCGTTGGACTCAGGGCAAGAATCACCTCCTTTATTTCAGATTGTCCATGGTTCAGACGATCCACGAGGGCTTCAATTTTTAGATCGGATGGACCAATCCCCTGAATTGGAGATATCACTCCTCCCAAAACATGGTACAGGCCACTGTACTGCGAGGTGTTTTCTATGGCCATCACGTCACGGGTATCTTCTACTACACACAAAATACTTTTGTCACGTTTATGGCTCGTGCAAATGAGGCATACCTGCTGATCAGAAATGTTATAGCAAGTGTTACAAAATTGAATCTGTTCACGGAGGCGCGACAATGCGGAAGTCAGCTCGGTAGTATTTTCCTTTTTTTCTTTTATTAAATGTAAAACCAGTCGCAATGCAGTCTTCTTTCCAATTCCGGGGAGCTTCGCCATTTGGTTAACAGCGTCTTCGATCAGCTTGGAAGGAAATTCCACAGGTGTTGGTAGTTATAAGGTGGGATTACAGTATTCGTGCATCAATGCCTGCTTCACAAATCGATTCGCGCATTGGCTTTAACTCATCATAAGAACCTGACTTCACATTACACTTACCTTTAAAGTGAATGATCCAGGTGCATTGCTCCGCTTGCTCCGTTGTATGTTTACATACTTTAATGAGTGTTTGGGTCACATGCTCAAACGTATTCACATCATCATTGAAAACAACAAGCCCCATAAGGTCGGTGGTTTCAATCGCCTCTAATACCGCTTCCGATGTCTCTTCCTGATATGAAAAATTCATAGGTCAATGAAATTTTTTGTAAAGGTAAGCAATTTGAAAAGTTTATGCGAACCTCATTAATTTGGATTTACGCTCATTTCCTTACTTTTTGCAAGTAATTAACCCGATTCGCATGACCCCAGCACTTGTCATAGTCATCATTGCCACCTATTTCTTTCTATTAATACTCATATCCCATTTCACCTCAAAGGGTGCAGATACCAATACTTTCTTTACCGCCAACCGGCAATCCCCATGGTTTTTGGTGGCGTTTGGAATGATCGGCGCTTCACTTTCGGGGGTAACCTTTATTTCCGTTCCCGGGAATGTTGGTAAAATTGGCTTTGGCTATTTTCAGATTGTACTGGGCTATCTGGTTGGGTATTGGGTGATTATTGGTGTCCTTATGCCGCTTTACTATCGGCTAAATGTAATCTCAATTTATTCTTATCTGGAACAACGTTTTAGTTTTTGGTCGTACAAAACCGGGGCCTTTTTCTTTCTTGTATCCCGCACCATTGGTTCTGCTTTGCGCTTGTACCTGGCAGCAACGGTGTTGCAACTATTTTTGTTCGATGCCTGGGATGTCCCGTTTATCTTTACCGTCGCCACAACCATCGTTCTCATCTGGTTATACACGTTTCGTGGCGGCATTAAAACCATCGTTTGGACGGATACTTTTCAGACTTTCTTTTTAGTCTCGGCGGTTTGTATTTCGGTCTACTTAATTGCCCAGCGTCTGAACCTCTCTTTCGGAGGTATGGTGGATCTGATCCGACAGAGTGATTATGCCAATATGTTTTATTTCGATGACTTCAAGAGTACGTTGTTTTTCCCTAAACAATTTTTGGGCGGAGCGTTTATTGCCATCACCATGACAGGGATGGACCAGGAAATCATGCAAAAAAACCTGACCTGTAAGAATATTGGTGATGCACAGAAAAATATGTTCTGGTTTAGCCTGATTCTGGTATTTGTCAATCTCTTGTTTTTAACGTTAGGGGCGCTGTTGTATATCTATAGCGCACAGTATCAACTTCCGTTACCAGAATTTTCGGATGAACTCTATCCACGGCTTGCACTGAATGAATTCGGGTTGCTGGCGGGAATATTTTTCCTATTGGGAATCACCGCATCCTCTTTTGCAAGTGCTGATTCTGCCCTGGCAGGATTAACCACTTCCTTTTGTATCGACTTTTTAAACTTCAGCAAGAAAGAGGAGGCCCAAAGAAAAAGTCAAAAAACGATAGTACACATTGGGTTTTCACTACTCTTTCTAATCATTATTATTGTTTTCAAGGAGATCAATGAGCGTTCGGTAATTGATGCTGTATTAAGTATTGCGGGGTATACCTATGGACCCCTGCTCGGGTTATTTTCCTTTGGATTGTTTACCAACATTCAGGTTCGCGATCGCTGGGTACCATTGGTATGTGTGGTTTCTCCCCTGCTTTCATATTTCATTAGTGTCAACGCACCGGAGTGGTTTAACGGTTATCAGATTGGCATTGAAATCTTAATCGTGAATGGCCTGATCACGTTTTTGGGGCTGTGGCTTATATCGATGGGCTTAATAAAGGAAAAGGCCGCCCCGAAATCCGGAACGGCCTAAACCCGATTAAAACCAACCCCACTTATCGTTCTACACTGCACGCCATGCAGTTGTATCTATTTCTTTGAATACTGAAACTCTTCCTGTTGCTTTCCCTTCGTGATCCGTATTGTGTAAGATCCCTCCTTTACGTCACTGAAGTCGATAATCATCTTACGTTTTGCCAAAATCTGTGCGGTCACGACATCTCCGTTACTGTGAATCACTTCTACGCTTGCACCCAATAATTTTTTATTGGCTTTGAGTACGAAAAGATTCTTTTCCTTTACTTCTTTCCCATCCACCGGGTTAGTGGCTGCGAAGGAGGCGATTCCAGCAGAACTGGATATCAGGAGGATCAGAAGGATCGTTTTTAAGAAGTTTTTCATTTACTGGTCACTTTTGCAATACCCTATGCCAAACGCTGTGCCATGTAAGAAATCCCCTTTAATTCCATTATTTGGAGGGGTCAGATCGTGATATGTCTTAATTTGGGAACGTTGATTCCCTTTGTGGGTGATTTTATAGCAATTCCTTGGCTGGATCCCAGAATATGTCGTTAAAATGCTGAATTTTATCGTTGATTACTTTTACCCCATCTTTCTCAAGTAGCTTTTGCATGGTCTCTGGAGTCTTAAAATGATGTTTCCCGGTCAATAAACCATTCCTGTTCACGACCCGTTGGGCAGGTATGTTTTTGGGCGAATTGTTCATTGCCCATCCCACCATCCGGGCGCTCATTTTCGTTCCCAGGTAATTCGCAATGGCTCCATAGGACGTCACTCTCCCTTTCGGGATCAAAAACACCACTTCATATACGTCCTCAAAAAAATTCGATTTATCGATTTTGCGTTTCGTGTGTGTCATGTCATTACCAATAGTCTTTATAAATTTACGGCCTGTTTAAAATTGCCTTGAAACCTATTCTAAAGATCATACTACTGAACTGCATCGTGTTCACTGCCTGGGGGCAGGATCCATATGAGCTGGTTTTCCCGGATTCAATGAATTGGAGGCAATTTAAGGAGAACCAGGAGATTGCTTTTCAACTGAAGAACACCAGCCCAGAAATTCCTGTTCAATATTCGGTGGAGGGGCCTGAAAATCTGAACTACCAGTTTGATTCGCTTGGGCTTTTTTGCTGGAAGCCTAATTTCGACCTCGTGGATCGCGTGGAAGAAAAAAAGGACTTCAATTTTATCTTTCAGGCGGATTGGGAAGATGGGAATCGGTTCAGGAAGACGATTACGTTTACCGTATACCATATTAACCGGCCTCCAATAATTGAAGAACTCCCGATTTTTTATGTAAAACAATCTGCACAGAACACATACCAAATCCCCACCAAGCATGTTTACGATCCGGATGGCGATCCAATCGTTGCTATCCCGGTAGTTTCTACCATGCCCGAAGGTGCTAACCTCTCTTCGCTAGGTGTACTGACATGGAATACCTCGAGAAGCCAGTTTAATTCCTTGCGGAACAATTCCATGGCAATCGAATTTATAGTACAGGATCAACCCTTCAAAGCTGAAACAAAGGGTACCATTAAAATTGCGAGAACACAACTTGACCTACCACCGGAAATCATTACCGTTCCGGGCGATTCCCTTTACGCCGTAAAAGAAGATGAGACCATCAATATAAAATTATACATCTCTGACCCGAATGGAGATGAGAATGTCCGTGATGTCGGATTCGTTTCGAGTGATTTCCGTGTGTCCAAGAAACTTCTGAAAGAAAATACACCGGTTCAATTTGAATTTACGTGGACTCCCGGATACGATTTTGTTGATGACGTGCAGAAAACACTTCCCACCGATATCATTTTCTACACGCTGGATAACTCAAATAATCGTGTTGAGAAAAAAATTAAAATCACTGTGTTGGATGCTGAAAATATGGCAAAAAAAGATGCACACCTCTACGATAAATACCGGGCAATGCTTTCGGATGGTGCCCATTTGGTTAATCAGCTGGATGACAACCAAAAGAAACTGAACAGTGATTATAAGAAAGCAAAAAAGGGAAAGAAAAATCGATCGATACTCAATGCCAGTCTGGGCGCCGCTACTGGCTTTTCGCCAATTATTTTAGAAGCTGACCAGGCTAAAATTGTTTCGGGTGTTGGCGGTACCACGGTTCTTACATTAGGCACACTAGAGGCAACGGAAGTAATTGGCCGGTCGAAAGAAAATATTTTAGAAAAGATTAAAATCGGAATTGATATTCGAAACAAGGTGCAGGCTAGTGGCGACGAGTTCGCGAGAAAGTATACACTAAAATCCGCCAGGCGAAGCAATGATTTCGATAAGGATATTGAAAAACTTCGCACTACCATTCATGATCAGCGGATCGTTTTGCTCGAATTGGAAGCCTATCGAAAAAATTCCGAGGCATTAAATGATAAGCAAATCAAAAAAGTGTTCGTTGACTTTACTGCTTATGAAGACTAGCCTATTTTCATTTCCCTGTTTTTTTTAGTAAGTTATTGCCATTCTAATTTTAACCAGCACAGGATGATTATTGATGTCCATACACATTTAAACAACTATCACGAAGAGCGCGTTCGATCCGTAAAGGATTGTCTTGATCATCTGCAGGAGAATATGACCGAGAATAACGTGGACTACTCGCTGGTGTTAACCTCGTACAAGGTAAATGAACATCGTCCGAGCATCAGTCAGGTAGTGAATGCTACCCGTGATTTGAACAATATTTTCGTGGTGGCGGGCATTAGTTATTTAAACTACAAAGAGCGTGATCTTCGGGAGATCAGTGATTTCCTAAAAGAAGGACTGATTAAAGGGCTTAAATTGTATCCGGGTTATGAGCCCTTCTATCCTCATGATAATCGTTTACAGGTTGTTTATGACCTCGCGGTCGAATACGATGTGCCCGTGATGTTTCACTCGGGGGATACGTATTCCCCTCAGGGAAAAGTTCGCTACGCCCATCCGTTGCACATCGATGATGTTGCCGTTGATAATCCGGAGATGAAAATTGTGATTTGCCATGTTGGAAATCCCTGGATTCGGGATTGTATGGAAGTGGTGTATAAAAATAAAAACGTGTTTGCCGATTTTTCGGGACTTGTGTTAGGTGACTTTTCAGACAAGTTTGAAAAATACATGAAGGCCCAGCTGGAAGAAATGATTTTATATGCGGGAGAACCCCAGTATTTATTATACGGAACCGACTGGCCCATCTCTTCTATGAAATCGTATCTGCAATTCATGAAGCAGCTGGATCTTCCAGATGATAAGAAAGAGATGATTTTGTGGCAGAATGCAGCCAGACTTTTCAAGATTGATGTCGCGTCGCTGACACCAGCTAAGGAAAACCAGACACCGAGTTAAAGGGTGCCGGATTAATTAGCTATATTCAATAGCAAAACAATGTGTCATGAAGAATTTAATTTTACTTCTGGTGGTAGGGGTTTTAGGTTCTTGTTCTCCTGAGGATGCGACACCTACCACTCCGGTAATGGATCCATTCGATCCGATGGATGCAACTCTATTAAAAGAGGGAACATTTATGGGCACTTCCGGGCATCCGGTTAGTGGTGCTGCCAAAATCTATGACGACATGGGTGCGCATGTTGTTCAATTCGAAAATTTCTCATCGATTAACGGTCCGGATTTAAAAGTGTATTTAAGCACAGATATAAACGCGAGTGATTATATCAGCCTTGGTGCACTAAAGTCGACCACCGGCATGCAGTCGTATGAAATCTCAGGAACTCCCGACTATTCAAAATACAAGTACGTGCTGATCTGGTGTCAGCAGTTTTCGGTGTTGTTCGGAAGTGCGGAGGTGAAGTGAAAACTGATTTGCTAATTATCAATTACTAATTTCGAAACTTCGGCCATGGGCCATGGGCCATGGTCTGTGTCCTCACAGACCATTTACTTTATAGCCCCCCTGGCGCAAGCGTCCGCTTGTGTCTAAACACAAGAAAAAATACCCACAACACCCACACCCCCGGCAAGAAAGGAACAAAACACAAACCCTTGTGCCCTTAAACCCATATCCGTTTCTCAATTATATCCAACTAACTAGAATCCCGGAGGGATTCAACATTAATAACCCCGGATGCCATCCGGGGTATGAATGCAAAAGCAAAAGCAGAACCCTGTAGAGGTTCAACACAATTTAAAATATTTTCCCGCCTGCGCGGAGCTTCGGCATAGGCAGGGACTACTGTGATCAGCAAATTCACAAATCATTTTAATGCTATTTGGCAGTTAACCAATGCCTGCGTATCCGATAACTTGTACTTCTTCCTCTCTCCCATGGTCTGTGTCCTCACAGACCATTTATTTTATTAGTCTTTAAATTTTTTTGTTGATTGAGAGTATCTGCGCGTATCCGATAACTTGTACTTCTTCCTCCACCTTCCTCTTTTTCCAGAATCTCTTTTGAGATCAGATCCTGGATATCCCGCAAGGCCGTATCAGCAGAACATTTATTAATCTTCGCCCATTTGGAGGTGGTAAGTTTGCCGGTAAATCCATCGATGAGTTTATTCAACATCTTTAGCTGGCGATCGTTGAATTCAATTGCACGGCGTTGCTCCCAGAAACTTTCTTTCTGCATGACGCTGTCAAGACTTTGATCCGACAACTCAATGGCTCGGTTCAGACATGCTATAAACCAAAGTAGCCAGGGGGTAATATCAAGGTTTCCTTTTTGCGTTTTCTCCAGCATACTGTAGTAATTTTTTCGATCCTGTTGAATCTGTGCCGACATGCTATAGAAACGTTGCTTACTACCATCGGCACGGGCCAGTTGCATATCCGCAATTGCACGTGCTATCCGGCCATTACCATCATCAAAAGGATGAATACTGACAAACCAGAAGTGTGCAATCGCTGCCTTCAGGATGGGGTCTGTTTTGGTGGCGCTATTGAACCAGCTTAGAAAATTATGCATCTCCCGATCAAGGTGAACAGCAGGAGGTGCTTCGTAATGAACACATTCCTTTCCCAATGGTCCGGAAACTACCTGCATGGGACCGGTGGCATCCTGACGCCAGGTACCTACGGTTATTTTATGCATACCACTTCGACCGGCAGGAAAAAGAGCAGCATGCCATGCGAACAGTCGATCAGGGGTTAAAGGCTGATCATATTTTTGAGTGGCATCAAGCATCATTTCCACCACTCCGTCGACATTTCTGCTTATGGGAACTTCACCCGCGATTTCAATTCCCAGTCGCCGGGCGACGGAAGATCGAACCTCATTGACAGGAAGTAATTCACCTTCAATTTCGCTTGATTTGATGACATCCTGTGTGACCGTAGCAAGCGTTGTTTCTTCCCGAAACTGAAATCCCAGTCCGGCAAGTTTGCCCAGTAGATGACCTTGTTGAAAACGAAGATTTGTAAGCGGTTGGATTAACGCATCATCTTCCCATGTAAAGGATGGCCATGACTTAAGTTGATGGATGTAAACCGACATTCTCCGCAAATTATGCGGTAAATAAAGCGATTTATTCCTTAAAAATCAATTATTCACCGCATTTTATGCGGTGAATAAGCTATTTATTCTCCGCAAACACCGATTGTTCCTAAAGAATGAAGAATCCGTAGGGATTCACCCTGGCGCAAGCGTCCGCTTGGGCCTAATTATTTTCACATCAGCAAATTTGTAGATTAAATTACTCCACTTTATAAAGTTCAACCTCATATTCAAACCCCTTCATGGTTTGCTTTCCTAAGGGGATGAGATCAATACCTCCAGGTGTGATTCGATTTTTAACTGCATCGGTTATCAAAATATCTGTTTGGAAATCTTTATTCAATTGCTCTACCCGAAAGGCAATGATCACCGCCGATCCACTAATTGAATATTGCTTTCTTATTTCATTTCCAATATTACCGGTAATAACATCACCCGTATGAATGCCAATGCCGATGCGGGTTTCAGGAATAATACCATTTTCGGAAAGCTCAAATACTTTTTTCCTGATTTGAAGAGCCGCTTCAAACGCCATGTCCGGATGCAATGGATTAACAACGGGTGTCCCAAACGTTGCCATGATTCCGTCACCAAGAATCTGATTCACCACTCCCTGATGCTGATTAATAATTTTAATGATCGGACTGAAGATCCGGTTTTGGAAATCCATGATCTCATCCGGAGACTTGTCTTCAGCGAAAGCACTGAAGTTTCGAATATCAAGTGCCAGTACCGTTGCTTCCAGTTTTTTGGTTTTCCCATTTTCTGCTGTTAACGTCTGAAGTACTTCGCGTGAGACCTGCTGACCAAAGAGGATTTCTATTTCATTCTTTGCCTGCTGAAGTTCAAAGGTATGGTGGATACGCTTTTTTAATTCCTCCGCTACAAATCCTGCTGCCTGTCCGCTGATTAAGATGACCAATGACCGGATGTAAAAACTGTTCTCCGGAAGTAATTTATCCAGTTCGGCTTCCGTTTCTACTGTATGAAATGCAAAGTATACAATGGCGGCAAACTGAACAGCTGCGAGCAATCCGGTAAAAAAACTAAGTTTAAAATCAAGGTGTAATACTGAGAGAATAAGGAAGAGAAAATACAGGAGTGCAAGGGGTGAATCAATGAATAACAGCTGATCATGAAAGTCGATCATGTAGAGCATCAGCACGCTTGGCAAACTGACCTCCACCAGCGTTTGTACCAACTGAAAGGTTTTACTAATGCGCTGGCCCCTTTTTTGAGAAATAGAAATCATCCGGAGCATGATGATTTCATAGAGGATGAACATTACAAGCCAGCCAACTACAGCCAGGTAATTTGTACTCCCGCCAAAAATTCTGATGGTATCATCCGTGAGGAAGAAGTAATTGATCGTGGAAATACCGACACCTATCGCCAGAAAGATAATGATCAACCGGGTGCGCAGGTATTCACTTTTGGCTAGTTCCTTCTCGAACTCGGGGGTTATCGTAATCTCATTTTTCAACAAGACTTAATTTAAGTTGAAGTTTTGTACATGATGCTATTCCTCCAATAATTTTTTTGCTCTTTCAGGTCTTGGTCCTCACAGACCTGTTCAATTTCATGCAATGGTTAAGGTAAATGCATTAATTTTGCGCTGAATAATCACCTTAAACAATTATTAACTAATGGACCATCAGGGACAGGGAGCGGAAGTATGTGAATTGTGTGAAAGTTCCGGGAAACTGAACAACTATTCAGTTTCGGGATTACCTCAGCATGTGAACAGCGACATAAAAATTTGTCAGAATTGCTTTAATCAGCTTAATGGATCGAAAGATTGGGACACGAACCACTGGCGATGTCTAAGTTCCAGCATGTGGAGTACATCTCCTGCTATTCAGGTACAGGTATGGCGATTGCTAAACGCCCATCGCAATGAAGGATGGCCGCAGGATCTGCTTGACATGCTCTACCTCGATGAGGAAGTGCTTGGCTGGGCCCAGGCAGTTTCATCCGGCGGTCAGGAACAAAGTGAAAGCAGTGTCATCCATAAAGACAGCAATGGCACCACTCTTCAATCGGGAGATTCGGTGTTGCTGATAAAAGATTTAGATGTAAAAGGAGGAGGCTTCAAAGCCAAACGAGGAACATTGGTCCGGAATATCATCCTGGTAGAAAACAATGAAGATCATATAGAAGGCAAGGTCAATGGGCAGGAAATTGTTATACTGACCAAATTTGTCAGGAAAGCGTAGTCGGTTGCCGGTTACCGGTTGACTGTTTCCTGTAGCCTTACGAGCCTTTGTGGGCATCTGCATTTAGCAAGTCCCTGATTTGATTTTCAACTTCGCTTGAAGAAGGTCTTGGAGCATCAGAAGTAACAATGTTGCCAGCCTGATCGATTAGGATATACCGGGGTATGCCAACAATGGAATAGGTTTTATAAATCGAGAAGTCGCTAAGGATGTGTGTGCCCTTCCAGTCTGCATACTCGAGGAGCGCATCATTCCAGTCCTTCTCACTGTCAACTGAAACGTTTAAAAAAACTATGGAGTCGTTACCTTCAAATGCGCTTTGCAATTTTTGTGAAAATGGTATTTCGACAATGCAAGGTCCGCACCAGGAAGCCCAAACATCAACATAGACAACTTTATTCTTAAAGTCGGTTAGTAAAACTGAATCACCGTTGGTACCAATTCCTTTGATTGGAGGAGCTGCATGTCCCGGAGATGTTGCGATAAATCGCTGGTATCGTTTTTCCAGTAAATCTAAATAAGGGGGAATTAGCATGCTGTGTTTTGAATTGTGAATACATGGTATCGATCGGGGATCCTATTCCAAATAGTGCCATCCAATAGTCTATATTTTTTGCTAGCAAAAATTCCTTCATGTAAGACGAGTATCCTACCGCTTCAATTTCCTCACTAATTTTCAATGGCATTTCCCTATCTCTTCTAATTTTTTCCTCAAGTGTTCCGGGTTTATGAGAAAGAACATTTCTTTTTATATTCAAATTGAAGTGCACTAACACGTTGTATTCGGGCATGCTGCTGTTCAGAATTATTGAATCGTAGGGAATTTCATCTAGCATATTTAATTCTTCCGGTATTATAAAGTCATGTTGTACTCCATAATTCCATTGATAGGTCTGCTTTATTGCCAAAATCTTCATCCTGTTCTTACTTTCCAAAAGAGACGTAAGGCTAAGGGGTAAGCTTACGCTATCAAAAAAGTTATTATGGAAATTTTTTAAAGCCTTATCTAACGTATCCAGTCTGCTCAGAAATTCATCCGGCGCCAATTCAAGAATTTTCTTTCCTTCATATCTTTCTTTCTCTTTCCGGAGCAAAAATATTTTATGCAGATATATATTTGCTTCAGCTCCAACACCTGAATAATGTGGGTTGCCCGTTGAATCGATTAAAATGTTCAGGTTATAACCGGGTTCCAGATAGAGCTCGTTGCTATTCTCCCCTATTTTTAAAGTGGTGAAGATAGATTTGTTAAGTGGAAATTCTAAAATCACCTGACCAAGTGAATCCAATTCACCTTTTGACAGTGTTATCTCTTCCGCATTTACGATGTTGAGTTCGCATATACTGATTTTAGTAAAATTCTCATCTTGAACATTCAGCGAAATCCTAACCAGATGATTATCCTTACGCGCTGAGCAACATAATAATGTTAACAGGAGTATTAAATGAACAAGGATATTGTAAATGTTTTTCATATACATGGTGAAACCCCCACCGGCAGGGTTAATGCGGTCGACAGTCGAGTCGATAATTATTTCGTTATCCAATCTTCTTTCTGTATTATACCCATACATTTTAATCATTGGGTCCCACCAACCCCACCTTTCAAGGTGGGGAAAAAATGCAACATCTACCCGGCTTTAGCCATGCCTATTCGTAACTGCAGAAACTTATCCGAATCAAGACTAAAGCCGAAACTCAAACTATTCCCAATGTTTACTTACAGATATACTCATTTTAGATGAACATGACAAAGTAGGATTAATTAGTTAACTTTAACTAATTAATTAAAAGGCTTGTATTGTTTCCGATATGAAAAAAATCGCACTTTTAATTTCAGCTGTTCTCCTTGCTTCCTCTTGTGATGAAGATTTTAAGCCTCAGATTTTTGAAGTTTTTACAGTTGGTAAAGGAACTTTGTGTTGTGATGGTATCCAAAATATTCCAAAGCAAAACATGATCATAACTAATCAGGGAGATTGGACAGCGTTATTAAGTGCTATGAATACGGTCAACGATGTCTCTTCAACTTTTACTGAAACTACTATTGATTTTAGCAGGTTTCAGATTATTGCCGTGTTTGAGGAAATACGATATCGCGATGGCCATAGTATTGATATTACGGAGGTAGTAGAAACGGCGAATAGCATTGAGGTTAAAATAGAAAACCTGAATAAAGGAAATTCCACGCCTGCGATCATGCAGCCTTTTCATATTGTAAAAATTCCAAAATCAGGTAAGCAGGTTATTTATAGCTCATCTGGTGAATTTGTGACAATAGCAAAAGGTTCTTTGCCTGGTGCAGGTACAGGTGTTGAATATATTTCCAGACAAAACATTGTTATCACAAATCAGGCTGACTGGTCAGCGCTGATAAATGTTATGAATACCCTAACTAATATATCTGATGGGTTTACTGAAACAAACATCGATTTTAATCAATATCAACTTATTGCTGCCTTTGATGAACTGAAACCTTACACGGGTTCCACCATCGATATAACCGAGGTGACTGAAACCGAAAACAGCATCAATGTGAAGGTAGAAAACATACATCCAATTGGTTTTCTTGCGGCAGTTTCCCAACCCTTTCACATTGTAAAAATTCCAAAATCCGATAAGCCGGTTGTTTTTTCCATTACCGGTGCTATTGTTACGATAGGTAAAGGTGATTTGTGCTGCAATGGCGCTCAAAATATCTCAAAGCAAAATATTGTGATTACAAATCAAGTGGACTGGACTACCTTAATAAGCGCTATGAATACTGTCAATAATAAATCTGATGAATTCACCGAAATAGATATTGATTTTGATCAGTTTCAGATTATTGCGGCATTTGAAGAAATTAAATATAGTGGTGGACATAGTATCGATATAACAGCAGTGGTGGAAACAGAAAGCAGCATTGAAGTACAGGTAGAAAACCTGAAAACGGGGGATATAACATCCATTGTTACCCAACCTTTTCACATTGTAAGAATTCCAAAATCCGATAAACCGGTTGTGTTTATTTGATTTCTCTCTCCCTGGTCTGTGTCCTCACAGACCAGTTTCTCTTTATAAATCAGTTAAGGATAAAATCAAGAACATGAATTCGCTCGGCTAGAACAAATCAAATGACTGGTGATTTCGGTCTGTGGGGGCAGAGGAGGAGGGATTCGAACCCCCGGAACCTTGCGGTTCAACGGTTTTCAAGACCGCCGCATTCGACCGCTCTGCCACTCCTCTGTAGACCGGTCTTTCAACAGGACTGCAAATGTAGAGGATAATTCATTTTGAGCAAATACCAACCTCAGATTTTCCGCTTTCTGTAGGTTAACAAAGCCTTTGTCCGGATCGCATCGTGAATACTCACATTGATCTCATAACCAAACAACAGCACAACCGTCAGCAACTGTACCCAAATCATAATGGCAATGAGCGCCCCGATCGACCCGTAAACCTTATTATACGTTCCGAAATTGTTGATATAAAAGGAAAACCCATAGGATACAAAAAGACACAGTAACGTGGCTACCAACGATCCAATCGAAAAAAAGTTCCAGTTGTAATGAATGGCCGGCCCGAAATAATAGATGAATGCAATCGCCATAAAGAAGGCAATAAAGATCACGGCAAACCGGATGAACAACAGAAAGTCAATGGAGATATTTTCCATCCACCCAAATTCGGATGCATAGGTGATCACCAGCTGGCCCAGGATTAATAATCCGGTGGCCAATAATAATACCAGCACCAGGGTAAAGGTCAACCCGGTGGCAATCAATCGCATCTTTACGGCACCGCGCTTTTCAATGGTTCGGTAACAGGCATTAAACGCCCGCATCAATGACATCATTCCGTTGGTGGCCAGAAACAGGGAGAATACAAATCCAAAAGTTAATAAACCACCACGCGTATTGGAGATCATATCCTCAACGGTAGCCGAGATGGTAGAGCCCATCGATGAAGGAATCATTTCTTCAATGTACCCCATAATGGTTGCCCTGTTTAGTTTAGGGAATACCCTGCTGATATACGGCGTAAGTGTAAACAGAAACAAAATACCTGGAAAAATAGCCATGATAAAATTGAAGGCCACCCCATTGGCCCGATCAATGATTTTATCTTTCGCCAGATTGCGAAAAAATGTTTTTGCGATTTCATAAAGCGAGACATTGTCGTACCGCTTGAATTGGATACGCCGCATCCATTGGATAATAAAATACCCGGGTGTCCATTCAAGTATAAAGCGCCGGACCTTATAGTTCATGTAAAGAAAGGCTCCAAAACATCCATCATTTCGCGGGGAGGCCTGCACGGTCTCCCTGATTGTTGATTCACAAAAGCCAGTAACGTTTCCCCTTTGTGTATCAACACTCCTTTTTCATTAAAAATTTCGTACTCAAACGTAATACGAACCCCTGGCTTCTCTTTAATATACGTCACAATTTTTAGAAGCTCATCATACCTCCCGGGGAAAAGGAACTGTGACCTGTTCTCCAGCACCGGCATAATAATACCCATGGCTTCAATCTCCCGATAAGTGAGCCCTAACCTCCTTAAACTTTCGACCCGGGCTACTTCATAATACATGGCATAGTAACCATAGTATACATATCCCATTTGATCTGTTTCTCCGTAGCGTACTCGAAGGGTAGTTTCAGAAGTATACATTACCGGGCAGCGTTCCGCGCTTTTCGTTGTTCGATCGTTAATGCCTGCTGATACTTTTGTGCATTGCGTAAATGCTCATTGTAGCTGGCGGTAAAATTATGATAGCCCGAAAAATCCTCCCGGGCACACATATAGATGTAATCATTCACTTGATAATTCAATACCGCATCGATGGAAGCAATTTCCGGCATATTAATTGGACCCGGAGGTAATCCCGGATACTTATAGGTATTATAAGGGGAATCAATTTCTTTGTGCTCATTCAACACCCGTTTCAGTGTAAAATCACCCACAGCAAATACCAGCGTTGGATCTGCCTGTAAAGCAATCCCCTGTTTCAGGCGGTTGATGTACAAACCTGCAATAATCGGCGCCTCATCTTTTTTGACCGACTCTGCCTGCACAATGGATGCAAGAATGGAAACTTCGACCGGTGTAAGTCCGATACTGTTGGCTTTTGCTACACGCTCTTCATTCCAGAATTTTTCATATTCATAATAAAACCGATCCACCACCTTATCAGCAGCAGTATTGAAATACATTTCATAGGTGTTCGGAATAAACATTGTCAAAATATTATCTGCATTAAACCCATATTTATTGCTCATGGTAAAAGACACGAGCGCAGCTGAAAATTCTTCCCGGGTAATGCTTAAATTACGGGTAACCTTTTCGGCGAGATCACTGGTTAGTCGTACGTTGTGAATACTCACCCGCACCGGTACCTGATTACCACCCCGCAACATATTCAACACTTCCCGATTGGTCATCCCACTCTTTGAGCATGTATCTCCCGGGTTTTAATTTGTGTGTCGTAATCCATGATTTTGGCCACGAAACTAAAACTCACCAAATCCTGAGCAATATTACCTTTATGAAATTCGTCTTGAACATCTTTAAAGGTCGCTCCTTCTGGGATTACAAATACTCGATCATCTTTTCCAACAAGAATATTAGGTGTGAAAACAATTTGATAACCATAGTATGTAAAGGATATTAGCAAAATCGAGATGACAAGAAAAAATATAAGACCTTTTAGGTTTTTCATCGGCTGACAATTGTTCAAACAAAAGTAATAAATGCTTCCCACTAATCATGGTTTCAGTATATTCCACTCTAATTTTAAAATATGCCAGCCGAGTTTCTACAGATTCATCCAAAAAATCCGGAACCAAGGAAAATAGCGCAGGTAGTGGAGGTACTTGAGCAAGGTGGGATCATTATCTACCCCACCGATACCATCTATGGTATCGGATGCGACTTGATGAACAGAAAAGCCATTGAACGTTTGTGTTCTATTATTAATATAAAACCACAGAAACTCGACTTGTCATTTATTTGCTCCGGACTGGCCCATATTTCTGAATTTGTAAAACGAATTGATACGCCCGTTTTTAAGGTGATGAAAAAATCCCTTCCCGGTCCGTACACTTTTCTACTAGAATCAAGCAGTCGGGTGCCAAAAATTCTAAATGTGAATAAAAAAATTGTAGGTATTCGTGTGCCCGATCATCCCGTACCCCGCATGATTGTTGATCAGTTGGGAAATCCGCTGATCACTTCCTCCATTAAGGATGATGACACGATAAAAGAATACACAACCGATCCGGAAGAAATCTATGAGGATTTCAAATATCAGGTCGACCTGGTGATTGACAGCGGTGCCAGCGGCAATATCCCCTCCACCGTAATTGATTGCACGGGGGATGAATTGGTTTTAATTCGTCAGGGTCTGGGAGAAGTCGATTTCTGATCATTGTGTCTTTGCCTGCGCGGAGCCGCTGCGCTACACGAAGCGTTTTGTACCGGCTAAGCGGGGGCAAGGACAAATAAAGATTTCTGATCCAGGTTTAAAGAGATGACCCTGCTTTTGGGAAACGTCTCAAAAAAAGATAACTGTTTAGATTCAAATGATTTCTATTCTCAAAAAGTTTAAACGTACAACGGTGATTTCTGATCGATACCGATTGGCCTGCATTTTAAGAGTGTATGGTAGCTGTCTGCAAGTAACGGGGTAATCTCCAGGATCTCAAACCCACTTTGCTGAATCAATTTTTTCATTTCTTCAATTCCATACATTTTACTGTTGCCATTGGCAATGGTGGTGAAATAAAGACTTGTTCCTGTGAGGCAATACCGGGCTGCATCGAATCTTTGATTGTCGTAGAACGGTTCAAGAATATAGACAAGTGTTTGATCACCTGATGCAGCATGCACGCGTGCAAGTATCGAACGTATTTCATCTTCTCCAAAGCAGTCTAAAAACTGACTCATCCAAAAAACATCGGCTCCTGCGGGGATCGCTTCTGATGGATTCAGCAAATCAATGGCATGGAAATCAACCCGGCTTTCAAAGTTTTTTTCGCGAATATACTTTTCAGCGTCACCCAGCTGTCCGGGGAGGTCAAGAATTTTCACCCGCACATGTTCATCCGATTCGCAACAGGCGATCGCCCATCGCCCGGTATTGCCACCAATATCAAAAATATAGGATGGATTCTCTTCCAGAATGTTTTGAAGTGCTGCATTGAAAACCTGATCGGAATAGAAATGATCAAAATCAAACCAGGATTTCCTGAACTGTTCGCTCATCTGTGAAAGGCCTTCATACACGGTCTTCCACTCGCCAAAAGATTGTAATCCCACAGGCTTCCCTTTCTCAATGGACTCAAAAAGTGAATTGGCCCCTATATAACAAACATCGTTCACAAAATTCAGATTGACCATCGACATCTCATCGGCATAAAACATCATCCCGACTTTAGTGAGTATCACCCATTTGTTCTCCTCGATCCGGACCACGTTGGCACTTTCTGCAGCTTCTAATAACACGCGCGCTCCGTAATGGGAAAGATTCAAATCCTCGCAAAGTTCCATGAGCAGGACCCGTTGTTTTTTTTTGCCGAGATACTCGATCACGCCAAACTTTTGCAGCGCCACGATTGATTGAAAATATAGTGGAGCAAAGGCAAGTTTTTGCGCTTCACTTTTTGCTTCTAGTACGGAGATTTCCTGATCGTTTTCCAAATATTCTGTTTTTGCAAAATCTAGTACAATATGCGAGTCCTTGTATAATTTATCTTCGCAAAATGAATTGCGTCCTCATTGAAAGTCACTATTTACCATCCATATCCATATTTTAAGGCGATTCATCAATTACAAAAAAAATTATTCTCGAATCAAAGGAGCATTTCGTAAAGCAAACGTACCGTAACCGATGTGAAATTATCACTGCAAACGGTGTCGAAAAACTAATTGTACCGCTTACATCCAAGCATGGAAAAGTATCAATCAAAGACGTCCGGATTGATTACTCCCAAAAATGGCTTCACGGCCATTGGCGGACCATACAATCCGCATACGGAAAAGCACCGTTCTTTGAATTTTACAGTGATGAACTGCATTCGATTTTATTCTCAAAGAAGGAATTTTTGTTTGATTTAAATCTTGAGTTGCTGACAATCTGTCTCAAATGGCTTAAGCTAAGTCCTGAAATAACAGAAAGTATGTCGTACGCAAATGATCCTCCTGAAGGAATTTCAGATTTGAGAAACGTAATCAGTGCGAAAAATAGGGATTTACTTCCTTCACAACTTATTTCCACTCCATACGCGCAGGTATTTGGCAATATGTTTGTGAAGAACTTGAGTCTAATTGATCTATTATTTTGTGAAGGACCGAGGGCGTTGGAAATCGTGCGGAGCTCATCGCGTTAGTGAACAATTAATTACCAATATGCGTTTTTAACCTGATTCTAAATAAAGGCTTGAAATAGCTTAGAATCATTGAAAAACTTTACATTTACACTAATCTTTAGTCTAAAAAATATGGAGGCAAAATTTTCCAACCGCGTAAAAGAAGTTATATCCCTAAGTCGTGAAGAAGCTTTGCGTTTGGGGCATGATTATATCGGAACAGAACACCTACTTCTAGGAATGATCCGTGAAGGTGAGGGCGTTGCTGTTGGAATCCTTAAAAAACTTGGTGTTCCGTTGGATGAACTCCGCGGAGAGATTGAAAAAATATCGAAAGGAACGGCAACGCATGAAGTAAAGAATCTCGCTAACATTCCGCTTACAAAAGCATCCGAGAAAGTTTTGAAAATTACGTATCTCGAAGCAAAAATATTTAAAGCACAATTAATTGGCACTGAACATCTTTTGCTTTCTATACTTCGCGATCAAGACAATTTAGCTACCCAAATCTTAAACAAGTTTGATGTTACCTACGAAGTGGTAAAAGAGATGTTGGAATATCAAACTGAAAATCCAATGGCCTCTTCTGATACAGATGATCCAGATGATGATAGCGGTAAATTTTTTGGCTGCAGGTGCTGGAGCTGGCAGTGGTAAAGAGAAAAAAGGAGCAGAAAAATCAAGAACACCTGTACTTGATAATTTTGGTAGAGACCTTACCAAAATGGCCGAAGACAATAAACTTGATCCGATAGTAGGTCGCGAAAAAGAAATTGAGCGTGTTGCTCAGATTCTAAGCCGAAGAAAGAAAAACAATCCAATTTTAATTGGTGAGCCTGGTGTAGGTAAAACTGCAATTGCAGAAGGACTTGCACTTCGAATCATTCAGAAAAAAGTATCACGTGTTTTGTTTGGCAAACGGGTTGTGACTCTTGATCTCGCTTCTCTGGTAGCGGGAACAAAGTACCGTGGTCAGTTTGAAGAACGGATGAAAGCCGTAATGAATGAACTGGAAAAGTCCGCAGACGTAATTCTTTTCATTGATGAATTACACACGATTGTCGGTGCTGGTGGTGCATCAGGATCCCTTGATGCATCCAACATGTTTAAGCCTGGCATTAGCGCGAGGAGAGATTCAATGTATTGGCGCCACCACTTTGGATGAGTATCGTCAATATATTGAAAAAGACGGTGCATTGGCAAGAAGATTTCAAATGGTAATGGTGGATTCAACAACCGTTGAAGAAACTATTCAGATTCTTGATAATATTAAAGAGAAATACGAGGAGCATCACCATGTTACGTACACGCCTGAAGCCATTCAATCGTGTGTGAAATTATCAGATCGTTATATCAGTGATCGTTATCTTCCGGACAAAGCAATTGATGTATTGGATGAAGCTGGTGCCCGTGTGCACATGAACAATATTCATGTTCCTGAAGATATTGTGAAGTTGGAAGCAGCTATTGAGGATGTGAAGAAAGAAAAAAATCAGGTCGTTAAAAGTCAGAAGTATGAAGAGGCTGCTCAACTACGTGATAAAGAGAAAAAACTAATTGAACAATTAGACATCGCTAAAGCAAAGTGGGAAGAGAAAACCCGTACTGAAAAGTACATGGTAAATGAAGATAACGTGGCTGATGTTATCGCCATGATGACCGGTATTCCAACCAAACGTATTGCCCAAAAAGAGGGCAGTAAGTTGCTAGGAATGGGCGATGAGCTTGAGCAATAAAGTAATTGGTCAATCAGAGGCAATTAAAAAATTAACCAAGGCCATTCAACGCACACGTGTCGGACTGAAAGATCCTAAAAAGCCAATCGGCTCATTTATCTTCCTTGGACCTACTGGGGTTGGAAAAACTGAATTGGCGAAAGTATTAGCAACATATCTTTTTGATAAAGATGACAGCTTGGTACGTATCGACATGAGTGAGTACATGGAGAAATTCTCTGTGTCAAGATTAGTGGGAGCGCCTCCTGGATATGTTGGCTATGAAGAAGGCGGACAGCTTACAGAAAAAGTAAGACGCAAGCCATACTCCGTTGTATTACTTGATGAAATTGAAAAAGCACATCCGGACGTATTTAATATTTTACTTCAAGTGCTTGATGATGGAATCCTTACAGATGGACTTGGGTCGTAGGGTTGATTTTAGAAATACAATTATTATCATGACCTCCAACATTGGTGTTCGTGATTTGAAAGATTTCGGATCTGGAATTGGTTTTGCAACTGCTGCCAGCATGGAAGCAGATGAGGAGCACATGAAGTCTACGATTTCAAATGCATTGAAAAAAGCATTCAGTCCTGAATTTATCAATCGCCTTGATGATGTGATTGTATTCAACTCATTGCAACGTGAGCACATTCATAAAATCATTGACCTTACCTTGAATAAATTGTTTGAGCGTATTATTCAGTTGGGTTACAATGTTGAGTTGACCGATGCGGCTAAAGATTTTATGTCTGAGAAAGGATACGATCAACAATTTGGAGCACGTCCATTAAATCGTGCAATTCAGCGCTACCTGGAAGATCCAATCGCAGAAGAGATTTTAAAAGGTGAAATTGTTGAGGGCGGTACCATTTTTGCTGACCATGATGGTAAGAGCGATCTGCTCACGATCAAGATTAAGAAGCCAAAGTCTTCTTCGAAAGAGAAGAAAGAATAAAATCTTCAAAATAAATGAGGAGAGGCTGATTGAAAGACCAGCCTCTTTTTTTGTCCAATTCTTTAGGGATCTGACTAACTTTAATGTACTATCTCCCGTAATGGAACGTAATGAAAATTTCTTTCTATTTATTTCATGTATACTGATATGTTGCCAATGGAGCGCATATGGTCAAGCGCAACAAAAAATTGATAGCCTATCAGCAGGTTTTAGAAAATCTGTTACGATCAGATGATACCATTTATGTGGATGTTCTCAATCAAATTGGTTTTGAATATTGGACCATTGACCCCTCCAAGTCAGAACAATTTACGGGAAAGAAGCGGTATCTCTTGCAGAAAAAATTAAGTATGCAAGTGGCCAAGCAATGGCACTTCGTGTGATCGGTGTATCCTATTGGTCGCGTGGCGATTTTTTAAATGCGCTTAAAAATCTTTTTGAAAGTCAATCCTTTTATAAAATTTCGAAAGATATTCTGGGTGAAGCGAATAGCACGATGAACATTGGGATGGTGTATGCAGACCAGAAAAATTTTGGGCGAGCACTAGAAAATTTTCAGTATGCCAATCAACTGTTTGAAACGCTAGGGAGAAAGGATCGTATTGGAACAACTTTCGATAAGATCGGTACAGTCTATCTTGAAATGGGTGATCTCGAAAAAGCTTTTGACTATCTGCATCGGGCCTTAGAAATCCATCAGGAAAGCAATTTTCAGTTTGGTATTATGGAAGCATGCAATCGGCTGGGACTGCTGTATCGGGAACGCAAAGAGTTTTCAATAGCAATGGAATATCTGAGGCGATCCAGCACCATTGCACATTCGAATCAGGATAATGAGCATATTGTTAAGAATAATGAAAACATGGCCGGTGTTTTTATCCAACAAGGTCGAATGGACAGTGCACAGCACTACCTGGATGAAGCTTATCCTATCGCGGTTGCAGGTCAGTATCACAAATGGTTGCGGGATATCCTAAAAGATTATCGGGATGTTTATGTCTCAGAAAAAGATTATCAAAAAGCTTTTGTTTATAGCGAGCGATATGAAAACCTGAAGGATAGTATTTTTAGTGAAGAAAAAAGATCACAAATTGCTAACCTTGAATTCGAACACCAGCTGACGCAGCAAAAGCAAGCGCTTAAATTCCATGAACAACAAATTGTATTATTACAGCAGGAAAAAAAATTCGAACGATTGCTGATTCTTACACTTGGGATTGGGATCATAATTCTTGTGGCGAGTGGTACCATTCTGTTTCGACAGCAACGCACCCGATTTAAGCAAAGACAGGAAATAGCAGAACGCCAGAAAGCCCTTGCAACGGTCGAAATAGAAAATGCCAGGCTACGGGAGGAAGAATTAAAAAAGTCTATCGAATTTAAAAACAAGGAACTGACTAGCTATACCATAAATTTTATACAAAAAAACGAATTGATTGAATCCATTCGTTTGGAGCTTGAGCGACTGAAGAAAGTAATCCCAAATACAGAAGAGCTGAATGCGACTTTTTCACTCATTCGGCGAAGTGCAAGTGTGGATAGCGATTGGGAAGATTTTAAAAGAACATTTGAAAATGTCCATCATAATTTTTTTGCAAAACTGTTAAATGAATATCCAGATTTAACACCTGCAGAATTGCGGTTATGCGCACTTGTTTTGTTAAACCTTTCAATCAAGGAAATGGCCTCGCTATTGGGAATTTCAGCCGACAGTGTAAAGACTGCACGCTATCGTTTGCGTAAGAAATTCAACTTACCCCAAGAACAAAACCTAACAGACTTTGTAATTGGGTTGGGGTAAACCCTGTTTTTATAGGTTATTCACCTATTGTCTACCTTGTGTTTACTTTTAGTAACCTTCATTTCACAACATAATCAGGCTTCTCTGGGTTCTTTTGCAGAAAGACACAAAAAAACAAGCTATGAAAAAATCAAGAAGGATTAACGTTACATTCATTGGCATTTTAACAGCTGTATTTGCTTTTGGTTTCATAATGAAGTCATGCAGAAATGAACAGACTGTAAAATTTGAAGCACCGCTGTTTGAAAACTTAGGGAAGTTCAGCATCCCTATCACAACGCAATCCGAATATGCCAACAAATTTTTTACACAAGGAGTTGTGTGGGCAAATGCATTTAACCATGCTGAAGCGGCACGTTCATTTCGGGAAGCTATCCGTCAAGACACAACATGTGCAATGGCGTACTGGGGACTTGCCTATGTGTTGGGGCCGAATTACAATACCAATAGCAACCAGGGTGAAAATGAAGAAATTCTCGCAGCTGTTGACAACGCAAAAAAGTTCAGCACCAATATCGAACCTTGGGAACAAGCATTGATTCATGCTATATCGGTAAAATTTCCTATTGATGGAAATACAGACGAGGATGCATATGCTTCTGCAATGCGCAAAGCCTATCAAGCTTACCCTGAAAACGACATCATTGTTACCCTGTTTGCAGAATCATTGATGAATCTTCACGCTTGGGATTTGTACACGCGTAAAGGTGGAGTGCAAAAGCCATGGACGGCAGAAATTGTTTCTACTATTGAACACGCTTTGAAACTTGCACCTAATAATCCATTAGCCAATCATCTCTACCTTCATGCAACGGAAGCAGCACCGGATATTGAAAAAGCATTGCCAAGTGCTGAGCGCTTAAAGACGCTGGTACCAGGTGCAGGACATCTGGTACACATGCCTTCCCATATTTACATTAACACGGGTGATTATCATGAAGGGTCGCTGGCAAATGAAGAAGCCGTGAAGGTTGATAGTGCCTACATTGCGGAGTGCAATGTGAAAGGTGTCTACCCACAGATGTACTATCCGCACAACTGGCACTTTCTCGCAGCAACTGCAGCGTTAGAAGGTCGTGGAGCACGTTCGATTGAAGCCGCTTTTAAAACTGCAGAAATTATTGACCGGAATTATTTGCGTCAGGAAGGCTTTGAAACTACTCAACATTATATCACCATTCCATACAATGTACTGGTGAAGTTTGCCCAATGGGAAAAGATCATTGCGCTTCCAAAACCAGATAGTGATTTAAATTATCCAATTGCAATTTGGCACTATGCTCGTGGAATGGCATATGCCAACACCGGAAAAATTGAGCAGGCAAAGCAGGAACTGGAAGCACTTGAAAAAGAATCGGCAACAGATGCTGTACAATCACTAGCCATTTGGGAAATAAACACCGTAGCAGATGTTACTGCTATTGCAATCCATGTGCTGCGCGGTGAACTATTTCGGGTAGCCGGTAATCTGGAAATGGCAGCAAATGAATTTAAGGAGGGGATTAAAATTGAAGACCAGTTAAATTACAATGAACCGCCCGATTGGTTTTTTTCTGTCCGGCATTTTTTAGGGGATGTCTACCTGGAAATGAAAAAATTTGAAGCGGCTGAAGATTTGTATCGTGAAGATCTTAGCTATTGGGTCAAAAATGGATTTGCGCTTAATGGACTGTACCACAGTTTAATCAATCAGAGAAAAAATGAAGCAGCCCTCGAAGTTAAAAAGCAGTTTGAAGAGGCATGGCAATACGCAGATTCTCCTTTAAAGTATTCACGCATTGATGAAACCAAAAGAGAAAATCTGGCAATAAAACTTGATGAAACATCACCCAATACATTGGTTTATATCGCCGGAAATTTCTGCGGAAATTAATACCATCAATAAGCAGGTTCGGATATTTTACCGGACCTGCTTATTAATAGCTGCCAAAATATTTTCTTAAAAACCATTCTGTGCTGATCAACAGCAGCAATACAACAAACACCCAGGGAAGATTCAACGCTGAGTCAAACGTCTCTTCACTACGGATCACGCTGCTGACTTCTTTGTTTTGAAGTTCATTGAGCATTGCTTCCGTTTGATTGATAGGATAAAATTTTCCGCCGGTACTGGTGGCCAACTGGCGCAACAGATTAAAATCGGCGGTAAGGTTCTGTAATTCGGCTTGCTGGGCGATAACTGCAAACTCCCCCCGAACGACCTGAGGCACCCCTTCCAATGCTGTCCGGGATGAATAACGATACACTCCCTCTTCCAGTCCACCAATCTGATACTGCGCATTTCCCGGACTTAAGACATACGAATAATTTGTTCGTACACCTTTTTCATTAGTAATCTCCAGCTCTATTGTATTGCCAAAAACCGGTTCATAAATATCATTATACACCTGGCTTTCTATAATCACCGGCGCAATGTCAGGAAATTCCTGCTTCACCGGGTAGCTTCTGAATTTGCGCTTGTCGTCAGTAATGCTGAGGTATTGAAAAAGTTTCCCGAATAATTCATCAAATGCATTGGTGTTCTCAACACGATCATATTCATACAACCGCCAACGCCAAACACCATCACCCATCAAAAAACCAATCTTCCGATCACCTTCGGCAGACAGGTTTAACAACGGCCGGTCAGAAGTAACACTCCCAACTTTTTGCGTTAATAATGCTATGGTATTCGATGGAATCATTTTTGCAAAATGAACACTGACGGGTGGGTATTCGGATACCATGGTATTGACATCCGTTGAGAGTGAGAACTGTGAAAAATTGGTGTTGACACTTGCCATCACCTCATCATAACTTCGCGGTGGCGATTCAAAACCAAAAGGAAGTCCCTGTCGGCTGATCTCCTGTAAATCCGTCTGTGCACCAATTACCATCAACAATGAAGTTTTGCTTTTAACAAACTGTGAAAAAAGATTTCGGGTTCGACCACGCAAATCCGGAGTTTGATGAAAGATAGCCAGATCAATCTTCTCTGGTTGAAGTGCTCCGGGCTCGAGTTCTGAAATGCCGGGCATATGCAGGAGAAATTCATAGTTTGCATTTTTTTCGATCACCTCACGAAAGGCTTTAACATCCGGATGGGGCGACTGCACCACCAACAGGATTCGCTTTTTACCTTCTACAACCTCAATAAATATCGATGCCACATTATTTTTGATATTGGTTTCATCTGCCCGTTGACGGACTTGAATATCAAATCGCTGAATTCCTTTTTCAGAAGCTTCCGGGGTAAAGTTGTATGTTAAGATGGAACTATTGTTTAACCGTTCACTTTTTGTTTCCAGCACCTTTCCTTTTTGAAGCAAAGTCACTGTAACATCTCCCGATTGATATCCTTTCGCCATCACTTCTACCCGGATTGGAAACTTGTTACCCTGATAGGCTACTTTATTGTAGGCAATATTTTTAATTGATAAATCATTTCGAACAGAAGTGTCGCCAATACCAAGGGCATAGATCGGGAAATTATAGGTAGTATATAAAGGTGAAATTCCCGTATTGTAAATCCCATCGGATGCCAGCGCCACGCCCGCTATTTTTTCTTCCCTCATATCTATTGGCCACTTCTTTTAAACTGCTGGTTAAATCGGATGTAGTCGCGGCAAATTGAAATTGATTCGCATCAGCACCCGAAACAGACAAAATTTCAACATCGTATCCGGATTCCTCCAATATGGCATTTGCATCTTCCACACCTTTCTTAATCAATTGGAGAGAGGAAGAATCAGCGGCCTCTTTTATTGAAATGGAGTCATCATAAAGGATAACAAACAGCGGCTTCTCAAAAAGATTATTGATATGTTTAAGGATAGGCCCCAGCAACAAAATGGCCAATAGGGTAGCCAGCATCGTTCGAATTACAAACAGCGACCGATTAATCGTTTTGCTCCATGAATATTTTGAAGTATACAACAAAAACGCATAGCCGAGGCCGAGTGCAATGCAAAGAATGGCAAACCCGGGATGGTAATCAAAAATAATACGTGGTTCTGCCATTAATACTTATATTTTTCTCCCCACAAGTTTCTTAAATATTTTCGTAATTCTTCTTCTCTCGGGTTTTTTCCGGGTTCATAGAATTTCTCTCCCTTTATTTCTTCAGGTAAAAATTCCATCTCAGCAAAATTCCTTTCGTGTGAATGCGCATATTGATAATTCGAACCATACCCCAAATCTTTCATCAACTTTGTGGGGGCATTACGAATGGATAACGGAACAGACAGGTCACCCGTTTCATTTACTTTACGAATGGCACTATCAATGGCTACATAGCTGGCATTGCTTTTAGGTGAGGAAGCGAGATAAATCGCACATTGGGATAGAATGATTCTGGCTTCCGGATAGCCAATTACATTCACCGCCTGAAAAGTGCTGTTTGCCATTACCATCGCAGTTGGATTTGCATTGCCAATATCTTCGGAGGCCAGGATGAGCATGCGTCGGGCAATAAACTTAACATCTTCTCCACCTTCAATCATCCGGGCAAGATAATACACTGCTGCATTCGGGTCACTACCCCGAATCGATTTGATAAAGGCTGAAATGATATCATAGTGCTGTTCCCCGCTTTTGTCATAGATCGCAATTTTCTTTTGAGCCACATTCATCACCATGGCATCATTGACCATAATTTTTTGATTGGGAAATGATTCCGCGATTAGCTCTATCAGATTGAGCAGCTTGCGTGCATCGCCACCCGAAAGATTGAGTAAAGCTTGATGTTCCTCAATGACAATTTCATGTTTGCTGATTTCCTGATCACTTTTCAGTGCGTGTTCAACCAGTTGCAGTAGTTCTTCTTCAGACAACGATTTTAAAATATACACCTGGCACCGTGACAACAAAGCAGAATTTACCTCAAACGAAGGATTTTCTGTGGTAGCGCCAATCAGGGTAATGGTTCCCTTTTCAACTGCCCCCAACAACGCATCCTGCTGTGCTTTGTTAAAGCGATGAATTTCATCAATAAATAATATGGATCGGGGTGCATGTTTTGCCTTCTGTATAACTTCCCGGACGTCCTTTACCCCGGCATTGATAGCGCTAAGAATATGAAAAGGTTTGTTGATTTCATTGGCGATGATATTGGCGATGGTGGTTTTGCCAACACCCGGAGGTCCCCACAGAATCATGGAAGGGATGTTCCCTACCCGGATGGCCTGCCGGATAATTCCGGTTGGACCCACCAGGTGGGTTTGTCCGATTAGTTCATCCAGCCGGTTGGGCCGCATGCGTTCCGCTAAAGGTGTCTGACTAAATAAAGACATTATAACTGCAAGAAAGCTACAATTGCATTAACAACTAAGGCGATCACCATAAATATGGCGAAGAATCCATTGAGTAAAAAGTACTTCAGTGTCGTTTTTAGTTTCCCCTGTTGGTATACTTTACGCATCGCAATCCACAAATAAATCTGAATTCCTAAAAAAGTAATCCCAGAAAACCAATCCATTCCAGGTATTAACTCCACCAGCAAGGAAACAATTCCTGCAAGGAAAAAGAAATTGTAAAAATAGATGGTAAAAACCAGGTGTTCAGTGTAGAAGAAATCCCTCCGGATATAGAGCAATTTTAATAACAACGCAAAAATTGGTAGTAAAAAGAAAAAAGCTTTTGGTGAGTTCGCTAAAAAAGTTTCTACAAATTCTTTATTAAAATCCTCCTTTCTTCCCTTATACCGATCATTGATTTCAATCTCCCTGTAGTGGGCCATTCGTTCGATAAAGTTATCTTTTTTATCAGCCGACAATGTCAATTGGATCGAGTCATACTCTTCCTTTGATTTATATTTTTCAGAACCAAATGTCAGGACCTGATCATCTGATTTTTTTAGTTGCTCTTTTAAGGAATCAGGTATACTCAAGTTCTCTAAATCGACATCCTTCAAATCTTTTTTCTCACCATCAACTTCGACCGTGTTATTGGTTCGGATAACATCTGAGTCTTCTCCGGGTAAAGAAAGGTAGAGTAGAAAGAAAATAAAGCTGATGAAAACATAGGCACGCGCAGGATGATAGTACTGCTCCCTTCTTCCGTTATTATATTCCTTAACCAGAAAACCAGGCTTGCTTAACAGCGTCCAGACGGTTTGAAAAAACTTGGATTCAAAACTGGTAAACGATCCGATGAAATTCATGATCAGCTCACCAAGGGTTTGCCGTTTAGGAATATCTTTTTGCCCGCAATGTGGACAGAATTTATCGGTGAGTGGTGTACCACAATTCAGACAAACCCGATCCTTGCGGTTCAGATCAGGGTTTCCACCTTGTTCCGCATCTACCATTCCCTCTGAAAGGGGTAACGATCTGCCAAGTTCATCCATGTTTTATCAATTGAAGAACAAATTAGGGAAACTACGGGGTATACAAAACTCGTAAACGAGAAGTGAGGTGTGTTTTTCAAACTTCGTTCGGGAGAGGTTGCCGGTTTCCAGTCGCAGGTGGCTAGAGCAAAGGAAAATTGATGGGCAGGGATTTCTTGCTGGACAAATTCCAGTGGGAGTTTGAGCAAGAGTAGCGAGGGAAATCAATTTGAAGCCGAGTCTCCCCCCTGGTCGTTGCGTCTCGCTACGACCTCCCCAATCCAACGCTAATCCCGTGGCTCCCTGCTTTAAAAAAGCAGTTATCATATCTACATTCCCCTTTCGGATTAGCTTGTTTTTTTTGTTTCGGGTCGTAGCGAGACGCTACGACCAGTGATGGGTGTGAGTGTGAGCAAGAGTAGGAAACTAGTTGGTAGTTGGTAGTTATTAGTTGGTAGTATGTAGAGTGTAGGTCCTAAATAGGGTTGACCGTTTTCGAAGGTTTGTTAAACATCAATTTACCCCCTGGTCGTAGCGTCTCGCTACGACCATCCCAATCCAACGCTAATCCCCTGGCTCCCTGCTTTAAAAAAGCAGTTATCATTTCTACATTCCCCTTTCGGATTAGCTTGTTTTTTTTGTTTCGGGTCGTAGCGAGACGCTACGACCAGTGATGGCAACAGTGTGAGTGTGAGCAAAGAGTAGGAAACTAGTTGGTAGTTGGTAGTTATTAGTTGGTAGTAGAAGTGTAGAGGTCCTGAATAGGGTTGACCGTTTTCGAAGGTTTGTTAAACATCCCCTGGTCGTAGCGTCTCGCTACGACCATCCCAATCCAACGCTAATCCCCTGGCTCCCTGCTTTAAAAAAGCAGTTATCATTTCTACATTCCCCTTTCGGATTAGCTTGTTTTTTTTGTTTCGGGTCGTAGCGAGACGCTACGACCACGCTATGACCAGTGGGGGTTTCATTTTGGATCGTAGCGAGACGCTACGACCAGGGGGGAGAGCATAGAGGGAAAAAAAGTTTGGAGCAAAGACCACCGCGCTATATGCACTATACTCTTGCTCCAAACTGTTTTTAGTAGCGGGGACAGGACTCGAACCTGTGACCTTTGGGTTATGAGCCCAACGAGCTACCAACTGCTCCACCCCGCGATATATTTTTTATCGCTTTTCCGAACCTGTTTCCGCCTGCTGGCAGATATGAGTCCAACGAGCTATCCCAAATCTGAGATTCACCCTGCGATATATTTTTATGGAATACTCAGTATCCCCTCAAATCTCCTACTGAAATTGGACGACAAAAGTAAGGCGTTGAAGACTAAAAAACAAGTACCTTTGCGGGATTCATGGAAGAGAATACTTTTAAATCGGGATTTGTAAGCATTGTTGGGAAACCCAACGTGGGGAAATCTACGCTCATGAATCGGCTTACCGGGGAATCGCTATCGATTGTTACGCCCAAAGCGCAAACGACCCGCCATCGGATTATGGGGATTATCAACAATGAGAATTACCAGATTGTTTATTCTGATACCCCGGGGATTTTAGAACCGCGCTATGCACTGCATGATGCGATGATGAGTTTTGTTAAGGTTTCATTGGAAGATGCAGATTTGATTTTGCTGGTTGTTGAATTGGAAGAAAAGTATGATGAAGCACTTTTTGAGCGGTTCAAACATTTAACTCCCCCGATCCTTCTGATCCTGAATAAGATTGACAAAGCAAAAGGTTCTCAGATCGTGGATAAGACCGCTTATTGGAAAGAAAAACTTCCCAACGTCAAAGAAATCATTCCGGTTTCTGCCACAACGGGTGAAAATGTAGCACGGCGCTTTTTGATACGATTCTAAGTTACATCCCCGAACACCCGCCTTTCTTTCCGGAAGGGAATATCAGTGACCGGTCGGAGCGGTTTTTTGCAGCGGAGATTGTCCGCGAAAAAATATTCTTTACCTATCAACAGGAAATCCCGTACAGCACAGAAGTAATCATCACCGAATTCAAGGATGAGGAAAAGATTATACGTATTCGTGCCGAAATTTTCATTGAACGAAAATCACAAAAGGGAATTATTATCGGGAAGGGAGGAAGTTTATTAAAGAAAGTTGGAACGGACGCCCGGCTGGATATGGAAGCTTTTTTTCAGAAGAAAGTTTTTTTAGAAACCCATGTGAAAGTAGCTGACAACTGGCGGAAAGAAAAAAGCAGGCTTAGAAATTTTGGTTATCTCGATTAAAACGAAAAGAATACATGTCAAATATAGTAGCGCTGGTAGGAAGACCAAATGTTGGAAAGTCACCCTTTTTAACAGACTGGTTGAAAAACGGCAAGCCATCATGGATGATGAGGCAGGAGTAACCCGTGACCGACACTATGGCTATGGCGAATGGTGTGGAAAGTATTTTACCATCATCGATACTGGCGGATATGTTACCGGATCGGAAGATAAATTTGAATCGGCCATCAGGGACCAGGTTCGTATCGCCATTGAGGAGGCTGATGCAATTATTTTTATGGTCGACGTTCGCGATGGCTTAACCGGTTTTGATAAAGACTTTGCAAACATTTTACGAACTTCAAAGAAACCAGTTTTTATTGCTGCCAATAAATCAGATTCTCCTGAAAAAGCCGCTTCTGCTGTTGAGTTCTACGAACTTGGTCTGGGTGATATTTATCCGCTCAGCTCTGAGAATGGTAGCGGAACTGGTGAACTATTGGATGCATTAATTGAAGTACTTCCTTCCGAAGGTGTTGAAGATCCAGATGCGGGTATTCCGAAAGTTGCCATCTTGGGAAAACCAAATGTTGGGAAATCCTCTTTTTTGAATGCATTGATTGGAACCGACAGAAGTATTGTAACGGATGAGGCTGGCACTACGCGCGATGCCATTCATACTTATTATAAAATGTATGGAAAGAATTTTATTCTGATCGATACGGCAGGGATTCGAAAAAAATCAAAAGTGCGGGAGGATATCGAATTCTATTCTGTGTTGCGATCGCTTCGTGCCATGGAAGAAAGTGATGTATGTATTTTTATTATTGATGCTACGCAAGGAATTGAATCACAAGATGTGAATATCATTACCCTTGCGCATCGCCAAGGAAAGGGAATGGTGATTATGGTAAACAAATGGGATTTGGTTGAAAAAGATACTAAGACAGCCGAAGCCTTTAAAAAGACCATCCTTGGAAAAACTGGCACCAATCGATTACATCCCAGTAATTTTTGCTTCGGTGCTTACGAAGCAGCGGATTTTTCAAGTAATGGAAAAGGCAGTTGAGGTATTTGACAATAAAACAAAGAAAATTTCTACCTCACTCCTTAATGACGTAATGCTAAAGGAAATCGCTCACTATCCACCACCCGCGTTAAAAGGAAAATTTATCCAGATAAAGTACATCACGCAAGTAAAAGGAAGGTATCCATCGTTTGCATTCTTTTGTAATCTACCACAATATATCCAAACTGCTTATCAGCGCTACCTGGAGAATAAACTACGCTCACACTTTGATTTCGAGGGAGTTCCGGTACGATTGATCTTTAGAAAAAAATAAATTTCTTACAAGGCCTTAACATTCATTTCAATTCATCTTATATTTGCAACGAATTTTTAAAAACCTGTAAACTATGAAAAAATTATTTGCATTCTTGATGGTAGCTGCTTTCGCATTTGCATTTGTTGCTTGTGGTGGTGCTAGCACTGAAACTGAAGCAACTGAAGAGGCTACTGAAGAAGTAGTTGTTGAAGAACCAGCTGCTGAAGAAGTTGTTGTAGAAGAGCCAGCTACTGAAGAAGTAGCAGCTGATACTACTGCTGCTGAATAAGCATTAAAACTTATTCCCTGAAAAGGCTTTAATTTAAAATTAAAGCCTTTTTTTTGTGCCTATGACTCCAGAAAGCATACTTTCAACCTTATCGGCCCATATCCCCGGAGCCAGTGTTGAGTACTGTTTTTCATTGTGGAACCGATACCCTTTTGAGCTTAAATTAACGAAAAGACGATCCTCGAAAGTTGGAGATTTCTCTGCACCCAGAGGCAGATTGCCACTCATTACCCTCAACAACGACCTGAATCCCTATCTCTTTCTGGTCACCTATGTTCACGAAGTGGCACACCTGTTTGTTCACAAAAAATCAGGCAACCGGGTGGAACCTCATGGCAACGAATGGAAGGTGGAATTCAGGATATTAATGCAGCCATTGCTCAAAGAAAGTTCATTTCCGGCCGAAATCTTACATGAACTTCAACGTCATATGGCTGACCCGAAGGCCAGTTCGTTCGCGGATACGGCCCTTACCAACAGTTTTCGGAAATACGACCCTGAACATCTCAATAGTGTTCAATTATCAGAGGTTGCAGAAGGAAGTGTGTTTAAACTTCAAGGTAAATATTTCAAAAAAGGTAAACTCCGGCGAACCCGTGTGGTCTGTCGGGAAATGAAAACCCGAAGGCTTTATCTTGTTCCGGTGGATTCACTGGTTGGTGATGTCCAGCTGAGTTTGCTTTAAATTATTTTCTTTTCGAATCGATTGCCGCGCGAACCGAGCCATGCTTCTTCAGCAATGCCTCTGCTTCAACTTCTGCTATCTTCAACTCTTCCATGATCATTCGTACTCCACGGTCGACCAGTTTGTTGTTCGAAAGCTGCATGTCCACCATTTTATTTCCACGTACCTTTCCAAGTTTGATCATGGCGGTGGTGGAAATCATATTCAATACCAGCTTCTGTGCTGTTCCAGCTTTCATCCGTGTACTTCCGGTAACAAACTCCGGACCGGCGATTACTTCAATTGGAAAATCAGCATACCGTGATACTTCCGCATCTGCATTGCAAGTGATGCATCCGGTTAAAATTCCATTTGCCTGAGCATCCTTTAGTCCTCCGATCACGTAGGGCGTTCTGCCGCTGGCGGCAATCCCGATTAAGAAATCATCTTTTTTGATTTGATACTGTTGTAAATCCTTCCAGGCCTGATGGATATCATCTTCTGCAAATTCAACAGCCTTTCGAATCGCCTGATCCCCGCCGGCCATGATCCCAACTACACGTCCGTGGGCAAGCCCAAATGTGGGAGGAATTTCTGATGCGTCTACAATTCCTAACCGACCACTCGTACCGGCCCCTATATAAAAGAGCCTGCCCCCCACTTTCATTTTCTCAACAACGGCAGTCACCAGTTTTTCAATTGCCGGGATGCATTTTTCTGTTGCATCGGGAACCCGTTTATCTTCTTTATTAATATTGACCAGCAGTTGCCGGATGCTCATCTCCTCTAGCTTATCGTAATAGGATGAAGATTCGGTAGTGCTCATGTTTATAATTCCTGTTGGTGGAATAAGGTCAGTCCTGCAATTGGTCCTTCCAAAATATTCTTGACCGTAATCCCCTTATCATTGGCTACCTGACGAAGCAGGTCGCTAAAGTAAAAGGCGATTGATCCTGAAAAGTGAACTTGAAGATTCTCGTAATCCGGATACTTCATAACATTGTTTTCGTAGAAATCGCCAAAACTCTTGCAGACCAGCTTATAGCAATATGGATCGTCTTTATGCTGGAAGATAAATTTTGCAAAACTTGCCAGAAATGCACTGGGTCGATCGTGCTGATATACTCTTTCTAAAATTTCTTCCCTTCCCCAGGGAAATCTTTTTTTGAATTTCTCTGCAAGGTCAACCGGCATCACTTCGCGTAAGTAATCGACTACAAGTTGTTTTCCCAAAGAGCAACCCGAACCTTCATCGGCTAAAATCCAGCCTAAATTGGCGACGTTCCCGATAATATTTTTACCATCATATAAACAGGAGTTTGATCCTGTTCCCATGATGCAGGCGATTCCCTTTTCGTGTCCACAAAGCGCACGGGCAGAAGCTAATAGGTCCCAGCCAATTTCAATTTTTGCGTCCGGGAAAAATTCTCCAATAGCCCTATTTACCGTTTGCTGATTTTTCTCGGAAGAAACACCTGCTCCATAAAAATAAATCTTGTTTACGTCCTCAGAGATCTCAGGCATCAAAGCACATCTTGCATACTTTTCTTAAGATCCTCAATCGATTGATAGTATGGGTTAAAACCTGGGGCACTGGCTTGTTTTATGGTGCCGTCTTTGAGTAGCAGCCTCCAATCTGTTTTTGAACCGCCACTATCTGCAATTAAAATCATCTTTCTGGTATTAGTTATTAATCTGCGAGTCTCCCCACAACCTTAAATTTATCAAAAACCTTTTCATTATGGGGCGCATCTGGCAATTCATCTGTTAAATCTTGTCCGGCCCAATGCTCATAATGCTTGCCCTTGCTCCAAAGGCGTGATTTACTAACGTCATATATAACACCACGAAGCGCAACCCAAACTTCGGCTTTATCCTGACCATTGCGCAAGGCTAGCTGTGCTCTGCTGAATAGTGGGTGTTTAGCTTCCATCAGAGCTTGCTGGTGTAATACCCATAGTCTTTTACAATTGTATACAGAAACTTAACGGGTGGCATATCCGACTCAACACCGAGAAGCGCTTTGATTTTTTCAGTTATCGCCATTACCGGTTTTGAATTTCCAGTATTTCGATTGACACGAAGCGCCTGGTTAATGATTTCGATATCCTGATCATTCAGCTGAAGAACCTGTGTGAAGGTAGGAACATAATTATCTTCTGCAATGGTAAAAATTTCTTTGGCGGTAACTTCTTTCTGGCGCACCAGTTTTACAACGGTTGTACCGGCAGCCATATCACCAAGGCGCTGCCCCCTGCCTCCGGCAGCGATGGCAATCATGGCAATGGCACCGGACATAAGATTTATTTCGATGATCCGAATCAACCAGCGAATGATATAACTACCAATGGTTCCCGGTGATCCGTCAAGCTTCACCACCTTGATCCCCATCTGTTTTTTACCCGGGGTTTGACCGTCCATAAAGATTTCGAAAAGAAGATGGTACAATAGCACGGGAATAGAAATTATCGAAATGACAGTTGCAGTAGAATTTAAATTGATTTGATTCATGACCACCAGGCAGGCAATGATGTAGGCAAACATGATCAGGGCATCTATAAAATATGCCAAAATCCGATCACCCAGGCTGGCAACCGGGTAATGAATAAAAACATTCTGGGTCGTTTGTATACTTACGGTTGGCATCGAACTAAAAATCAGCTACTTTTCAGCAATATTATTACTGTAAATCAATTTTTGAAACAATGAAGTTAAAACATATCCTTTTTATTCTCGCTGCAATCGTTTTCGTTGGGTGTGCAAAAAACACACCGGTAGATTATACGTCTATGCCCGATGAACAATTGCGCAAAGTTGCCGATTCACTAGCACATGCCTATATCATCACCGATAGCCATGTTGACCTTCCATTTCGACTAAAAGTCAAGAACTTTAGATTAGAACGTGAATATTTAGGAATACCAGTAAGCACCACTGAAGGTGATTTTGATTTTGAGCGTGCTAAAAAAGGTGGTTTAGATGCTCCGTTTATGTCCATTTACATTCCGTCTGAATATCAGGTTAAAGGCGGAGCCAAAGAACTTGCCGATACATTAATTGATATGGTATCTGGTATATCGACTGCGATTCCAGACAAATTTGCGGTGGCCACAACCCCTGCACAGATAAAAGACAACTTCACCAAAGGAATTGTTTCGTTACCGATGGGAATGGAGAATGGTGCACCCATTGGGGATGACCTTTCGAATGTCAGGTATTTTTATGACCGTGGCATCCGGTATATAACCCTAACACATGCAACCGATAATCAGATTTGTGATTCTTCGTACGATACTACCCGCACCTGGAATGGGTTGAGTCCGTTTGGTGAAAAAGTGGTTGCCGAGATGAACAAAGTAGGGATCATGGTAGATATCTCGCACGTGTCGGATAGCACTTTCTTTGATGTGATCAAAATTATGAAAGCACCGGTTATTGCTTCACACTCTTCTGCCCGTGCTTTTACACCCGGCTTTGAAAGAAATATGGGCGATGATCTTCTTGCTGGCGCTTAAAAGAAAATGGTGGTGTTATTCAAATTAATTTTGGTTCTTCTTTTCTTGATTCAGCTGTGGTTGAAAAAAACAATGCGAATCGTGATAAACTTAATGCACTCCTGGATGAACAAGGCCTTACCGAGGATGACTCCCTTGCAACACCGATCATTGAACAATTCCAAAAAGACAATCCATCGCTGTATGCAGATGTTGAGACGGTTGCCAATCATATTGATCATGTGGTTAAATTAATTGGTATCGATCATGTAGGAATAGGTTCGGATTATGATGGCGTGGGTGATTCACTGCCTACCGGGCTAAAAGATGTTTCCCAATATCCAAACTTGATTTTTGTGTTACTGAAAAGAGGATATTCACCTGAGGATATTGAGAAGATTTGTTCAGGAAATTTATTTAGAGTTTGGAACAAAGTAATTGAAGTTTCAAGCGCTTCGATGTAAAAAATTAAAACGTTATAGTGTGAGAGAGGCCGCGTTTGTAAAGCGTAACCAGGAGCGTTGGCAGCAATTTGAACAAGTATTAGCTTCCCGCAATGCATCCCCCGATAAAGTCGCTGAGATTTTTATTCAAATCACAGATGATTTGTCTTTTGCCCAAACCCAATATCCCAACAGTCGGGTGAACACGTACTTAAATAATATCGGATCAAAAATCCACCTGGAGATCTATAAAAACAAGCGCGAGGATAAAAGCAGATTTATCACCTTTTGGAAATATGAGTTACCCCAATTGCTTTTTCAACACCGGAAACAATTGCTGTATGCATTATTAACTTTTGTAATCGCTGCTTTATTGGGAGCGGTTTCAGCACATTATGATGAAACGTTTGTGCGACTCATCATGGGAGATGCATACGTGAACATGACACTTGAAAATATTGAAAATGGTAATCCATTAGCCGTGTATGGAAAAACGGGTGAGACGGATATGTTTTTTGCGATTACGTTTAACAACGTTCGTGTATCTTTCTTTGCTTTTGCTGCGGGGCTGCTTTTCTCGATTGGTTCCGGATATCTGCTTTTTAGTAATGGTGTAATGGTTGGCGCATTCTTAAGTATGTTTTCCCAAAAAGGATTATTACTCGATTCCGTGATGATCATCATGCTGCATGGTACCATTGAATTATCCTCGATCGTCATTGCCGGTGCCGCCGGGTTTGTACTGGGGAATAGCTATTTATTTCCCGGAACTTTCTCGCGCCTGGCTTCCTTTAAGCAAGGCGCCTTGAATGGAATGAAAATTGTAATCGGTATTATACCGCTTTTTATCCTGGCTGGATTTATTGAATCCTTTATCACACGCTATACTTTTATGCCCGTGTTATTTAAAGGGATTATCATTTTTCTTTCCGCTTTTCTAATTATTTATTATTTCGTGTATTACCCTTACAAACTCTATAGGAATGGAAACGTTCAAAGCAATTGAATTAGCTAAATCGCGCGACTTTAGTAAAAAAATGAATGCAACGATAGAGTTCATTCGCCAAAATTTTAAGTCGCTCTTCAAATGCTTATTGTTCATTGCCGGCCCACCGGTATTACTGAGCAGTATTCTGATTGGAAATTTTTACGGTGATTATATGGATTTCATCGCCGGGGGAGTGCAAAACCCATCGAATGTTGATGACATGCAAGATTATTTTCTTTCTGCTGGATTCTGGTTGCAGATTCTTGGTGCGGTTGTCTTTGGTTTTGTTGCAGGAGCTGTTACTCTTGCCGTAATCTATAATTATATCCTTGAATATGATGAGAAACAGACCAATCAAATTGAAGTGAATGATATCTGGCTCCGGGTACGTAAAACCATCGGTATGTACATGGGTACCATGATCATGTATGCAATCGCCATGGTGATCTCCTACTTCATAGTCCTGATTCCTATTTTTATCTTCGCACTTTCTCAATCTCCTGTGTTAATCTTTTTCGGAGTGGTATTGGTATTGATTGCGATGCTTTATCTGTGGGTAAATTTTTCGCTTATTTTTATTGTTCGGGCATACGAAAAAATTGGCTTCATCAGCGCTGTACAACGATCCTTTTATTTGATTAAAAATAAGTGGTGGAGTACATTCGGAATTATTTTTATTACCGGGTTGGTTCAAAGCACAATCTCTTCCTTGTTTCTGATCCCGTGGTACATCGGCTTCGTGATAAGAATGATGCACACGGTCAGGAATAGTGCATTTGAAGAACCGTCGTTAATTGCCCAGCTGGCAAATGACCTGTTTTTCATCCTGTATTTTTTGGTTTCATTTTTATTGTATGTCATCCCGTTGGTAGCCATCAGCTTTCAATATTTTAATTTGGTTGAATTAAAAGAGTCCCGTGGGCTCATGTCAAAAATTGATTCCATCGGCCAGGCACCATCCGAACCAACATCATCTGATGAACACTATTAAATATCTTTGGATTTTTCTTTTTGTTCCGTTCAGCCTCTTCGCACAAAATGACGAAACAAAAATCCAATCCCCTATTGATGCAGGGAGTGACAGCTCAGTGGTGGAGATTCGAAAATTTGATGAAGCTACACTTGATAATCTAAAAACAGATCCTGCCCTGGACTATGGAACCGGACCGGCTGCTATGAGTATGTGGGAGCGGTTTAAATTATGGATCGCTGAAATTTTCCAGTATTTATTTGAAACCGGTGCATCCGCCAACTGGGTTGAAATACTCATGTATGTTGTCATCGTGCTGATCCTGGGGTACGTGATCTTATGGCTCCTTCGGATTGATGCCATAAAAATGTTTTTCTCCAACACCGCTGCCAATCCAATAAAATCCGTCATACTCGAAGAGAATATTCATGTGGTAGACTTTGAAAAGAGAATTAACGATGCGCTGGCTAAACGTGCCTATCGGGAAGCTACCCGTTTACTTTTTTTACATGCCCTTAAAATTTTATCAGACAAAGACCTGATCCATTGGGAGCCTGGTAAAACAAACCATGACTACATCAATGAGCTTGCATCTGAAAAACTCAAGCCTGGTTTTAATGATCTGAACTACTTCTTTGAAAATGCCTGGTATGGCCATTTCGATGTTAGTGAATCCGTATTTTTAAAAGCTCAAAATACGTTTAATGCCTGGAAAGGACAGACACCGTGAAAAAGGATTGGAAATATATCGCCTACCTCGTTATTGCTGTTGGTATTTACCTTGCGATTAAACTCGTGAGTCCGCGTGAATTTGACTGGCGCATTACCTATCATCACGATGATAAAAATCCTTTTGGAGCCTATGCACTGGCCCAGTTGATCGATCCCCTTTTTCCTGCAGTTTCCAACACCAATTATACGCTGTATGAACTCTATGACTCACTCGAAACACCTGCCAATTTCTTAAGTATCTCTTCCAGTTTTAATCCCGGAGAAGAAGATACGGAAGCGTTACTTGCCAATATTAGTATGGGAGGAAGCGCATTTATATCAGCACAACATTATTACGGAATATTTGCGGATACCCTATTTATCAGTACGTATGATATTTTGTTTAACCCGAAGTATAATTTTAATCTCGGTGATACAATCGAACTTCAGTTTTCAAACTCATCAATTCCTGAACAGCCCAGGTATGCTTATCCCTATAAAAACATTCACAATTATTTTGATTCTTTTCCCGACAGCATAACCTCCATTGTGACGGTCAACGAGCATGGATTACCTGTTACCATCCGTATTCAATGGGGAAAAGGATCACTCTATTTAAACTCCACTCCACTCGCCTTTACCAATTTTTATTTATTGAGCGGAGAAAATGATGGCTTTGTTGAAACCTCGCTTTCACATTTACCCAACCTTCCGCTGGAACAAACAGAATTTTACCATTTGGGAAGAATGGAGGCACGAACTCCCCTGCGTTTCATCCTTACGAGTGAGCCATTGCGATGGGCATATTACCTAACCATTCTCTCCTCCTCCTGTTTATGGTTTTTGAAGAAGCGAAAACAGCGTATCATTCCATTGTTAAACCGCTGGACAATACTACGCTTGAATTCATTTCAACAATCGCTAACCTATATTTGCAAAAGAAAGACTTCAAGAATATTGCCGAGAAAAAAATTATCTATTTCCTTGATTCTATTAAAACACTCTACCTGTTGGATCTATTTCATCCAACAGAAGTTTTAATCAGAACCCTGGCCAGAAAATCGGGGAATGAAGAGGAAAAAGTTGTACGACTATTTAAACAGATTGAAGAAATTCAAAACAAAGCATCAATAACTGAAGGTGAATTAATCACTTTATCAAATAGCATTGAAAATTTTAATCATCAATAACGCATCATGGAAGAAAAGATATTTGAAAATCGCATTGACTTATCCCAACTAAACAAACAAGTTGATAAAATAAGGGAAGAGATAGGAAAGGTAATCGTTGGTCAGGACGAGATGATTAAACTTTTGATCACGGCTATTCTTGCGGATGGACATGTGTTGATTGAAGGTGTACCCGGCGTCGCAAAAACACTGACCGCTAAATTACTTTCCCGGGTTATCGATGTAAAATTTTCGAGGATTCAATTTACTCCGGACCTAATGCCTTCGGATGTATTGGGTACAACTGTCTTTAACGTGAAGACTACAGAATTCGAGTTTAAGCAAGGCCCCATCTTCTCCAACATTGTTCTCATTGATGAGATTAATCGTGCTCCGGCAAAAACACAGGCCGCACTGTTTGAAGTCATGGAGGAGCGTCAGGTGACAATCGATGGTAATGCATATGCAATGGAGTTTCCGTATTTGGTGGTTGCCACTCAAAATCCAATTGAACAGGAAGGAACGTACCGGTTGCCCGAAGCGCAGTTGGATCGTTTTTTATTCAAGATCAACGTTAACTACCCGACTTTTGAAAATGAGTTGGGTATTTTAACAGGTCATCATAAACGCAAAGGAGCAGCACCATTAGCAGAAGTGAACACGGTCCTTGGTGGAGACGAAGTGAAGGCACTGCGTGCCAGCGTGCAACAAATCCATATTGAAGATTATTTGCTCCATTATATTGCGAGCATCATTCAGGAAACCCGCAATAATCCGTTTTTATTTTTAGGCGCTTCACCACGCGCCTCAATCGCCATCCTGAATGGTGCCAAAGCCTATGCAGCTATTCACGGTCGTGATTTTGTTACCCCGGAAGATGTGAAAGAAATGGCGGCACCGGTGCTGCGCCATCGGATTATGTTAACACCCGATAAGGAAATGGAAGGCATTACTACCGACGATGTTGTTAAACAAATCGTTGACAAAATAGAAGTTCCGCGATAATGAAAGTCATTCGGGCGTTATATTTCAATAATCGGTTTTTCCAACTGGTCATCCTGTTGGTGCTGGCATTTATTGCCAGTTTTATTCTTGAAATCCCGATCCTGATTGCAAAAGTATTGTCACTAATCCTCTTTACTTTTTTACTGGTTGATCTCCTTATTCTTTTTCGAATTAAAAAAGGAATAAAAGCACATCGATTTACGCCTGAAAAACTTTCCAATGGTGACGAAAATGAATTGCGGATCTTTATCGAGAGCACCTATCCCTTCATCGTTTCGCTGTTGATCATTGATGAAATTCCATTTCAGTTTCAAAAGCGGGATATGTCATTTCAGCATGTTTTGAAGCCGGGAGAAAATAAAGCCATCCATTACTTTTTACGCCCGGTTAAACGTGGCGAATACTTCTTTGGAGCTGTTAATCTTTTTGCCACTTCGCCGTTGGGATTAGTTTCCAGGCGATACCAATTTTCACAGGATAAGATAGTACCGGTATATCCTTCCTACCTTCAAATGCGGAAATACGAACTACTGGCCATTTCCAATCGGCTAACCGATGTGGGGATAAAAAAAATACGAAGGATTGGTCAAAACATGGAATTTGAGCTCATTCGTGAATACGTACCAGGTGATGATTATCGAACCATTAATTGGAAAGCAAGCGCACGGAAAAGTCACCTGATGGTGAACAACTATCAGGATGAACGTTCGCAACAGGTGTATTCACTCATCGACAAAGGCCGTTCCATGCAAATGCCTTTTAATGGGATGAGTTTACTCGACTATGCCATCAATGCAAGCCTGGTCATTTCCAATATTGCATTAAAGAAATCAGACAAAGCAGGACTCATTACTTTTCAACATAAAATTGGGACCACACTTCCAGCCAGCAATCGCAATCATCAAATGGCGCAGATTTTGGAAGTCTTATACAATCAAAAAACTGCTTTTAAAGAATCTGATTTCTCGACGTTGTTTAGTCATGTACGAAGAAAAATTTCGCAACGGAGCCTGTTGTTACTTTTTACAAATTTTGAGTCCATTTACAGTTTGGAAAGGCAGCTTCCATTTCTGAAAAGCCTGGCGAAATACCATTTGCTGGTGGTCATTTTTTTTGAAAACACGGAAATGAAAGAAGTCCTTAACCAGCCAGCCGGAACCCTGAAGCGTGTATATGTAAAAGCAATAGCTGAAAAATTTGCGCTCGATAAAAAAATAATCGCTAAAGAATTGCAAAAAAACGGCATTCACAGCCTGCTTACCACCCCTGAACAACTTTCAGTGGATACCATTAACAAATATCTGGAATTAAAGTCCAGAGGGTTAATTTAAATCCTTCCCGAAGCGATTGAAAATCTTAATTTTGATGTTGGAAAGATCATGAATATGGAGAAATGTGTACAAGTCTGTCTGCTGCTAATTTTAGTTTTGATTGGAATAAGCACAAAAGGGCAATCGTTGAAACAAGAGCGAATCAGTCCAAAAGAACCAATTATTTGTTATGCAGGGGAAGATCGTCTTACCCATATTCCTCCACCGGAAGCCTATCAAAAATTTCGGGAAAATGCTGCTGGTCGGACGAAAACGGCCACCTTTGAAGTAACCTATGTCGGATTTACACCTGAAGCGCAGGCAGCATTTCAATTTGCGGTTGACATCTGGGAAACCCAGATTTCATCCCCTGTTCCAATCCGTGTAACTGCTATTTGGCAACCACTCGATGCAGGGGTATTGGGGTCAGCGATCTGGGGAACACTTTATACAAATTTTTCAGGTGCACAAAAATTGAATACCTGGTATCCGGTGGCCCTTGCTGAAAAAATAGCCGGCAGGGACCTCAATGATAATGATGAAATTGATATTGTTGCGAATTTTAGTAGTAGCGCGAATTGGTACTTGCTGACATCAGGAACACCGGCTTCGGGTCAATATGATCTGGTGACTGTTGTACTTCACGAGTTAGGTCATGGTTTGGGAATTGTTGACACCTACAATGTCGGAGATGATGGAGAAGCATTAGATGGAACAGTCGGACTGCAAACCAGGCCCATTATATTTGATCGCTTTGTTGAAAACGCTACCAATCAAAGCCTTTACATAGATTTTACCTCCCCCTCCGCAATACTGAAAACACAATTAACGAGTGGAAATCTTTTTTTTAATTCACCAGGTGTGTTGGCGGGAAATGGAAACCAGCGTGGAAAAATTTATGCCCCAACCACCTTTAACGGTGGTTCGAGTATTGCCCATCTCGATGAACTCACCTATAATGGCACTAACAATTCATTAATGACTACGCAGATTGGCTCACGCGAGGTAATTCATAGTCCGGGTCCCATTACCATGGGTATGTTAGCCGACATGGGGTGGGTTTATACACGCATTGATCACACCCCGCTTAAGGGATCTGAAAATGTAAATGGGCCCTATGTGGTAAATGCTACCATCACTTCGGAAGCAGGAGCCGTTACGAATCCAAAACTTTTGTATTCTAATGGTGGAGCTGATATCGAGGTAGTGATGACTGGCACCGGAAATCCGAATGAATATACTGCTTCAATACCCGGCACCGGAAATCCCGGAACCTATGGTTATTACCTTCAGGCGAATGATCAGGCGGGCAGGACATTTACGAACCCCGGAACCCGCCAGGATCCAGGAGATGAAATTCAAAAGTTATACAATCTGTTTACAACCGGTCCGGATAACCAGGCACCGCGTATCACACACTCACCAAAAGCTTTTATTCTTGATTCCGACACGGAAGTAATAATAGACGCAATAATTTCCGACAATATTGAAATCGCATCCGCTACATTGGATTACCTGATCAATGATGCACCACAAACACCCATCGCATTGCAATCCGGCACTCCGGATTCCCTTTATTCCGCGACCATAAATTTAGGTGGTGGACTTACCATCGGGGATGTGATCAAATACCGGATAACGGCTGTCGATAACTCATCGAATCAGAATCAGAATATAGCTCCGGAATCCGATTATTATGTTGTTAATGTAGTCGGACTTGAACCCACACAGGATTCATATGCAAATAATTTTGATACACCCTCTTCCGATTTTTTTGGTGATGGATTCAGTATCACAACACCTGCTGGTTTTACAACCGGAGCAATGCATACTACACATCCTTATCCGGAAGGTACTGGATTCCCGAATGATCGGTTAAACTTTATTTACCAGTTAAAGATACCAATTCGGGTCAAAGAGCAAGATGCCATGGTTAGGTTTGATGAGATTGTTTTAGTGGAACCAGGAGACGACGGTACTATTTTCGGGGATGACGATTTCTTTGATTTTGTTGTTGTTGAAGGATCTGTCGATGGTGGTATTACCTGGAATCCAATTGCCAATGGATATGATTCAAGGGCCAATGCAGACTGGCTCACGAAATACAATAGCGCTATTGATAACAATAACTCCACTGCCGTTGGCGATCCAACTCTATACAGAAGCCGCGAAATGAACTTACTAACAAATTTTGATGAAGGCGATGAGGTAGTATTACGGTTCCGTTTATTCAGTGATCCCTTTGCGGCTGGCTGGGGGTGGTCTATTGACAACCTCCGAATACAAATTGATGAAACACCACCACTCGTGCTGAATGATCATGTGGATTATTTACTGGAGGGGACAGAAACCCTAAGTCTTCAAGCCAAGGCTACTGATGCAAGTGGGCTGTCCAAATTTTGGATTGAATACCAGGTCAATGATGAACCCATCACCACCGAGCAGTACATTCTCCTCCCCGATCAGGAAAACTTTTCTTTCGATTTTAACGGCATCAACAATCTGGCCATTGGAGATGTCATCCGGTATAAGTTTAGCGCCGAGGATAACGCTGGAAATACAGGATCATTTCCTCCTGATGGATTTATTGAAGTCCCCATCATTGAATTTGCATCACCGGTTTCCACCTATACGAATAATTTCAACAGTGCATCTACCGATTTCGTTGGGAATTTCTTTTCCATTACCCAACCCACTGGATTTGACAATGGTCTTATTCAATCAACAAGTCCTTATCCAACAGGACGCGGACTTGAACAAACATCGAATTTTAATTTTACGCTTACAAAGCCCATTCGAATTGGAGTTGATAATCCATATATCCGCTTTGACGAAATCGCAATTGTTGAGAATCATCCGGCAAGTGCAGCTTTTGGAACCCCGGCTTTCAAAGACTATGTAGTAGTGGAGGGCTCAAAAGATGGGGGCAATACATGGTTGCCGTTTCTTACAGGATACGATGCCTCATTTGCCTCCCAATGGAACAGTGCTTACCTTATTAATTCGAATGCTACCTCGACGATGTTTAGGAGAAGATCTATCAATATGCTTGAAAATGGAAATTTTTCATCAGGAGATGATGTGATCATTCGTTTTCGATTGTTTTCGGATGGAACAAAAAATGCAGCTGGGTGGACCATCGATGACCTGTACATTCAGGATGAAGTAACTGGAATCGAAAATACCTCAGCAATTCAATCCATCAGTTTATATCCTAATCCTGTAAAAAATGACAAAGTCGTGCTCAGAATCGAAAGCCAGGAGATCAGAGAATTTGAACTTACGGTAATTTCAGCCCTTGGGTTTCCTCTTCAAAGAAAGACGATTTCCATGCCGGAAATAGTGTATGAACAGGAGATTATTACCGCCAACCTCCCCAATGGTGTGTATCTGGTAAAAATTGCTCATCGAAACGGATCGGTGGTGAAAAAATTCATTGTCGCACGTTAAACAGAATTTGAAACCGCGGAAAAATCTGCCGGGGATTTTTTTTTGGTATTAGGGGAATTTAAATCCGTATTCGTTACGGCATTTATAAATCTGTGCATATTTTTGCCACCAATTTGACCACCCCAACCACTCAATAATGCCCAGAGATCGAAGTATACGTTCAGTACTAATTATCGGAAGCGGACCAATTATTATCGGTCAGGCGTGTGAATTCGATTATGCCGGTTCACAAGCCTCGCGATCATTGCGGGAAGAGGGCATCGAGGTTATTCTCATTAATAGCAATCCGGCAACCATTATGACGGATAAAGTAACGGCAGATCATATTTATTTGAAGCCGCTTACTAAGAAATCAATCCGTGAAATCCTCGAAAAACATCATATCGATGCAGTATTGCCCACAATGGGCGGTCAGACAGCCCTAAACTTATGTATTGATTGTGATAAAGCTGGAATCTGGGACAATTACGGAGTCAAAATCATTGGCGTTGATATAAACGCAATTGAAACAACGGAAGACCGGGAGAAATTCAGACTGAAAATGAATGAAATTGGGATAGGCGTCTGTAAGGGGTCTACTGCCACATCGTTTTTAGAAGGAAAAGAAATTGCGCAGGAAATCGGGTTCCCATTGGTGATACGACCTTCCTATACCCTTGGTGGAACGGGTGGCGGGTTTGTGAATACCGCTGAAGAATTTGATGAAATGCTCAACCGGGGCTTGCATGCCTCCCCCATCCATGAAGTATTGGTCGAGCAAAGTATTTTGGGCTGGAAAGAATTTGAGCTCGAGTTATTGCGTGATAATATCGGCAATGTGATTATCATTTGTTCGATTGAAAATTTTGATCCAATGGGAATCCATACCGGTGATTCAATCACGGTTGCTCCCGCCATGACCTTACCCGATACAGCCTATCAGTTGATGCGGGACATGGCGATCAAAATGATGAATTCCATTGGTCAGTTTGCCGGAGGGTGCAATGTTCAGTTTGCATTAAATCCTGATAATTATGAGGAGGTCATCGGTATTGAAATTAATCCACGCGTATCCCGATCATCTGCCCTTGCTTCCAAAGCAACAGGCTATCCCATTGCCAAAGTTGCGGCCAAATTAGCGATCGGTTATAATCTGGATGAGTTGAAGAACGCCATTACCGGAACAACCACGGCCTACTTTGAGCCAGCGGTAGATTATGTCATTGTAAAAATTCCACGCTGGAATTTTGATAAGCTACCGGGAGCAAAAAAAACACTTGGACTGCAAATGAAATCGGTTGGCGAAGCAATGGGGATCGGAAGAAACTTCCAGGAGGCACTTCAAAAAGCATGTCAATCGCTGGAGATCAGGAGAAATGGTTTGGGTGCAGATGGCAAGCATCTAACGAATCAGGATGAGCTACTGTACTCCCTTCAGAATCCAAGCTGGAACAGATTATTCCATATTTACGATGCTTTTAAACTGGGTATTCCTTTTTCTACTATTCAAAAGCTGACTAAAATTGATCGCTGGTTTTTAAAAGAAATAGAAGAATTAATTCAACTTGAAAAAATAATTGAAAAAGAGTCTCTCGAAACCATCTCTGCCGAGCTTCTAATGCAAGCAAAAAAAGCAGGGTATGCTGATCGCCAGATTGCTTATTTAATGGATTGTTTGGAAAGTGAAGTGCGTGAGAAAAGAAAATTACTCGGAGTCAGTCGGGTATTTAAATTAGTGGATACCTGTGCAGCCGAGTTTGAAGCAAAAACTCCTTATTACTATTCCTCATTCGGAATTGAAAATGAATCGATTGTCACTGACAAAAAGAAAATCATTGTATTAGGATCCGGCCCGAATAGAATTGGCCAGGGAATTGAATTTGATTATTCGTGTGTGCATGGAATTTTAGCTGCGAAAGAATGTGGCTATGAAGCAATCATGATCAATTGCAATCCCGAAACGGTATCCACCGATTTTGATATTGCTGATAAACTTTATTTCGAACCTGTTTTTTGGGAACACCTAATAGATATCATCGAACATGAAAAGCCGGAAGGTGTCATTGTACAGCTCGGTGGGCAAACCGCTCTTAAGCTGGCAGAGAAGCTTAAGAAATATGGAGTAAAAATTATTGGAACCTCATTCGATGCATTGGACCTTGCAGAAGACCGGGGCCGTTTCTCTAATCTGCTAAAAGATTTGAATATTCCTTATCCTCCTTTTGGTGTAGCTGAAAATGCAGACGAAGCACTGGAGGTATGCAAGGATATCGGATTCCCGTTACTGGTTCGTCCTTCTTATGTATTGGGCGGACAGGGAATGAAGATTGTTATTAACGAGAAGGAACTTGAACATCATATTGTTGATATCTGGAAACATTTACCAGACAATAAAGTGTTGTTGGATCACTTTCTGGAGGGTGCAATTGAAGCCGAAGCGGATGCCATTTGTGATGGTGAAAATGTGTACATCATCGGGATCATGCAGCACATTGAACCTGCAGGTATTCACTCGGGTGATTCATATGCCGTCCTTCCCCCATATAATCTGGGAGATTTGGTGATCAAGCAGATCGAAAATTACACGCATAAAATCGCGGTGGCACTGGAAACAGTTGGACTTATCAATATCCAGTTTGCTATTAAGGATGATAAGGTATACATCATTGAAGCAAATCCACGGGCTTCCAGAACCGTACCTTTCATTTGCAAAGCCTACGATGAGCCGTATGTAAACTATGCGACCAAAGTGATGCTAAGGGAAAAAAAGGTAACGGACTTCCACTTCAATCCGACTAAAAAAGGGTATGCTATTAAAGAACCCGTTTTCTCGTTTCACAAGTTTCCTGAAATAAATAAAGAGTTAGGACCTGAGATGAAATCAACCGGAGAATCCATTTATTTTATTGATGATTTAATGGATGACTATTTCATGAAGATTTATTCAGAGCGGAATTTCTATTTGAGCCGATAGTTTATTACTGAAATTCTTCAAGGTTAAGCTTACCTGTATTCACAATACTTTACAGTGATTAGCGTTATCTTTATTTGTAATTGTTTGGGGAATCAACAATACGGGTATGCCTAAATTATTGAGTGCCTTATTGATATTTGTTCTAGTCTCAGTCAATTCCTGCAGGGAGCAACCAGGTAATGTAATGCCGTTGCTTGCTGATTTTAATTTTTCCATCGATGATCTTTGTCAATCCCCCACGTTGGAAGTGCAGTTTGAAAATTCTTCGGAGAATGCCAGCAGCTACCTTTGGGATTTTGGAGATGGAACGGTTTCAACGGAAGTAAATCCCAAAAAGATTTATGCCAGAAAAGGCACCTACACTGTTTCCTTGACTGCATTTAATGAATCTGCCAGCATGCTTGCCACAAAGGAGATTAATATCCGAAGGAATAGCGATGGCTCAGGCCCGATAGCTTACTTCGAGATTGTAAGGGAAAATCCTCAAAGCATGACTTTCACATTTGTTAATACATCGCAAAATGCAGATTTCTGCAACTGGTCAATCAGTCCAGGAGATGTACCATGCGGTGACTTCTCCCATACATTTGCAACACCGGGGAAATATGTTATTATCCTGTATGCCTCCAATACAGAAGGAACAAATTGTCACCGCGAGATACTGGATATTGATCCCGGAGGGTAACAATCCGAATTGATCCTAAAAAAAACAAATTAGATTAATCGCTAATTAAATCAAAAAAGTTGCGGGTTGCTGGTTGCCGGTAAAGCAGCAGCAAAAAATCCCGGAGGGATTCAATGTTAATAACCCCGGATGAAATCCCGGACTAGGAATACATAGCAAAAGCAGAACCTGTAGGGGTTCAACATAATTTTAAATATTATCAAGCCTGCCTATGCCGAAGCGGCTACGCCTCTGTAGGGACAACACTGACTAACAACTAATCAAGCCTATCCTTTCGCCGGCATTGCTTCAATAGGAAGGCTTATAGTAAAGACACTTCCTTCACCATATGTTGATTTGAAAGAAATTTTTCCGTTAAGACGGGTGATCGCCGTATTCGCAATGTAAAGTCCAAGGCCGGAACCGGGCTGATTATTGGTGCCCCGAAAAAACATCTCAAAGATCTGGGGCTGAAATGCAGGATCTATTCCTTCCCCATTGTCTGTAATGGTTATGTGAATCTGCTCATCAACAGCATGCGCTTTTACTGAAATACAAGCCTCCTGAAATGCATGCTTTCGCTGATATTTAATAGCATTCGATATGAGATTATTCAACGCGATCTTTAATAGGAAAGGATCGCTTACCATTTGCTTCACACCAAGATCAATTTCAAAACGGATTCTGTCAAAATAGTTGAGATACCGGTAGTTGTCCAGAATTTCATCAACCAACTCTTTTAATTCAATCTGTTTGATTATTTTTTCTTTTCGATTGCTGCGGGAGTAATCTAAAATTTCCTCGATAAAATTTTCCAGACGCGTAACGGAACGATCAATCATCGTTAAATACTCGGGCATTTTATCCTTATCCTTTTCTATTTCAATTACACTGAGCAATCCTTTGATAGACTTTAATGGTGAACTCAAATCGTGTGAAGCACTGTACACGAAACGATCAAGCTCCTGGTTCGTCAGAATCAATTGTTGATTGACTTTTTCCTGTTCGATTCTGGCCAGGCGCAAATCTGAAATCACCCTGCCAATTATAGTTGCCGAGACACATAGTAAACTCATTCCAAAATGCACGCTGGCTGTTCGAATGTCCTTGATCGCATTTTCCTGAACCAATAAATCGAATACCGGCAACAGATAAATAAATGTGTAGGTTAAAACATTAATTAAGATTACCAATTGAAAACCATGGCGAAGGGCAATAAAAATGGAGATCGCACCGTATACGAACCAATATTCCTCGAAATCCAATATAAGACTAACCACAATAAAAACAGCTGCCACAACGATAAAATCAATAAGCGCTGCCGTCATTGAGGAAATTGTTTGTGGAGGTCTGGGTACATCTTTAATGATCAAGTGTCTTCGGCTTAACACCGGTGATAGAAAATAAAAAATTGGGATGGTAATGGAGAAATTGGTAAAGAAATCTGTAAACCAGATTAATAATGTATTCGAAAATGTATAATGCGTTTTACTAAAAATTAATGCATAGCTCGAATTGTAGAGTATGGGCAGCAACAACCCGAAGAACAAAAATTTAAGAAAATCCCGAAAACTGGATTGACCCAACACATCCGTATTGGATTTCGAACATAAAAACCAGGAAAGAAATATGGTAGAGGTTTGATGCGCAGCCAGTACAGGAAGTAATGCCAAATTGGGGAACCCCCAAATGTAAGCGCCAATCAGTGTATTTATAAAGTATGCAACAAGCACCCGCGGACCCCACCAATTAATCAAAATAATTCCGATAGGAATGGGCAGATAGAAAAGTGAAACACCCTTTAAAAACCGGAAGTATTCAGATACAAAGGAACCTACGAACAACAGAAAAAAAGGCAGTACCCACGTCCACCAGGGCAACTTCGGATCTGTCTGACTAAAGTCGTTTTTCATTAAAAAAAATCAGTATTAGAAACGTCAAGAATTAAGGCCAAACCATTTAATCGGGACCAATTTATCTAAAATAGTCCTTATTCTTTATGAATCTCTATGAAACTCATACCTTTGTTTCTTAGTTAAGAAGATATGCTTAAAATACTCTTAATAGTAGTATTGATCATTTACGCGCTGAACAAGCTGGGGCTTTTTAGAATTTTCGTGCAATCCAACAAGGGATATGATGATCGTCAACATCACCGTCCACCAAATGACGGAAATGTTAACATTGACAATAACCCTAATCAAAACCGTAAAAAATCTGATTTTAAGGGCGGTGAATACGTAGACTACGAAGAAGTGAAATAAGGCTTCTTGATGAAATAGTCATTCATGAAATTCCATTTCTATAAATATCAAGCTACTGGTAACGATTTTGTCCTGATTGACAATCGGGAGATGGCATTTACATTTTCGCCCGAAAAAATCAAGCAAATTTGTGATCGAAAATTTGGGATCGGAGCGGATGGATTAATCCTTATCCAGCCGGATACCGGTTCGGATTTCACAATGGTGTATTATAATCCGGATGGTTCCCAAAGCTTGTGTGGAAATGGTTGCCGCGCTGCCGTACAATTTGCTTCTTTTTTAGGAATGGTTAATGGAAAGGCTGAATTTGCTGCCTATGACGGCAACCATACAGCTGAAGTGCTCAGCGCCACCAACATAAAACTCCAGATGAGTGCGGTAAATGGCGTAAAAGAAGCAGGAAACGATCTTTTTATCGATACCGGAAGCCCTCACTATATCCAATTTGTTAAAAATCTCAAAGATTTTCCAGTGTATGAAGAGGGAAAAAAAATCCGGTACAGTACACCCTTTGCGCCCGGCGGAACGAATGTGAACTTTGCCGAAATCCTGCCCGACAATACTGTTTTTGTGCGAACCTATGAACGCGGGGTCGAAAATGAAACCTTATCGTGCGGAACTGGTGTAACTGCCGTTGCATTAGCGGCTTCCAGAAAAGGCCTTCCCTCTCCTATCCATATTAAGACCATGGGTGGTGACCTGTCAGTTGAATTCGTTTCCGGCCAACCCGACATGTTTACACAAATTCACCTTATTGGACCTGCCAAAATGGTATTTGAGGGCGACTTGGAATTGTAATTGCAGCCCCTCCTTTTTCAAAAATCGCGTTAACTTTATGCCCTCGTACGAATAAGCGGGGAGAACCAAATCAATTATGCTCAAACTAATTTCGAAGATATTCGGTACCAAATCTGAAAAAGACATCAAACGGATGCAACCGTTGGCAGATCAGGCCTTCAAGGAAAGTGAAGAAATGAAAAGCCTGTCGAATGATGAATTAAGGGAAAAGACCAATACTGTCCGCCAGACCATCAACAACCATTTAAAAGACATTGATGACCAGTTAGAAGCATTACACAAGCAAATTGCCGACAACCCAACGCTTGATATCCAGGAAAAGGAAGCCCTTTTTGGCCAAATTGATGGTCTTGAGAAAGATAGAAACAAGGAACTGGAAGTAGTATTACACGAGGTATTGCCAACGGCCTTTGCTGTTGTCCGCGAAACTGCCCGCCGCTTTATGGATAATGAGTCACTGGAAGTGACTGCGAAGGAATTTGACCGGGTTTATGCTGCTAATCATGAAAATGTTACCATTACGGGTGACAAGGCGGTTTGGGCCAACAGCTGGCTGGCCGCCGGAAATCTGATGACCTGGAATATGGTGCACTACCCGGTCCAGTTAATTGGAGGTATTGTGCTTCACGAAGGGAAAATTGCTGAGATGGCAACCGGTGAAGGTAAAACCCTGGTGGCTACCCTTCCTGCATTCCTGAATGCACTGGCAAAACGGGGAGTTCATATTGTTACGGTAAACGATTACCTGGCAAAACGTGACAGCGAGTGGATGGCGCCCATTTTTGAATTTCATGGTATCACCGTGGATTGTATTGACAAACACGAACCCAATTCACCTGAGCGAAGAAAAGCTTATCAGGCGGATATTACATACGGAACCAACAACGAATTTGGATTTGATTACCTCCGGGACAATATGGCCCGCGATCCTGAGGAGCTAGTTCAGCGTCACCATCATTTTGCTATGGTCGATGAGGTGGATAGTGTACTCGTTGATGAGGCCCGTACTCCGCTTATTATTTCCGGACCTATTCCAAAAGGAGACGAACATGAGTTCTATGACTTAAAGCCAAGGATTTTTAAACTCGTGGAGGCGCAAAAGAAACTGGTCTCTCAATACCTGATTGATGCAAAAAAACATATTCAGGCAGGTGATGATAAAGAAGGGGGGCTTCCTCTTTTTAGAGCATTCCGCGGGATGCCCAAATATAAGCCCACTATTAAATATTTAAGCGAGACCGGGATCAAGGCGGTTTTACAGAAAACCGAAAATTTCTATTTACAGGATAATAAAAAAATGATGCCTGAAGCGGATAAGCCGCTTTACTTCGTCATCGATGAAAAAGATAACAGTGTTGACCTTACAGAAAAAGGAATCGATCTAATCACCGGTGAAGGAGAAGACGCCAACTTCTTTATAATGCCGGAGATCGGCACCGAGCTCTAGAAAATTGAAGAGAATGCTGCTTTGTCGGATGAAGACAAAGTTCACAGAAAAGAAGAACTCATTCGGGAGTATCAGGTAAAATCACAACGGATTCATAGTGTCAATCAACTTTTAAAAGCCTATACGCTTTTCGAAAAGGATACTGAATACATTATTGTTGACGGAAAAGTAAAAATCGTTGATGAACAAACCGGTCGTGTGATGGATGGTCGTCGGTATTCCGATGGATTGCATCAGGCGATTGAAGCGAAAGAAAATGTAAAAGTCGAAGACGCTACACAGACCTATGCTACGGTAACCCTTCAAAATTATTTCCGCATGTATCACAAGCTGGCGGGTATGACCGGAACTGCGGAAACGGAAGCGGGTGAGCTTTGGGAAATCTATAAGTTAGATGTGGTGGTTATCCCAACCAATCGACCGATTACCAGAAAAGATGATGACGACATGGTTTTTAAGACCGTGCGTGAAAAATTCAATGCGGTTATCGAGGAAATTGTGCGATTAACAGAGGCTGGCAGACCGGTACTGGTGGGAACCACATCTGTTGAGATTTCAGAATTGATCAGCCGGATGCTTCAGATCAGAAAGATCAAGCATCAGGTACTGAATGCGAAGCAAAATCAAAAAGAAGCAGAAATTGTTGCCGAGGCAGGTAAGCCCGGAACCGTTACCATCGCCACCAATATGGCGGGCCGTGGTACCGATATTAAGCTTGCTCCTGAATCCAAAGCAGCCGGTGGATTAGCCATTGTTGGAACAGAACGGCATGAATCACGTCGGGTAGACCGCCAGTTGCGTGGTCGTTCTGGTCGCCAGGGCGATCCAGGTACCACACAGTTTTATGTTTCCCTTGAGGATAACCTAATGCGCTTGTTTATGCCGGAGCGTATCGCCCGCATCATGGACCGCTTAGGGCTGAAAGAAGGTGAAGTGATTCAACATTCGATGGTCACCAGTTCGATTGAACGTGCCCAGAAAAAAGTAGAGGAAAATAACTTCGGTATTCGGAAGCGCCTTTTGGAATATGACAACGTGATGAATTCGCAACGTGAAGTTATTTACAAGAGAAGAAAGAATGCATTGTTTGGTGAGCGTCTTGAATTGGATATCCTCACCATGTTATTTGATACCAGTGAAGATATTGTGATCAATGCAGAGGCAGCTAATGACTATGAAAGTCTGCGCTTAAATGTATTGGGGATCTTTGGAATGGATTATGATATCACCAAAGAAAAATTTGAGAGTCTGGATCAGACAAAATTAGCAGACGATCTCTATCACAAAGCACTGGATCATTAT
>CALOAV010000095.1:0-6425 GCA_942491425.1 uncultured Cytophagales bacterium
TCAAGGTGTCCTGCATCAATCGATGCCTTACGGCAATAAGCGTACTCCTGTAAGGTGCGAAATGATTGTACTGTTGTTTGAGAATATGATCTCAGATTTTTTGCCTTGGTTTCTTTTGGGAGGAAACCTTGTAATCCTTATCGGCGGGGTCATACTAATGGTTGTCCGCGGATGTTTTTACCAAAAGATTATGAGAAGTACTCGAATCCGAAGGATCGAAATCTCTTGATTTGCGTGAGGATGAAAAGTCACCAGAATATCCGTCCCTCGAAATATCCTGCTCTTTCCTCGCGATCATATTTCCCGCCAGAAACTTTGTTGCCATTAAAAACGACATCTTTTAACATGCTTAAATGTGTATTCGCCTGACATAACTGACTCCTGTTGTCTTGTTTTAGTTGTAGTTGCCATTATTACTGGATCATATGGATTTCAAGCATATTTTTTCATAAGGTCTTGTACAGACTGAGATTCTGTGCTATTATTCAGGCTGTATTGTAGAAAGCGTCTAGTAACGGTTCGAACGAAGGACAGCGCCGTCTCGATTATGTAAGTCATTTATTTCCCTTTCATTACGAGAATCCGCAAAACCTCCGGCGGATTCTTTATTTCAGTAGGGCGGATTACGGGCGGATTGTTGCGCCGGGGCGGGTTTTGAGCCTGTTCTGCCGGGGCATATCAAAGCGGCGATCATAGCCCTTGTGGAAACGTACAAAAGGGATTGACAGGGAAGGCAGGAATAAGTAGCATGGACAATGCCGCTTGTGGTAGTAGCCCTTAGGAGTTCACCGACCTTGCCTCCTTCTGCACCGCCATCCGTTTAGCACCAGATTCTCAAATAATCGATTTGCACCCTGACTTTTGACCAAGTATATGTTTTCATAAGTCTATTAATCTCAAAAAGGATACACATTATCCAACCGAATTTTGCGACAAGACAATTATCTGTATTGATCCGGATTTTATTATAACTATCAAAAAAACTCTTGACAATATAGATATTAATTTATATACTGTATTTTGGTAGAAATAGGGAACGTGTTTTTCTGTCGCAATATCAGGAGTGGGAGTCGAAAAATTGAATTGGGTGTAGAAGAAGTCGTTCGTAACCTATCGGAGGGCTGTTTTGCGTTCTAAAACTGCTCGAGGTGATGAGACTTCAGTTTGTAAAAAAAAAGTATGGGGGATAGAAAGGGAGAGGTGTATTATGGAGCGAGGTAGAGAGGTATCTTAATTCTGTGGGTGGGGGCTGTATTATTAGTAGGGGTCGGTCCCCTCATGGCAGTGCCGGGGTGATGTTGGCGACTTGAAGAAGGACATCCGAATTGCCACAAATCCGGATACGGTCTGGTCCTATGGGTACAACGACTTGGTGGACACGGTCGTTGGCAGCACCGCGAATTTTCAATTTTTAACATATACCATGGATCCCCACAGGGAGCGGGGGCTGGTTGCCTGTACCATTGATTCACTCAATACGGTACCCGCTGTCTTCCAGAACAATACGGGCACGGCCTATGATGATATTCCCGCCGGGTATGTCGGGATGCAGCCGGGGATCGGCCTTAAGAAGCGATCGTTCGCTGGACCGCTCCGGAGGATGGCTTGATTCTCATTACGGGGAAGTTCTACAAGGGCGACGTTGGCGCCTCTGACTACATTATCAACTATAATATTGCCACCCCGCTGCTTTTTGAATACGACGCGACAAACGACTTGGCGTTCAATCTGGCCCATAAGGCTGTAACAGCAGGCGATATTATCGGATATCGCCGTGGGCCTGGTGAAGAGACCACCGGTGATGATACCGCTGGAGTTGTGGATGGTTTTGTAAAACAGTATGCGGAATTTCTCCGTGCGTGATTATTTGTAAAGGACAATTGTATGCCGTTAGCTGTTCTGTTGATATTTTATTTGAAGGATGATAATGCAAGTGCATATTCACACATGCTATGGTTTTCACATATTGTGTAATGGTACCCACATCATGCGAAACCAGTAAAATGGCCATTCGCTTATTCAACTCCTTCAATTTTTCGTATAATTCACTTTCAAAATTATTATCGACAAAAGTATCCGGTTCATCTAAAACCAGTAATTCAGGGTCGCTCATTAAAGCACGACAAAGAAATATCCGTTGCATTTGCCCACCTGATAATTCACCAATTGCCTTGTTTTTCAGATTCTCAATTCCCATTTCTGACAATAAAGACAGAGCCTTCATATTATCCTGATTTCCGCCAAAAAATAAGCTCCGTTTATCTGAACTTTTACCTGAACGAACAACATCTAAAACGGTAATCGGAAACTTTTTGTCAATTTGGTTAATTTGTGGTAAGTAACCAATTGATTGTTCTTCCGGCTTCGAAAAATTAAAATTGATAGTTCCTGAATCCGGCTTTAATAATCCAAGAATTGCTTTTAGAAGTGTTGTTTTACCACCTCCATTGGGGCCAATCACCCCTAAAAAGTCGCCTTGAGCCACATTCAAAGATACATTCTCCAACACGCGGACTGAATCATAACTGACATTTAAATTCTTTATTTCAAGAATAGTACTCATTTACTGTAAAGCATTTTTAAGGTTCGTAGTTGTTTCTTTCATCTGTGCTACCCAATCGTAATTTAACGGATTGATCTGAATAACACTCCCATCAATCTCATCAGCGATAATCTGTGCATTCGCACGGTCAAACTCCTTCTGAATAAAGATAAACTTTATGTCATTTTCTTTGGCAAATTGAAGTACCTCCTGCATGTGCTTTGGCGAAGGCTCTTTGCCCATATTTTCAATTGCCAGTTGTTCTAGACCGTACTGGCGTGCAAAATAAGTTAATGCCGGATGAAAAACAAGGAAGCTTTTTTGATTTACGCCAGACAACACCTGCGAAATATATTGGTCAACTTCATCAACTTCAGACTTTAATTGCTCATAGTTCTCCGTAAATATTTTCTTTTGCTCAGGATACATTTTAATAAGTGCATCCAACGTGTTTTTTGCAATAATCTGAATTTCCTGTGGAGCCATCCAGAAATGAGGATCGACACCTGAAAAGTGAACATGATCGTCGTGAACATGCTCTTCTGCTGCAATTAAATCAATTCCTTCAGAAAGGTTAAAAACCTTCATTTCCTCATTGGTTGCCATAATTTTATCAGTCCACGAAAGCTCAAAACCAATGTGTTTCATGGTAAACCATGCCTCGCTGTTTGCGATCTCTTTTAACTGTGATGGGAGTAAAGAATATGTTGCGGGACTAGCTCCTGGTGGAATAAGGACGCTTACATCAACTACATCGCCTGCAATACGTTCAATAAAATATTTCTGCGGAAGAATGCTTACGATAATTACATCTTTACCTGCTGGTTTTTTTACCGTTTGGCAAGCAACAAAAAAAAGTACAATTAGGATACTCAGGTATTTCTTCATGTGTCTATTTTTTCAATTGTATTTTAACAAATCAATATAACAATGGATACCAAAGATAGTTTGAAAACCTCACATTTGCATATTCATTTTTTGCCTTGTTACTCACCGAGTATGATGAATGTATTCTTTTTCAAAAGAAAAGATGGAGTATTTTTACTGCAACGAGAATATAAAAAACACACAGATGAAAAAAACATTGCTTCTTTCGGTTTTCACCCTGATATATTTTGCGAATACAATTATTGCAAATCCCATTAAATACAGCCAGTATTTTACTGAAAAAACCATGCGGGTTGATTACTTCCACACTGGGACATCTGTAGAAGAACATTTCTCGGTTGACCGGATCCTGAATGATGGAGACTGGGCAGGAAGCAAATCTGAACTTATTGATGATTTAAACCGTGGACTTTATATGTATAAAGTTTTGGATGCTGTAAGCGGAGTAGAAATATATAGCCGTGGTTTTGCCAGTATTTTTGGTGAGTGGCAAACCATTCCTGAGGCAAAAACCCAATGGGGCACTTTTCATGAATCGGTTCGTTTTCCATGGCCGAAAAAAAGTAGTTGATCTGGTCATTTGTAAGCGCGATGCAAAAAACGATTTTGTAAAAATCTGGGAAACCAAAATTGATCCTCAATCGCGTTCCGTAAATCCTTCGGAGCAAGACAAAGCATTTAAAACCTTCACTTATATGGATAATGGCAAAGCCGAAAACCATTTTGATGTTGTTATTTTAGGCGATGGCTACAAAGCTGAAGAAATGGAGAAATTCAGAAAAGATGTAGCTCGTTTAACGGATGCACTTTTTAAGGTTGAACCATATAAATCAAGAAAATCAGATTTTAATGTAAGAGCAATAGAAACTCCTTCAGCAGTATCCGGAATAAATCGTCCGCATCCGGGAGTATTTAAGCAAACTGCACTGTCTGCGTCTTATAGTTCTTTTGATTCGGAGCGTTATGTACTTGCATATGACAATCGTACCATTCGGGATGTTGCAGCCAATGTACCCTACGATTACATGTTTATTTTGATTAATGAAGAAACATATGGCGGTGGTGGTATTTTCAATTTGTACTCGACTGTTGCAGTCGACAATAAATTTTCAGAATACATATTTATTCATGAGTTTTGACATTCGTTTGCTGCTTTGGCTGATGAATATTACACCTCAGATATTTCATTCGAAGTTCCTGAAATTAGCATTGAACCGTGGGAGCCAAATGTTACTGCTTTGTTCGATCCAGAAAACCTGACATGGAAAGAGTGGGTTGATGCTGATACCCCAATTCCAACACCATGGGATAAAGAGCCATTTGATAAATTCAGCATAGGAATTCAGAAGGAAAGACGCGAATTACGTGCAGCAAAAGCTCCGGAAAGTGAGCTTGAAAGTTTGTTCGACCGCCAAAGTGATGGTGAAAATGCAATGATTGCCAAAATGAAATACAAAGACAAAGCAGGTGCCTTTGAAGGTGCAAACTATATGCAAAACGGATTGTATCGTTCAGCCGTCAATTGTATCATGTACACACGTCGTCCGCTTGAGTTTTGTCCGGCTTGTCAAAAAGCAATTACACAGATAATTGATCAGTATTCGAAATAGAAATAAGTAGAAAGTATAAAGTCGTAAGTATAAAGTATTGGCGTCATTCAGAGAGTTCTCCTTATTTTATTAACCTGAGTTCGACTTAAAATATTCTGCACAGAATGACAAACGGTGAATTATTCCTGATCTTTCAGTTTCATCTTTTTCACCTTGATTTGTCCTCGTGGCGGAACCGGATCGTAGCCATGCGTTCCCCATGGGTGACAATGCAAAATACGATTGGTGGCCATCCAAAAACCTTTAAACGGACCATGCACTTTCACTGCCTCAATGGCATATTGCGAACAGGTAGGCACATGACGGCATGAGCCAGGTGTCATTGGCGAGATGGCATACCGGTAAAAATATACCGGGATCAATAAAATCCAGCCCAATATTTTTAATATGAATTTGGCAACACAAATCATCCTTGTAAAAGTAATAGAAACAGGTGGATTTGGGAATTGTTTGGAATTTTCATGTGTTTATTTTTTCAATCACCTGAATTTCTTTTGGTTGTAACTTTGTCTTATCATAATTCATTCATCACCAGATGGAACTTACATTGAAAAAAATAATCATGCGCGTATGTGTTAAAATCATAATTAATTTAATCATGTTCGTTTCAACTATTTGATTTTTAAAATTCATGTCGTATATTACATACTGTTAATGATTCTTTTCCATCAGTTCTAATAATAAATTCAAGTATAGGATAGATATAGGACAGGTATAGGATAAGCATAGCTTAATCTCATATAGAAATGAAGGAAAAATGTGTTTCTATTTAACAGTCAGTATAAATGATTAATTACGAAAAACAGGCTAATAAAGAGAATATGTCAGGCAATGATTTTTTATTTATTAATTAAAAATTGAATATCATGGCAGAGGTAAAGAATAACATACTTACAAAAGGGATGAGCGGAACGCTTGGTGATACCCTTGTATTTCGTCAACGTGGTGGACGAACATTTGTAACAACAACACCAAGAAAATCGGACAAGGAACCAAGTGAGGATCAGAAACAACACCGTGCCCGTTTTCAGGAGGCGGTATTGTATGCAAGAAGTGTTCGCGGCGTTGTAAAAGAAGAATATGAAGCAGCGGCAGCTGGCAACGACAATTTGAGTGCATTTAATGTGGCAGTAGCCGATTTCTTTAAAGCACCCAATATTACTGAAGTGGATTTGAGTAATTATTCAGGAGCACCGAATGATTCCATAATTATTAAAGCAACAGATGACTTTAAGGTAAGCCTGGTTACTGTTGAAATTTATACTTCGAATAATAATTTGGTGGAACGAGGAAATGCTGAAAGACATGCTGATGGTATTAGCTGGATTTATACTGCCACTGCTAATAGTGACAATGGTGACAACGTAAGGATTGTAGTAAAAGCT
>CALOAV010000096.1:0-9174 GCA_942491425.1 uncultured Cytophagales bacterium
TCGGCTGGTGTTTTTCCTGATTTTCCGAGAACAGAAATAGTGAAGGATCGGTTAGCTTTATCGACAACATTGGCTTTGCTACAGAGTCCACTTCTGTTGCTTCAACTCAAAGCTCAGGAGTAAGCATCTACCCAAATCCTGCAACAGGAAGTATTACGGTTCAATCGCCCGGAATGAGACATGTAAGCATCTCTAATTTATTGGGGCAAACTGCAATATCCCAGGATTTCCAAAACTCCAATCAGGAGATCATTGATGTAACAGATCTCAAACCCGGTATTTATTTTATTAGCCTGGAAACAGCAAACGGACGTGTAAGTTCCAGGTTTATCAAAGAATAAACAGATTTAAATTTTTCAGAATGAATACATAAAGTAGGGACACACCATGGCGTGTCCCTACATCATGTCGTGTCCCTACTTCAAAAATAGTATAGCCCTATCTGACTTTAGATAACAGGCTCTCCTTAATTTTCACTTCGATTTCTTCAGCCAATTCCGGATTATCATCCAATAACGATTTTACAGCATCACGGCCCTGTCCTAAACGTGTTTCTCCATAGCTGAACCACGAACCTGCTTTTTTTAGTATTTCCTGCTCTACACCCAGGTCAATTAATTCTCCGGTACGCGAGATCCCCACCCCAAACATAATGTCGAATTCAGCCTTCCTGAAGGGGGAGCAAGCTTATTCTTTACGATCTTTACACGAACCCGGTTGCCCATTGCTTCATCGCCGTCTTTTATCTGACTTATACGGCGTATGTCAATACGTGTACTGGCATAAAACTTCAAGGCATTCCCTCCAGTGGTTGTCTCCGGATTCCCGAACATGACTCCGATCTTTTCACGCAATTGATTAATGAAAACACAACAGGTATTGGTCTTGTTGATATTGGCCGTAAGTTTTCGAAGAGCCTGGGACATGAGCCGGGCCTGCAATCCCATCCTCGAATCGCCCATTTCGCCTTCAATTTCAGCTTTTGGCGTTAGGGCGGCTACGGAATCGATTACAATGATGTCGATGGCTCCTGAACGCACCAGGTGATCGGTAATTTCAAGGGCCTGTTCTCCGTTATCGGGTTGCGATATGAGGAGGTTTTCCACATCCACTCCCAGTTTTTGTGCATAAAAGCGGTCAAAGGCATGCTCGGCATCAATAAAAGCAGCAATTCCTCCGGCTTTCTGAGCTTCGGCAATGGCATGTATTGCCAGGGTGGTTTTCCCTGACGATTCGGGTCCGTATATTTCCACAACTCTGCCCCGGGGATATCCTCCAACACCCAAAGCAATATCCAGGGCAATTGATCCACTGGGAATAAAGGGTACGTCCTCAATTACACTATCGCCCAGTTTCATAATGGTTCCCTTACCAAAATCCTTTTCGATTTTTCCAAGAGTAAGTTCCAGTGCTTTTAGTTTCTCCTTGCGGATATTGTTGGTGGTTTCTTCTTTTGCCATGCTAAGTAAATTAAATGATTAATGCAGAATTTGATTATATAATAATCAAAACTATACCCACCAAAATAAGGAATATACTTTCAACCTACAAGCATTTCCGTAAACTAAATTTCAGAAAAAAAGAAAGTAAATTAATCTTCACCTAAAGCTGCCAGGATTTGTTCAGTGTGATTCTTTGTTTCAACCTTTTTAAAAACCGCTTCAATTTTTCCATTCTCATCGATTACATAGGTGGTTCGTAATACGCCTTCGTATTCCTTTCCATAATTTTTCTTTAATCCCCAGGCACCATACTTATTCAAAATACTTTTATCTGTATCAGATATCAGGTTGAAAGTCAAATTATATTTACCAATAAATTTGGTGTGCGATTGTTCACTAGCTGGAGTTACGCCAATGACTTCGAATCCACGGTTTGTTAACTCTGAATAATTATCTCTCAGGTTGCAGGCTTCATTAGTGCATCCAGGAGTATTGTCCTTCGGGTAGAAATACAGAATTACTTTTTTCCCTTTAAGGTCAGAGAGGTTTATCTCTTTTCCATCCTGGTTTTTCGCTGTAAACTCAGGAGCATTATCTCCTTCTTTTAAATATCCCATTTTTATTAAGTTTAATTTCATTTGGTTTGTTTCATCATAAAACAAAATCTATAAACAAAAGTTCATTTTCTGAAAGAATTTCAAACAGCCTATCCGTCCTCCTTAACTCATCTTTCGCGTTGCACGGAGCATTTCGCGTTTCCCAGGAGGTCCGGGAAGTCGTTCCACCTTGAAACCAACCCCCTTCATCGTCCTTCGCACCTCCCCCTTTGCACAATAGGTTACCAACACACCTCCCTCATTTATCGACTGAAACAATTTTGAAAAAACATCTTTCTCCCATAGTTCAGGCTGAACTGCCGGAGCGAAAGCATCGAAATACACCAGGTCGTAACGCTCAGTAATTGTATAATCAGAAAATGATGCTCTGACCTTCATCAATTTGAAATTCGGTTTAATACTCACTTCCTTATTCCATTCTACCTCATGAATTTTCCTAAATAAGGAATTCTCTTCTTCCGAAAGATCGAGGAAATTGTGATATCCCAGTTTTTCAATTACAGATCCATCCAGAGGATAGCGCTCCAGGCCATGATAAACAATTGATTTATCCATGCCATGTAATAGCGTAAGAAGCGCATTAAGCCCCGTACCAAATCCAAATTCAAAAATACGTATGACCTGTTTATCAACGGCATGTAATCCTTTCCCAATAAATATATGCTCCGATTCCTGTACGGCACCATTCGTACTGTGATAGTGTTCATCAAGTTCCGGAACAAACAGGGTTGCCGACCCATCGTCGGTTATTTTGATTTTAGTATGCACGAAATTGTATTTTTGCAATACCCATATACAAAAGTACTATTTGTTTTGATGAATGGTCCGTAAAATAATTCATATAGATATGGATGCTTTCTTTGCATCGATAGAACAGCGCGATGACCCATCCTTGAAGGGTAAACCAGTTGCTGTCGGAGGATCCAGGCAAAGAGGAGTGGTGGCGGCTGCAAGCTACGAAGCCCGTAAGTTTGGTGTACGATCTGCCATGCCTTCAGTAACCGCTAAAAAGAAATGCCCCGGACTTATTTTCGTTTCCCCACGGTTCCCAGTGTATAAAGAGGCCTCCCGGCAGATCAGGGAAATATTCCTTGAGTATACCGATCTGGTTGAACCTCTGTCTCTGGATGAAGCCTTTCTGGATGTTACCGATAATAAAAAGCAAATTGAACTGGCCACGGATATTGCCATGGAGATTAAGGAAAAGATAAAAAAGAAGACTGAACTAACCGCCTCGGCAGGAGTTTCAGTCAATAAATTCCTTGCAAAAATTGCTTCCGACTACGATAAACCTGACGGTCTTTTTATTATAAAGCCTCACCAGACCGAAGAATTTGTTGAGAAACTTGCCATTGAAAAATTCTTTGGAATTGGTAAGGTTACGGCTAAAAAGATGCATAAAATTGGAATCCATACGGGAAAAGATCTAAAATCATTTCCCCTCGAAGAGCTGCTGAGACTATTTGGAAAGGCAGGTAATTTTTACTACAGTATTTCCCGTGGTATCGACGACAGACCTGTTGATCCAAACCGGATTCGAAAATCGATTGGGAATGAAAATACTTTTGAATCAGATCTGAATACCCTGCCCGACATTCTTTTCGAATTAAAAGAAATAGAAAATGAACTGGTGCGTAGAATTAAAAATAGTGGAGCTCGCGGTAAAACACTTACCCTCAAAATAAAATTTGAGGATTTCGAGCAGATCACCCGCAGTAAAAGCTTACAGGAATATTTTACTCCTGTCACAATACATACCACATCGGTTGACCTGATCTCACAAGTGGAACTTACCAAGGGTATTAGATTACTGGGATTAAGCCTTTCTAATCTCGAAAATACAGAGGTACTAGATGCCTATCAGCTTGAAATTGATTTTGATAATGTGTCGTATTAGGATCAAATTGACCAGTAAATTCCTCATTTTTTTATACATTTAAACTACTAACCACCAACCCAACTAGTATGAAAACTATATACCTTCTTTTTTTATGGGTCTTGTTATTTACCTCCTGCAAATACTTCCCTGACTTTTTGAAAAACCGAAAAAAAGGTAATGATGAACCTTCACTGCTTGGATCGTTTGAATTGTTGAGTTATAAGGGAGTAGATCCTTCGGGGCTGATTCATTACCCCTACGATAAGGAGGTGAAAGGATTTGCTGTTTTCGATGTAAACGATAATTATTCCGTTCAATTGTACGATGCCAATCGCCCCCAATTAAGCAATAGTGACCCCTTCTATTGCAGCAATCCTGAAATCCGTATTGCCTTTCTGTCGGAGCGTTCCTCTTTTGGAGGGTATCAGGTTCAGGGTGATTCTGTTCTATTCCGGATTGAAGCCGCCCACATACCGAATTTGGAAGGAAAAACTGAGAAAAGATATTTTGAGATGCGTGGAGATACCTTGCTCATGATTGCTGCCGGGCATCGTCTTAACGGAATTTTTCTGGTTGAGCATTCTGTTTGGGTAAAGACTTTGAAAAAGAAAAATCCCTGACAGGAAAGACCTTGTAATTAGACCGCTTGAAAAAACCAAAAAATCTGTATTATTGTGCCTTAATACAGTAAACTATGTTACGAACTGCTCTTTTTTCTTCTGACCACTTTATTTGTCATTCCCCTGTTAATTTATTTCTCCGGCATCACCATTACCGATGAGCAATGGCTTATCCTGGTCCAGGGTGCAAAAATTATGGCAGTAATTTCACTTACCTGTTTTGTTGTGAGTGAATTGGCCGGAAACTATAGTCAGACAGATAAAATTTGGAGTTTAGCACCCATTGTGTACACCTGGTTCTTTTCGTGGAAAGGAGGGTTTGATCAGCGTACCCTACTGATGGCTATCCTTGTAACTTTATGGGGTCTGCGCCTGAGCTATAATTTTGGGCGCAAAGGAGGATATCATATTTTTTTCTGGAAGGGTGAAGAGGACTATCGTTGGTCAGTACTTCGCGAAATGCCCTTTCTGAAAGGCCGTTTTCGCTGGGGACTTTTTAACCTGGTGTTTATTTCATTTTACCAGAATGCACTTATCCTCCTGATAACCTTTCCTTCGGTAACTGCTATCCATCCTGAAAATTCTTCCCTGAATTGGATTGATATTGCAGCCAGCCTGCTAATTCTGGGGTTTCTTGTGATCGAAACCATTGCGGATAACCAGCAATTTGCCTATCAAACTGAAAAGCACAGGAAAATTAATTCGGGAGAGCCTCTGAATGACAATCAGGTACTGGGTTTTCTGAATAAAGGCCTGTGGGGAATTGTACGCCATCCGAACTTTGCTGCAGAACAAGCCATTTGGGTCAGTTTTTACCTGTTTAGCGTAGCCGCAACCGGGCAATGGTTCAACTGGTCAATTGCGGGAGCAATTTTACTTATACTCCTGTTTTTTGGCAGTTCTACCTTCACTGAGAAAATATCTTCCGGAAAATACCCTGAATACAAGTACTACCAAAAGACAGTTCCCCGTTTCATCCCCTGTCTTCTAAGGAAAAACAAACCGAAATGATAATAAATTACAAACTGGGAAAGATCTTTGGTCCCTCAATGGTGTTTGCCGGATACATACTGATGGTGTTCGGCATACTAACCCTTTATTTCACGTTCAGCTCAATTGGTCTTGTTATCATTGGTACTTTGATTGCACTTACAAGTTCAGGAACAAGGGTAGAAACTGAAAAAAGACAATACAAAAGGTATCTTCTGCTTGCAGGTGTTTTGCTTATTGGAAAGAATCAATCCTTTGAGAACGATGATGTGATTGAGGTAAAAAAATATAAAGGGACACATCGTACCTACAGTATGTCAAACCGGCAATCGACAGTGGAAATTAACGATTACAGGTTGTATTTAATCAAACGAGATCCAAGGAGAAAAATATGGGTAGCAAGATTTGATACTGAAGAGGAGGCTTTCAAGGAAATCGAAATATTGAGGACGATTGTTCCAGCCTAAATTGAAATGGATACATTATTTTATGTATAGTTGACATCTCATCTTTTTTTTCTTTCGTGGCGCAACATTCCTGCGGACAAAGGAATCTATCTTTATAATTACTGGATTCCAAGTCATGCGTGGAATGTCCTACCATTTCGAAATAAAAAAATCCCCCTACAATTAGTATACTCTATCTCAATTCGTCAAGTATACCCACCGTCTCCGAAGTTCCAATGCGCGTACATCCCAGCTCTTTATACTTGATCACTTGCTCCAGGGTACGGATTCCTCCTGCGGCTTTCACTTGTATTTCAGGCTTGCGAATGTTTTCTCATCAGTAGAATATCAGATTCCTCAGCTCCTCCTGTTCCAAATCCTGTGGAAGTTTTTACCCAATCGACTCCTACTTCGCTACATATTTCGCAGGCTTGTATTTTCTCTTCATCGGTGAGATAACAATTTTCAAAGATCACTTTTACATTAACATCTTTTGCATGGGCAAACTGGTGATAACTGAAAGTTCTGCTTTAATATAACTATACTCCCCCGATTTCATTTTACCCATATTGATAACAATATCCAGCTCCCTGGCCCCGTTTTCAATAGCTTCGGTAGTCTCAATCATTTTAGTGGCCATAGTAGTTGTCCCCAGCGGAAATCCAATTACTGTTGTAACCAATACATTGCTATTCTCCAAAGTTTCCGTTGCCATTTTCACATCGCAGGGTCGTACACACACAGTGGCAACTTTGTATTTGTCTGCCAGTTTACATCCTTCAACAAGCTCGTTGTCGATCAGGGTGGGCTTTAACAGGGAATGGTCGATCATGCCGGCAATTTCCTCGTAGGTGTATTTCATTCAATTAGATTTTGGTATTAAAGGTAGTAAATCCGGTAACTTGCAATTCACTTGAGGGACACCTGATCTACAACATAAAATAAAGAAGCATCCCCGAAATGAGGATGCCGCTTCAATCTAATTAAAAAAACCTAACTTTTTACCTGAGAACTAATCAACATATCCTGGATTTTGAGCATGGATTTTTTTCGTTTGTCATTTCCAAACCATCCATCTGACTTTGTGGAATGGGACGTAGATAGTGATAGGGTTCAATGGTACGTGTAAATGTTTCCGGTGCATGTTCTCCAGGGTACTCACAATTTGCCTTAGCATATCTGGTTCCATTTTTGCGTACGTACCAAATCGAACCAACGATAACCCTCTCCAAAGAATTCTCGCGAACGTTCCATTAAAATATAATCAATATCAATAGTTGCAGGCGTAGCAGCCATCATAGCAGCACTATTGTCTTCCACTCTGGGAGCATTTTCAGCCCTGTCAAAGATCCAATTTCCAGCACGTGCACGAATAACATTAATTAAATCGCGGGCACTTTTACCCGATGTGGTAGTTGCGCCTTTCACCGCTGCTTCAGCAGCCACAAAGTAGAGTTCCGCAAATCGTGCAATTTTGTAGGGACGGGTAATACCTCCATTTGGTTGTCCATATCCGCCGTCATTATCAGTGATAGGTCCTACCCATAGCCCTGGATACATTAACCTGCTTATACCTGTTGGCCCTACCACCCAATCAGATCGTCCGGGTAATTCACCCGCTCCAATAGCACTTGACCTCCATTAGGTTTACCTTCATCATTCACAGGTTATAGGGTTTGCGTCTTTCATCCAGAAAGTGAGTACCGGATCACTCCTGATAAATTTCCATACCGTTTGCATTAACCAAAGATTCATTTGTATTTGACTTTATCCCAACTTAAGCGTAAAACAGTAGTAAAGGTTCCATCGTATCGTGAATCATTGGTTTTGTCGGCAAAGGTGTTTGAAAATACAGCGAGAGGGGGGCACATCCGTGTCCACGGACGCCCCTTGTCCTGCACTGCTTCACGTACAACAGAACTAATCCCCATCACTGATGAGTGTGTAGTTCCATGACATCATCCAAACGGCAAAGTTATAGTCCCTCACCAGTGGAATAATCAAGGGCTCCCTTGATCGTTAATGAGTCTTGCCGAATTCTGTATGGTCAGCATATAAGAGCTCTTCCATATTGCGGTCGTTTTCCCCCAAATGAAGTTCATAGTAAGTAGGTTGTAATCCGAAAGGACCTGGATTGTCAATAGCCTCTGTAGCCACATTGTATGCCTGCTGAAAATACCACTGGGCATTTTGTCCGTCAGAGTCGGTCCGGTCACTCTGTGGATAAGTAGGAATATTTCCATTGGGATTTTCCAGCCACCATGCGTAGGTCAGGTAAGCTTTTGCAAAGGTAAAGTCTGCAAGTGTTTTTGTAGCAGTTCCAGTCAAACGCGGTGCATCCGGTAAATCGTCTATGGCTGTCAACAAATCGGGGAATATGCCAATTGTATATACTTCCGGAACCGTATTTCGAATAGAAGATCCTACTGGGTGTGGGGTGGAACTTGAGATCTCCTGCTTCCAGATCCAATGGAACTCCGCCATAGGTTTGGACAAGTCCAAAGTAGTCGAAAGCGCGGAAGAATCGGGCCTCGGCAATCAGTTCGTTCTGAGATGCCTACTGCAGCAGCATTTTCAATGATGCCACTGGCCGTATTGATGTTAGGGAAGCCCCCGACTCCCACAATACATTGGTATTGCTTGTGAAGAAGCAAGTAACATCCTCCTGCCGACCATATGGCATGCAACCACAGAGTTATTATCTGCACTCTGTCCATAGCATGCCTCATCAGTGCCCGAAAGACTTGAGTTATAGTAGTAGCCCTGCCCGTAGAACTGACGCAATTCGCGTATAGGGACGTTAATCCCACCCCGAACACACCTTTGTTCGGTTTTGAAAAATTCAGGTGTAAAAATACTTCGTGGCTTTTCCTCCAAAATATCTTCGCAGCCTACCAGGAAAAGCAATATCATTGCAGCTCCTATTAATGTTTTTATATGTATACTTTTCATTATAATCAAATTTAAAATGCTACATTCAAACCAATCAAATAGTTACGTGTATTCGGCGTGTTTGCCCCAACAGTCAGTATCCGTCTATTGTACTCGGTAGTTACAGCTGCATTATCGTCACCATATGAGTTGGGCTCGGGATCCATTCCCGATTCCTTATGGTAGGGAGAGAACATCACAAATGCGTTCTGTACAATGAGATAAACACGTATATTTTCTATACCCATC
>CALOAV010000097.1:0-26029 GCA_942491425.1 uncultured Cytophagales bacterium
TAGCTTTTCGTTCCAATGGGAAATTCACCGTCGGTGGCCAGAATAATACGATTGTTTCCCCCTCGGATATAATTTTTATCAGCAACATCATACGCCAACTTCAACCCGGCATTGCCATCTGTTTTTCCTTCTGATTTTAATTGTTCAATAACTTTTTTAATTTTTTCCTCCTCCTTAAAGGATGTTGGTGACAGGGCTACTTTCGCTTTTCCGGAATAGGTAATAATGGATATCTGGTCTTCCTCGCGCATTGTTTTTAATAACAAGAGCACTGATTTTTTTAACAGTGGGAGTTTATCAGGGTTATTCATGGAGCCTGAAACGTCCAGTAACAATATCATGTTATTAGTCGCATACCCATCCATAGAAAGCGCATCTTCATCGAGTGATCCCACGTATACTGTATCTACTCGGTTAAGATAAACGGTATCTTGTCGAATGGTCTCTATTCGAATAACATCAGTAACCCTAACGGTATCATGAATAATTCTTCCGGAGGATGGTGAGCTAACCGCTGGGGTAGCCACAGTCTTCTCGGGTTCCTGCTGTGCGGGACGTTGGGCATAGACTCGGGGCGTATATGGCCTGGGGTCAATAATTTCAAAGTATTCAATCTGTGTCGCGACTTTCAGGAGCGGGGCGACGGATAACTCGACAAATTTGTTGAAGTTATGCGCCAGGCTGCCATTATAACTGTGAATAAGTTTATTATACGGATGCCGGTTATAAGAATCAGCCTTGTCGGGATCTGATTGATCGATGAATTCGGCAAATTGGATGGAGTACTTGGCCAGGTCTTCGTATGGTGTATACGGACAATTTCCATTATACCTTCCTAACTTTTTAATGCCTTCCAGGTTTGTAAACTCATTGACAATGGTTTCCCGGGCCAAGGCGTTGATACTGGCAGTTGTGGGCTTTGATGTGGTTTCGTGTGTCAGAAATTTTTTAGCATCATACAGATCCTTGTGATTTTCATCCATCAGTGAAAGCAGCGCGTTGCCAGAAACCACCCAGGAACTTTTAGTGTTGGTAGGCTTGTAGGATTCAAAAATGGATCGCAGATCATTATAGAGTCGCTCTTTCCGGGCATCGAATGTATCGATCAGGATTTTATATCGATTTAGAATGGCATAAACGTGATCCAGACTATCTTTGGCTAATTCTTTTTTATCCGCATCTGCGAGAAGTACTGAATTCCATTGATTGATTTCAAGAAGAATTGATTGTAATGTTTCAGCCTGATCTAGTAGTGATTTTCGCCATACGGAGGGTATGTTTTTAGTTTAGCTTACTGCACTTTTGGTATAATGAGAAGGAGGTTCAAAATTATTCTCCTATAGAAGTTGATCGATACTTTCTCACCTGCCTCCATCCGTCCCTTGCCACGAGCTGCATCCGAATTTAAATTAGACATGGAGCGCGTTAAATTATTGATTTGCCGAACGCCTTCATTGATATATTCCAGATAGGTACCTAAGCTTGTGTGAACGGCTGGGGAAATTGCACTTGCAGATGGGCTTACCGTTACAGGACCATACGGAAGATCAACAAATGGTGTAACCGTTGTATTGATGGGTTTGGTTTCCGTCCGTAATTCAAAAAGTGATACATAGGTCACGTAATTTAAACCTCGAAATCCGTTTTGAATCGCCATTTTATTGAAGTTATTATAAAATGAGATAGCCGAATTGTTATAATGATTGAGGATATTCCTATAGAGGGTATTACTGTAATCATCCGACTGTTGGCTCTGATACGTGTTTCCATCAATTCCATTACGTTTTGTTTTTTGAATGGACTCAATGGAGCTGATAAAAGATTTATATTGTGAGGATGCCGGATACTTCACCCGGTCGATATAGTTTGAGAGTTCAGTAATTTTTTCATCTGCCTGCTGAATATGTTTTTGAACAGCTTCATTTGGCCAGCCCGTATAATTATCGGCGTCAATATTAAAGGTCCATCGATCCAGCAATGTTTTTTCTAATGCCAGTTGATTGCGCATTAATTTTTGTGTTTTTTGGTAAGGATCATTTGCTGTAAAGGGTTGCAACGTATAGTAAAGCTTTTCGAGTTCCAGATCAAATTCTTCTATTTCTTTTTTATATTGATGGACCAGATTGATTATCGATGCGAGGAGCACATCTGTTTTATTAAACTTGTCGCTTTCATAATCCTTTAACCGAAAATAGATTTCGATCTCTTTACAAGCCTTATCAATTTGTTGAAACGTACCCGTAAATTGTTTTACTTTCAATCCCAGCGCGCTTCCCTTGCTTCCCAAATTACCAGCTGTACCACTGGCTTCATCCAGGTAATATGAATTCGCGTCTATACGGGAAATGTAAGGGGATATGGGTCGCGTACCCTTGTATTTCCGATAAATCCGGATATTGGAATATAAGGAGGCCATAGAGGGTCCTAATCCATCCAATTCCTTGTTTAGATGATTCGCCAACGCAACATAATTATTAAGAGCCCTGGCTTGTTGATCCGTAATGGTTTGTCCAATTAAGAACTTGCAGGATACCAGTAACATTAAAGATAGGGCGACTTTTTTCATATAATGAAGATAAAACTTTGACTTTAGTTTGTAACGGATTATTTCAACTTACTGGCAGGAAAACTATTTATTTGGCTGTACTCTGCTATTTTTGCTGCTTATCTGGGGTTTTGTTCAGCAAGTAAAAATGGAAAAGAAGAAAATTTTGGTTACCGGTGGCCTGGGCTTCATAGGGTCACATACTACGGTTGAATTGATTCGTGCGGGTTTCGAAGTAATAATCGTTGACAATCTTTCCAATGCCAATGAAAAGGTATTATCCAATATTGAAAAAATAACTTCTACAAGTCCGGAATTTCATCGCTTTGATCTTTGTGATGAAGAAAAGGTACAGAATTTGTTCAATCAACACCCTGATCTGAATGCAATTATCCACTTTGCCGCCAGCAAAGCGGTTGGTGAATCTGTCGAGAAGCCATTGCTGTATTATCATAATAATTTGTATTCACTGATTAATATTATGCGTGCCCTTGAAGGAAAGCAGGCACAAATTGTCTTCTCTTCTTCCTGTACGGTGTATGGACAGCCGGATGTTCTTCCGGTTACCGAGAAGTCGCCATTTCAACAAGCTGAATCACCCTACGGAAATACCAAGCAGATTTGTGAAGAGATCCTTCGGGATACATGCAAGGCAAATCGCGATTTAAGTGTTATTTCACTACGGTACTTTAATCCAGTAGGCGCAGATGAGTCGGCCCTAATCGGGGAACTTCCAATTGGGATACCAGCAAATTTGGTCCCATTTATTACGCAAACAGCTGCAGGCATTCGTAAAGAATTATCGGTATTTGGAAATGATTATGATACTCCGGATGGTACCGCAGTCCGTGATTTTATTCATGTTACAGATTTAGCTAAGGCGCATGTACTGGCATTAGACAGGATGCTGACGTCACAGCAGCAATCCAATTTTGAATATTATAATCTTGGCTCTGGGACTGGAAACACTGTTCTTGAAGTGATTGAATCCTTCGAACGTGTTTCGGGAGAAAAATTAAATTATAGAATTGTTGCCCGTCGAAGCGGAGATGTAGAAAAAATTTATGCAGACACCCAATTAGCAGAAACAGAGTTGGGGTGGAAGGCTACCTATTCGCTTGATGATATGATGCGCTCTGCCTGGAAGTGGCAGCAATATTTACTTCAGCATCCAGAACTTATGAAACCATAACATTGAAAGAAATTACAGTACGAAAATTTGGTGTTACCCCCACCAACGAGACAGTTAATCAGTATACTTTCTCAAACAAAAATGGATTGACCATTAGTATTATTTCGTTGGGTGGGATTGTTCAATCCCTATTGACTCCGGATCGAAATGGTAAAATGGAAGATATTGTGTTGGGTTTCGATAATCTTGATGATTATGTGAATCGCAACCATCCGTATTTTGGAGCCATCATTGGGCGGTTCGGGAATCGTATTGCCGACGGTAAGTTTTTTATAGATAGTAATGAATATGTGCTGGCAAAAAATGCGGGCGAAAATCATCTTCATGGGGGAGTGACCGGATTCGATTCTGTTGTTTGGAAGGTGGAAGATGTTTCTACACCAGAAACACCAACTTTAAAATTGTCGTACGAAAGTGTTGACGGAGAAGAGGGGTATCCCGGCAACCTTACGGTAGAAGTGTTGTATGCATTAACTGATGATGATGTATTTGAAATCACGTATCGGGCTACTACAGACAAGCCGACGGTAGTGAATCTTACACACCATAGTTATTTCCATCTTGATCCATCCTCACAAAAGGATGTTTTGAACCATGAAGTACAAATAGCAGCATCCGCTTACATTCCGGTGGATGAGTCCATTATACCCACAGGTGAAATAAATTCGGTTGAGAATTCACCATTTGATTTCAGGATAATGAAAAAAATCGGAGATCATATTAATGATCAACACGTACAATTAGTAAGAGGAAAAGGGTATGATCATTGTTGGGTGATTGATGATTATACAGGTGATTTTAAAAAAATTGCTCGCGTAAGTAACCCAACTAGTGGTAGGGTACTGGAAGTTTTAACTACTGAACCGGGTGTTCAGTTTTATACTGGTAATTTTTTAGATGGTTCGTTAACCGGTAAAAACAATTTTGTTTATCGTAATCGAACAGGATTGTGTCTTGAAACGCAGCATTTCCCTGATTCACCCAATCAAAAGAATTTTCCATCGGTACTGCTATTGCCGGGGGAAGTGTTTAATTCAAGGACGGCGTATAAATTCTTAGTTCATTAATTAGTAAATTGTTAACATGCTTTCAATTTTACTGTTTTCAATAGTCTTTAGTCAGGATACAATACCGTATAAATCATCGGATCAATTTGAAGTCAGGTTGGATTATCAGTTTAAGATGAGGCCGGCCCCAAGTCAAACTGAATTTAATTTCAATGAAACTACGGAAGAGCACAAACGAAGGGTTGGTACTACTCCATTACCCTATTTGATATTGGAATTGGAGATTTTAGAAGCCTCCCCCGCGGAAGATCGTGTTCGAGGATTTAGTAGCAGTAATCAATTCCTCAATAAACGAGGTGTTAAAGCAGGTACGACACTAAAAATTGATATGGGATTTACTAACGATATGAAAGACCGGGTGACGCCACATGAATATATCCTTATTTTTTCTGATAAAAGCAGGAAAGAAAATTCAAAAATCGTAATTTTTATTGAGGAAAATGGTTCTTTTTTGGTGAATGGTGAAAAACGAGGTCAATTCTAGAAAATTTAAAACCACTTATAATACCATATAGCAGACAGTATAAGCTTCTGAAATTTCGCTAACTGATTTATTACTTTGCCGTTTATTGTTGTTAAACTCATGAAGAATATTTTAACGTCTTTATTACTTGGTTTCTCTTTCATAGCGATTGGACAGATTAACCAGCAACCGAGTGCTGCAGAAATCCAACTTCAGCTTTCCAAGTTAAATTTTCTAGGTTCCGTATTATACGTTGCTGCGCATCCGGATGATGAAAATACGCGCATTATTACAGCTATGGCGAACGGTCGCCTTGCGGAAACGGCATATTTGTCAATGACACGTGGGGATGGCGGGCAGAATCTTATTGGCCCTGAAATGCGTGATTTGCTGGGATTGATCAGAACACAGGAACTACTTGCTGCACGACGTATTGATGGAGGTACTCAGTTTTTTACGCGCGCAAATGATTTCGGTTATAGCCGATCCGTAGATGAAACCATGAAAATATGGAACAAAGAAGAGATTCTTTCAGATGTTGTCCGGGTATTTAGAAAATTTAAACCGGATGTAATCATTACTCGTTTTCCTGCCGATGAACGTGCTGGCCATGGTCATCATACCGCCTCCGCCGTTCTTGCACAGGAGGCTTTTGATATTTCAGCAAAAGCCAGTCAATATCCCGGTCAGGTTAAAGAGTTTGGAGTCTGGCAATCCAAAAGAATTTATACAAACACGGGACGCTGGTGGAACAACACCATTAACGAGAATACACCAGGAATTACAACGGTTAATGTTGGTGGGTTTAATCCCTTACTCGGTGAGTCGTATACCGAAATAGCTTCCAGAAGCAGAAGCCAGCACAAAAGCCAGGGGTTTGGTTCCCGGGGGGCACGCGGTGATGAACTTGAGTTTTTGGAATTGGTAAAAGGAGAAAATTCCCAGAAAGATATTTTTGATGGTGTTAATACAACCTGGACGCGGGTAAAAGGAGGGGAGAAAGTGCAACCCTTAATTGAAAAAGCGATTGCTGATTTTAATCCGTTAAATCCAGTGGGGAGTATTGACCAGCTATTTGATATCCGTATGGCGATTCAAAAGCTTGAAAGTAGTGTTTGGAAAGAGCGTAAACTGGCAGATGTTGAAATGCTGATTCGTGCTTGTCTGGGCCTGTACATTCATGTACATGTTAATAATTTTTGGGTATCGCCAGGAGCAGATATTCAATGTGATATGGAGATTGTTAATCGATCATCAGCCGTTGTTACAGTAAGCGAAATAACCGCTAGTGACATGATGTTGGATTCGACTTTGAATGTAACCCTGAAGAATAATATTCCGCTGGTACTAAAAATGAAGAGAAAAGTAGCTCCTTCTAAAAAATATTCCGATCCCTATTGGTTGAGCAATCCGCATGGATTAGGATTATTTACGGTGGTTGATAAATCGAATATTGGTAAGCCTGAAAATGATCCGGCTCTTGAAGCCACTTTTATAATGAATATTCAGGGAAAAGAATTAGTGGTTAACGTACCAGTAAATTACTCCTGGACCGATCGGGTTGCAGGTGAACAGGTTCGCCCCGTTGAAATCACACCACCCGTTTTTGTCAATCTTTCTGAATCGGTTATTATTTTCAATGATAACAGTCCAAAAAAAGTGAACGTTACAGTCAAATCAGCCTCCGAGAACATAACAGGTAATGTTCGGTTAGATTTACCCAAAGGATGGAACGCTGAACCCAATCAGCAACCTTTCGATATAGCGAATCAGGGGGAAGAAAAAGTGCTTTCTTTTACGGTTGTCCCTGCAGGTGGGGAAATAACAGCTTCATTGAAAGCCATTGCTCAAATTGGTGAAAAAGAATATGATAAAAGTTTACAGGTAATTCAATACGATCATTTTCCAATTCAGACTTTACTTCCCGCAGCAGAGGCAAAAGTTGTAAAAATGGATATTAAACGAGGGGGTGATGTTATCGGATACATTCGAGGAGCAGGAGATGACATTCCCGTAGCACTTAAAACGATGGGATATCAGGTTTGGGAAATGAAAGATGAAGAAGTGACGCTGGAAAATCTGAAGCGCGTTGATGCAGTGGTACTGGGTGTACGAGCTGTAAATACCAATGAGCGACTGGAATTTGTGATGCCGGATTTATTCAGCTATGTAAAGCAAGGAGGAACACTGGTGGTCCAATATAATACGAGTACGTCCATCGATAAATTTTCACCCTATCCATTAGCGTTGTCACGCGATCGCGTCACCGAAGAGGATGCCGAGGTACGAATCTTAAAGCCCGACCATGCTGTTATGAATTCACCCAACAAAATTACCTCAAAAGACTTCGATGGATGGGTGCAGGAGCGGGGTCTGTATTATCCGGGTAAATGGGATGATCATTTTGAGGCAATTCTTTCAATGAATGATACCGGGCAGCCTGCCACAGAGGGAAGTTTACTCGTAGCACGATATGGTGAAGGAAATTACGTATACACAGGATTGTCTTTTTTTAGAGAACTTCCTGAAGGAGTTCCAGGTGCCTATAAATTATTTTCAAATATTGTTTCCCTTAGTAAAAAAAGAAAACCGGATTCCGTTAAAGTGACGGGGCAATAATTTAAGAAATTTGATATGGATGAAGATCACCCTCCCTTATTTAAAAAATGGAGCCATTGGTATTGGCTTATTCTGTTAGCCCTTGCTTTTGAAGTTTTATTGCTTTCCTGGCTAACGTTTTCTTTTTCATGAAATGGTCATTAGGTGTGGATGCAATCTATGGAATAAGAATCCTGTCCAGACTTCAACGAGACTGGTCAGTCTGTCTGCCGGCAAGCCTGTCAATTTTAAAAAAAATTAAAGAGTAGCCATGAATTATATTGATTGGATTGTCCTCTTCGGCTCCATCGTAGCCATCGTAATGTATGGTGTTTGGAAGACAACTGGTAGCAAAGATATTGAGGGATATTTGAAAGGTGACAACACCATGAAGTGGTGGATGATTGGGGTTTCAATTATGGCTACCCAGGCGAGTGCGGTTACTTTTTTGTCAACCCCGGGGCAAGCGTTTGAAGATGGTATGCGTTTCCTGCAATTCTATTTTGGACTTCCGTTAGCAATGGTGATTATTTCGTATACCATGGTACCCATCTATTATAAGTTAAAAGTTTTTACAGCGTATGAATACTTAGAAACACGCTTTGACTTAAAGACCCGTGCGCTTGGCGCGACTTTGTTTTTGCTTTCCAGGGGAATGGCTGCAGGGATTACGTTGTATGCCCCTGCAATTGTGCTTTCCACCATTTTAGGCTGGTCTATATCTTCTACCACGCTTTTGATCGGTGTTGGCGTAATGATTTACAGCGTGTCAGGTGGAACGCGTGCTGTAAGTTTGACACAACGGCAGCAACTGACAGTGGTGATCAGTGGAATGTTATTGGCTGGTTTTCTGGCGTTCAATATGTTGCCCGATAATGTCTCGTTTACAGATTCCGTTCAAATTGCGGGTGAACTGGGGAAAATGAATTTGGTGAATGTGGAATTCGATATTAATGATCGTTATAATATCTGGACCGGATTGTTTGCCAGCACTTTTTTATTTCTTTCCTATTTCGGAACGGATCAATCGCAGGTAGCACGATACTTAGGTGGGAAGTCAATAACGGAGAGTCGAATGGGGACTGATGTTTAATGGTCTGCTTAAAGTACCGATGCAATTTGTTATCCTCTCCATAGGAGTGATGGTGTTCGTGTTTTATTTATTTACTCAACCTCCTGTTTTCCACAATCAGGTTTAAAAGGTAAAGCCAATGGAAACTGAGCAAGCGGGATAATATCCGGCAGTTGGATGAGCCAGTTTGATGTGATGTATAAAAAGAAAAGAGCTGCTGTTGATGGGTTAGTAGCAGGAATACATGCCGATGATGCGGGAATGATTGCTACTGCAAAGGAAGATGTGCTAAGTTATCAGCAAGAAGAAAAGGAAATTCGTGAAAATGTTCGCACAACTATTGAAGCTGCTATTCCGGGAGCAAAGACACAAGATCGTGACTTTATTTTCCTGAACTTTGTGTTGTCTAACTTACCGCATGGAGTGATCGGACTATTACTAGCCGTCATGTTTTTAGCTGCGATGGGATCAATGGCGGGTGAGTTGAATGCATTGGCTTCTACCACAACCGTTGATATCTATAAGAGAAATATTAAACCTGAAGAAGGTCCGTTGCATTATTTAAAAGCTTCCCGCTGGATTACCATATTCTGGGCGATGCTGGCGATTCTATTTGCCTCCTTGGCAAGCTTTGCCGAAAACCTCATTCAGTTTGTGAACATCATCGGATCGCTATTTTATGGTACGATCCTGGGGATTTTCCTAACGGCCTTTTATATCAAGCGGGTTAAAGGAACCGCCGTCTTCTGGGCGGCTATTCTCGCTGAAGCGTTTGTGTTGTATTGCTATGCCTTCACCGATATTGCATACCTCTTATTTAATATAATCGGGAGTTTTGTGGTCGTGATTATAGGATTAATTATTCAGTATTTTATTGACAGTCGGACGAAAATAACCCACTAGCGATTACAGCTTACGTACCCAAATATTCCGAAAGCTTGTCGTGTTGGAATGATCTTGTAAGCGGAGTGGTCCATCACCATGTTTAACCACTTGCGGTGGTCCGATATAGGGGGTAGTTCCTTTTATTATGGTGTGGTATTGAATCAGTACACCATTGTGAAATACCGTAATGGTTGGATTTTTTTGTAGGTGCCATCTTCGTTAAATACAGGTGCCATATAAATAACATCATAGGTTTGCCATTCGCCCGGGCCTTTAGATCGCATTCACAAGGGAGGAGTTTGCTTATAAATAGATCCAGCTTGGCCATTAGAATACGTGCGGTTATTGTACGAGTCCAGTACCTGAAGCTCATAAATTCCCTGAAAAAATATTCCGCTATTTCCTCGTCCTTGTCCTTCACCATTGACCTCGGCAGGTGTTCTCCATTCGATGTGCAATTGGATACTCCCAAAAGTTTGTCTGGTCTGGATATCGCCTTTTCCGGGTGCAACGGTCATGATCTTATCTCCAACACTCCACTCAGCGTTTTGGCCGTTTAAATTTGCCCATTGCGATAAGTCAGTTCCATCAAACAAAACAATCGCATCGCTAGGTGCTGTGCATTACTTCCGGGTTTAACAACCGCCGGTTCGGGTTCCCAAACTTCTGTTTCTTCTGGTTTCATTTCTTGTGCATGAAGACTGATTGATCCTAACAGATAGGATACGGCAAATAAAATATTGTTTTTAGACGTTTAAAAATCATCAGCTACTTCTTTTATTTTTTCATTTTTCACTTCCCGCATCATTTTATTTACTATGGAAGATGTGTAGATTAATTCAAGTGTTTTCTTTGAATTAGCGATAAAGGTTAATCCAACATTCACACCCGTCCAGGTGTAGGTGGCACTTCGTACATTATAAAAGGCAGAACCATAAATCTGTTCAAGTCCTTTCATTAGTTTGGGGTCTTTTCCGTAATCACACGAATCTCATAAATCAATCCTTCGTATACCTTTAATTCAATTTTTTTAACTTCCACACTCCCGACAGTTGCATACTCTGGATTATCCACTTCGTAAAGCTGTGCCATCACATTGTGCTTTTCTTTAAACTCTTTCTTGAGTTTCGTTCCTTTGATGGAGTCAACAGGATAGTCAAGATAAATATCCTTAAATCCATTTTTTTTATCCAGCTCGGTTAACTCCTGACCATTTCCAGATTGAAGGATAATCCTAAATAGAACTGTAGTGATGACGAATTTTAATCTCATGCTAATTAATAAATTTTATAGGAATTTCTATTCGTGTGTTGATCCCAGAGAAACTCTATGTAGCAACATCATTTATTTGTCGGATGTTGATGGTAAAGGCTTCATACGCGGTGGTGGTATTCTTAACAGGAACTTCAAAACGCATTGCATCCATTTTCGAATTGTAGTTGTAAGACCCCCAAAGCCCTAATTCACTGTTGATGATAATGGTCCACTTATCTTTCCTGCGGAATAGTAAACAGTGAGTAGGTGCCTGCTTTCAAGGAGTTTACCGTTGAGCTCGAATGTCTTTTGTAATGGTCATTTCAGTTGCCTCATTTGCACCTGTTCGCCACACTTCACCATACGGTACAAGCTTGCCAAAAATTTCCCGTCCATGTTTATGGGGCTGCGAATACGTTATTTTTAAATAGCAGTCCTTGTATTTTACCGCCGTAATGGAAAGTGGGCTCGGACGGTGCTTTATGGACTCCTGACCGTTTGAATAAAACGATCCGAATAATAATATCAATACACTAGTAATTCTCCCCATTGATCTGCTAAATTCGAGGCTAATATAAGGTAAGATGAGCCTAGTACAAAAATCCTTCCAGGGATTATGATTATCGGTATTTTAGGATAGTGATTATGTAAACGATGTGTTGACGACTTATGGTAAAACCTGCATTCGATGATATCTATATGGAACTCGCAGTGAACCTCGCGAAACGTTCACATTGTATTAAAAGACACGTGGGGGCAGTTTTGGTAAAGGACACACGGATTATTTCAATTGGATATAACGGGCCTCCTTCAGGTACACACAACTGTGATGAGGAGTGGCCCGATCAAGGTTGTCCACGAGACTCAAAAGGGGGCTGCTCGCTGGCCATCCATGCTGAGCAAAATGCGATACTCTATGCGGTTAAAAATCAAACCTCAGTGAATGGCGCCACGCTGTATGTTACGTTATCACCTTGTTTGGCGTGCTCCCGTATCATTTACTCAATGGGAATTAAACGGGTTATCTATTTAAATTCGTATGCTGAATACAAAGGTATCGGTTCGGATGAAGGTGTAGATTTCCTTCAAAAGTTTGGCGTTGCTGCTGAAAAATATAGTGGAACGTTGACCAATGTTACGCATATGATCTGATGGTCGTTGTTGTTAGTTAGTTTCACAGAGCACAGAGGGCCACGAAGAATATTAGCTGTAACCCGCGCTTCTCCGTGCAACTCCGTGGTACAACCTTCCAAATCAGTTGCCGGTTACCAGTTGCCGGTTGCCGGTGGCTCACGATCTGGCCTTTTGGGAACTCCGGTATATAAAATAACGAAGGATTCACTTTGTATCGGTGTTACGCTCGTTGCAACAGGAGACAGGCTACTGGCAACCGGAAACTTTTTTTGATTTGCCTGCCTTCGCCGAAGCGGCTACGCGCAGGCAGGGACAACAGTGACTCACTAATCGCAAATCACACATCGCAAATCAAGCCAGTTACCCATTGCCAGTCGTGGCATCCGACCGTAGGGAAGCAACATGTGTTCCTGTACAAAAAAAGGGAAGCCAACTGTGTGCCCTTTGTAAAAAGTGATTAGGCAAAACCTAAGTACTTTTCTTGTTAGCAGCGTTCAAAATCTGTCGCTTTAATCGACCTTTTGTAGCTGCTCTCTTTTTGCCATAGCGTTAAAAAAATAATTTTGTACTTCTAACGTAATGAAAAGTTAAAACAAATTTTTAATTACCAAAAATATTTTAAGTTTTTTTTCGTGTCATGAAATTGGGTGATGATCATTCGGAACAAAAATTCCCCGGACAAATTCTTCACACGACGTTTACTTCAAGTTGAAGTTTAACTCCAAATTTATCTTGGACACTCTGTTGAATTTGCTTAGCCAGCGAGAGGATTTCATCGCCTTTACCTCCACCATAGTTCACTAACACGAGTGGTTGATGCTGGTGTACACCGATATTACCTACTGTTTTACCTTTCCAACCACACTGCTCGATGAGCCAGGCTGCCGGAATTTTGGTTTCATGGTCGCTTACCGTGTACCCCGGAATAGACGGGTATTCTTTTTGCAATAAATTGTATGATTCTGTTTCAATAACAGGGTTTTTAAAAAAACTTCCTGCATTACCAATCTGGGTTGGGTCAGGTAATTTACTTCGTCTGATTGTAATGACGGCAGCACTGACATCCTGGATGGTGACAGCAGGATTGCCTGCGATAAGAGGAGAATCGCGCAATCCTCCGTATGCTATGTTAATACGGTGATTAGTTTTAGATAGTCTTAAAGTAACACTTGAGATGATAAACTTGTTTTTGAGTTCATGTTTGAAAATGCTTTCCCTATACCCGAATGCACAGTCTTCATTTGTGAATATTTTTTCATCTCCGGTCGCTATTTCAATTGCTGAAACATTTTCAATCACTTCCTTAATCTCCACCCCATAAGCACCAATATTTTGCATCGGTGCAGCGCCTACCGTCCCCGGAATCAGGGACAAATTCTCGATACCTCCCCAATTCCTTTTCAGTGCATAGCAGACTAAGTCATGCCAAATCTCACCTGCACCTACTTTAACAACCACCTGGGTTTCATCTTCTGAAACGATGGAAATACCCTTTATCTCATTTCGAATAACCAGTCCGTCAAAATCTTTAGTAAATAAGACATTACTTCCGGCTCCTAGGATGATATATTTCCCGGATTGAAAAACTGGTAATTGCAGTACATCGGTTACGGCTGCAATGGAGGTTAGGCTGGTGAAATACCTGGCGTTGCTATCGATTCCAAAAGTATTGAAGGGTTTAAGGCTTATTCGTTCCTGTACCGTAATCATTGATTATTCATGAATCCGTTGGCAAGGTGTAAAAAATGGAGCAATAGTCCATAGCAATAAAGTACGAAATCACCATGCTTTACAGCTGGCCTTCAAACTCTTCCTTTGATAACTTGAACAGACAAATGCGGGGAAAGCGTCCGGCCAGATACGTAGTGCCGCAGATGACAATTCCACCATCTTCAGTTTGCCTGAGATCACCAACCTCATACGGGTTACTGAAACCCAAATAACGGCTACTAATAAATTCTCCGCTGGCCTCATCATAGAAGAATAATCCAATTTGTTTGGAGCGCGTATTACTTGCATAAACCAGTACATTCTTTGATGTTCCTGTAGCGCGAAGAATCTTGATAGGAGCATTTATTTCTAATTCAGGAAAAGAATTTCCTCCGTCACTGGAGGAAATTCCACTCAGATTAAGAGTCTCATTTGGAAGTATGTAGCTCTTTCCAAAATTTGTACGGGCCAACGCAAAGGTGGAGCCCGATATAGGAACGACTGTACTGATACCACCATTATCTCCCTCACCATAGACTACACCCTGGGGATCGTCGGCATTTAAGTCAGTAAAAACAAGTGCAATAGAATAATTATAGAATCCATTGAAATAATAGGTACCACCTGTTTTGCCTACTTGAAAAGGAATCTTTTTACCATACTTGAGGAAATGCTGTACGATATCAATTTCAGGATCAATTTCAAAGCCTGCTCCCAGATCAAATTCCTTGCTGGTAAGAACACCCCCCGATGGATTTACAATGGATACCGCTGTCTTTTTATTGACATCACTATAGCTCTGAAGAATAAAATTGGTGTTATCAAGTGTTGCAACATACGGGTAGGTCATGCCATTGACCGGTGTTACCGTGATATTCTCCAGGTCGCCATCCATACTTACCAACTGGGTATTTCTGAATTCATCCATACAGAAAAATGTATACGTATCACCCACTTTCATGAACTCTCCAACAGGATTCACTAAATTTGCATCCAGGTAAACCTCTTTTTCAAAGTTTCCCTCCTTGTCAGCTTTCAATAAGTAGGTTTCAAAAAATTGAGAATTTTCTATATCAATTCTTGTCAGTACGATGTATCCTCCATCGGCCGTTTGCTGAACATCAATCGGATAAAAGGCTGCTGAGAATGAATTGTTGTCATAGATTTTTGTGAAATTATTTTGATCGAAAACCGGATTGGATTCTTCTGAACAAGAGAAATATCCAAATGATAACATCGAAAATAAAAGAATTGAAAATATATTTTTGATCATAACGGAAGTCTATTTTGAATCTGAAGATTTGAATCCACTGGATAAGAAGCGAAGCGGGAAGAGTACGCCAAGTGAAATCGAAAGATTGTCCATCGTCATATCATCCATAGCATCACCCACTCCTGACAGGCGGTCGTTGCTAAATCGGTTTTCAGTTGATGCAATATTGCTCATGCCGTACCGGTACATAATGTCCAGATTGATGCGAATGTTACCCAGGTTATAATTAGCCCCGGCGCCACCGATAAGTCCCCAGCTGTTTTTTGCAAAGAGATCTTTTGCACCGACAATTACCGGTTCATTGGTAAATGAATTTTCGCCTCCGGATGCCAGATCCATCCCTGAGACCTCCACCGTTTTATTGGCATTGATCAGAAAGGCTGCATAGCCACCCAATTGAATATAGGGTCTGAAATTTCCCGTAAGAAATTCATATTTTATGACCAATGGAATTTCAGCGTATTCTATCTTTTGCTCCTGATAATAATCAAGTGTTAAGGAGTTAGTCGGGATCGTGCCATCCACCCATTCATAGGAATTGGTATACGCGAACGTAGAAGAGCGATAGGTAGGTTGTAGACTCGCGGAAATGCCTTTATAGTAGAATGTAAGTTCTAGTGCCACCTGACTTCCTGGTTTATTAAAACTCTCGTACGATTTTTCTGTACTGGTTTCATTTACCGGCGAGATTACCGAATACTGCTTTGTGACATGAACTTTCGTTAGATTGGTTCCGGCTTTTAATCCCATCCAGAATTGTTTCTCCAGAAACTTTTCGTCTTGCTTATTTTTGGAATTAAAATTTTTGGGTGGTTTTCTTTTTTTTCCCTGCGCAAAACTTATAGTACCCAGCAGGGACAGACACAACACCATCAGTAAGAGTCTTTTCATGTGTTCCTATTTATTTTTTTATGTTACAGCCTGCCAATGGATGGCAGAATGTATTAATCAATTATAATTAACTTCTTGGTATCCTTTAAGAATCCGCTTTTCATTTGATAAAGATAAGTTCCTGATGGCAGTGATGCTAATGATACTTCAACTCTATGCTCACCCGGCTCAAAAGTTGCATCAATAAGTGTTTGTAATTTCTTTCCCATACTATCCATGAGATTAACACCTACCTGAGCATTTGTATTAATCCTGAAATGAATGGTGGTGGTGTCCTTTGCAGGATTTGGGTAGCAATCTTCCAAAGCAAAGCGGGTGGCAATAAAACCATCAACATCGGTGATTAACTGGCTGGCCAGCGGAAGCGGTTCATACGTAACACCATCGACCGTGCCGTTGATAAAGTTACCGAAGAAGATATCATTGTTAATTTTGGCTTCATCAACAAGCATCCAATCCTTCAGCAGGTTGGCGTAAACCTGACGATAATCATATTGCAACTCCACATTGTTCTTGGATAAATCAGGTACGATTCCATTCACTCCGGGCTTCACACCTTTTCCAAAAATAAAGACAGGTCCCCCGGTACCGTGATCGGTACCATAACTTCCATTTGAGTGGATTCTTCTACCAAATTCAGATGTCGTCACCGTTAGCACCCGATCTTCAAGTCCTTTTGCCCGAAGATCTTCCTGAAAGGCTTTCATGGCTGTGGATATATGGTACATCAATGCTGCGTGTACACCCATGGTAGGGTCATAACTTTCTACCTGAGATGCATGGGTGTCAAAACCACCAATCTTTACCAGGAATACTTTTGTTTTGCATCCACCATCCAATAAACGGGCAATTAATTTAAGTTGAGGTGTCAACCGATTGATTTTGCTCCCGGAAGGTGCATTGAATGGATACGACTCCGGATAGGTGGTAGTGCTTTCCCGACCCGCCAAATACACATTGTATAAGCGTTCAGCGTAATCTTCCGATTTATCTTCCAATGAAAGAATCCAATCAAGTTCTTTCCCGTACGGTGAATTCTCTAGTGCAACCGGAGGTTTTCCTCTTGGGTCAATGTTGACATCATCAAATCCTTCCAGTTCATCAACCAGATTAAAAAAGCCCACCGGATCATTTATTGAAATAGAGGTTGGAATATTTCCGTCCTGATGAAAAATTAAAGAAACATCACTGCCCATTTCAAGGGCCAGCGGATCTTCCATGTCCGGATTAGGAAAATCTTCAGGATAGGTTTCCGGGGCGAATTCCTGTTGCAGGTATCGTCCAATCCATCCCGAATTGTAGTAATCATCTGAACCACCCCCCATAAAAGAGATATCCCTTCCTCTAAAATGTGATCCATTGTTGTTCTTGTAGGAAACACCCTGAATGACGGCTAGCCTTCCCTGATCATACAATCCCTTCATGGCCTGCATATCGGGATGGAACCCTACTTGCGCATTAAGGGGTAACGTACTATCGACCGGGATATATTTTCGTACACTATCTTTTGCAGGAATAGCGATGTTTGCCCTGCGACTATAATATTGGTCGTAATCATCCACCGGAATCAGTGTATTCAATCCGTCATTTCCACCGTGCATTTGTAAAATTACCAGCACCCGATCGTTTGTGCTTTGCCCGGCAAGTTTGGATAATGGATTATCGGCCATCACATTTAATGGAATACCACCAATGGTAAAAGGTATGCTGACCGCTACCGGAAGTTTCTTTAGAAAATTTCTTCTCTTCATGTGTTAATAATTTAATGTGCAAAGACACATGGAATGCCATGCCAGATATCTTTCTTGTTGGTTTGCTTTGCTGATGAGCATTTCATAATTGATTACATTAATTGGTATTCGGGTGACTGCAACATTGCATTAAACAGATTTTCTAGCTGGCCCCGAACGGTATCCATTCCGATTTTATTGGTCCATCGATTGGTCCATTCACTTTCTTCGGTACCCGGGGGATCGATATCGGATAAAAAGGTGACAAGAAAATAATTCAATCGCTCTGCTGTCAGACCAGAATTATCGTCTGCAGCGGTGTCGAATGTTAAATTGTCCTGTACAGGTAACAGGTATTTTGCGAGTTCACTAACCAGTGACCGTGCATTGGATGCGATCACATTTGTAAAATTCGCTTCAATAAAGGCGATCGGATCAAAAGCATAGGGACCCATTAAACTGGATGAAATGTTTTGACGGATAAAATCATACCGGTTCGTCAGGTAATTAACCGATATCCAGCTTCTATTGTAAATCGGAAACTGATGATAGGCATCGTATCCGGCAACATCAAAGGGTTGGTAAAAACTCATCCCCATCCTTCCACTAAGTAGAAGAAGATCACTGGTAAAATCATAGAAGGCTGTGGGAGAAGCCATTGTAGGTACAGGGATATTGAAAAATCGGATGTATCCATTCATCAAATCCAAAGGTGATTTAATTATGGCACCAAAGTTATCATCATCGACACCTGCATTCGCTTCATAGAAATGTTGACTACGCAATAAGTTTTCAATCACCGGCTGAATTTTATGGCCATTGCTGATCAATGTGTTCACCATTTCCGTGATGATGGAACTATTTACTGTAGCGTTAATTTCGTGATAGACAAAAAAGCGGTAGATTTTTCGACAGATGTTGCGCGGAGTTTCTGTTTGTGCAAAAATCAATTCAATAAGTTGTGAGATCTCATCAAGTGCACTTGCTTCTGTTGCATTTCCCGCATTTAACAAAGCCGGGTCGGGTTGTATGACCGCATTGCCAAACCGATTACTAAATATTTTTGGATCATTATCATGGCCTGACGCGTTGAGCGAATTTCCCCTGACTTTGCCCCTGGGTAATAGTGTATCCGGATCAATACTCACAAGACTTGCGTAGGGGACATCCCTATCCAGGTCGAACTCCCATCCGGATAATACTTTGGCTGCCTCCTGTACATCCTGCTCTTTATAAACAATGTAATCACCCTGTTCCGTTGCAGGAGGTAAGGTGCCTTCCAATCCACGGCCGATGGAATACAGTTCGAGTAGCTCACGGGCGTAATTTTCATTCACACTTCCCTTTACGTTTTGATTGCCATCCAGTAACCGGATCATTCCATTGTCCACGCTAATTTTTTTGGTTAGTTCTTTAATGTTGACCAGTGGATCAGGGTTAAGTGCATCCAATGCATAAAGCCGAAAAAGCTGATTTTGAAAATAGAGTGCCCGGCTGCTTCCGATCTTTTCTGATATAGCAGTAAAATGGGTATGTAAAAAGAATATAATTTTTTCACGAGCAGAATAGGCCAGGGATTGTGCTGGTGCAATGCCTGAGCTCAACATTTGTCCAACCACCCATTTTTTAAAATAGTTTTGTAAATCAAACGATTCACTACTCACGTCGGGGATAACCCCGGAAAGAAACCATTCACTTCCTGTTTCAGGATCCACGGGTAGAACTGGATCAGGTAATGCTTGTCTGAATAATTGGGTAATGGCTTGTACCGGAGTGTAGGTAGCAAAGGTGTCAATCTGTTGTTTGGTTGCACCAAAGGTGGCTCTGCGCAATAAATGGGCAGCACGCTTGACACCTAAAGCGCCGGTAAATTCTGGTAATGGCATAAACGTTTATATGTAGAGGTTCAAATCGCGAATTAATCCTTCAATTTTGTAAAAATATATGAAAATGAGGTTAAACTGCTGAAAATTCCGACCATTGATTGAATAACCCTTTAATGTAATGTTACCGGTCAGATGCTTGTCTAAACATTTGTCGAGTCGCAATCGTTTTCCGGGCGTACCAGCGGCTCAAATTAGGCGAAATTCTGCATTACATTCACCTAATAATTATTTAATCCAATGGACGAATACAATACTGAAATTCTCTAAGTTGCATGAATGATGATCAATAATACACTACAATGATTAAAGTAATTGAATGCCCTCGTGATGCCATGCAAGGGATGGAAGACTTTATTCCCACGGAAAGCAAAATTCAATACATCCGCCAACTACTTAAAGTTGGATTTGATACGATCGACTTTGGAAGTTTTGTATCTCCTAAAGCGATTCCGCAAATGCGGGATACCGATGAGGTGTTGGCACAACTGGACATCCGGAAGTCAAAATCAAAACTGCTGGCCATTATCGCGAATACCCGGGGAGCAGAACAGGCGGCCACCTATGGCTCGATATCGTATTTAGGATTTCCACTTTCAATTTCTGAAACGTTTCAACAACGAAATACGAATAAATCAATACCGGAGGCACTTAATACTCTCGCTGAAATCAAGGAAGTGTGTGTGAAGGCAAACAAAAAACTGGTCACCTACATTAGCATGGGTTTTGGGAATCCGTATGGTGACCCGTATAGTTCAGATCTCGTTTCACAATTTGTAGAGATATTAATCACACTGGGGGCAGATGTTATTTCACTGGCCGACACCATTGGCGCGGCAACCGCAGAGCAAATCAGGATCTTATTTCAGTCACTATCTTCCTCATACCCACAGCAAGAAATTGGTGTGCACTTGCATTCAAACCCTGCTACATCACTCGAAAAAATTAAAGCAGCCTATGATGCAGGATGTAGACGTTTCGATGGAGCGATTTATGGATTTGGTGGCTGCCCGATGGCGGAAGATAAACTAGTGGGCAATATGGCTACTGAAAAGATTGTTGGTTTTTTGAAGGATCAGGGTGAAGAGTTACCGGGAATTAATCAGGATGAATTTGAAAAAGCGATGATTTTGGCCAATAAAATCCTTGGAAAGCATTGAAAATATTACGTACAACCTCTTTTCATTAATGGAAATTCTACTTTTGTAGTGTTCGAAAATAGAATACAGTATGAAGAAATTAGTGGTTGCTTTACTTTTTTGTTTGCCTGCTTTGATAAGTGTTGCTCAAAATGCCCGTGAGTTTACGCAGAAGGGGATGGAGTTTTATGAGAAGCGTGAATACATGGAAGCGCTTTTAAACTTGAATAAAGCTATTGAGATTGATCCCAATTACGCCACTGCCTACTATGTTCGGGCAAACATCAAGGAAGTATTTGAAGATCATCATGGTGCTATGAAAGATTACAATTTGGCAATTGAAAAGAATCCTAAATCTGCAGATGTATTTTTTGTGCGTGGCAATGTGAAAATGAAACTTCAGGATTATTACGGTGCTATAGCAGATTATACATCCGCGGTAAACCTCAATGAGAATTACATCGATGCGTATTTCAATCGTGGGAAAGCAAAACAATTTTTACAAGCCTATGAGGATGCCATTAATGATTGCTCAAAAATTATAGAGATCAATCCTAAAAATATGGATGCTTACTATATGCGTGGTATTCTTCGTATCAACTATGGCGATGTAAAAAGTGGCTGTCTTGATTTAAGCAAGGCCGGTGAACTTGGTGACTTGAAAGCGTATGAGGTCATCAAAGAGCGTTGTAATCAAAAAACTTGGACAACAACGAAGATCAACTCTAGGTAACAACCAATTTATAGACCTTTCCTGGAAAGGATTTAACAGCTCCTTTAAATTCGAGTGTGAGTAGGATGGAGGCGAGTCTGCCAACGGCAATATTGGAGCGCCAACTCAACTCATCAATTTTTACACCTTCTGGTTTATCCAGCATCAAACCAATGACTGGTTGTTCTTCCAGTTCAAACTGATCAATGCGGATGGTCACTTTTTTTTCTTCACTTCCGTACCGGCTTCCCAATTCATAATGTATTCAACATCTTTAATGGAGGTTAGTAAGTGGGCGCGATTGCTTTTGATCAGGTTATTGCAACCTTGACGAAAAGGAATTTCCATTATTTCCGGGAACTGCAAAAATATCTTTGTTGTAACTATTCGCAATTTGTGCGGTAATTAATGCCCCTCCTTTCTGCGCGGCTTCAACAACAATTAACGCATCAGCCAGTCCAGCAATGATTCGGTTTCTTGCGGGAAAATTATGAGCATCGGGCTTAGTACCGAAAGAATTCTCTGTAATTAGTCCACCGCCCTCCTGCATTTTCATTGCAGTCTCGCGATGTACCGCTGGGTAGATGACATCAATTCCGCTTCCCATGATTCCAACTGTAGGAAGATTGTTTTTTAAAGCAGCCTTGTGTGCGTGAATATCAATCCCATATGCAAGGCCACTGATAATTAGTGGCTGGTGCGGAACTAAATCCTTAACAATTTTCTCAACCTGCGCTCTACCATATTCTGTAGCGTTTCGTGTACCAATGATGGCAACAGTTTTCTGTTGTTCAAGATTGATATTTCCTTTGCAATACAAAAGAGTGGGGGCATCATTGATTTCTTTAAGCCTAGATGGATAGTTTTTGTCGGTATAGAAAACTAGTTCAACTTCAGAATGTATAGCTTTCTCAATTTCTTTTTCGGCTAAAGAAAGAGGTTTTCCGGAAGTCAGTGATTTGATAGTGGCTTGTCCAATGCCCGGTATTTTTAATAGTTTTCCTTTTGGGGTTGTAAAGACTTTGTCAGCGGCACCGCAATAGCTAATGAGTTGACGAATCAAGTAATCGCCAATACCAGGAACGAAATGTAGGGCTAATAGGGAAAGTCTATTTTGATCCATTCAAAATCATAAAAATCAAGGCTAACGGTAATCGATTTTGTGGTTAATCTAGAGCTCTTGGCTTAGATCGGTTAGAAACTTCCTTATTTTTTTTAAGGAATCAATCATCTCCATTTTGTCTTTAACGCCTTGCACATCATTTTTAAGCATATCCTTGGCTCCGTTAAGGGTAAATCCCTTCTCTTTTACCAGGTGATAAATCGTGCGTACATTATCAATATCTTCCTTTGTAAACTGACGATTTCCTTTTCTGTTTTTCTTGGGTTTGATGATGTCAAACTCGGATTCCCAAAAACGAATGAGCGATGGTGCAACGTTGAATAACTCAGCTACTTCTCCGATAGAGTAGTATAATTTCTCAATTTCCTTTTCTTTGTATGCCATGCTTATAGTTGGTCAAGATAAGTAATAATACCTTTATCGTCAATGCTAATAGTCGATTCAGGAAAATCTTTTTTCGATAATTCTTTAATTTTTTTGTTCACCTGATTATTGGGATCAATTTTTACACCCACACCATACACTTGGTAAGTTGCGGTGATTTCGCCCTTCAGGAAAGCTCCCGTACGATCTGTAAAGACTTTTATAATGGGTGCCCATCCATTGATGCCAGCAATGTTGATCCCCTTGTAGGTACAAAAATTACCCAGACTATAGGCAATAAACCGATTTCTATATACTTCTACTCCTCGGGTAACATGCGGTCCATGTCCGAAAATGATATCAGCCCCGGCATCAACCATCAGATGAGAGAATTCATGAACATTCCCGCGATCTTCGCCATGGAACAGCTCATGTTTACGGGGTACATGTTGATAATCTTTGCCTTCGGCACCGCCATGAAAGGATACGATTACGATATCAGCAACTGAATCCAGATGTTGTACAATCGACCTGGCATGCTGGTAGTCATTTATATTGACACAATTGGTATTGGGAGCGAAAGCAACTAAGCCATAGGGGGCTCGCCTTTGACTATCTCCTGAACGAAAAGCCGCAAGGGGATTTTGCATAGAAAAAAATGACCTATTCCGGAGGGCCTTTTCCGCACGCCTTCGTGAAAAATCGAGTTTTACAGTGAGACCCTGGAAAAGGCAGGATTCGACCCCCTACCCTCTTATCTGGAACCGGAAAGGGGCCCAATACGCGGAGATGGCCTGTTTCGCAAAAAATATCCCTTGATTCTATCCGGTCGGAAACCGCAATTTATACTACACGCACAGCCAGCACCGCAGGGTGAGTGCCCTGAAAGTTCCAATTTGTCCCGAGGGCCTTACTGAGATGGGTCCTGAAACGGCAAATAAGTTCGGCATCGAAGATGGCGATACGATCCTGGTGGAAAGCAATCGAGGTCGGGTGAAAATGAAGGCCCGCGTGGACGAACGGGTGGCCGAGGGGGTCGTGCTGGTTCCCCACGGCTGGGGTGGGGATGCCAACGGCAATCTGCTCACCGACGTCCTTTGCAGGGAACCCATCATGGGATATCCGGACCAAAAATCACTTCAGTGTGCCATTCGCAAAGCATAAAAACCGACCCGCAGCCGAATCGGAGGTAGGCAATTGATTTCAGGGAATTGGGGCTTGCTTCTAAAATGGGCCAATAGCGATAAAACATAATGTTTATAACCTCGCGAAATGGGGGGGACGAAATACACCGAAAAAAAATCAACCTATCTTATTTCGTGTCATTTCGTGTGTTTCTTGGTTTGAATAAAACGGCCGAGGTTAAGATCAACTCCGGGAATTCTTTACCCTTGGTGGATAAACCGCCCTCAGGGATTCAATGTTCGATGTTCATCATTCAAAACAACCCTGAACGGTGAACTCCCTGGCCCAGACCTTACTTTACGTTGCACAAATATTTAAAACCATATTTGGGAACCTGACGCGGGCTGTAATATGATCTTATAAGTCGCACCAGGGCGGGCTGAACCTGTAAACGCTTAAGCTTTATTTCCATCCGTTTAATCCGTATTTCATTTTTCTCTCATCGATCTCGAAAGACTCGAAATTAGTTGCTTCGATCATGGGAATCACCTGCTCCCGCGTATATGCTGCAATCGGCTTATGCAGGCCGAGCAGTTTAAAAAACCATAAAAATGACCGCTCGCGTAAATTAAGGGATGCTTTCCATTTTCCTTTGTCGATATAGGCCGTAACATTGGCAGGATCATAGATCCAGGCCTCGCCGCCTTTTTCAACACCCGAGAGATTTCTTTTAAAACGGTTACGGGATGATTCAATGAATGCAGCATCGGTGCTGATGCCACTCAAAGGATGCAGTATCAAAAGGCAGTCCGGCGGAGTTTCCGACTTCGAAACTGAGTCGATGAGATAAACCGGCTTTGGCAGCGTTGGCCTGAGCCATTTGAATTAATTTGCGACTCAAATCAACACCGGTATCCAGGATCTTTGCTGGAATAGATCCTACAACTTCCTATACTTTAGCATCCTTAGAGAATTCAATCTCATAGAAAGACACATCTTCCTCCTCCGTTATAGTGAAAGAGAATAAGTTACAATCTCCGGAAGTACTCGCTGATACTCCCATCCATGTTACAGGTAATGCAAAGTCAGTACATTCTTCATTTGGTCTCCCAGTTACTTTCTTCTGGTTAAAGTTTGCAGAAGTCTTTAAATATACATCTCCTCTTGAAACTCCCTGATCATCGAATACCTCAAAGTCAAACCACCAGTTGTAATTAGGTTCACTGGGATCATATAGATTACCAATCCACATACTCCAGATGATGGGTCTTTAACGTGATTCATCTCCTCTAAGTATATTGTAGTTCCCACTGTCCAGTATTTATCTCCGGCTAAATTATATGGAGTATCTGTATATGGATCGGGATACCTCAATGAAGACAAGGCATTATCTTTAATCACAAGAGAAGTTGGAGGACTTGCACTACAATCTCCGGATAGCTCAAACGATATACCAAACTTGGCTCCATAAGCATCAGCAGATGGAATCGGAAGATATGGTACGGAATAGCATACCCATGTCTTTACGGTTAGACATCCATCGATCACTGCCTCATCCAAAACATATGGCAAGACTCCCAGGGGATCGTCATCCATCACCCGTGCATTTATATTCTTTGTTTCATATCCTGTGAATGCAATAGGAGATCTAGATGTCTTCCCATCAACGTCATTATTGATAGCCCGGTAATACCCTGGGCCTATTTCTGGAGTTATTACAGGTAGTTCTTCTGTATTACATCCGAAAGTTATTACTAAAATCGATAATAAGATTATTCTTTTCATTGTTTTAAATGTTTATGTTCTTTTTCCATGAAGTACTAATTCATCTGCAACCACAACAGCTATTGTTCTATTCACCCCACTTTTG
>CALOAV010000098.1:0-4170 GCA_942491425.1 uncultured Cytophagales bacterium
TGATGAAAGACTTCGAGTTCCCATTTGGAGTGCTTGTGAGAATGATTTTGCCTTCACCGGCATCACCATAAACTCCTGAAAGTCGATGGAGTTGTCGGCATGACTTCCACCATTTAAAATGTTCATCATTGGAACGGGGAGCGTTGTTGCACCAACACCACCAATGTAGCGGTACAACGGCATACCAGCATCCATAGCAGCCGCTTTAGCGATGGCCAGCGAAGTTCCTAAAACAGCATTCGCGCCAAGCTTTGCTTTGTTGGGTGTACCATCCAATTCAATCATGATTTTATCAAGCAGGCTTTGCTCATAGACTGGAAAACCAACAACTTCAGCAGCAATTTTGGTATTCACATTATTGACTGCCTTCAATACTCCCTTTCCTAAAAATTTCTTTTTATCTCCATCACGAAGTTCAACAGCTTCGTGCGTACCTGTGCTGGCTCCGGATGGGACAGCTGCACGACCAAATGCTCCACTTTCAGTGATTACATCGACCTCGATTGTTGGATTACCGCGACTATCTAAAATCTGACGGGCATGAATACTTTCTATTAAACTCATATTTTATTGGGATTTAAGGATGTGTGGATTTTTGGATTTACTATGATCGGACACTAAGTCCAATTTTATAACCTATTAATATTTGTGTTTCCTGTCTTTTATCTGGCATCTAATTCATCATGGCTACAAACTGATCAAACAGGTAGCGCGAATCATGTGGGCCCGGTGATGCTTCCGGATGGTATTGAACGGAGAACGCTTTTTTGTCCTTTCTCCGGATACCCATAATGGTATTATCATTCAAATGCATATGCGTTACTTCAATGGAATCATTGCTTTCAATATCTTTTTCATTAATTGCAAAGCCATGATTCTGAGAGGTCATTTCCCCCTTACCCGTCAGCATATTTTTGACGGGATGATTTAACCCGCGATGACCATGATGCATTTTATACGTTGATATACCAGATGCTTCGGCGAGAATCTGATGGCCCAGGCATATACCGAAGAGTGGTCTTTCGGCATCGAGAATTTTCTTCACCGTTTCTACGGCATACTGCGTTACTGCCGGGTCTCCCGGTCCGTTCGAAATAAAATACCCTGAAGGTTTCCAGGCTTCCATTTCTTCAAAAGTGGTCTTTGCAGGAAATACATGGACATAACATCCGCGATCTGCTAAATTGGTAAGAATGCTTTTCTTGATTCCAAGATCAAGCGCAGCTACCTTGTGCTGAGCATCCGGATTACCCACGAAATATGGCTTTTCTGTGGTCACTTTTGATGACAACTCAAGTCCCTCCATGCTGGGTACTTTGCCAATCTCGGCTTTTAATTCTTCGGGAGACAAAGTGGAAGATATGATGGCATTCATGGCCCCTTTATCCCGGATATGGCGCACCAGCATCCTTGTATCTATTCCGGCGATGCCAACAACTCCATGGCGCTCCAAGTTTTGCTGAAGAGATTCTTTGGCCTCCTTTCGGCTAAACTCTTTTGAGAAATCATTGACGACCAACCCACTGATCTTTGGGTTCTCAGATTCCTGTTCATTATCAACCGCTCCATAGTTACCAATATGCGCGGTAGTATTCACAATGATCTGCCCAAAATAGGACGGATCCGTATAGATTTCCTGATATCCGGTCATTCCAGTGTTGAAGCAGATTTCTCCACCTGAGGTTCCTGTTTTGCCGATTGAGATGCCTTCCATTAGGAGGCCATCCTCCAGTAGCAGATATGCTTTTTTATCCATTATTTGTTGTTCCATTGCATTGCAAAATTAACCGCTCCCGCGGAATGAAGGGAATAATAGACAGGTATTTTCATGGGTCGACAATTGTTGTGCAATTGTTCCTCATGAGCAATCGATTGTGAGCCAATAAAAAAGGGGTTGAATTCAAATTCAACCCCTTTTTTTATAATTATTGACGTGACCAATTATTCTTCAGTCTTTTTCTTTGCTGCCTTTTTCTTAGCAGGCTTCTTTTCAGCCTTTTCTTCCGTTGCTACTTCAGCAGAAGCTTCGGTCGTTTCTTCAGTTGCAGCTACGGCATCATCAGTCTTTTTCGTACTTCTTCTGCTTCTTCTGGTCTTTGCCTTCTTTGTAGCTGCTTCTTTTGTATAAATCTCGTTAAAATCAACCAGCTCGATTAAACACATTTCTGCATTATCACCCAGGCGGGAATCTCCTAATTTGATAATCCGGGTATATCCACCAGCACGTTCACCAACCCGACCGGCAACCTCACCAAACAACATCCCAACGGATTCTTTATTCTGAAGGTAGGAGAAAACGGTTCTGCGTGAATGCATGGTATCACTTTTTGCCTTGGTAATCAAGGGCTCAACATACTTACGAAGTGCTTTTGCCTTCGCAACCGTTGTGGTCATGCGCTTGCTTAAAATCAATGAGGAAGCCATGTTGGAAAGCATTGCCTTCCGGTGATCCGATTTCCTGCCTAAATGATTTATTTTCTTTCCGTGTCTCATCTTATTTAATCTTCTTCAAGTTTGTACTTCGAAAGATCCATTCCGAAGGTTAGGTTTTTCTCTGCCACCAGCTGCTCCAGCTCGGCAAGTGATTTCTTTCCAAAGTTTCTAAACTTCATCATATCAGAAATCTCAAGACGAACAAGGTCACCAAGGCTTCTTACTTCTGCAGCTTTCAAGCAGTTGTAAGCACGCACCGACAAGTCTAAATCATGAAGACCTGTCTTCAATAGCTTGCGCATATGCAACATTTCCTCATCAACCTGTTCAATATCTTCTCCCTTATCAGTTTCTAATTCAATTGATTTATCAGAGAATAATCTGAAGTGCTGAATCAATATAAAGGCTGCTCCTTCAAGAGCCTTTTCCGGATGGATAGAACCATCCGTTTCAATATCGATGAGCAACTTCTCATAGTCAGTCTTTTGCTCCACGCGTGTATTTTCAACACTGTATTTTACATTCTTAACAGGAGTAAAAATTGCATCAATCGGAATAAAACCGAATACTTGCTCAGTAGGCTTGTTCTCTTCTGCAGGAAGATAACCTCTTCCTTTTTCCATCGTCAATTCGATTTCAAAGTTTACCGACTCATCCAATGTACAGATGACGTGGTCAGGGTTCAAAATTTCAAAAGCAGTTGAAAAGTTAGCAATGTCACCGGCAGTGAATTGCTTTTGCTTCTTTATGGAAACTGTAATTTTACTATCGAATGTATCTGCTACTTTCTTGAAGCGAACCATTTTTAGGTTCAGAATAATTTCCGATACATCTTCTACAACTCCTTCAATAGTTGAAAACTCGTGCAGTACACCAGGAATTTTAATCCCAGTAATCGCATATCCTTCTAACGAGGATAGGAGGATCCTTCTAAGCGCATTGCCAATGGTAACTCCGTATCCTTTTTCAAGAGGTTTAAAGGTGAATAATCCATGGAAATCATCCGATTTCTCCATGACTACTTTTTCCGGCATTTGAAATGCTAATATTGACATAGTGTTTTTAAATTAACGCTAAAAGATTATTTGGAATAAAGTTCAACGATTAACTGCTCGTTGATGTTCTCAGGAATATCAGTCCGTGGAGGTAACAACATGAATTTTCCTACCATTTCATTTGCATCCCACTCTAACCAGTGATATTTCTTAACTCCCTGAATTGACAAAGACTCTGTAATTACTTCTAAAGACTTTGAACGCTCGCGTACGCCAATCGCATCACCTGGCTTCAGGGTATAGGATGGAATATTTACATTTTCTCCATTTACCTCAATGTGCTTGTGTAATACTAATTGACGAGCCGCTCTCCGTGTAGGGGCGATACCAAGACGATATACTGCATTATCCAATCTAGCTTCTAAAAGTTGAAGCAAGTTCTCACCAGTGATACCCTTCTTACGGTTTGCCACATCAAATACTTTTGCAAACTGACGCTCTAATAATCCGTAGATATATTTCGCCTTTTGCTTTTCCATCAACTGGATAGCATATTCAGATTGCTTACGTCTTCTTCCACGACCGTGTTGACCAGGGCCATAGTTTTTCTTTTGAAGTGCCTTGTTATCACCCAAGATTGGTTCATTATACCTTCTTGAGATTCTTGCTTTAGGGCCTGTGTATCTTGCCATTTTTTTTCTATTAAAACTTTCGATTGACGATCAGTTTGCCAATCTCAAAT
>CALOAV010000099.1:0-36705 GCA_942491425.1 uncultured Cytophagales bacterium
TCAGTTTTAAATCAAAGAGCGAATACCGTACTTCATAGGTACCGGTTCCATGCACTTCCTGAGTGGTGAAGATATAGTATAAGGTCTCATCACCGGGCACAGGAATGATGATCGCGGCTTGAGCTGAGGTGGGATCTCCACCAATACCTGTTGCTATTTCTGTAAAGTTTCGGTCCCATACTTTGTCACCATCCGTAAAGAATAATACCTGGCCGTTTCGATCGGATATTGTTGAGGTTCCTTCCGGTGCATTCATTACCGGATTGGAGATGGGCACAGCCGGGCCATCGGGCAACGGATTAAAATCGATACCGGCATTATTACCAAAGTACCAGATGTTGGCTCGCTGGTCCTGTATATCATACTCTTTGATGTTGACCCCCGCATAGGTAGAACACCCGGTAGCGTCAGTGACAACCAAATAATAATACCCTGCTGAATCCGGAGAAAGTGTTGTAGTAGTTTGTCCCACGAGCAATCCCGACGGACCAAACCATTGTGTGGAAACCGGGGTTCCTCCGTTTACCTGTGCTGTGAGCTGAAAGACTCCGCAACTTGGTGGTGGCGGATCAGCTTTTGGAAAAGGAAGTTCACAGCTACACGCGGTTGTATCCTGGACGAGGTTGATCTGCAAATCAAACTGTGTGATGTTTACATTTTGAGTAACCGGAGTGCTGGCCTGTCCATTTAGAAAGCCGGTTACCGTAACCGGAAAAGCACCACCGCTTTGATAGGTATATACCGGACTCCAGTCGCTGGAACCGTTGCCATCACCGAAATCCCAAACGAGACTGTCGGCTGTCGGGGTGACGGTGGGGAAAAATGAGGTTGGTGCATTGGAACATGTTCCAACCGAAGTAAAGCTGATCACCATGTTCGGATTCATGGCAGGTGCGAATGAAGGAAATTGACTTCCACCAAAGTTTCCCGGAAAGGCAATAGGCGTGTAATTCACATTTGCAGCAATTGAATCGGTATCACTAATCCTTCCCAACAAAAAGGGGCCCCCGCTGGTCGCCTGATAGAGATGGTAAATAGTGGTATCCGGTGCCATTTGTAATCCGAAGCTTCTGAAGATGGTATTGGGCTGCGGTAATACGGTAGCCAGGGTAGTAGTGGGATTCAGCAGATCGTATTGTAAAACATCAGCCTGTATGCCTGCCTGACCTGTTCTTGAGAGATAAAGATATTGACCGTTGGCACTCCATTCTGTATCGTAGTAGGTAGGCGCAACCGTGCTGGGCAATCCTGAGCTCAATACAAACTGATCGAAGGTCAGAATACCTGCAGTGTTGTCAAAGTTTAAGATAGCCACATCCGTTGTCGGCCCTGAGGGTGAAACGGCAATTCTTCCGGTTCCCGGATGATAAGAAATATTTGCTGCGGTAATGTTAAATCCTAATCCTGCAAAAGTAGTATGTGTAAAGCCACCAGCATCGATTAATGTCACCGTATAATTTGGAGTTCCACTTTCCTGTGTAATGAGCCAGTAGTCCGTTCCATTGCTATGTGGAATGGTAATCATTCCCTGTGCTCTGCCGGCCAATCCAACTGCTGCGTTTTTGGTAGTGACATCACCAAATGCGGGGGCGGGGAATGCCGCGTTACCAAATTGCGTCATGTCTACTGTTGTTGCCGAGATGCTGCCGTTGTTAGTGAAAATATAGTATTGATTCGGTGTTCCCGGGATGGCCGTAATTACAACGGGTTGATTATTAGCAGTTGTACCGTTAAGCCCAAAACCATTGGGCATTTGTGCATGGCTCAAATCAAAAACACGACTTCCATCGGTATAAAATTGCAAATTCGCATTGGTCAAATCGGATGCGACAGCGCTTCCACCGGTTCCAAAAGGAACAAACTGGTTAGTGACTAAACTGGGTGAGTTATCGGAGCGACTAAAGCGAATTCCGAGGTTGCTGTTACCAAAATACCAATTATGTGCTGAAAAATTTTGTGCAAAAACGGGAGTTGCACAAAAACTTAAAACAAGAAGCACCAGGGCCTTAAAAAAGTGTGGTTGTTTTCTAATCATTTCTCCAAAATCTCTGTTACAACTTACTGCACGTAACTCAATTAATCAATCGTAAAACGCCCAAGTTCCACGAAAGTATACAATTTGATAGAAATTAACGTTAAGTACCCGAAAAGCACCATATTTGTGCGGTGTGATTTTATTAAAATTGAATAATCACTTAATTTGCTTCGATTGACTTGTGTGTTATCCCCCAAATGGATGTATAAAAGGCTACTCATCATTATCTCATTAATACTCGCATTACACCAATCGGTAACTGCACAGGATCCTCAGTTTTCGCAGTTTTATGCTGCTCCACTGTACTTAAATCCCGCTTTTGCCGGTGGTACGGGTCAGGCGCGCGCAGGAATGAATTACCGTAATCAATGGCCCGCAATTGATGCGAATTTCACGACCATGTCCGTGTATGGTGATTATTTTTTCGAAGATATAAATAGCGGAATTGGGATGCTGATTTCCAGAGATATAGAAGGACTGGCAGGCCTGCGTTCATTAAGTCTGGCATTGCAGTATTCTTATGAACTTTCGATCACGGAATCCATCGGATTTCGACCGGGCTTTCAGGTTGGTATTTACAACCGGGATATTAACTTTGATAAGTTGACATTTGGAGATCAGTTTGATCCGATCACGGGGGATGTTATTAACCAGAATACTGCTGAGCAATTTAATACCGGGTTTAATAAAACATTCGTTGATCTTTCTGTTGGTGGTGTATTTTTTACGAGGAATGCCTGGCTTGGTATAGCCGCGCATCACCTGAATCAGCCCAATCAATCGCTGATCGGGGAAGTCAATAAACTACCCATCAAACTATCCTTCCATGGCGGATTTAAGTTCTACATGAAACCCGGCGTTGTTGGGAGTGGGGTGTATGCCCGAAATGCAGAACGAAGTATCGCACCCGCATTTCAATACAAGCATCAGGGAGAGTTCGATCAATTAGATTTGGGTCTGTATTTTACTTTTGAACCCATTGTGTTGGGGACCTGGTACCGGGGTGTTCCGTTCAAGACCTTGAATGGATTTGTGAATAATGAATCGATCGTCTTGCTGATTGGTTTTACCAAGCTTGGGAACAAAGATGCAATCAATATTGGGTATAGTTTCGATTATACCATTTCACAGCTAGGTATTGGCAGTGGAGGTGCACATGAGTTTAGTCTGGTGTACACCTGGCCAATGCGGAATCCAAGGAAACCACCAAGGGATAAGATGATTATTCCATGTCCAGATTTTTAAAATATTCAAGTTCAGTTGTTTTTTGGATCGCATTGCTGTTCCATGCAACATCCTGCTGCGAGTATTATCTGGAGCCGCAACAGTTTATTGAATTCAGCATTCTCGACAAGACCGGGGAAAATGTTATTCTTGCCAACACATTGCCAACACGGGTAGTTCGGTATTACCCGAAGGGGGCAAAAAGTAGTGCGCTGAACCCTTCTGCTGATTTTGACCGGGGCGTCTTCAAAATGGCCATTGAACCGAATACAGATTATCAGATAGATATTATTGATCAATCGTTCGCCTTACTGGAGTTATCATTTACTCAGGAGGATGAAAAATGCGGAAGTTATGACCGACTGAGTGGTGTTGTAATTAATGGAACCCCATGGGATTATCAGTCCAATCCGGTACTCACGCTGGTTTACAATCCGTAACCGGACATTCCCTACTAACCTTTGTTAGGTGAATTATTTTGATATTCCTTAGGGAATTACTTTCATATGAAAAACTTTATACCTTAATTTTGCACTTTGATAAACTAAATCATGACTTGATGCTCTTTTTTGTAAACCTCTAATTGAAAAAAAGAAATTGAAAAATCTGTTCACCCTCGCGGTACTTTCCGCATACCACTCTAATAAGGCCCACAACCTATCTGCTGTTTGCAAGGTGACCAGGCGATGCCGACCGGCACGTATTTGATATAATCTCATTACATGATGATTTAACCATTTGATCCAGGATCAAAGGTTCCCTGCTTTTTACCCAAAAAAGCACTTTTATCATTTACTACCATTAATTTTAACGATTGTGAATACAAATATTATTGTCAGACTGGCAACAGCTGACGACATCCAATATGCCGAGACCATCACCAAAGAAATGGAGGAATCGGCCAAAGCACGTGGCACCGGAATCGCTCAACGTTCGCCCGAGTATATTATCAGAAAGATGGAGGAAGGAAAATCCATCATTTCGGTTACAGACGATGGCACCTGGGTAGGATTCTGTTATATCGAAGAGTGGGACCAAAAGAAATTTGTGGCGAATTCAGGTCTCATTGTTTCACCACCATTCCGTTCAACCGGTGTAGCGAAAGAAATCAAGAGCAAAATCTTTGAATTAAGCCGTAAAAAATATCCCAACTCAAAAATATTCGGACTAACCACCGGGTTGGCTGTGATGAAAATCAATTCGAATCTGGGATACAAACCGGTTACGTATTCGGAGCTGACTACCGATGAAGAGTTCTGGAAAGGATGCAGAAGCTGTGTCAATTTTGATATCCTGACGCTAAAAGAAAGAAAGAATTGTATATGTACGGCCATGCTTTTTGATCCTGCCAAGGAGGTAGTGACAACACCAATGCCTTCGATCATACCGGTGGTGGATGCGAAAAAAAGCAAGCGAAGGAAGAAGCGCGAATTTAAGGGTAACCTGAAGCTCTTTGATCGTTGGGTAAAGTTCAAACGTTATGTTTTGCTTCGCTCACGTAAACAAATGGCGGGTGGTGTTCCTGCTGCGGAGAAAAAGAATTCATTGTTTGGAATATTTTTTTGGTAATACATCCTCGGTCTGTGTCCTCACAGACCGAAACAAATATTAAATGGTCTGTGAGGACAGAGACGGTTATAGGATAAAAATTAATAAATGGTCTGTGAAGACACAGACCATGGCACCGAAAAAACTGTAATTCATGAAAAAGAAAGTAGTAGTTGCCTTTAGTGGAGGATTGGATACAACCTATTGTGTCAAATACCTGAGTGAAGACAAGGGCTATGAAGTACATACCATCGCGGTCAATACAGGAGGATTTTCTGATAACGAATTAAAGCGAATAGAAAATCATGCAAAAAGCCTGGGCGTTGCTTCGCATATTGTTGTAGACGAGACCAGAAACTATTACGATAAAGTGATTCGGTTTCTGGTGTATGGAAATGTATTGAAGAATGGCGCCTATCCGCTAAGTGTGAGTGCAGAGCGGATGTCACAGGCACTGGCGGTTGCACAACACGCAAAAAAAATGAATGCGGATGCTGTTGCCCATGGGAGCACAGGTGCCGGGAACGACCAGGTGCGGTTTGATATGATTTTTCACATCCTGATTCCAGGAATGGAAATCATAACACCAATTCGCGACATGAAATTATCACGTGAAGAAGAGATCAGCTACCTGAAATCAAAAGGGGTAGAAATGAATTTCGAGAAAGCACAGTATAGCATCAACAAGGGTATCTGGGGAACATCAGTTGGGGGTAAAGAAACGTTAAACTCATTGGGAACACTTCCGGAAGAAGCGTGGCCAACGCAGGTTACTAAAACGGAATCCGAGAAGGTTGAATTACATTTTTCAAAAGGTGAGCTGATGGGTGTAAATGATCAGACATTTACTCATCCAACCGAAGCTATCATTTACCTGGAATCAATCGCTGGTCCTTTTGGAATTGGTCGTGATATACATGTTGGTGATACGATTATTGGAATAAAAGGACGCGTGGGTTTTGAAGCCGCCGCTCCACTGTTAATTATCAAGGCCCACCATTCGCTTGAAAAACATGTGCTCAGCAAATGGCAGCTTTCCTGGAAAGACCAGCTTGCACAGTTCTATGGTAACTGGCTGCATGAAGGTCAGTATCTTGATCCGGTCATGCGGGATATGGAAGCCTTCTTAGCCAGTTCACAAAAACATGTTACCGGTAGGGTCAGCATTCAATTGTATCCATACCGCTATCAGGTATTGGGGATCCAGTCTGATTTTGATTTGATGTCTTCCAAATTTGGAAAATATGGAGAGATGAATTTAGGCTGGACGGGAGAAGATGTACGCGGATTCTCAAAAATATTTGGAAATCAAACCATGATATATCATCAGGTAAGTGAAGAGCATGGAAAAGATTAAAGCTGGAATTATAGGTGCCGCCGGATATACGGGTGGAGAAATGGTTCGGTTATTACTGAATCATCCGCATGTTGTAGTAACATTTGTTCAGAGCCGTAGCCAGGCCGGAAAGAAGGTGACGGATGTTCATCCTGATTTGGTTGGAGAGACAGATCTGGTATTTGTTGATACCTATCAGGAAGGTGTAGATGTTCTTTTTCTTTGTTTACCCCATGGCGAATCCAAAAAATTCGTAAAGGAGAGCATCATCAATGAATCCACCAGAATTATTGATTTGGGAAATGATTTCCGGTTGGATGAAGAAGCCACAAAGGCAGAAAACCGGAAATTTGTATACGGACTGCCTGAAATTTTTAAGGAAGAAATTCAAAGTGCATCAAACATTGCAAACCCTGGTTGTTTTGCCACCACCATTCAACTGGGACTGTTGCCTTTGGCAGCAAAGGGTTGGTTAGGTGGAGATGTCCATACAACGGGGATCACCGGCTCGACAGGAGCAGGACAGAAACTTCAGGACACCACTCATTTTACCTGGCGTGCCAATAATATTTCTGCCTATAAAACACTTACCCATCAGCATCTTGGAGAAATTAATCAAACCCTGAAAAAAGTTCAGTCTTCCTTTACAGGAACTATAAATTTTGTTCCCTGGCGCGGAGATTTTACACGTGGTATTTTTGTCACCTCCATGGTAACGATTGAGAAAGCACTTGATGAGGTAATCGAGCTGTATGAAAAGTTTTATGCTGCCCATCCTTTTACGCATCTGGTCAGTGGTACATTGGATTTGAAGCAGGTAATCAACACCAACAAGTGTTTGATTCAACTGGAGAAGGTTGGCGATACACTGGCCATTCATTCGGCGTTGGATAATCTGATAAAAGGTGCTGGTGGACAAGCCGTTCAAAATATGAATTTGATGTATGGCTTTGAAGAAGCAGCAGGATTACGTTTAAAAAACAGTGTATTTTAATCATGAAGTTATTTGATGTATATCCGCTATTCGATATTACGCCGGTAAAAGCGAAAGGCTCCTGGTTGTGGGATGATAAAAACGAAAAATACCTGGATTTATACGGCGGCCATGCAGTCATTTCCGTTGGGCACAGTCATCCGCATTATGTTAAACGAATAACCGATCAGTTGAACCAGATTGGTTTTTATTCGAACAGTGTGCAGAATCCTTTGCAAGAGCAATTTGCAACGAAGTTGGGAGCGCTCTGTGGATATCCTGACTATCAATTGTTTTTGTGTAACTCAGGCGCGGAGGCAAATGAAAATGCATTAAAGCTGGTTTCTTTTGCAACCGGTAGAAAAAAGATCATCGCTTTTAAAAAAGCTTTTCACGGAAGAACCTCCGGTGCTGTCGCGGCCACTGATAATCCAAAAATTGTGGCACCCTTCAATGCCGGCCATGAAATCATTTTTATTCCGCTGAATGATGAGGCGGCATTGAGAGATTCCTTAACGGATGAAGTTGCTGCCGTTATTGTCGAAGGAATATTGGGTGTCGGTGGCATTCAATTTCCCTCTGATTCATTTTTACAGGTATTGGCGGAACGATGCAAAAAAAATGGTTCATTGTTAATACTTGATGAAGTGCAATCCGGCTATGGGCGCTCAGGTAAATTCTTTGCACATCAATATGCCGGTATCCAACCGGATGTGATCACCATTGCAAAAGGGATGGGAAATGGATTTCCTATCGGTGGGGTATTAATACATCCTGATTTGAAACCGTGGCATGGAATGCTGGGAACAACGTTTGGCGGGAATCACCTGGCCTGCGCTGCAGGATTAGCGGTGTTGGAAATCATTGAACAGGAGCATCTGATTCAGGCAGCCATGGAATCAGGAGATTATCTCCTGCAGAAATTAAAATCGCTTCCGAATATTATTGAAGTGCGGGGGAGGGGGTTGATGATAGGAATCGACTTACCTGATTCCCATAAAGAGGTTCGGAATAATCTATTGACGAAACATAAAATATTTATTGGTGCAGCACAGCCAAACACCATTCGCATCTTGCCTTCTCTTGCGGTGAAGCGGGAAGAAATTGATTTATTGTTAACTGCACTTGAGACAGAATTGAAATAGCATGGAAAAATTTTTATCGGTAGATGATGTGCCCGATCCCGCGGGGTTGGTTCAAAAAGCAATTGAATACAAAAAGAATCCATTGCGGGATAAGCAACTCGGATATGGAAAGAAATTAGGAATGGTATTTTTAAATCCAAGTATGCGTACCCGAATCAGCACACAGGCTGCTGCCCTTAATTTGGGGATGGAGGTGATTGTGTTTAATGCCGATAAGGACGGTTGGCAATTAGAGTTTGCAGATGGTGCCATTATGAATGGTGATAAAGCCGAACATGTGAAGGAAGCCGCCGCAGTTATGGGGCAGTATTTTGATATTTTGGGAGTCCGAACTTTTCCCCAATTGGAGAACCGGGAGATGGATTATAGTGAGCAGGTGATTAACCAGTTTGTAAAATATGCAGGAGTTCCGGTGATCAGTCTGGAAAGTGCAACATTACATCCATTACAGAGTCTGGCCGATCGAATAACCATTGCAGAAACATTTAAAGAGAAAAGAAAACCAAAAGTAGTGCTCACCTGGGCACCACATGTAAAAGCATTACCACAGGCGGTTCCAAATTCTTTTTCTAATTGGATGAGCAAGTGGGATGAAATTGATTTTGTGATTACCCATCCTGCAGAAGGAGGATATGAACTTGATAAAAAGTTTGTTGGGAATGCGACAATCGAATATCATCAGGAAACGGCATTAAAGGATGCGGATTTCGTGTATGTAAAAAACTGGTCCTCTTTAACGGAGTATGGCAAGATTACTAATCGTGATTCTTCCTGGATGATTACGGAGGAAAAACTGGCGAATACCCGTGCTGCCAGAATTATGCATTGTCTTCCGGTAAGACGGAATGTGGTCATTGAAGATGCTGTATTGGATAGTGAGCGGAGTATTGTAATACAACAAGCAGGGAACCGGGTATGGGCCGCCCAGGCGGTGCTGGCTGAAATGTTGAAGTAGATACATCGCTTTAAGCGGTCAGTCGCTTTTTGAATGCGTATTTTAAATTAAGGTGCAATGAATAAATTATATGTCGTCAAAATTGGTGGAAATGTATTGGATGATGCTGATTTGCTTAGTTCATTTTTGACCGATTTTGCTTCTATACGGGAACCTAAAATTTTGATTCATGGTGGTGGAAAAATTGCCACGAAGGTAGGGGATCAATTGGGGATTACTTCCAACTATGTAAAAGGCCGCAGAATAACGGATGGGTCCACACTGGATTTGGTGACCATGGTATATGGTGGTTTAGTGAACAAGCAAATTGTATCTGCCCTTCAAAATCTGGGTTCCAATGCGTTGGGTTTGACCGGTGCAGATGGTAATATGATTAAAGCAGTAAAGCGACCGGTAAAAGATATTGATTTTGGTTTTGTGGGGGACATCACGCCAGCTTCCGTGAATAGCGCATTATTGCATTTCCTGTTAAAGCAAAACACCATTCCGGTCTTTGCTCCACTGACGCATGCCGATGGGAAGATGTTAAATACCAATGCGGATACTATTGCCTCCGTACTGGCCATTGCCCTTAGTAAACATTTTGATGTCCGGTTGATCTTCTGCTTTGAAAAGAAGGGCGTCCTTCGTCATGTAGAAGATGAAAATTCTGTAATTACCCATCTGCCAAAGTCGCTTTATGCAGAATTACTCGAGGAAAATGCATTGTTGGATGGGATATTACCAAAGTTAGAAAATGCTTTTGCAGCGATTGATGCGGGGGTTAAGGAAGTGTTGATTGGAGAGGCAACAGGATTATTACACAATATCGGGAAGGAAACCGATGGAACGCTGATCACGAAGTAATGGAACTACATCAAAAAGCACTTTCATTACTGCAGGAGCTAATTTCGATCCCCTCATTTAGCAGGGAGGAGGAAAAGACTGCAATCGCCATAAGTAAGTTTTTCGAGCAGGAGCATATTCCTTTTCACCGCGCTGGTAATAATGTTTGGGTGAAGAATAAATATTTTGATTCCGGTAAAAAAACGATTCTGCTGAATTCGCATCATGATACTGTAAAACCCAATCCGGCGTACACACGGGATCCTTTTCTTCCCACGATTGAGGATGGAAAATTATTTGGGTTGGGAAGTAATGATGCTGGTGGGCCATTGGTAGCCTTGATCGCCACCTTTTTACATTTTTATGAACAGGTGGATGGTGCTTATAATCTGGTTTTAGCAGCTACAGCCGAAGAGGAAATATCAGGACCGAATGGAATCGAAAGTATTTACCATTCATTGCCCCCGATTGATTTTGCGATTGTGGGGGAACCAACATTATGTGAGATGGCGATTGCTGAAAAGGGATTGATGGTATTGGATTGTATCGCAAAAGGGAAAGCGGGTCATGCTGCCCGGGAGGAAGGTGTGAATGCGATTTATGAAGCCATCAGGGATATCGAATGGTTTCGTTCGTATAAATTTCCAAAAGTATCGGATGCATTGGGCGAGATGAAAATGACCGTGACGATTATTAATGCGGGGAAACAACACAATGTTGTTCCTGCTGAATGTCACTTTACTGTGGATGTTCGTGTAACGGATGTTTACACGCTGGATGAAACCTTGCATGTAATCAAGGATCATGTTTCATGCGAAATAGTTCCCCGATCGTTTCGGTTAAATTCGTCGGGTGTTCCTCCGGGACATCCATTGGTCAGGGCTGCAAACATCCTTGGAATTGAATGTTACGGGTCACCCACCACTTCGGATCAGGCATTGATACCGGTTCCGTCGATTAAAATAGGCCCTGGTGATTCAGCCCGGTCTCACTCAGCGGATGAATTTATTTATGTTCGTGAAATCGAGCAGGGAATAAAAACGTATATTGATTTAGTAGATACTTTAGGCAAGCAATAAATTTAATCATGAAGCTCTGGCAAAAAGATAAAGCATCACTTGAAGCAGTTGAGAAGTTTACAGTCGGCAACGACCGGGAGATGGATATGTTCTTAGCGCCATTCGATGTGCTGGGTTCTCTTGCACACATTACGATGCTGGAATCGATTGGTTTACTTTCAAAAGATGAACTTGCTACATTAAAGTCAGCATTGGTTACCATTTACAGCCGAATTGAAAGCGGTGACTTTAGCGTTGAGGAAGGCGTTGAAGATATTCATTCGCAGGTTGAACTTGAGCTCACAAAGCAATTGGGAGATGTTGGAAAAAAAATACATAGTGGCAGATCACGCAATGATCAGGTTTTGGTGGATCTGAAATTGTTTCTTCGGCATGAGATTCAGGGACTGGTTGAGTCGATCCAGGAACTTTTTGACCTGCTGCAACAACAAAGTGAAAAATATAAAAACCATTTACTGCCCGGTTACACACACCTTCAATTGGCCATGCCCTCATCCTTTGGATTATGGTTCGGTGCCTATGCGGAGAGCCTGATCGATGATGTGGTTACGTTGCAAGCTGCATACCGGGTAGTGAATAAGAATCCCCTTGGATCAGCAGCCGGATATGGTTCTTCCTTCCCGTTGAATCGTACTATGACTACTGAACTGCTGGGCTTTGAAAGTTTGAATTACAATGTTGTGTATGCGCAAATGGGTAGGGGCAAAAGTGAGCGGATTGTTGCCAGTGCCCTCTCCAATGTGGCCGGTACACTTTCCAAACTCGCGATGGATGCGTGTTTGTTTATGAATCAGAATTTCGGGTTTGTTAGTTTTCCAGACGAACTCACGACTGGCTCAAGCATTATGCCGCATAAGAAAAATCCCGATGTATTTGAAATTGTTCGGGGTCGTTGTAATCAACTGATGGCATTGCCAAATGATATTAATCTATTGACGGCAAACCTTCCATCCGGCTATCATCGGGAAATGCAATTGCTTAAAGAATATTTATTCCCGTCCTTTTCAAATCTTAAAGATTGTATTACTATGCTTCAGCTGATGCTTTCCAATATTCGGATAAAGGAAAATCTATTGGATGATGAACAATATAAATTCTTGTTCAGTGTTGAGGAAGTAAATAAACTTGTTTTGAATGGCATACCCTTTCGTGATGCTTATAAAAATATTGGTCATGCCATTGAGAAAGGTGAGTATCATCCTGATAAAAAAGTGAACCACACCCATGAGGGTAGTATTGGAAATCTCTGTACCGATGAAATAAAGACATTAATGCTGGAGGAGATTGAAAATTTCAATTTTAAAAAATACAAGAAAAGTATTCAGGGATTGTTATCCTGAATTTTTTATCAATTCAATTCAATTCATGCTGATTTATCGGCTGCTTTATTTATTTTTTTGAGTCCCCAGATCATAAATCTCCTGTATGTTATGAAGCTCCTTTGGAAAGTCGATATTTAAATCGATCAAGTGTCCTGAGTGAACATCAAAAACAAGTCCGTGAATAGTGGGGAATCCGGTTTTTAAATAGTGCTTTTGGGTTACTGCCATCTTAATGATGTTAAGACATTGTTCCTGAACATTCAATTCTACTAATCTATTGTAGCGTTGTGTCTCATCTTGAATGGCACGCAATTCTTTTTTATGTAACCGAAATACATCACGGATATTTCGGAGCCAGGGATTTAAGATTCCCATGTCTTCACTTTGCATCGCAGCTTTAATTCCACCGCAAAAATAGTGACCACATACGATCACATGCCTTACTTTTAAATACGCGATCGCATATTCAATAACAGCAGCGGAGTTGTTGTCATTGTTCGGGACCAGGTTAGCAACATTCCGATGGACAAACATTTCCCCGGGTTTTACCCCTGTCATTTCTTCCGCGGTAACCCGACTGTCGCTGCACCCGATATACAGAATCTGTGGAGACTGGCCTTTTGACAGATTTTTAAAATAGTTTTTATCTTTTGAAACTTTTTCAGCCACCCAGGCTTCATTATTTGCAAATATTTGTTTGTATTGATCCATTTATGGTGATTATTAACTGTTGAAGATTTACGAATTATTTTTATTTGAATGGTTTGAAATCCGGTTGCTAAGCCGGATGATATCTGCAGGACGAATAATATTTTTATCATATCCCTCATCAACAACTGAAATCATGGCCAATCCGATTTGAGTTGTATTCACCACGGAGTTCGGTGTAATGAATTTGATCAACTTCACAAGCCACAAAAAATAATCGTACATGAATTGATAACCTTTCGTTTTGGATTTGATACCGCGAAGGGGAAGGATCGCACCCGGCCGAAACATATACGCTTGTTTGAATCCAAGGTTTATTAAATCGTTTTCAGTTTTGCCTTTTACCCGGGCCCACATCGAACGCCCTTTTTCAGTTGAGTCTGTTCCTTCCCCCGAAACATAGGTACAGATCATTCCGGGATTCAATTCCAACAATGTTTTTGCTATTGATAGTGTATAATCGTACGTGAGTGTACGGTATTGCTCCTCCTTCATCCCGGCGGCGCTTACTCCCATGCAGAGGAAGCATGCATCATATCCCGAAAGTTGCCCGCGGATGGTAGAAAAATCCAAAAAGTCAGCGTGGATTAGTTCAGTCAAACGGCCATGTTGCAATTCCAGTGGTGACCTGCCAATGGTCAGTACTTTTTCAACCTGCTGATGGTCCAGACACTCCAGCAATACTCCCTTGCCAATCATTCCGGTAGCGCCTGTAATAATAACTTTCATAAGATTTATAAATATCCGATTTTAATGTCCGATCTCGATCTAAGATGGTTGCCAAAGTTGTATAAACTATTCCGTCAATAATCGTAGAAAACAGACCGGAAAGCCTTAGCTCCTAATCGTTCTACCGACTCCATTCGGTCCTTCAATCTAAAGTAAATAATTCGATAAAACATTCGGTATGGGGTTGAATCTTCAGCCAGGTGTTTGACAGGCTACTTACAGGTTTTTGGTTTTTAGGTATTGCGAAACTATTTCCATTGTAAATTGTGAAATATACACTACCTAATTGATTCAAATCTCCTCCTTTCACATGGCTTACAGACGGATTGATTTCTTTATATTTCCACTTTAAAACCGACTTCATACTATGGGATTATCGACAATTGACTCTTTTGTTTTCATTGCATATTGTGCACTTATTTTGGGGATAGGTCTGTGGGTATCCCGGGATAAGGGAGGTGTTGAAAAGAGTGCCGAGGATTATTTTTTGGCAGGCAAATCATTGCCCTGGTGGGCGATTGGTGCTTCACTGATTGCAGCCAATATCTCTGCTGAACAATTTATCGGAATGTCAGGGTCGGGTTTTGCTATCGGCTTAGCGATTGCTTCCTACGAATGGATGGCAGCAATTACTCTATTGATTGTTGCTAAATATTTTCTTCCCATTTTTATCGAAAAAGGAATTTATACCATTCCGGGTTTTGTGGAAAAACGTTTTGGTTCAAACCTGAAAACGATACTGGCTATTTTCTGGATTGCCTTGTTTGTGTTTGTCAACCTGACATCGGTATTATACCTGGGCGCACGTGCCATGGATACTGTTGTGGGTAACGGAGATGGAAGTCTGATGATGTATGCCATTATTGGCCTTGGTCTTTTCGCCGCTGCCTATTCACTTTGGGGAGGTTTGTCCGCAGTGGCCTGGACAGATGTTGTTCAGGTAATACTTTTGGTGGCTGGCGGTTTGATTACCACCTTTATTGCGATTGATCATGTTACTCCTGATGGTGGGATCATTGCTGGGTTTAAACATATTTATGAGGTAGCTCCTCAGAAATTTTCCATGATTTTGTCTAAGGGTGAGATCATTACACCCGATGGTAAGGATGCCTGGTGGGATTTACCGGGGTTATCGGTTTTAATCGGTGGGATGTGGGTGGCGAATATTTATTACTGGGGATTTAACCAGTATATCATACAACGAACCTTAGCTGCTAAAAGCCTTGCTGAATCTCAAAAAGGAATGGTCTTCGCTGGTTTTCTGAAATTAATCATTCCCCTGATTGTTGTGATTCCGGGAATTATCGCTTTTGTATTAAATTCTGATGTGAACGGTGCGGTATCTGTAGCGACGGCTGATCCGGGGTTTATTGCAACCGATGGTTCGATTATAAACGACAACGCTGCACCCTGGCTGATTAAAAGTTTTATTCCTGTTGGGCTAAAGGGACTTGTGTTGGCAGCACTGGCAGCAGCGATTGTTTCTTCGCTGGCCTCGATGTTAAATTCTACGTCTACAATTTTTACAATGGATATTTATAAACCGTATATCAACAAGACCGCCAATGATAAGCAACTTGTATTTATGGGAAGAAGCATTGTGGTTATCGCATTAGTGATTGCCATGATTATTGCGCCGATGCTTGGGAACCTGGGACAGGTTTTTCAATATATTCAGGAATATACCGGGTTGGTTAGTCCGGGTATATTAGCCGTATTTATGATGGGGCTGTTTTGGAAGCGGGCCACCAACAATGCAGCGATTTGGGGAGCCGTACTCTCCATTCCAATAGCGATGTATTTTAAAGTGGCACCTAAAGGATTTTCAGATGCACCCATCTTTGTCAACATCCCGTTCATGAACCAAATGATGATTACCACATTGCTTTCGATGGGAATCATCATGCTCATCAGCCATTTGGAGGGCAAGGGAAAAACGGATGAAAAGGGGATTATTCTCACGAAAGGAATCTTTTATACAACTCCAGCCTTTAATATCGGTGCTGTTGCAATCCTTATCATTTGCACGGTATTGTATACCGTATTCTGGTAGGATGATTTTTTGAAGAACTGAATTAGTTGACATTCTTTGTTATACAAAGTAAATGTCACGGTGCATCCGGTTAATCAGCTGTTTTTAGGCGCTAAATACACTTTTGGATGCATGGATTTTTCATTCGTGAGTTATCTAGTTATATTTGTTTGAACATCTTTTTTAGTTATGCGCAAGGTTTTGCTTGGTTTTTTATTGATCAGCACACATCTTCAGGCACAGCGGTTTGAAGTAGTGGAAGGTAAAATTGACTTTACTTCCAATGCTGCATTGGAAGTTATTAATGCTACGTTCGATCAGGCGAAAGGGATCATTGATACCTCCAATAAGAAGTTCGCTTTCATCGTGAGTACCACATCTTTTCAAGGATTCAATAGTGAATTACAACGTGAGCATTTTAATGATAAATATTTGGAGTCAGGTAAATACTATCAATCTACTTTTACCGGCGAACTTTTTGAAGATATTGACTTTTCCAAAGATGGTATTTATAAAGTCACTGCAAAGGGATCGCTTCTGGTGCATGGAAAGAAACAACCACGTACAATAGCTGGAACCATTTCCATTACCAATGGTAAACTTACCATCAATTCTGATTTCAAAGTTTTACTCGCAGATCACGATATTGCCATACCGAAGGTGGTCTATCAAAAAATAGCAACAGAGATTTACGTGAAATTAAAATTCCTGATGAAACTGGAGAAGGTGTAAGGTAGCTGTTCACCTGCTTTCACGTTAGCCCTTCTGTATTTTCTTAAACTTGGGCAGAAACAATACTGCTACAGGTTGATTTTATTTTGAAATCAATATTCCCGATATTTACCTAATTCAATCGATTGAAACAGGATATGTCAAAAAACCTAAGTGAGTTATCAGGGCGAAAAGGATTAACCGATAATCTTTTCAATGCGATGGGGGAGTTGGCGAAGCCAACAGGTACACCCGATGTTGAGGATCTCGATCGGTTAGCAGAGAAATTTTTAATTGGGAAGGCGAACACTTATGGTACGGCCTCTTTCTATGATTTTTTAAAGCCGGAAAATAAAGGAAAGAAAGTGTATGTGTGTAATGGTACAGCCTGCCTGTGTGCGGGTACTCAGGATACTGTTCATGAATTCCTTCAAGAAAGAATTTAACGAGGAAGAGATTGGACACATGACTTGTCTGGGAAGATGCCATGAGAATAGTGCATTTCATTATGGAGGTAAAAATTATTCCGGTCAATCAATTTCCTCCCTCAAGGAAATTGTTAACGATACAGACGAACTTAATCACGATGACCATTATTTTGTAAAGGCAAGCGGCAGGGCCATTTTAACAAAACCCTTTACGGGGATTGATATCTATTATGCACCGTTAAGGAAGATGCTATTTCAGGATGCCGCTCAGGTGCTTACTGAAATTAAAAATTCAGGCCTGCGCGGTCGTGGTGGCGCAGGTTTTCCAATGGGTTCAAAATTGGAATTTTGCAGGTCAGCAAAGGGTGATACAAAATTTATTATATGTAATGCTGATGAAGGTGATCCGGGAGCTTACTCTGACCGATACTTGCTTGAAAAACAACCTCATTCTGTTCTCTTTGGAATGCTGGTATCGGGCTTCGTGACCAACGCAAAATATGGCGTGATTTATATTCGGGCTGAATATCCTGAAGCTGCTGAAATTGTTCAGGAAGCGATTGATCAACTTCGCGAAACAGGATGGTTAGGTGAAAATATTCTCGGCAGCGAGTTTAGTTTTGATTTTAAAATTATCCGCGCACAGGGGTCGTATATCTGCGGTGAGGAAACTGCCTTAATTAATTCAATTGAAGGCCAGCGACCTGAAGTTCGGGTTCGACCGCCCTATCCCGCGCAACAGGGATTATTCAATAAACCTACGGTTGTTAACAATGTAGAGACTCTGGCAGCAGTGCATTTTATCGTTGAAGAAGGTGCGGATGCCTGGAAAAACATTGGTACGGAAAAATCATCGGGAACCAAACTGGTGTGTCTTGATAGTTTGTTTCAGAATCCCGGATTGTATGAAGTGGAAATGGGTACACCCCTTTCAGTTGTCGTTCATCAGTTGGGTGGAGGATTTAAGAAACCCGTAAAAGCATTGCAAATCGGCGGGCCTTTGGGTGGACTGGTACCGGTATCAAAAGTTGATGCACTAACGGTCGACTTTGAATCATTTTCACAACAGGGATTTTTATTGGGACACGCTTCAATCGTGAGTATTCCGGAGGATTTTCCAATCATCAAATTTATTGAACATCTTTTTGATTTTGCTTCGTATGAGAGTTGTGGAAAATGTTTTCCGTGCCGGTTGGGAACGAAACGAGGACATGAATTAGCTTCGAAGGCAATTCAATCAGAATATAAAATTGATACCGTTTTGTTTACGGATTTTTTAACAACATTGGAAAAAGGTTCGTTGTGCGCCCATGGTGGTGGAATTCCATTACCCATGCGCAATGCACTGCAGTATTTTGAATCAGAACTAAAACCTTATTTTGCGTAAAATGAAAGTTGCCTACATCGACAATCAGCCATTTGAAATACAGGAAGGGGAGACGATGCTTTCTTATATTAAAAGGCATAAAGGTAAAAATCTTGTACCCACCCTTTGTGATGCTCCTAATCTTGATCCGTTTGGTGCCTGTCGCGTTTGCAGTGTAGATGTTGCACTTGCCAAAGATGGCAAGATGAAAACAATGGCAGCTTGTCATAATCCGGTGACGGAAGGCCACTACCTGTATCCGAGTACACCAGAGATAAAATCGCTGCGAAAAAATATTATCGAACTCGTATTAACCGACCATCCGTTGGATTGTTTAACCTGCGAGGTTAACGGTAATTGTGAATTGCAATCAGTGGCTGCCCAGGTTGGGATTCGTGATGTACGATATCCCGATGGATCGAACCATTTGAAGAGGGAAAAAGATTTGAGTCATCCGTATATGACTTCCGATTTGTCAAAATGCATTAACTGTTATCGCTGCGTTCGTGCATGTGATGAAGTGCAAGGGCAATTAGTACTTAGTATGTCGGGGCGAGGATTTGAATCAAAAATTATTAAAGGCACTGATCAGTCCTTTATGGAGTCGGATTGTGTGAGTTGTGGAGCTTGTGCCCAGGCCTGTCCGACGTCTGCTATTTCTGATGTTTATCAATCGAAAGCTATTCAGGCTACAGAAAAAACCAGAACGGTTTGTACCTATTGTGGTGTGGGTTGTAATCTGGAAATCTGCCACCAGTAATGGTGAAGTATTTAAGTATTCAGGCACCTTATGATGCGGAAGTTAATCAGGGCCATACTTGTTTGAAAGGTCGATATGCATTTAAATTTTATGATCATCCCGATCGAATTGATTCACCTATGATCAAAAAAATGGTGAATTGGAAAAAGTAAGTTGGGATGAAGCATATGATTTTATTGCTGAGAAACTGACGCTTTATAAAAATGAATTTGGTCCAGATTCAATTGCGGGTATTTCTTCTGCACGGTGTACCAATGAAGAGAATTATTTGATGCAAAAATTTATTCGTGCCGTTATTGGTACCAATAACATTGATGGTTGTGCACGGGTGTGTCACTCCCCAACAGCCCTGGGGATGCAGCGGACATTCGGAACGGGTGCAGCAACCAATTCAATTGATGATCTGAAAGATACCAATTGTATTTTGGTAATTGGTGCAAACCCAACGGTTGCCCATCCGGTAACCGGTGCAAAGATGAAGCAATTTGCAATGAAGTCTGGAAACGTTTCGATTGTAATTGATCCGCGGCGAACTGAATTAGCCGAGTATGCAGATTATCATATCGCATTACGACCGGGGACCAACGTTGCCGTGCTCAACATGATGATGTATTATATTATTGAAGCGGGGCTGGTAGATCAAAAATTTATCGATAGCAGAACGGAAGGATTTGATGAATTTAAAAACGAGATCATGAGTATCGATCTTGATCAACTTGAAAAGATTTCAGGAGTTGATCAGAATCTGGTCCGTGATGCTGCACTTGCCTATGCGAATGCTCCAAATGCCATGTCTTTCCATGGGTTAGGGGTAACGGAACATTCACAAGGAACATTTACGGTGATGCAAATTGCAGACCTGGCGTTGCTTACCGGAAACATTGGCCGAAGAGGGGTAGGTGTAAATCCATTACGCGGACAAAATAATGTACAGGGCGCTGCTGATATGGGCGTGCAACCTCACCAGGGTGCAGGCTATCTGGATGTGACCAATGACGAGATTAATAAAAAGTACAATACATTTTATGGTGTAGATGTACCGAAACATATCGGTTATAAAATCCCCGAAATGTTTGAAGCCGCTATTGCTGGAAAATTAAAAGCATTGTGGATTATCGGTGAGGATGTTGTGCAAACCGATCCGAATACACAAAAAGTAATTCGTGCTTTACAGAATACCGATCTGGTGGTGGTGCAAGAATTATTTATGACCGAGACAGCAAAGTATGCCCATGTTATTTTGCCAGGAGCCAGCTTCCTCGAAAAGAGCGGTACGTTTACGAATGGTGAACGGCGTGTGCAGGCAGTACGGAAAGTGGTAGAGCCGTTACCGGGTACAAAGCCAGATGGTCAGATTATCGTGGAGATCATGAACAGAATGGGTTATGCACAACCGGATTATACCCCGGAAGGGATGCTGGAGGAGATCTCCCAAATTGTTCCGTTCTTCGAGGGGATTACCTGGGAGAATTTAGGGAAGAATGGTTTGCAATGGCCGGTTGCAAAAGGAGGGGTCGATACTAAAATTTTACATCAGCAGGAATTTAAAAGAGGCAAAGGCTATTTTAAGTACAATGCCTTTAAGGAAAGTGCCGAGATCGATTCCTACGCAAAGGATTATCCTTACATATTGACTACCAACCGTGAGTTGGAGCATTACAATTGTGGAACCATGACCCGAAGAACGGGCAATGGAAAAATATTAACAGAAGATTACCTGATGATCCATCCGGACGATGCGGTCGCCAACAAGATCAGCAATGGTGATTTTGTTTGCCTGGAATCTGCACGGGGGAAGGTGGATGTAAAAGCGCGTGTAACAGATGAAGTTAAGCAGGGTGTTGTTAGTTCCACATTCCATTTCCCGGATATCATGATGAACAATGTTACCTCTGATATTCACGACTCGGAAGCAAAATGTCCGGAGTATAAAGTGGTGGCGGTGCGTATTCGAAAGTCGAGAGGGAAGCTGGTTGGTAGTTATTAGTTCTACTTTGTTAAGTTAGCGCAGGGTCCCCTTCGGGAGACCCTGCGATGACGGCAGGAGCATCGATATTGTCCCCGCAGGGTCTCCCGAAGGGGACCCTGCGGTGTTATTAATCAAGACATTATTAGTCCTACTTTGTCAAGTTATCCTGAATTGGTTCGAATATCCAATTAAAAGATGTTTTTAGAATCCGGGCTTTAGCCGAATTTTACTAGAACCGCCAGCCAGATAATGGAATTCTATAAAGAATAAGAAGGAACATTCAACAATAAAAAATATCCGGGAAGGTAAATGAAATAATTTCAAAAAATAATTTAAATGTTTATGAAGAATGATTTGGCTAAAGCCAATCTGCCTTGCAGGCATCCAACCGATATATTCATTATTAGTTGAACTTCACAAGGCAGGAGTAGTTGATAGTTGTTAGTGGTGATAGTGCGCGCGCATAATATTATCCGCTGGTATCGAAAAGAACATTTTCCTAACAGAATGAAATTCAAAATTCAAAACTAATTCCGGTCTGAAACCTCAGAATCCCAGCGGGATTCAATGTCATTAGCCCCGACATTTATGTCGGGGTTAATGAATGAAGATTGTTAACGCGGACTGCAATCTTGATAAAACCTTCCAATTCACTAGCCGCGTAATGCTGATGGATGAGTTTTGTGGTTCTACAAATATTTCCCGCCTGCCTATGCCGAAGCGGCTACGCGCAGGCAGGGACAACAGAGGTTGTTAGTTATTCGTTGTTAGTGGTGATAGTGCGCGCGTATAATATTATCCGCTGGTATCGAAAAGAACATTTTCCTAACAGAATGAAATTCAAAATTCAAAACTAATTCCGGTCTGAAACCCCGGAATCCCATCGGGATTCAATATCATTAGCCCCGACATTTATGTCGGGGTTAATGAATAAAGTTTTTTAACGCGGACTGCAATCTTGATAAAACCTTCCAATTCACTAGCCGCGTAATGCTGATGGATGAGTTCTGTGGTTCTACAAATATTTCCCTCCTGCCTAAGCCGAAGCGGCTACGCGCAGGCAGGGACAACAGAGGTTGTTAGTTATTCGTTGTTAGTGGTGATAGTGCGCGCGCATAATATTATCCGCTGGTATCGAAAAGAACATTTTCCTAACAGAATGATATTCAAAATTCAAAACTAATTCCGGTCTGAAACCCCGGAATCCCAGCGGGATTCAATGTCATTAGCCCCGACATTTATGTCGGGGTTAATGAATAAAGTTTGTTAACGCGGACTGCAATCTTGATAAAACCCTCCAATTCACTAGCCGCGTAATGCTGATGGATGAGTTTTGTGGTTCTACAAATATTTCCCTCCTGCCTATGCCGAAGCGGCTACGCGCAGGCAGGGACAACAGAGGTTGTTAGTTATTAGTTGTTAGTGGTGATAGTGCGCGCGCATAATATTATCCGCTGGTATCGAAAAGAACATTTTCCTAACAGAATGATATTCAAAATTCAAAACTAATTCCGGTCTGAAACCCCGGAATCCCAGCGGGATTCAATGTCATTAGCCCCGACATTTATGTCGGGGTTAATGAATAAAGTTTGTTAACGCGGACTGCAATCTTGATAAAACCTTCCAATTCACTAGCCGCGTAATGCTGATGGATGAGTTTTGTGGTTCTACAAATATTTCCCTCCTGCCTATGCCGCAGCGGCTACGCGCAGGCAGGGTCAACAGTGGTTGTTAGCTACTAGTTGGTAGTCCTGCTTTGTCAAGTTCTGTGCATAACCTGACGGACGAGCTGCGAATTTTTATTAGCGCACAAACCAGTTCCGGAGGAGTGACAATTGTTAAAAATTTAATTATTAATTGTTCGTACTACGAATTATCTTCACTGAGGTTTATTTTTTTTACTCCCACATAGCGCGTGAATTTTTGAATAAAAATTTGTAACGCGCCTTTCGGTATTTCTTCACTTCACGTCACTTGTATCGGGGTATTTTCATTTTTGTTGCTTGATTCACCTCGTGATCTCTGATACCTTATCGGCAAATAATTTTAAACAAAACTAATTGCTATGAGGAACACTTTACAAAAATTAATGATGGTACTGTTTCTATTTTGTGCGGGAAATGTATTCGCACAAAGCAGAACAGTGTCCGGAAAAGTTACTGATGCTGATGATGGATCGGGACTCCCCGGTGTTAATGTTACCGTTAAAGGAACAACCAATGGAACGGTAACGGATGTTAATGGTAACTATAATCTGAATCTGACGGGTGCCAATAATACATTGGTGTTTTCGTTCATTGGATTGATTTCACAGGAGATCAATGTAGGTGAGCGTTCTGTGATTGATGTTGCAATGCAACCGGATATTACGCAATTATCAGAAGTTGTCGTAACGGGGTATGGTGAACGATCGATGTCGACCTATACCGGTGCCGCCGCAGTTTTAGGAAATGATAAAATTCAAAATGTTCCGATGACTACTGCCGAGCAGGCGTTACAGGGAAATGTTGCGGGGCTGCAACTCGCTGCTACATCGGGAACACCCGGGTCAACACAAGACATTCGAATCCGGGGAGTCAGCTCCATAAACGCAAGTAATGATCCACTTTTTGTGATTGATGGAATTCCGGTTGTTTCAGGAAGCAACGAACGCAGTACCAGTACGGGTACCCTGGGAATACTTTCCAGTATTAACCAAAATGATATTGAAAGTATTACAGTGTTAAAGGATGCAGGAGCAACGGCATTGTACGGTGCACGTGGTGCAAACGGAGTAATTGTTATCACCACCAAAAGCGGATCGGAAGGAAAGCCTGTAATTAACTTCTCCGCACAATATGGTAGTGTTGAAAAAGCAATCAAAGGTCCGGAAATGCTGAATGCTGCTCAATGGGAGGAGTTGTATTATGAAAGCCTTGTTAATTCGGGAGATGCAGTTGATGTAGCTGAAGCAAAAGCACTCTATCCCAGTGGATGGGACGGTGTAACCGATACAGATTGGAGAGATGTGGTTACGAATTCGGATGCTGCTACGCAGAGTTATGATATTTCGATGCGTGGAGGTACCGATAAAGGTAATTATTATGCATCCTTTGGGTATATGAATCAGGATGGTGTGAACCTCGGTTCGGACTATGAACGGATTAGTGGAAAGATTTCTTTCTCAACAAGCCTTGGTGACCGGATTTCATTTTCAAATTCAACATCACCATCCTTTGTTACCCAAAATGGTCAATTGGAAGGTTCGGCATATTTCTCTAATCCTGATGCTGCATACTTGTTTACCTGGCCCATTGATCCGGCACGCAATCCGGACGGTAGTCCGAATTTAAATTTGGGAACCAGTACCTATAATCCGCTTTACATTGCTGTTAATGATATCAATGAACGTAAACAGGCACGCATTCTTAATTCCACAAATTTTTCTTTTAAGATTTTGGAGAACCTGACCTTTACGTCCACGATGGGATTGGATTTTTTGAATACAGAAGAACTGTATTTTAATAATAAAAATTATGGTGATGGATTTGATGATGATCCGGCATTGGCAGGATCATCGTACATGTACAATAACCGGAACTTCAACTATGCATGGAAAAATCGACTGGACTACTCTTACCGCATAAGCAACAACCATAAAATTGATTTCCAGGTGGTGTATGAAACGCAAAAGAATAATTACAAAACGCTGGCAACCGGTGGGGTTGGATTTGCTGCAGATGGATTGTACTTCCCATCTTCGATCGGTTCGGTTGATTACTATTCCGGTTACGTAACCGACTGGGGAATCACCAGTTTTATGGGCTCTGTCAATTATTCATTTAAAGGAAATGTTTTTGTTGATGCGACCTTGAGAAGAGAGGGGAATTCCCGATTTGCAGATGGTAATCGCTGGGGAACTTTTTACTCCATTGGTGCATCCTGGGTATTTTCGGATGAACCTTTCTTATCTGGTGTGGAATGGTTAAACACCAGCAAGATCCGTGGATCGTATGGTAAAACAGGAAATGCCGGAATTCCGATTAATGAATACCAGGCAACCTTAAGTTATACCAGTGCCTACAATAATGAAGCGGGCGCAACTCCTGGGCAATTGGGTAATAAGAATCTAACCTGGGAAAAACAGGATTCGTATAATATCGGTCTTGATTTTGGAATCTTCGAGAAGATAACCGGTACGGTTGAATATTTTAACCGCAGGACGTATGATTTGTTGTTGGATGTTCCGCTTTCCAGAACTACCGGATTCGATGCACAGCGTCAGAATTTAGGTGAAATGGTAAATAAGGGCTGGGAGTTCAGTGTGAATGCGGAAGTGCTGAATGTTGCAGGATTTAAATGGAATTTAGGAATGAATTTCACTATGTTTGAAAACGAAGTCACCTCCTTGCCAGTAGATGGAAATGGAAATGAAATCGGGATCACTACTGGTACAAGAATAGTTACAGTAGGTCAGCCCGCATATGCGTGGAACATGCGTACCTGGGCAGGTGTTAATTCTGCTGATGGAAGTCCGCAGTGGTATAAATCCGGAACCAGCGGTGAAACTACCAGCATTTATTCTCAGGCAGGAAGAGATTTTCAGGGCGGAACCGCCACTCCTGATAAGTTTGGTGGCGTCAATACCCGGCTGGAATACAAAGGTATTTATGCTACCGCTACCATGTATTTTTCGTATGGTAACAAGGCCTATGACTCCTGGGCATTTTATACGCAATCCGATGGACGGTATACCTACAACGTTTCATCGGGGTATGCCCGGGCATATGATCGTTGGCAAAAGCCCGGTGATATTTCCCCCAATCCGATTAATGTATACGGGAATACGTCGTCTTCGAATTCCGGTTCCTCCAGAAGATTATATGACGCCGGATTTATGCGCTTACGAAACGTAACCATTGGTTACAATTTTCCTGAGAGCGTGATTTCCAAATTGAAAATGAGCAGCGCCAGCATTTATGTGATGGGTACTAATCTTTGGACGAAAGCCAAAGATCCATTGATGGAATATGATCCGGAGATAAAAGCTGACGGATTTCTGGACTTAAATGCGCCTCCATTAAAGACAATGGTAATGGGAATTAGATTTGGTTTTTAATTGAAAAAAGAAAAAGACATGATAAAGAATATAGTTAAAAGATGTGCAGTACTGGTCATGGTACTTTCGTTTGGTGCATGTTCGGATTTTCTCGATCCAACATTAAGCACAGACAAAAATGTAGATGGAAGTGTGAACTCGATAGGTGATTTAAATGCACTGATTACAGGTGCGTATGATCAGATGAATGAGAGTGATTACTACGGAAGGGATTTCGTTGTATTTGGAGAGGTACGTACAGACAATGCGTATAGTAATGGAAATTCCGGTCGTTTTGTAGGACCAGGACAATTTTTCCTGAACTCAACCGATGCTTATCCACGCGATACCTGGACCCGTATGTATGCGGTTATTTCCAGCCTTAATATTGTGATCGGAGCGGGAATACCCGATTCCGGAGCTGGTGAAATTGATTATGCAAAAGGTCAGGCGTATGCATTGCGTGCATTAGTATACATGGACTTAGTCAGACTTTACGGTCAGCAAGCCACAGGAGGAAATCTAGGAGTTCCAATAATCACAACTTTTAATGATGGAAATATTTATCCGGAAAGAGCAACGCTTGCTGAAAATTGGGCACAAATTGGAAGTGACCTATCTCAGGCTGTGGCGTTGATGGATCCGGCCCTGGATGGTACAACTAAGACAAAAGTTTCATCATGGTTGCCATTAGCCCTTCAATCCCGATATTATTTGTATACGAAGGAGTGGGCGAAAGCACGTGATGCAGCCAAGCTGGTAATTGATGGAGGAGAATTTGATTTAACCGATAATGCCTGGTCAGGTAATGAATCCGATGATAGCATATTTGAACTCGCATTTACAAGCGCAGATAATCTGGGCAACACCAGTATCTATTTTATTTATCAGAATACGGTGTATGGCGATATATCCGTAACACAGGATCTTTTTGATAGTTATGATGCCGGTGATGTACGGACAACACTATTTAATGGAGGTGGAGCAGATGAACTGCGCACCAGTAAATATAATGGTGTCAATTATCAGGATGCAACGCGTGTTATTCGATATGGAGAAGTACTTCTAAATTATGCAGAAGCATTAACGCAATTGAATGATGCCGGAGCATTAGCTGCACTGAATGTTATTCCAACAAAGCGGAACGCTACTTTGTATGGAAGCGCCACCGTCGATAACGTATTGCTGGAACGCAGGAAGGAATTGGCAATGGAAGGACATCGTTATTTTGACCTGATGCGCTACGAGCTGGATATTGTTAAAGTTGATCCGGGTCAAACGTTTCCTGATGTTGGCATTCCTTTTGGGGATTCAAGGTTGACTTTCCCCATTCCGGAAGTGGAAATTACCGCTAATCCTAGTATGGTTCAAAATGATGATTATTAAATCTTAAACTTGTATTAAAAAGGGTTGCTATTGGCAGCCCTTTTTTTTTGACTTGTTATGATAAGTCTAATTTTCATTTACATTTAAATAGGTATACCCTTGCTGATCGAGTGCTATAAATGAAGTTTTTGCTGAAAGTACGACCTCAATTTCAGGAGCCATATTTTCAAAGGGTACATTTTTAAAGCCTAAGGTCGCCACACACGTAAATGGGAACACCCAAATTTTTAAATGCCCTGATCAATTCCATGTTTGGATTCTTCATGCCAAATTTTTCCTGAAAAGAACCTTCGTTCAGTACTGCATCTGTGGCACCGCCGTGCACGACAATAGCCATTCTAAGTTTTTCCCTGGGCACTCCATTGGCGATATTTAAATTATACGTTCTCGCAGCCTCGATTAGTGCAAAACTCAGCTTTGTCGAGTCTGAAATTTTATCATAAACATCGATTACAATTTTATAGGTTAAGGAAGCATCATAATTCATCGAGTGGGAGGCACCTCAAGTGTCCCATAAGCGGGTTTTGATTAAGAACAGGATATTTCACTTTCCCTTCCAGGTGACCGGGCAGTTGAGCGTAGAGCGCGCTTACGGTCATTAGAAACAAAACTACTAGTACTATGTTTTTCATTATTAGTTGATTAGAATCTCTAAATGTAATGGAATTTTACCTTTCTACACTTTGAATTTTCTACCTGATGCCCCGTTGTGGAGACAGAAGAAAGTGTACGTATAAAAAATTTCATAATTATACGTACAATCATACGTATAAAAACTTAAAGATTTATACGTATAGACTTTGACATTGTTCACGTGTAGCCTGTGCGATTAGAGAAAGTACAGGAGGAATCCCGGAGGGATTCAATGTTAAAAGCCCCGGATGCAATCCGGGGCTAATGAAACAAGGTTGTTAACGCGGACTGCAATCTTGGTAAAATCTTCGAACTCACTAGGCGCGTAATGATGATTTATTGTTCTGTTGTTAAAAAAATATTTCCCTGCCTACCTACTCCGGACTATTCAGACAATAGTGATTATCAAATTAGCTGATCAACAATCCAACCGACATTTGATTTTCCTGTTTTCGGATGTACCTTGTTGGTAACTTAATAATAGACATGATTGATCTCAAAAATATTCAAACCGAAATTGATGCCAGCTACCTTTATAAAGTACTAGCTGAGAATGAGAAAGATCAAAATGTAGCGGATGTTTTTCATCAGATGAGTGAAATTGAATTGGGGCACGCCATTGCTTTCATGAAGAATAAGGATTTGGATACCTCGGTTATTCCACCTCCTTCCTGGCGCGCCAAAACGTTACGGCTTATCGGCAAAATATTTGGATACGACTATGTGTTGGGAACCTTATTGGAAACCGAAAAAAGTATAGCCTCTTCCGTTCAATCCGCCCGAAAGAAGACCAAAACAAATAAATCCATTTCAGACACGGCCCATGTTGCCATTCTGAAAAACATATTGAACAGCGATCATCAGGTGGCCGGTACCGATTTGGCAAGATTTGAAAAACGCCACCGATCGATAGGAGGTAATGCATTGCGCGCGGCGGTGTTGGGGGGTAACGATGGATTAGTCTCTAATTTCAGTTTAGTGATGGGGGTTGCCGGGGCGATGAGCAGTCAGCCCGCTATCTTGCTGGCAGGCCTTGCCGGGTTACTCGCCGGTGCATTGTCGATGTCGTTAGGAGAGTGGATTTCAGTGAAGAGCTCACAGGAACTGTATGAAAACCAGATGGACCTGGAAATGGAGGAACTGGAAACGAACCCGGAAGGAGAGGAAAAGGAGTTAGCGATTATCTACCAGGCCAAAGGCATTCCTAAAAACGAAGCGGCTGAAATGGCAAAAAAAGTAATGGGCGATACAGCATTGGCACATGAAGTGCTCATCAAGGAAGAGCTGGGTATCAATCCGGAAGATTTGAAAGGTTCGGCCATGGAGGCCGCCCTTTCATCTTTTATTATGTTTGCAATCGGTGCCATCATTCCGGTTTTTCCTTTTTTCTTTACCGGGGGATACCAGGCGATTATTATAAGTGCAGTGATCAGTGCGATCGGCTTATTCCTGATCGGAGCATCCATTACCTTGTTCACCGGAAAAAGCGTTTGGTACTCCGGATTCCGGCAGGTGATTTTTGGATTGGCCGCCGCCGCGGTCACGTACGGGATTGGTACGTTGATCGGAGTCTCGATTAGTTAGTTGATATTAGATTAGTTATTAGTTATTAATTATGAGTTATGAGTGAACGGAAATCGCTTTTAAAAGAGCAATCCTTCGAATTTGCGTTAGCTATCATTACAGTTTATAAGGAATTGACTGAAGAAAAGCGAGAATATGTTCTGAGTAAACAATTGTTAAGGTCCGGGACTTCGGTGGGTGCAAATATTAGAGAAGCTCAGAACGCTCAAAGCCGTGCTGATTTTCTGCATAAACTTTCAATTTCCCAAAAAGAATGTGATGAAAGTTTATATTGGCTCGAACTACTTCACCAATCAAAATTTATAAAGACAAGTCTTTTTAATGAATTGCATTCAAAAGCCGAAAGCCTGCTTAAAATGCTTCGATCAGCCATCCTTACCACAAAGCAAAAAACTCATAACCCATAACCCATAATTCATCACCTATTACCCATAATTCACAAATACTGACTTTTGTCATAATGTGATTGGAGTCACATTCATGAGCTCCTTTACCATATGCCGTTTTACGAACGTTGTGTCACTATCGGTTGACGGTCACCTGGAGGTAAGTCCCCAAAAAAATGCTTTTTCTGGTATGAAATACGTCATCCATGCCGTTGATCGGGGTCATGGTTATTGCAGTAGCTGAACACTAGGTTTGGTATACAATTTAACCACCTGATCATGAAAAAAATACTCATCCTAGGCGCCGGTACAGCAGGAACGCTGATGGCGAATAAGTTATACAAAGCACTCAATAACGAGGTTTGGTCTATAACCATTGTTGATCGTGATGACCAGCATTATTATCAGCCTGGATTTCTGTTTATTCCTTTTGGAATTTACCAGCCCGGCGAAGTTGTAAAACCGAAACAAAATTTTATACCCGAAGGTGTAAATTTTATCATCAATGAAGTGGATCAAATTTATCCGGAAAAAAATGAAGTCCGGTTAGCGGATGATGTCGTATTAAAGTATGATATACTGGTAATCGCTACAGGAACAATTCCGGTACCGGAAGAAACGCCAGGACTAAAAGGAAAACTTTGGTACAAGGATATCTTTGATTTTTACACTTTTGAAGGGTCAACCCGCCTGGCTGAAAAGCTAAAAGAATGGGAGGGTGGTAAACTCGTGATCAACCTGGCAGAAACGATAATCAAATGTCCGGTAGCTCCCCTTGAGTTTGCCTTTTTAGCAGATGCCTATTTTGTTGAGAAAGGGATGCGTGACCGTGTAGAGATTTTCTATGTCACACCGCTTTCCGGTGCCTTTACAAAGCCCAAAGCGACCGCTATGCTAAGTCAGTTGTTGGAGGAGAAAGGAATAAAAGTTGTTCCTGATTTTTACCTCGAGCATGTGGACGAAGAACAAAAAGTGCTGGTTTCCTATGACGAGCAGGAAGTGCCGTTCGATCTGCTGGTATCCATACCCGTGAACAAGGGAGATCAGGCCATTGAGCGGAGCAACATGGGGGATGAAGATGGATTGAATTTTATTCCAACGGATAAGGAAACACTCAAATCAAAATCATTTGAAAATGTGTTTGTGATCGGCGATGCAACCAATGTTCCTGCATCTAAAGCAGGATCTGTTGCCCACTTTGAAGGCGAGATCCTGATCGAAAACATTTTGAGTTATATCGCGGGGGAGCCGCTGGAAGCCAAATTTGATGGACACTCCAATTGCTTTATAGAAACCGGCTTCGGAAAAGCGTCCTTGATTGACTTTAACTATACAACCGAGCCGCTACCAGGTGTATTTCCTTTCCCGGTGGTTGGACCGATGGGCTTGCTGAAAACAACCCGCTTAAATCATTATGGAAAGCTCATGTTTAAATGGGTGTATTGGCACATGCTGCTGACCGGTAAAAAATTACCCGTAAGTACACACATGTCGATGAGCGGAAAAGTAACAGCATAAAAATATTTAAATCACTTTAACCTTTATAATTATGAACACCTCAGTATTAAACGGACAACAAATCGAATTGAATGAAGAAGGGTATATGATCAACATGGATCAATGGACCCGCGAATGGGCACTTCAAATTGCAAGTGAATATGGTATCATATTAACGGACAAGCATTTTGAGGTTTTGAACTGGCTTCGCGACAAACAAAAAGAAGGAGTAGCGTTAAACATCCGGAAGGTTGGTAAATCTGGCCTTGTGGATATTAAGCAGTTCTACGCATTATTTCCAGGTGGTCCATTGAAAGTGTCCAGTAAAATTGCTGGTATCCCTAAACCTGTAAGCTGTATTTAAAGAAAGTTCAATTTTAAACGAATAGTCATGAAAAATATAGATGTATTAGAAGAACCCACCACTGCACAACGTACTGCAGCGGTAAATAAAAAGGAAGAGACGGTTAAAAAGGTAATCATCATTTGTTCTAAAGGAACAATTGAGGATGTGTATGCCGGACTTATTATGGCAAACGGTGCACTGGCCGATGGTCGGGATGCAAAATTGTTCTTTACTTTTTTTGGACTGGATGCGATTACAAAAGAAAAAGCTGACCATCTCCATACAGCCACTGTTGGAAATCCTGCCTTTATGCCAAAGATGCCAACCATGCTGGGAGGGTTGCCCGGTTTTGAAGCCTTTGCTTCTTATATGATGAAAAAGCAAATGGACAAACTGGATATTCCGAACGTTACTGAATTTGTTGAGATGATTGATGCTGCCGGCGGTGAGATCTTTGCCTGCAAACTGGCGGCAGATATGTTTGGTCTTAAGAAGGAAGATTTACTTCCGGAAGTAAAAGACATCATCACTGTTGCAGATATGTATGCGTTAGCGGATGGGGAAGGAGCACACTTCATTTTTATTTAATCGAACTATTTCCATTGGTCCCGGGCCCGATTGATTCGGGTTCGGGACTTATTTTTTTAATGGCTCCGGGACTAATGGACAGTCTGCCTTAATACATTAATTCGAGATTTCATAATGCAGGCGTATATTTAAACGTTTATTAAACGTTTAAATATAAACGGATAATCAAAACCATTTTTTGGCCCAAATTTGAAGATTTTGAACAAAATAGCATAAATTGGAAAGAACGATACAGCGCGTGTATATGCCACTAGTGGCACATACCCGGTTGTTGGCAGCAATTGGACAGCTCCGTGTGAAACTTACCCTTAACCTGACTGACTTACAGAAATCTTACAATATTGTGGATAAAAAAATATATTTAATTTTCATCTTTTTACTCACTCCTTTAGTAATATTCTTCGTGGGTGGATTTATTGACTTTGAGATCACGGATCCAATTGGGGACACATAATTTTCATTGACCCTTTTCTTTTGCAGCGCCCCTGGCCTAATTATTTTAGGAATTTATATCTTGATTAAGCACAAAGGAATTTATAAAATATTTGGTACCGTATGTGTCCTTCTTCCAATAGCTTATATTGCGCTTATAGCTTTGGCACTCGCGACTGGTCCATAATTATTTTTTAACTGATTAGCTGACCTTTATGATGATAATTTTGGAGAACCCTTCTAAAAAACAGTGGAACAACTGTTGAAAAACCAACATTGTGTATATACAATATAAATTTGATTAATTATTTTTAAAGGTAAATTTATACTGCATATACACTGGCGTTGTGTGCCATAGCTCAAGAACATATGAGGTTTAAAGTTTTAGGATTAGCATTCTTGTTTCTATCAAGTTGCGGACAACCAAGTAAGAAAGTCATGGACGGACAATCAAACGACACGTTGACGTATTACGACAATGGAAATCTAAAAACGTATAAACAGATAACTCGTGACTCAATATTTGACATTAATTTTTACAGTCGTTCACATAATGAAGTTGTAGACTCAATGTATAGATATCGGCCGTTTCAGGACACATTGCACGCATATGACCGATACATTTCCAATGACCATGTTGCGGGGCAAGAGTTAGATATTTCAAGGATTAAAAACGACCTGGGTTCAAATTTTTCAATTAACTTGGTTAAACCAAAGGGGGAAAGGGTTTTCTCTTACTTAAAAAAAATTACCGACCTTGGGAAAGGAGCCCTTAAATACAGAGGCGACAATCACGAATTGTGCAACGAGACATATATATCAGCTGGACACGGGGGACTCAAGAATAAAGGGATACGTAATTGACTGGGGTCTTTTTTCCACGAAAAGACAAAGTGGGTCCATTTGAAAAATTGGTAAACGTTTTATTTTTGAATTCGAGACGATTGGGCAGTGAGCTACGGCACACAACAATAGCTATGGCAAATGGCGGGCGAAAGTGTTAACGAAAATATTTATCTTGCTATTACGTTCGGTTACGGTGGACAGAAACGTTTTCAAAACCGCCACTTGCCATAGCCGAGCGTTGTGGCCAATTTATATTTTTTGAAAGAGTGGTATAGACGACATACTTGGACCAAAACTGACGAAGAAGAGTTTTTTACGAAACTCAGTCGAGCGAGAAAAAGCGGACGGGCGCAGTATTTAAAAATTCAGGCAATCGAATTAATCTCGACAAAGAAGAAAGAATTACTTCTTGTTGCAGAGTCACTATTGAAGAAAATGCTATCCGAATACCCTGACGACAATTTTAACAAAAGTTTAGCGCTCCATACCCTTGGAGATATATACAAACTTAGGGACAATAATGACGAGGCGATTAAATATTATAAACAAGCCCTTGACCATGAGATCATTTACCCAAATGTAAAAACTCAAGCTTACATTGATTATGCAGAGTTAATTATAAAGACTGGGTTATTTGATCAATTTGATTTTGTAGAAAATATTCTGCTAGAAAGGGTTCCAGAAATCTTGTTCCCTTTAACAAAGTACAAAGCATTTTCAATCCTTGCTATTATATACAATCATAAGGACAAACCTGACCAAGCTAAGGAGTATATCGACTTAGCGGAATTAAATGCAAGCGCAGAAACGTCTGGATTAAGATATCATAAATATCTTGGAGTAGTTAAGGACAGAGACAGTGTACTTGACCGACTGGTAAAACGGGATTGAAACTGCGCCTAACAATGCGCATAATGCATGGCGGGCGAATGTGTTTTATTTAAAAGTTGTTTACTATATTTCGTTCACGTTCGGTGGATAATGTGGGCTTCGAAAACCGCCACGACATTATGCGCGAGCTTTTTTTTATGTTAGCTTAAATATTACCATTTTTTTGCACAGAAAAACAAAAAGCTCCCTTGTCTTTCCAAGCAGTTTCGATCCACAGAACCCCTGCCAGATCGCGTTAATTTTTAACAGGTTCGACCGTAGGTATCTGCCCGCACTTTTCTTTGAAGGTATCTGAAAACGGGGTTGTTCGATTGAGAGGACTTGAGAAGTTATCTGGTTCGTTCACTCGCAACTGATAAGGAAGAAAAGTGCTAGACCACCGGAAAAAGCCAATTCACCTGGTTCTGTTGGACACAATACCCGGACAACCTTAATAACGGTTGCTAACAAAATGTAAAAACCATACGTTCACTTTTTCATAGGTTCATGCGCACGTTGATCGCCCGCATTTTCTGCCCTGCATTTCATCGGTCCGTTGCTGTCTGCATTCCAGCTGTGCCACTTCGAAATTTTTTCCGTTGAAGGATATTGCATCTGTTGCGAACGAGGGCAGAAAATGCTACTTTCAGTTTTTTATAGAACAAACAAAACGTTTTTACAAGAACGTTCAATTGGAACTAGAAATGATTCAACTGGAACAAAAATTCATACAAAGTATGAAGGACATTCCCAACGGACAAAATAAATATACAATGAATTTTGACTTGCCGGAACTTTTGACATTGACCAGCTTTTGGAACCGCTAACAATAGCTATTAAATGGCGGGCGAAAGTGTTAACGAAAATATTTATCTTGCTACTGCGTTTGGTTACGGTGGACAGAAAAGATTTCAAAAACCGCCACTTGCCATAGCCGAGCGTTGGCGGCTTTTTTTTGGACAATGATTAGGACTATGAAAGATTTACAATTGACTTATTAGGACTAAACTTTTCTTCAAGAACAATTTTAGTTAACGAAAATAGCTTTTGCAATTAATTGTTTGGACTTAACGATAATATTTCTTACAAAGAATTTCGAGGATTTAATTACAAAAGAAATTGAATGGACTTTGGACTCAAATCCTTCGACAGCCGAAACAGTTCAACAATAAATTTTCAGATTTCATTCGTTCGGTTGAAAACGATTTCAAAAAGTTTTGGCAAGGATCGACCACTACACTTTAAACGGACTTTGAGTAAAGGATTAATCAAGTTGAAGACTATGAATGACGGATAAATTCATCAACAACAGAAGAAATTTCTTGAACTCGATTGAATATTGAATTGACTTAGGTTCCAATGATTAAATTTCATAAATATAGATTGAATTTGCCAATGACAAAGTTTTCATTTTGACACTAATACTAAATCTGGACGCATTACTTTCGACTGAAATAATTGACTTTGGACAAGTAATAATTGCATGATCAAGAAATAAAAATTTGATGGGACAGAAATGGACAGAGTTAATAAACAAACTACGCCCAACAATAGCTATGGCAAATGGCGGGCGAAAGTGTTAACGAAAATATTTATCTTGCTATTACGTTCGGTTACGGTGGACAGAAACGTTTTCAAAAACCGCCACTTGCCATAGCCGATCTAGTCCTAATTTATTTCCGAGGTCGGCCAAGAGAAAAAACGTTAGAAGATCAGTCTTGACAAAGCATACCGTAATCTACTACATGACGGCGGACAATATTGTAACCATTGTAACACTTTTTGACCCGCGACAGAATCCTAAAAAATTGAGACTCTAGGCCAAAGCGCCTAACAATGTGTAAATGCAATAGCGCTGATGAATTTTGATTATTTATATATTTGTTCAGCGCTACAGCATTTACACTGGCGTTAT
>CALOAV010000100.1:0-18153 GCA_942491425.1 uncultured Cytophagales bacterium
AATCGAACCTAGACCTAGAGTTCCGGAAACTCTCATTATATCCATTTAACTACGGGGGCAGCTAAAGGTGGGTGCAAAAATACAGAAACCTTCCTTTTGAAAAAACTTATTTTCAGATCTTGCTGAAAGATGATCTTCAGTTTAGATCTCCTTCATTCGTGTCGGAAACTATACAAAATGATATCTCCACCAGCATTCGAAGAGTCTTTGGCGGGTTTACCTTTCATTTACCTCGAATATTTGGTTTCCGATGTCAAAATGAACTTTTTTACTTATACTAGGAGGTAAATCCTAAATTAGCATGCAAATCAACGTATGAGTGCATCAAAAAAAATTCTGACAGTTCTCCATGCATTAAGTGCGCGTCTTTCAGGCAAGCAGTTCCTGATATTCTCCAGTATTATCGTTGCACTCTGGACGGGCATTACCGCGGTAATCCTTAAAAGTTTTGCACATTATATTCATAAGGCCATTGTATTGGAAGAAGGAATTTCTCTTCCAAACATTATTGTGTATATCCTTCCGCTGATTGGTATCCTGTCCACACTACTGGTTGTTCAGCTCCTGTTCAAGAAGGGATTTGAAAAAGGAAGCTATAATGTATTGTACTCCATTGCAAAAAATTCAAGTCGCCTTCCAAAAACACAAACGTATTCACATATCCTGACTAGCGCGCTGACAGTGGGGCTCGGTGGCTCTGCAGGACTGGAGTCACCCATCGTTCAAACGGGGGCAGCGATTGGATCAACCTACTCCTCTTTCTTCCCGATGAACTACCGCGATCGCACACTACTACTGGCGTGTGGTGCAGCGTCGGGAATTGCGGCCGCCTTCAATGCACCCATAGCCGGAGTATTGTTTGCAATGGAGGTGCTCATGATTAATGCAAGCGTTTCGGCATTCATTCCTTTATTGATGGCCGGTGCAATTGGCGCATTGTGTTCAATTATTACACTGAATGAAGAAGTGTTATTCTCCTTTCACCTGAAGGAGCCCTTTGATTACCACAATGTCCCTTTTTACATCCTGCTCGGTTTGCTTGCCGGATTGATTTCAGTCTATTATATACGGACGTATATCGCGACCGAGAAAAAAATCAACAGCCTGCTTCCAAAACCATGGACACGGGCAGTCGCGGGTGGGTCGATTCTGGTACTCCTTATTTTTTTAATACCCCCATTCTTTGGTGAAGGGTATTTGAGTATTCGTAATCTGGCCGATATGAAGCCTGAATTACTTTTCAGAAACAGTATCGTTGAAGGACTTACCGAGAATACCTGGTTTGTTATTGTTTTTGTGCTGGCAGCGGCACTTCTGAAAGTCTTTGCGACCGTTATCACGCTCAGTAGTGGTGGTAATGGTGGTAACTTTGCACCGTCGCTTTTCGTGGGTGGGTTCCTTGGTTTTGGTTTTTCACAAAGCATTAACGAGAGTGGGTTGACCCAGGTACCAGTAGCCAATTTTTGCCTGGTGGGGATGGCGGGCGTACTTTCGGGCATATTTCATGCCCCCCTGACAGGAATTTTTTTAATAGCAGAAATAACTGGTGGATACGAATTAATGATCCCACTAATGATCGTTTCCGCAATCAGTTATATGGTTGCAAAATTTTTGAACCCACTTTCCCTTGATGCTGAAAAATTACTTCAAAAAGGAATGGCACACTCGGAAGATCGTGATGAAAGCATCCTGACAACCTTAGCTACCCAGTCCGTAATTGAAAAGGATTTTAAAACAGTAAGTAACGAAACCAATCTGCAAGGCTTAATAAAAATCGTAGCACAATCAAGAAGGAATATCTTTCCTGTGGTGGATCAGGAAGGAATGTTGAAAGGAATTATCCTGCTGGATAATATCCGTGAAATTATGTTTAACCGCGATTTATACGAAAAAACAGCGGTTCAAGAGCTTATGCAACAGCCTCCGGCCATCCTTGATGTTAGCGAAAGTATGAATTCAGTGATGAATAAGTTTGATAAGACGGATGCCTGGAACTTACCCGTCGTTGATGGTGGCAAGTATGTTGGTTTCGTTTCTAAGTCAAGTATATTCTCCGAATACAGAAAAAAATTAATGGAAAGTTCCCTTCATTAATGAAGATTCACTAAGACCAAAATGCTTTCAGATCTCAAACTCAAATTGTAAAATTGAATGCGCTGCGTATTAAAAAATGTTCATGATCAGATGAAAAGTGAATTCATTTTGAGGATTAAGACGAACTCAAAATTGATTTAAAGTCTTACATGAAGTGTTACACAAAGTCAGCACTTTTTGCAACAATTTTGTAAATTAAATTTAATGTATTAACTTCAACTCGAATTTTAAACTAAAGTTTAACTAAACAAAAAACGCTATGGCAAAGAAAGCGGCAAAAAAGAAAGCAGCTCCTAAGAAGAAAGCTGCTAAGAAAAAAGTTGCTAAGAAAAAAGCAGCACCTAAAAAGAAAGCAGCTAAGAAGAAAGCTGCTCCTAAAAAGAAAGCAGCTAAGAAGAAAGCTGCCAAGAAGAAAGCTGCTCCTAAGAAGAAAGCAGCTAAGAAGAAAGCTGCCAAGAAGAAGAAATAATTGTGCAGTATGTAACAAAAAAGGGTTAGCATTGCTGACCCTTTTTTGTTTAATCATTCTCTATGGTAAAGAAATTCACGTCGGTTTTTAATTCCCTATTCGTCATTTTTCTTTTCACTTCCCTTTGCGCGCAGGCACAGGTTCGCGGGGGTATTAAGGGCGGAGCCAATTTTTTGTATTCCAACTGGAAAATTCCCGGTCTTTCCCGAAGTTATTCAGGAGTGAGTTACCATGTTGGTATCTATGGAAACATGAATTTTCATGAACAAATTGTACTGCAGGCAGAAATTCAATTCAACTCTTTTAAGATTGATTATTCAGGAGAATTATACTCCGCCAATTACCTGTCGTTTCCGGTTGTTTGTTCCTATACATTCTTAAACAATCTCCTTAATGTTCATGCAGGTCCACAGGTGAGCCTGCTACTTTCAGCTGAACCCAGCACATTGGATACCGCTATTGATGACCTGGAATTGGCACTCGTTGTTGGAACGGGGGTAACTATAAAACGATTTAATTTGACAGCCCGATACATAGTGGGTATCACGAATCTTGCCAGTGAGGATGTACGGGAAATTTTTCCGGAAGCCACCATAAAAAATAGCAACTTTCAACTTTCACTCGCCTACCAGCTTCTTGGGAAGATCCCGTAAAGTCTGTTTCATCTCTATAATTTTTTGATCATTGAAAATAGCATTCTTGATAATTCATCAAGATCTTCATAAAACTCAATGAATTGAATTTCGCTAATAACATCGACATCTTTTAAATAATCGAAAATAGCAACACATTCTAAGGTTGAACCTCGAGAGATAACATAAAAATTTCTTTTATCCGCTTTAGAATATCTGCCAGAACCTTCAGCAATATTTAACATGATACTGAACGAAGCACGACGAAGCTGATCGTTCGTCGTCCTGTCTAATTTTGAGAATTTAAGAAATTCATATATTTTTTTATTGAATTCCTTTGATTTTGTGTAAACGGTTAATTTCTCGAAGTCGAACATACTGCTAACGGTTAAAATGTGAGTGCGCGTGCATATGCTGGAAACAGCATAGAGCAACAGCATACAGCATAACAGGGACAAAAACATTTTTTATCAAGGAGTACAGCGCTGTATGCTCTGTACTCTTGCTCAAAACTGTTTTGTGGAGCCGCAGGGATTATTTCCAATGATCCCTGCTTTCCGAAAGGCAAAAACAACGTTGCCATGCTATCGCATGGATGCTTCTCTCAGGTTCAAATCTGAAAGTTAAACTTTCGATTTTCACCTTTCGAGAATCATTCCCAACGTTGCTTTATTGTGGAGCCGCAGGGATTCGAACCCTGGTCCAGAGAAGATAAACCCGTAGATTCTACATGCTTAGTTGTCTTTGGTTTGTCGGGAGTAATAAGCTAGACAACAACCTAAATCACTCCTTAGTTACTGTTTCTCACGAATGCACCGTAACACAGCACCCGCCAGTTCTAGCTATCGACACCGCAATTCAACACCCGAAGAACGGAGGTGTTGTACGATGATGGCCCACCCTGATCTTATCAGGGCCGAGGCTAATCTAACAATCTGCTAGATTAAGCGGCCATGGCGTAAGTATTTTCGCCACGTAAATTGTTGAGCTATCTTTCAAGGCTCTCACCCAATGAGCCTGCATGCTGGCATACGACCTTACGCAACCTGTCAATTCCGGTCGGCCCCATATATTCAAAGAACTGCAAAAGTGATTACAAATATAACTCCAAAATCGTTCCCCATGCCGATCTGACATATTCTGTCCTGATTTCCTAAAACTCGCTACCCTGCGTTGCCTAATATGTGAGGTTCGTTTATCTTGCGGGCACATGGATAATTTTGTTGTATCGGCACGGAAGTATCGCCCGCAGGGGTTCGAAGAGGTTGTGGGACAAGAGCATATTACTACCACCCTTAAGAATGCAATCGACAACAATAAATTAGCACAGGCACTCCTGTTTTGCGGACCACGAGGGGTTGGAAAAACAACCTGCGCCCGAATTGTAGCCCGGCTGATTAACGGATTTGAAGAAAAAGCAGAGCAAAATTCGCTCAACATCTTCGAATTAGACGCTGCCTCCAACAACTCGGTAGATGATATCCGAAACCTTATCGACCAGGTACGCTATCCACCCCAATTTGGAAAATACAAAGTCTATATCATTGACGAGGTGCACATGCTGTCGACCTCGGCCTTTAATGCTTTTCTAAAGACCTTGGAAGAACCCCCTTCCTATGCCATATTTATTCTGGCAACCACCGAAAAACATAAAGTGATTCCCACCATTCTTTCCCGGTGCCAGATTTTTGACTTTAACCGCATTCAAATTGCCGATATTGCAAATCACCTGCAACGTATCGCCGACACGGAAAAAATTCCAGCGGAAAGTGAAGCGCTGCATCTGATCGCTCAAAAGGCGGATGGTGCATTACGGGATGCCCTTTCCATATTCGACCTGATGGTGACCTATTCATCGGGCAAAGGTGTTACTTTTTCGGATACACTCGCCAACCTCCATATTCTCGACTACGATTATTATTTTAAGGTAGTCGATGCACTATTGACGCAAAACCATACCCAGCCGCTGGTACTGTTTGATGAAATCCAGCGAAATGGTTTTGATGGGCATAACTTTATCGTCGGGCTTTGTGACCATCTCCGAAATCTGCTGGTATCCCAGGATGCCCGTACCATAAACCTAATGGAGGTCCCGGATAGTGTCAAGCAAAAGTATGCCGAACAGGCGCAATCAGCCTCTCCGTCGCTTCTTCTTACCTGGTTAAATATTGGTAGTCAGTGTGACATCAATTATAAAAACAGCAAAAGTCAACGGTTATTGGTGGAATTGGCGCTAATGAAAATGGCGCATTTAACCGATATCATTTCCCAAACCAACACACCGCTTGAATCATCATCAGCGGTAAAAAAAAAAGTGATGTAGCCACACCTTTGGTTGAATCAGAAGAACAGCCAACGTCACCCGATCCGGTTGAAATCAAGGAACCTGTTCCACCCAAAATGGCCGAGGCTGGTAAACCGATTGAGTCCATACCCACATCAACACCCAAACCCATTGCCTCCGAGCCTCCAGTTCAAAAAGCGGAACGATCTGTCCCGCTCCGGACACCCACGTTGAAAAATTTATTTTCGAATGGTAAAACAGGATCCGAAACGGAAGAGCAAAAGTTAGAACCCGTATTGAATGAGTCTTTTACCTACGACCAACTGAAGGAAGCATGGACCACATTTGCAGAATCCCGAAAAAAATATCAGGCAGAATACCAGCTGCTGAATCAGCCGTTCGACTTTGAGGATAAAAAAATTACGATTCACCTGTTAAATCCTGTGCAGGAAAGCATCTTGTCAGGGCTTCGTACAGAGTTAGGTCTATTCCTGAAAGAAACCTTAAAAAATTCTACCCTTCAAATTGAAGGAGTTGCCCGTGAAGAAGATCCGAACAATAAAGTAATTTACACCCCACGTGAAAAATTTGAATATCTGATTCAAAAAAATCCAATCCTTCAGGAAATGAAAGACCGGTTGGGTTTGGATACTGATTTCTAATTCCACCGCGGAGACGCTAAGGCGCAAAGAAAATCGAGAACAGGTTGTGGCATTTCGGCTTTGCGATGAGGTAAATAAATTCAAGAATCACAAAAAAAATCTGAATACCCATTCAAAAAAACTCGAATTTACGAGAAGAGAAAAGACCTGTTGGAATTGGACAAATAGTTCCTTGTTCGCGAAGCCTTTGCGTCATTGCGACTTTGCGGTGAGCAAAAGTATTAAAATATACCCTTGCTCCTTGATGATCTTCTTGGAGTTTTACCAAACAGCACCCCAAAAATTCCACGGACCAGTTCTCTCCCAACCTGACGTCCAACACTGGAAGACATCACTTCTTCAAGAGTAGACTTTTCTTTTCTTCGGGATCTGGAAGTACTCCTTGCAGGCTTCTCTTCTTTCTCCTCTTCAGCTTTTTCTTTAGCAAGAGCCTCCATTTTTTTACTCAGGATTTCAAAGGCGCTCTCAGGATCAATTTCTTCCTGATACTTCTTATAAAATTCTGAAGACTTGAGTACTGCATCATACTCCGTTTTATCCAATGGCCCCATCACGGAAGCTGGAGGTGCCAAATGAGTGACTACCGTCTCTGTCGGTATTCCTTTTTCATTTAACACGGTGATGAATGCCTGCCCGGTTCCCAATTGGGTAAACTGCTGTTCCATGTCGTAGAAATCGGATTTGGGAAATGTTTTGATGGTTTCCTTTAAAGCCTTTACATCATTAGGTGTAAATGCACGAATCACATGATGCACCCGATTGCCCAATTGTGAAAGCACATTGGGAGGCACATCCTGTGTGAGTTGTGTACAAAAGAAAATCCCAACACCTTTTGATCTAATCAAGCGAATAATCTGATCAATTTGTTCGAGGAAGGCCTTTGAGGCGTCTTTAAATAAAAGGTGCGCTTCATCGATAAAGAAAATAAGCTTCGGTTTATCAATATCACCTACTTCGGGAAGAATCTGATAAAGTTCTGCCAATAAGGCCAGCATAAAAGTACTGAACACTTCAGGCTTGCTTTGCATATCAGCCAGATTCAATAAACTAATGACCCCTCTTCCATCCACTTTTTCAAAAAGATCATCTGTATCAAAAGATCGCTCACCAAATACCTGATTGACACCTTGCTGCTCAAGGGCAACGATCTTTCTTAAAATAGTACCGGAACTGCTGGTCGATATCTTTCCGTAATCATTTTTGATTTCTGCAGCGCCTTCACCTTCTGATAAATAGTTTAGCACTTTCTTCAGATCATTCAAATCAACGATGGGCAATTGCTTATCATCGGCATATTTGAACAGGATCATTAACACACCGGTTTGCACTTCATTCAACTCCAGTATCTTGCTTAACAATACGGGACCGAATTCAGAAATTGTTGCCCGCATCTGAGCACCTAGTTTCCCAGACAACGAATATAATTCAATCGGAAACGCAGAAGGTGAATAGTCGATTCCTAACAGATTGGCGCGTTCGGTGATCCGATCGTTTGGTGATGCTTCCTTCCCCATTCCGGAGATATCACCTTTCATGTCTGGCATAAAAACGGCAATGCCTTCTTTTGATAATTGTTCTGCGATCAGCTGTAATGTTCTCGTTTTTCCTGAACCGGTGGCACCCGTTACCAAACCATGCCGGTTCATCATTCGTAATGATAAATTAACTCTGGCATCAGCGATGATTTCCCCTTCAAAGATTCCTGATCCAACGTATATGGAAGGTGACTTAAACGAATAGGATTTGTTTATTGCTTCGGTAAATCCTTGCTTGCTCATCAACTATTCTTTAGGTGCAAAATTTTGAATGGAATAGGTAAACCCCAGCGAAAATACCTGAGTGAATTGCGCCCCTGAATCCTGATCGTAGTCGTATACCATAATGCCTCCCAGGTTAACATCAATAAACTTGTTTACCTTCGCAGACAACAGTACCTCTAATCGGTGATCGATTGTTTTTAATTCCAAGGTCTCATAATTCGCAAACATTAGATAGCGCACTTTTAAGGTTAGATTTTTGGCGATTTCCTTATCAAACTCAGATAACAATTGAAAAGCAAGCCACTCCAGTCGGGTAGTTTCTCCAAGAGCAACACCATACGGAGTATCGGGATCTACAGCCACATATTTCTCACTATCCTTTACGACCGTCATACGAGGAGAGAACGGAGATAAACGAACAAAGAAAAAATCGACAGGCTTGTATTCGAGTCCCCAGGAGTTTGTAAAATAGCCAGGTGCCATGAAATTGGATATCAGAATGGGTTGCTCAACACCATTCACATCTTTCTCATATTTATATCCTACATCAAACTGCGTGAGCATATTTAACGAAACATACAGCGACCACTTATCACTAATCTGATGACCGTACTTGGTATCCAGATAAATTCGATCCAGCGTTTTCCGAAAACCCTGACCGTCGTTATTTACAAAACCGTATAATAAGTCAATGGAATTGTCCCAGGAGTTTTTACCATTTTGATAGTTTGCTTTATAGTTAATGGAGGCATTGAACCCAACCGAATTGACACCACCACCTGTCCAATTGCTTGAAAAGGCAGCCTGATTAAAATTCAGTCCACTTTTAAAGCTTTTTTTCCAGTGGGAAGTTGTGTCAAGTTTAACTATTTGAGCGAAAGAAATGGTGCTGGTAAGAAGAAGCACCAGGGTAATCGTATTTTTTAGCCGCATATTGAAAGGGTTTTGTTGTCCAAATAAACAATAAAACCTGAGACTAAAAAGCCTAAATACTGTTTAACTTGATTTCGTCAAGCGCAATTTCGGTAAGCGGTTTTGTAATAAACTTTATGACATGATTGTTGTTTACAATCTTGTCAATATCCCGCTTATTGTCAGAGCTGGAGAGGATGATTACTTTGCATTTGCTTTTCACAATCTCATTGAATTTCTCAAATTCATAAAGAAAAACGAAACCATCTACGATGGGCATATTAATGTCTAAAAAGATCAAGCTGGGAAGGTCATCGGCACTATTTTCATTCTCTCGAAGATACTCAAGTGCAGCTTTTCCGGAACCTTTAACTTCAACACGTTTTGCAAATTTTGTGATTTCAATAATCCGTTTACTGATAAAGTTATCAGTGTCGTTATCATCCACAAGCATGACAATATCAATCGTTCTGTCCTCTGACATCTGGTATTTTGAAATTTAACCAATTCTGGGAATACAAAAATATCCTTTTTGAAGAATATTGCGGCACACCTGACCATGAATTAGCACAAATAGGTAATAAATTCACGAAAAATGCAAATGGTCATTGCTTTTGTTGGACTTTCAGTTTTTCACCAATACTAACGGAAAACTCGCTCTTACCATTCCACTCCATCAATTCCTTGATAGTTACCCCATACTTTCGTGCAACACTGTATAAAGTTTCAGAAGATTTCACTTCGTGAGTAATGAAGTCTGTACCCGGCTTCTTTTCCTCAGATTTCTTGGCAATTATTTGATTATCAGGTAATACTAAGGTCTGTCCTTGCTTTAAACCGTCCTCCAACCTGATATTATTTGCGGCAACAATATCCATTACCTCCAGGTTATATTGTCGAGCAATTCCATACAGTGTTTCACCCTGTGTTACAATGTGTTGTTTAGCGGATGTTTCTCCGTTGACTGTTTTTTCTCTATTATCTGTCAGAACATTTAAATCTGAAGGTGTATCTGTCTTCGGCTCCTTCTCTACTATAGGGATATTCGTTGCTGCTTCCAGTGTAGTTTCCCCGCTCATATCCTCCTCAGCAGGAGGCGTTATCTCAGCCGAAGCAAGTGGTGGAGTTTCTCCCCATGAGAAGGTCTGATCTTCATCTAATTCCATCACAGTTGAACTTACAATCGGGCCACTAGCCGTTTTAGGTTTCTTGGCAGAAAGCCATACCGTGGTGCCAATCGGTAAGTTTTCAGCTTCAGATATCCGGTTAAACTTCTTCAGCTTTTTTAATTGCACACCATATAATTGACTCACTTTCCACAAATCTTCTTTTGCCTCCACTTTATGATAAGCTGTACCTGCTCGTGTCCTTTTTCTTGATAAGAAATAATACTGTCCGGGAATTACAGGATCGCTAATTGATATATCATTACACTTCAGAAAATACGACAAATCAATTTGAGCACGTTCAGCCAGTGTGGTGGGTTTATCTCCCGCTATTGCCATTACAACCGGCACTCCATTTATTTTTGAACGTTTTGTTTCTTTTGCAATTGTTGGAATAGCGGGTGTGCCTGGTGCGGCTGTCAATTTTGTATTCTCAATGCTGGCAATTAAGGACATATCAATAGTTTTTCCGCTGGCTACCGGAATAGCAACAAAGTACGGTTTATCATCTGGTATCTGTTTTCCACGAACCCATTTGTTGTATTCCATCAGACTTTCTTCTTCAACTGCAAGCTCTTCCGCGAGTTCAGAAAATTTCTTATGACTTTTATTTTCAAAAAGTACCAGCTGGGTAACGCCGGGACTGTTCACTAATCCTTCAAAAGCTATTTTATGTGCCAGGAATTTCTTAACATACCAATAGGTTTTGCTATTAATATCCATGTGTTTGGCTCCGCTATGATAATTTTTCTCCGCCTTCATTACACCCCCCGCACCCATTTGATAGGCCTGCAGTGCAAACACCCAATTATTAAAATAAAAATTATTCTTTTTAATATACCGTGCTGCCGCAGTTGTTGAAGAGACAATATTCATTCTTTCATCTACATGCTTATCCACGCGCATTCCCATTTCTACCGCAGTGAAATCCTTAAACTGCCAATACCCCACAGCATTGGATACGGAAACCGCATCCGGGATCAACGCACTTTCCTGAAGCACTAAAAATATAAAGTCATCTGGAACCCTTTCCTCTTCAAAAATCTTTTCGATCAACGGAAAATAGGTACGTGCTTTCTCAACTTTGATAGCCAGATGCCGGGGAGACTGCCAGAGGGCATCAACATCCTTCTGAATTTCTTTTCGTGCATCATCCCGTATAGATAAGGTGATTCCACCGAAATCCATTTTCCTGGGAACTTGAGGCGTCTGCGCAGCTGCCGACAGGGTCGCAGCAAAAAATAGCGCTACTATTCGCATATTTTAAATAGTTGGTTCTTTTACAAAGATACTTTTCTTAGCATCATAATACCATCTCTTATCGGCAATAAAACGTTTTCAACCCGTTTATCGGTATGTACTTTCGAATTAAATTCCATAATCGCCCGGGTATCCTTGTCCTGGCTTCCATCAATAACTTTGCCACTCCAAAGTACATTATCGGCCAGAATGAGTCCGTTGTCACGTACTTTATCAATAACCAGGTCAAAATAGTTTGAATAGTTCGCCTTATCGGCATCAATAAACACCAAATCCAACTCTTCTTCAATAGTGGGAATAAGCGCTACTGCATTTCCGATACGATAGTCAATTTTATCTGTTACTCCCGCTTTTGCAAAATTATTACGAACCCGGGGGGCAAGCTCTTCATTGATATCGATGGTAATAAGGGTGCCATTGGACTGTAATCCTTCAGCCAGACAGATTGCTGAATAGCCGGTATACGTACCGATTTCAAGGATCAATTTAGGATTCATCAGCCGGCTAATCATGGCCAGTACTCTCCCTTGTAAATGCCCTGAAAGCATTCTGGGTTTTAATACATGGGCTTGGGTATCCCGATTTATCGCTGCCAGATAATCGGGTTCCGGAGTAGTGTGGCTTTCAGCGTAGCGAACGATATCATCTGGTAAGAAGTCCATTTAATTTTCAGGTAACATTACTAAATAATTCAATTTTTTACTGGTGAACATCCGATTCGAAAGATCCAGTATGGTAGCAGCATCAATGACATCAATCTTTAAGAAAACTTCTTCAATGGTTGGAACTCTTCCCAAATCCAGAATTGCTCTTCCCATCATCAACATTACATTTAATTTATTCTCTTCTGAAAATGCAAGCTGACCTTTCATCTGCTCCTTCGCCCGCGATAGTTGCTTTGGTGTCAACGGTGTTTCACACATTTTTACCATTTCTCTTTTTACCAACGCCAGACATCTGTCCAGTTTATTGGGCTCGGTTCCGAAGTAAATTGAAAATAAACCTGTATCTGTAAATGTATAATTATGGGCTTCAACCGAATAAACCAGCCCATGTTTTTCACGTAATACTGAATTTAATCTCGAATTCATTGCAGGGCCACCCAGTATATTGACCAATAAGGAAAATGGAATTCTTTGTTTATCGTGAATGGAATACGATAAACCACCCAACATCGCTCTGGATTGGCTTACCTGTCGTCGAATAATTTTTTCAATCGATTTTGTGGTCGTTACTCTTTTCCGTATTGGATTTGCGTGGTATGCAGGTACCTCCAGATATTTTCTGGCAAGTTTCTCTATGCGAACCAGATCAATATTTCCAACCACAGAAAATACAATCCTGTTGGTTCTTAGATTTTGTTTAAGAAATTTTTTAAAATCACTCTTTTTGAAATTTTGAACAGTCTGTGGATTCCCCAGAATATTCATCCCCATTGGATGACGTTTGAAAACTACTGCATCGAACTCATCCGTTAAACTGTCATCCGGATCATCCTTATACATGCTCATCTCCTCCAGTATTACATTCCGTTCCCGAAGGATCTGATGGTCAGGGAAACTTGAATTAAATGTGATATCACTTAGAATATCTACGGCTTTTTCAAAATAAGCATCTCTAATAGATGCATAAAAAACAACTTTCTCCTTATCGGTGTACGCATTTAAATCGCCTCCTACAGATTCGAGGTAATTAATAATATGATGAGCTTTTCTTTTTTTGGTTCCTTTGAAAGCCATGTGCTCCCAAAAATGGGTGATCCCTTGATTTTCTTCATGTTCATCGCGGCTGCCGATATCCAGAAAAATTCCGCAATGAACAATTTTAGTATGAGTAACATGCTGATGGACAACCCGTATCCCATTGGATAAGGTAAAAACTACTGGTGACTTCATAATTGACTGCAAAGGTATCAGGAAATCGCCGTCTGCAAAGACGACTAATCAAATACCCTACGAGGCCTTCTTTGCTTACTGACTGGCCTTGAAGTGTAAAATTAATATAGAAAACCAGCGTCCCAACTACGAACACAGTTGCCCGCAAACGGGCAACATATTTTGAATAACCCACTGATAATTAGTAATATTAGATAGTATTTATGGCACAACTCTTGTTAATTTTTTTGGTACTATGGAAACGCAAAAAGTAAAGACCTGCTTCACCATTACTTTTACTGGTGATCAATATGATAAAGCCAAAGCTTTTGTTGAAGACATGAAACGTCATCCTAATCGTGTTTATTGGCAAGGAAAAACCGGCAAGTCAGATAGTGAGTTAATCATTGAACAAATTACCCATCGCATTTTGTCAGGGTTTTATAATGATGACCCATATAATGCAAGACGCCACATCATCCGAATGGATAGCGCCATCAATGGCGAGTCATAAAAATTGAAAATAAAAAAAAGCCCGGGCAAATTAACTTGCCCGGGCTTTTTTCATTTGAATCCTACTTACTTAGATGCAGTAATGAAACTTCTGTTTTTGATAATTGAAGTTGTACCATTAGCATCTGTGATCTCAAACCGGTAGCTATCACCTTCCTTTAGGTTGTAAAGCTTTGCGAAATCACCGTCTATATATTCCAATTGTTCATATACAACTTCATTTTTATCATTGTATATCCTAACACCAATTGTCTCGGGCGACAACTTCTTACCAACCGTCAGCACAAATTTCTCTGGCGTTTCGGACAGCTGGATGACACCAATCAAACTTTTGGATTTTTGGGCATAGTGATGAAGGATTTCGGTATGATCGCAATGATCATCAGTAACCACCACTGTATAATCACCTTCCTCTAAATTTTGATAATTATAGGGGCGCATAAAACCATCTACATTATGCAGTGTCTCTTTAAAAATGGTTTTATTATTATTATTGTAAATAGTGACTTTCACATCATCTGATTCCTGACACTTATAAAAGAGCTTAAAAACTGAACCCTGCTTAATAACCGCCAAACCTTTGTTTCCCGGACTTTTTGGATCATCACCGATCCCACCTGCGAACGCAACACTGCTGAACAAAGTCAACACAACCAAAATGGAGAGGGTCTTTTTCATGTGCATTTTCATTATTGAATAATTGTTTTACTTACTCCTATGACGAGGCTCCGGCATAGGAAGTTGCAAATGAATCGTTACTAAATCGTTAATTCAAACAAAATACCCCATGCCGCGGTGTCGATAGTGTTTGATAATGGACAACTTTATTTGGTTCTATACGTGAATACACATAGAAAAGATTACATACCTCAGAATAGGGCAATTAATAGTTTACCTGGTAGATTAAGGGAACATTATAGGCGGCTACTATTTTTTTCTCCCCTTCTAAAAAATTTAAATTAATTAAAAATGAGAAGCCACTAACTTCTCCCCCCAATCGTTCTACTAATCTCGCCGCACCCAATGCGGTACCGCCTGTTGCCAGGAGATCATCATGAATTAATGTTTTGCATCCCACCGGGAGAGCGTCTTCATGTATTTCTATTTCCGCTGAACCGTATTCCAAATCGTACGTCTGTGATAAACTTTTAGCAGGCAGTTTGCCTGATTTTCGTACTGGAATAAACGGACATTTTAAAACATGAGCCAGGATAGACCCCAGAATGAATCCTCTGGCTTCAATACCCACCACCGCCTCAATTCCTATTGTTTTCCAATAATTTGCCTGCTCCTCGATTATACGATAAACCAGATCCGGATTAGCCAACACCGGGGTAATATCCTTAAACAGAATTCCAGGCTTTGGATAATCAGCAACATCACGAATAGTATCCCGCAATTGCTCATTTAATGTACTTTTAAAAATTGTATATCTTCGTGCGTTAGAGGATAAATCGCTCATGGTATGATTCATTCAGGAAGTAAATTACAATTTTTTATGAATTAGCACCATCCTTCCAAAATACCATTGCGATCACCTTTCCAGCTAAACGATAAACCAAATGAAAATAGTCACGAACATGATTGAAGAAGAAGTCTACGAAGCCTTTAACGAAAATGGCAATCGACTTCAAATTGACTCTCGTAACCCTGAATTACGGACTGCACAGTCACCACCTGAAATGCTATTCTCGTCCCCTGGCAGCCTGTGGTGCAATTGATATTGTTATCATGTTAAAAAAAAGAAAAAAACAATTAACAATTTTACGATTGAAACAACTGGCAATAGACGAGAAGATCATCCCAGAAGTTTTACTGACATTCATTGTAAATACATTCTTGAATCTCCAGATGTTAACGAAGAAGAATTTTCAAAAGCTGCAGCACTCTCTCTTGAAAAATATTGTACAGTTGCCGCCTCACTGAACTCAACAGTTACCCATGAAATTGAGATTATCCGTCCCTTCGGAATAAGTTTACCATTGAGGATAACGGTGTTAACCAAATTTGAACCAAATGCATAGGGTAAATATCCAATTGAAGGAATCTCCGTAGTGATAAAAACATTAGCAATTTTGCCCTTCGTAATACTACCTACCTGATCCGTCAATTCCAGGGCTTTCGCTGTATTGATCGTGGCCGCATTGATGGCTTCTTCAGGTGTGAGTTTCATTTTTATACATGCCAATGCAATCATCAGACTCATGTTACCACTTGGCGCACTGCCCGGATTATAATCCGATGCAATCGCTAACGGTAACCCTGCATCAATCATTGCCCTGCCAGGTGGAAATGATAATCCTAAATAGAAAGCTGCCCCCGGTAAGGCTGTGGGCATCACGGTACTATTCAATAATAAATGCAATCTCCTCCTGTCCCATATTTTCAAGATGATCGACACTTACCGCATTTGTGTTTACTCCTGCCTGTACCCCTCCTGATCGGTTTAACTGATTTGCATGAATACGAGGTTTCATCCCATAACGCTTCCCCTCCTCCACAATTTGCTCCGTTTCAGCTTGTGTAAAAAAACCCTTTTCACAAAACACATCTATATAATCCGCCAGGTTTTCTCCATGAACAGCAGGGATCATCTCTTTACAAATCATCTCGATATAGCGCGACTTTTCCATTCCAGCCGGTACAGCATGTGCTCCCAGAAAAGTAGTTTTTACGGTAAGCGGTGTTTCCATCCCGATTCGTTTCGCCACTCTGAGCATTTTCAGTTCATCCGCGACGGTCAGTCCATAGCCACTCTTAATTTCAACAGTACCGGTACCTGACCGAATTATTTCATGCGCCCGCTTAACACTTCTTGTCATACAACTCCTCTTCAGAAAGCTGTTGCAGCTTCTTTGCTGAATTTAGAATACCACCACCCTTTGCCGCAATTTCTGCGTAAGTAGCTCCCTTAATTTTCATTACAAATTCATCTTCCCTGCTGGCCGCGAACACAAGATGTGTATGGGAATCTACATAGGAAGGAAAAACAAATCGATCGGAAGCATCAATAGACTCTTTTGCCACGGTGGTTGGCAGGTCGCTCATTTCCCCATACGCTACAATGCGAGAATCCTGAATGGCTAAGTAGGAATTCGACAGAATGGGTAAATGGGCCATCTCGGTGCCCCGAAGTGCATCCGGGGTCTGTTCTCGTACCTGAACGAGTCCTTTACAATTCTTAATGAGGATATCCCAGGACACGGAAAATTCTATTTTCCGAAAGATTCGACCTTGTAATCGAGATTGGTGCCAAAAATTGGAAAGCTGATTTTAATAAGAGCATAGAACCCCATTCCCTTAAAAGTGGGCCGGTAACCGATTTCACCACCGTAACCCCAACTCAGCATCCGATTGAACTTACCATCGAGGCCGGCCCGAAAACCAAAACTATTTGTTTTAATCGGACTCACATCAAAAGTACGGGTACTCACCTGGCTGTTGGATCATTTGGTTCAACATCGGTATACACTACATCGTCAACTTTTAAAGAGGGTGCGTAAAGAATATCGAAGTAGGCAGTAAAAATCAAATCATCAATGCCTTCTTCGAACTTGTCGAAATTTACTGCAACATTTTTAATCATCGTTAATGAACCGCCCACGTATACCCCTTTCGAATAGATATTAGAAAATGCATCAACCTGAAGATCGGTGTTACCATCATTATATGTTAATGGCAATCCATTACCTTCTGAATCTTTTAAATCGTCATTGGTTAAATCCTGTAAAGCAAGAACCCGCCCCAACTCAGCAGTGCTTTGCCAGGCCATCGCGCCCAGTCTTACACCATATATTTTACGCACCTTGCACGGAATAACGGCATTCAACGGCACACGGGCAGCCCAAAGTCCGCCCTTTGTAGCTTTTTTTATACAGGAACATCTTCGTTTTGGAGCTCTGTTCAAAATCTTTTGCATGATAGGTTGCGCCTACTTCATAATACAGGAACGCCACTTGTTTGTTCTGTACATTCGAATTCTTAGCTCCTAAATCCCGTGAATAATCGAAGAATTTCTCCGTATAGGTTTTCCGGAAATGTGCCCGAAAATCCATTTTATCTTTCAGGTAGTAACTGGCCTCCAGGCCAAATCCAGCCGTTGGGTTGGTACCAAAAAACTCCCCATACAAAGGCTGCAATTGAACAAAAAGACTGTTCACCGAATACGGTTCATCATAGATTTCTTCATAGGTAACCGCGGTTTTGTCCTTGCGTTCACCTTGCGAAAAAACTGCGAATGGAGTAAAAAATGCAGCAATTAAGACTAAAAAATTATATTTCATGATTAAAAAAATTGAAATACCATGGTAAAAGTAACAAATTAATCAATAAATAAGATAAACGGTAACTCCCTTTATTTCAAACTGTCAGCCGTTTGTTCCTTAAGTTTTGCTTCTAACTCCTCAATTCGATTGATATATTCCTTCTCTTTTCGCCCCATTTCCTCTTGTGTAGCGGATAGCTCTTCCATATTCTGGCGCATTTCCTCTTCCTGGGAGCGCATCTCTTCAGCTTGTTGCTGTGTTT
>CALOAV010000101.1:0-23303 GCA_942491425.1 uncultured Cytophagales bacterium
CCACCGCAGTTATGGCTTTGGTGGTGGAGGCCATCACAAAAAGGGTATTTGTATCAACGGGGTCAGACTTTCCCAATTCTTTTACGCCGTATCCTTTTTTCAATAACACCTGATTGTCTTTCATTACAACTACTGCCATTCCGGGGATTTCCCAATCCTTCATTCCTTGTTGAATATACGCGTCAAATTCTTTTTATCTGTTGGGTATACGATTGCGCTGAGAGGAACAAGGAGGAAAGAACGAGGAGTAAGGAAAAGAAACTCTTTTTCATGCCGGTATTTTTGATTGCTGTAATTCATTTAAAATCAATTTTAATCAAATACATATGGGATGTAGTGAATAATGTTTTGTCATTGTTGGACAATGCACAATTCGCTGTTGCTTCGGATATTTTTATTTTACCGATTATTTTACCGGATGGATTAAATATAAAAATACCTCCCGGACCGGTTGCAAAGACATTTCCATTTGCATCAACTTTCAAACCGTCTGGTAGTCCTTTCTCGGTCTTTGTAAGTGCCGTAGCATCATACAGAATTTTTCCCGAAGTAACACTGCTATCACTTAATTCATACTGATAAATCCTGGCCTTATCTGCATCCGAGTTGGCAACATACAACGCACGTTGATCAGGTGAAAGCGCAATTCCATTCGGACGTGTCAGCGAATCAATTAATAGTGTAACAATCCCTTCCGGTGAGAGTTTATATACCCCATTGAATGGAATTTGTTTATTGGAATCCTGGTCTTCGTCGGGTAATCCATAAGGGGGATCCGTAAAATATAAATTTCCATTGGCGTCATAGGCTGCATCATTCGGGCTGCTAAACCGGTTGCCTTCGTATTCTTCTGCCAATGTTTCATAGGTTGGTTTAGGATCATCCAATGTCGAGACCATTACCGCTATTCTTCTGTCACCATGCTGGCAGATCACCAGATTTCCAACGGGGTTTAAAACCAATCCATTACCACCAATGTTACCCGGTTTGATATTAGAAGTTAAACCGGATGGCGTTAGGTATTTTTCAACCCCTTTTTCAGTGGTCCATTTGTAAATAATGTTTTGGGGAACATCGGAGAAAAGCAACATCTTTTCTTCTTCTACCCAAAGCGGCCCTTCACTCCATTCATACCCTTCTCCAATAACTTCAACAACAGAAGTGGAGGTAAGGATTTTGTCAAGTTCGGGATCAAGTCGCTCGATACTACACTTGGTTCTTCCTCGTTTTCAGTGGTTGAACATGCTGACCAGTGTGCAACCCCTACTAGGAGAAATATCGTTTTATTCATTTCAATTTTTTTAATCCCCAAGTTTACATTTGTGATTGATTATTTATCATACACCGATGAGAAACCCCATTTGATTGTTGCGTACTTGTCGATTTTTACATGGTTTTTAGGAAGCTCGTTCAAGTCCTTGATCTTAAATAGAGCAGGAATAGCGATGATTACCCAAACAACATTCAAAACTGTGTTAGCCTTATGCGTGCAAATAAGCTGTGTAAATAATCAGCAAATCTCCACCAAGAATGTTACAGAAATAGAAAAAGAAACGAGTTCGATTTTATTTTCTGATAACTGTTTAGCCCGTATCCGAGAGAAGCAATGAACCCGATCCAGCCCATCCAAGAATATCAACAAGAGCTCCATCCGGAGTCACTATATATTCAGGTAAATGACTACCAAACCAGAATTCGGAGCAACCTAAAGATTGATTTTTGCTTTAATGTGTGTTGTCGAAGCGATAAGAAATGGAGTCCGTACGCGAGCGGAACCAGCAATCCCGGCAAGCAGTACAAAGGGAAATGTTGCTACGATGGTATTCGCGGGTTCATTCATAAAGTAGCGGAAGATGGAGTAGGAATGGAGAGGAGTGAAACCACGCCCACAATATTAAAGAGCAGCAAATACCAGTCCGCCTAATATTCCAGGCAATGTGGACAATCCATTTTCTCGAAAGTACAAACCGATTGATTAGGAAAAGACAATGCGAGGCGCGGTGAGACCAGCCAGTATGTCAAAGTTTTCTTCCCTGAAAGTCATTTGAATCGGAAGCTGATTTTGTAGAAAAAGCATCCACAGAAAAATTTCAACGATCACCCGGAAGATTTGAACTTTTTATAAGGTGTTTCAGGAACAAGTGGTAACAATTCCTTTGCAGGTTTTGGAGAAAGTAACAACGAGGATTGTCACCATTGGGACCAAGAGGATAATTGCAATCCGTGGTGGAAAGGATGAGAAATCACTAAAAAAACCAATTGAGGACCATCACCGAGATTAAGACTGTCCAGCAGCCCGCCTGTCCTGCAACAATCAACCGGAAAGTATCTTTTTCTTTCTCTGGAAGCTGGGAATGCTGATTATTGACAGTGCATGCCATACAGCACCCGGATAAGAAAATAGAACGCAACCAGCGTCAACATGATAAATCCTAACTTCTGGGATGAGTGGGTTATTCATTGTCATTCTTATTTAGTTTTTGAGAAGGATTTCAAGCATTAGTGCAGTGCGGTCAGTTTTGATCCGATGTACAAAATCTGGAGAAGTGGCTGTATCAGCATCATATTTTGAACCCCAGTAAGAATGATTTCAAGTATCATCAGGAAAAAATTCGTTCCTTTTTGGGTGAGCGTCATATTCGATTTTTGATTTTTTCTCGTGTCCGGGATTCGAGGTAATGATTTCTGCCTACTTCAATTTTTTTAGCCGGTCAGCCAGGATATTGGTCGCCATTCCTTCAACGCGAATTTAGAAAATCTCCGTAAAAACACTTGTCTTTTAAAAGTAAATCTCTAATTATCAGCAGTGACCATTTATCTCCGACAATATCTAAGGGTGTGGAAGTAATGGGGCATCGTGAGCTCTTTTTTATCATAATACTTGCAAAATACAAGTAAATATCATTCCATCAGATATCAATTCCAACAGTCAAGTATGAAAAAAATGCAATCGGTACACTGATCTATGTTTTTATTTTCTTTGTAATTCAGTCATGATCACATTTCATCCTGTACTCGGAAATGACCACTTTGCTTCTATTGAGTTTCTTCGAACCGAGCCTGTTATCTGGATGGGGGTACTGGTACTGGTATTTCAAGGTGCGGCATTGTCCTTTACCTCCTATAGCGGATTTTCTGTTAATGGGTCGGATTGGAAAAGTGGCTTATTGTTTGGGCTGACGGTGGCTGTTGTCCTGGTAGGATACATTGCAGTCGTTGAGCCATCGAAGTATATAGCTTCCCGTCAATTTCGCATTGGATACTGGTGGAAGAGTGCCGGATTGCTCCATTTGGTTTTATATGGTATTTTAATAGGATTACTCTATTTAAGAGAAATAATCGACATGCCATTTGATCCAATAGTTGCTCAGCAGGTGCGGGAAGTATTCTCCGCCAAAAAAGTTAAAACCGAAGAAAAGAAAATGATGGGCGGACTCACCTTTATGGTGAAAGGAAAGATGTGTGTAGGTGTACTCGATGACGAATTGATGGCCCGGATCGATCCGGAAGTTTATGAAGCATCTCTAAAAGAAAAAGGGCTGTCGGCCTATGGATTTTACCGGAAGACCCATGAAGTGGTATGTGTTCGTGAATAGGCTAGGCACGAAGAACCCGCTGGATTTGGACTATTGGGTCTCGTTTGCGCTGGATTTTAATAAAAAAGCTAAGGCCTCTCCGAAAAAAGAAGAAAAACAGTAAAAAAGGCTGTTAAAAAATCAAAATAGGTTTTTCCATTGGTTCACCATCATGGAAACCCCCATCAGAAAAATTAAACCCAGAACAATTTTCTTGAATGTTTCCTGGGGGATTTTATTGAGTAACCGCTTACCAAGGTAGCTGCCCAGGAAAGCAGCAACCAGTAATACAGGAATGTACCAGATTTCTTTTTTTGCCAGGTAATTTGCGTTCAGATAGATAACTGTCCGGCTTAAATCAACGCCAAAGTCAATGGCAGCGGATGTCCCCACAAATATATTTTTTTCAAGATTGAAGGCAGCCAGTACCAATCCGCGGATTGCGCCACCGGTCCCAATAAACCCGGCCAGAAAACCGGAAACAGCTCCGCCAAGGATTGAATTTTTTAAGGTTGGGAAGAGCGAAAATGCGGGTTTCAGGAAGAAGAAACTGCTAAAGGTAATCAGGAAAAAGGCCATCAACATTTTTGCATAAAGAAAATCCATGTGTTGTGCTATGCATGCCTCTGTAATGGCCAGCAGCATACTGGATACCCCAAGCCATAAAGCGTTAACTTCCAGTAAATACTTTTTTCTAAATGAATACAATTTTTGCGGTATTTGAAAAATGTGCAATAACCCCGTCAATGCCAGCACGGTTTGAAAATCGTAAAAAAATTGGGATATCGACACAAAGAAAAGGGAAGATCCAAAACCACCGATCGTACCTACGATTTCTGCAATCAGGGTAAGTACAAAGAATACAATATAATCTACCATTGGGGTTGCGATCTACACTGTGATTTAAGTAGTTTGAGGCTGCAATAAAGATAGAGAACAAAGTGATGGAACAAATGGAATCAGTACAAATACCTACACGGCCGGAAAGAAAATTTTTAGACGATAATTTTAAAGTATCAACATGGGAGGCATTGCATCCCTGGTATGACAATTTGTTGCAAAGAAATATCCTGTCTGCCGAAGATTTACAACGTTGGTTGCATGATCGAAGTGAGCTAGAATCCGTGATTTCAGAAGATATGGCCTGGCGGTACATTCGCATGACCTGCTATACCGATAATAAAGCATACAGCAGTGCGTATCAGGATTTTGTTGAGAACATACAACCAAAAGTTGCACCGCTGTCCGACAAGCTTAATAAAATAGTCGCCGCTTCTCCGTTTATTAAAGGATTGGAAAAAACGGAGGGGTATGATATTATGATCCGTAGTCTTAAAAAAGAAATCGAAATTTTCAGGGAAGCAAATGTTCCGTTGTTTACGAAGATCAACATGGAATCCCAGAAATATGCCCAGCTTTCGGGGGCGATGACCGTTGAGGTTGACGGGAAAGAATTGACGCTTCAGCAGGCGGGTGTACTATTGATGTCGACTGATCGTACTACCCGTGAACGCGTCTTTCGAAGAATAGCCGATCGCAGGTTAACAGATAAAGAAGAATTGGATACCCTGTTTTCAACCCTGATTTCTCTGCGTCATCAGGTTGCGGTGAATGCAGGGTTTAAAAATTTTCGAGATTACATGTTTCAGGCAATGGGTCGTTTTGATTATACGCCTCAGGATTGTTTTGATTTTCATTTGGCAATTCAACAGGAAGTAGTTCCATTGTTGGATGGTCTTTCAACCGAACGAAAGGAAAAATTAAAAGTGGATCAACTTCGTCCATGGGATAAAGCCGTGGATGCAGAAGGGAAGGAAGCACTGAAGCCATTTTCTTCAGCAAGTGATTTGACTGCAAAAACAATTGAATGTTTCAGTAAGCTGGATCCCTTTTTAGGCCAGTGTCTTTCGATCATGAAAGAGATGGGTCATCTGGATCTGGAATCCCGCAAAGGAAAAGCGCCGGGTGGATATAATTATCCGCTTGCAGAAATTGGTGTGCCTTTCATTTTTATGAACGCGACTTCAACGTTACGCGACATGGTTACGATTATGCATGAAGGTGGTCATGCCATCCATAATTTTGTTACGCGTGATTTAGAGTTAAACGATTTCAAATCAACACCTTCTGAAGTTGCGGAGTTGGCATCTATGTCGATGGAGTTGATTTCCATGGATCATTGGGATGTATTTTTTGAAAATGAAGACGATTTAAAACGGGCAAAACGCGAGCATCTGGAAGATATTATTGAAACCCTTCCCTGGATTGCAACCATTGATCACTTTCAGCATTGGCTATACGAAAACCCTGATCACTCGACCATAGATCGAAAACGAGAGTGGAATAAAATACATTCCAACTATTCGGATACCATCACCGACTGGACAGGATTACAGGACGTTAAAGACTATACCTGGCAAAAGCAATTACACTTATATGAAGTCCCTTTTTATTATATCGAATATGGAATGGCGCAATTGGGTGCGATTGCGGTTTGGCGCAATTTCAGAGTTGATAATAAGAAAGGATTGGAAGGATACCTGAATGCATTGAAGCTTGGATACAAACGATCCATTCCGGAAATCTATGCAGCAGCCGGAATCAAATTTGATTTTAGCAGTGGGTATGTAAAGGAGCTGATTGATTTTGTGAGATCAGAACTGGAATTAATTAACTAAATCCAACTGTTCCCGCGAATGGCAAGACACTGAAAGCGAGAGCGGGAGAGTTAGCGCAGCGTCCCCTTCGGGAGACGCTGCGAGAACATAAAACTACAATTTCTCGCAAAGATTCTAAGGTTTCGCCGAGGCAAAAATTCTGTGTACTTTTTAGTGGTGTCAGGTCTTTGGATCTGAAACGCTTCAGCTCCAGGATTTCTCGGGTCCAACACAAATAAAAAAAACCCCGGAATAATTTCCGGGCTTTTTTCTAATTAGTAATTAGAAATTTATTAATTAGATGGTTTCGCTTTGTTCAACTCCAATTTGCAAAAGAATCTCCACTTCATCCCCAACCACGTACTCTCCATCGGCAAGTGCGTTGCTCCATTTTAAACCATAATCAAAACGCTTTACAGAGCCTTCTATTTTAAAGCCGGCTTTCGTTCCTCTTCCGGTATCAACTGTACCGTTAAATTTTACAGGAAATGAAACAGTTTTTGTTACATCACGCATAGTGAAGTCACCTTTTAAAGAATACTTATCACCTTCTATTACCAATTTCCCTTTAAAGGTGATTGTTGGAAATTTTTCCGCATTAAAAAAATCATCGGACTTCAGGTGGCCATCTCTACGTTCACTGTCCGTATTGATAGATGCTACTTGTGCTGTAAATTCTACAGTAGCTCCATCAAAATCATCAGTTGTGCTGGTGACCGTGGCCTCGTACTCTTTGAACTCACCTTCCACTTCCGCAATAACCATGTGGGTAACGTTAAAGCCAATTTTTGAGTGACCCTTGTCAATAGTCCAATTAGTTTGGGCTGAAACAGCGGTTACAGTAAGGGCAAGAAGGATAGTAGATAAAATTTTCATTGTATTTTAGTTTGTTTGATTGTTTTATAAGTAAAGTAATGAATGTTTAAACAAATATGTTCCATTTTTGACTAGAAATATGATAATTGTTTGAACGTCAGATTAATAATGTCAAAGATTGAGCCAATACGTAAACTTGACAACAAAAGAACGGAGTTTGGGGCCTCCTCTTGGGATCGTAATACCAAACTCATCATTGGTGAATGTATCAGTTGCATAATTGTCCGTATACACAAAGAAAAGGTCTGAAACAGGTCGAAAACGCCACTGGATACGGGAATTGATGTTCAGGTTGTTAATTTGATTATTGTATTGAATAAACGTAGTCCAAAACAAGTTTCGGGTAAAGGTGATGTCGATCCGGTTTCCAAGCACGATCAGGTCGGTGCTGGTATACGGTTTTGGCATTTGAAGCCGGTTATAGCTTACGGTCAGTCCGATTGATCCAAAAGGTTGAAAGCGGTATCCAGCCTGGGCATCCAGGTTCAGCCGGTTACCATTAAAGTACCCTCCTGATCGGGTTGACAGCGAATACGTAAATAAATTTCTTTTATTCGATTCGAAGCGGGCAATAAAAAGATGATTCGTATAGTCTGTATTTGCCGGGAGCTCTACCCCATCTGTATTAGTGGGATCGAAATCATCAAACAAATAGGTGTATTGCCTGCGTAGGCGGATGCTGATTTCTGCCGTATTTAAAAATTTAATACGGTACAGCAGATTAACATCATAGTCGAGCAACCCATATTTCTTATTCCCGATAAGATCAAAATCAAACCCGGGACCATGGCTTCGTACGGTAGCCGAAGCCGGATAAAAATTATAGTATACCGTTGGCGCAAGACGCAGGTAATCGGTCCGTCTTGCAAACCCCACCTCGGGATTATAGTTTGCACCGATGTTTTGTGCAGTTGCAGAAAAATCCCATTCTACGGTATTAAACGTCAGGCGTGCGCCCATCGCGAAGGTTGAATCCAGTTTTTCTTCATCGAACGAATGGTGATAAAAGAATTTTCCGCCCCATTTATTGTCTGCAGAAGCGAGGTTAAAATCCAGTCCGATTACCCGATTATAGGCTTCCGGTGAGGTCGTAAATTCTCCCTTGATGGAATCCTGGAAGGCTTGCTTATTAATAAAGATCATTCCGATGTTGGAACGGGCTAAAATTTTCTGTTGGAAGGTTGCTACTGTAAAATTTGTTGAGGGAATCTCAATCGATTCAACCTCGCCGGTTTGCATCGTCAGGAATCCGACCCGTAAATTGTTATTCACCTTACCACTCAGCCTGCCACCGAAATAAATGGGATTCTGGATATTTTGTCCGGTTGCGGTATCCCGCGCGACGCCAATTCTTCTTGAGAAGAACGGACGCATACCCTCCAGTCCAAAATCTGCAAACAGATCTGCATTTTCTAAAAAGAATTGCCTTTTCTCAGGAAAAAATATTTCAAAACGATCAAGGTTCGTTACCTGTTCGTCTACTTCTACCTGCGAAAAATCCGGGTTGATGGTAAGGTCAAGATTGAGTGCTGAGCTGATGGCTATTTTTGCGTCTCCACCCAAAGAGACTTTCTTTTCGGAAGGTGTTCCTTCTGTAAAATTCCTGTTATACTGACCAGCCGCATACGGTATCAGTGAAATATTGGGACCGGGACTTTTAAGGGGTTCATCCCAGATCAGTTCCCGATTGTAGGCTAGGGATTGCATGCTAAAGACTCTTGGCACGGGCGACCACATCGACCGCTCGGCAAATTCACTATCTATTCGGTAAAAGTTAACCAGCCAGGATCCCAATCCTTCTTTAAAGCGAATGGTTTTCCAGGGAATAGCCATTTCGGCAACCCAGTAGCCATCATGGATTTTTGCTTCTGCGTACCATTTGTTGTCCCAATCCAGTGACAGGTTTTGGGATTCACTGCCGCCATTCGAGATCAATCCTTCACGTTGAACGCCATAAGGGTTGACGCCAAACATGAATCCGTTGGTTTTGTCTTTAAACGTATCGAACACGACCGTAACACCATCATTCGCTTCACCCCGGAAGTCTCTTCGTAAAGAAGGAGTAACATATTTGTTTGATTGGATACGATCCATCTTCGCAAACACATAAATGAACCTATCATCATAGGTCATACGAATTTCGGTTTGGGCGTTTGCAAAAGAAGTATCGGCGGGAAAGAACTGCATGAACTTGCCCGAAGGCTCCGCTTCCAGCCAGTCTGCTTCGTCCATTTGGGCATCAACAATAATTTTCCCTTTTGCTTTTTTGATATGCAGACCATCTCCCTGACCGTGCGCGTTACCTGCAACGATTGTTAAGATGAACAGAAAAAAGAAATATTTTTTCACTGTGCAATGGTAATGTCCACTGCACGTAATTAAAATCATTATTGTATAGACGGGTTGATTACGGTTTAAGGTAATATTCCCTTGTAAGTTTGGAATACTGCAGGGATCTATTACCATCCTCATCGAGTAATACCAATTCACCAGCATTCGCGGATTGTTTTGAAGGAGTATAGGTTAACAACAATCGTTCAACTGGCTTATTGTGTTTTGTACGCACGAAAATTTTATCACAACAATATAAGTGATGTTCATTAAAGATTCTGTCGATTTGGATTTCATGCATGGATGGAAGGATTAAACTAATTTTTCCATTTTCGGTTACTAATCTTTTACTATGTCTTGCCAGGTCTTGCATGGGGAGGGTATCTGCATGGCGCGCCATTACCCGTTTTTCGTCCGGTGATTTCATACTATTATAAAAGAATGGCGGGTTACACACAATGAGATCAAACGGGTCGCTTGAAAAGTCTTGCAGCGATTGATGAAAAACGTTTATGCGATTTTTCCAGGGTGATTGCCCCACATTGTAGCAGGCTTCTTCGTAGGCATGTTGCTCGAATTCGATGGCTTCAATAACCGTGCTTTCACCAGTACGTTGTGCAAGCATTAAGGCAATCAATCCGGTACCGGTTCCGATATCCAAAATACGGACGGTCTGCCCGGGGTTTACCCACGCACCAAGGAGTACACCATCGGTACCCACCTTCATGGCAGCATGCTGGTGGCGGATTGAAAACTGTTTAAAATGAAAGATATGTTTCTCCCGCATATGGGTGCGAAAATAAGTAAGAACGGATTATCCTGGAATAGTAATAATATATGCCAGAATTGCCTCCAAAGGCATACCATTTTTTGCAATAGGATGCAAACGTAAACCGTGTTTCGAAATTTAAAAGGATGTTATCAGGTGCACATGCTCCAAAAGACAATAGTGATTTGCTTTATGATCGGGAGTAGGGTAAACTATTAGAACTTGATAGTAATGATTCAGCTGCATTTTTTATATTTCAAATACTGCTGGTCCTTCGATAATGGATTATATCAACCGTTTGAAATAAATAAAAATGCAGGTTTCTGATTTTTTTTGTTGATTGGGTGTTGTTAGAACAATTCGCATGTATGACTACCTATAAATCCGATCTTGAAATTGCCCAAGCGGCCACATTACAACCCATCGCTCAACTTGCTCAATCCTTGGGGATCAGCGAAGAAGATATCGAACTATACGGAAAGTATAAGAGCAAACTAGCACTGCGGTTGATCAATGAAGCGAAAGTAAAGAAGAGTAAACTCATCCTTGTCACGGCCATGACCCCCACGCCCGCAGGGGAAGGTAAAACCACTACTTCCATCGGACTTTGCGAAGGACTCAATAAAATCGGGAAGAAAACAACCGTCGTTTTACGCGAACCCTCACTCGGTCCGGTGTTTGGAATGAAGGGCGGTGCAGCCGGTGGTGGATATTCCCAGGTTGTTCCCATGGAAGATATCAACCTGCATTTTACCGGTGACTTTGCGGCGATTGAAAAAGCAAACAATTTACTCGCCGCGTTGATCGACAATGATATTCAAAAAGTAGGCGGGGGTCTTGGTATTGATCCGCGAACAGTGGAGTGGAAACGGGTAATGGACATGAATGACCGTTCGTTGCGAAATATTGTCACCGGTATGCATGGTAAAAGCGGAGGGATGATGCGCGAAACCGGATTTAATATTACAGCGGCATCAGAGATCATGGCCATACTCTGTTTGGCAAAAGACATCAAAGATTTAAAAGAGAAAATTGGAAATATTTATATTGGTGACACCTATAGTGGTAAGGCTGTATTTGCGCGCGACTTAAATGCACAGGGCGCTGTCGCCGTGTTGTTGAAAGATGCCATCAAACCTAATTTGGTACAAACACTTGAGGGAAATCCGGCCATTATTCATGGCGGACCTTTTGCTAACATTGCACAAGGTGCGAATTCAATTATTGCCACCCGCACGGGGATGAGTTTGTCGGATTTTGTGGTAACGGAAGCAGGCTTTGGTTCTGACCTGGGTGCAGAGAAGTTTATCAATATTGTCAGTCCGTATGGCGGATTTACCCCACATACGATTGTGCTGGTAGCCACGATCCGTGCCATGAAATATCATGGTGGGGTACTGCGTGAGGATTTAACCAAGCCTGATCTGAAAGCTGTTCAGGCAGGATTTACAAACCTAGAGAAGCATATTGAGAATACAAAAATATTTGGTGTTCCTTGTGTAGTATCACTCAACAGATTTGTGAGTGATGCCCAGGAAGAACTTGACTGGGTACTCAATAAGTGTAAAGAAATTGGTGTTGAGATTGCCTTAGCCGAAGGATGGGAAAAAGGAGGAGCGGGGATGACCGACCTGGCTGAAAAAGTAGCTCATGAGGCAGAAAATTTTAAAGGTAAGTATTGGCCGGTGTATGATTGGAATGCCTCCATTATCGAAAAGATTCGAACCATTGCTGTGAAGATTTACGGGGCAAGTGGCATTAAGCTTTTACCAAAAGCAAAACAAAACCTCAAACGGATTGAAAGAATTGGATTGGATGGTGTTCCTGTTTGTATAGCGAAGACACAAAATTCATTTTCGGATGATCCGAAGAAACTGGGAAGGCCCAAAGATTTTGTAATTACGGTGAGAGAAATTGAAGTGGCCGCCGGGGCGGGGTTTGTGATTCCAATCACAGGCGATATGCTACGGATGCCAGGGCTTCCCAACAATCCGGCTGCAATGGGAATGGACATCGATAATAATGGAAAGGTTTCTGGGTTGTCATAGAATGGAAATTAATTATTAATGGTTAATGGTTAATGGTTAATTTAGAAAGGAATGTTTGGAAGGTTTTAGGTATTAGGATTTGGGTTTTAGGTTTTTAGGCTACTCCGAACTGACCAACACCCAACACCTAACGCCTAAATCCGTCTGATTATTCCGAAAGAAAATAGACATGAAGCAATCAGTCACAAATACGAATATCAAAAAAGTGAGTGCTGCTTCCATTGAAGAGAAGCCGGATCTGGTGGTGGTTGAAGAGCCGTTGGAAATCAGGATAGGCTATGGTTCAATAACCGAGCGCCAGCAAATCCGCCTGGCGGTTACCATGCGCACACCCGGTAATGATTTTGAATTGGTGTTGGGTTTTTTATTTACCGAAGGAATCCTGAGTTCATACGATCAGGTTGAAAGTATTAAGTATTGTCTCGATGGTGGAAAAGCCGAAGAGAAGGACAACGTGGTGCGTGTTGAATTGAAACCCGAAACGGAATTCGATCAATCAAAATTGAACCGCAATTTTTATGTTTCATCGAGTTGTGGGGTTTGCGGGAAGTCTTCCATCGATGCTGTTTTTACCCAATGTCATTTGATTCCTGATGAATTTGTGGTATCAGGATCATTACTGAATTCCTTGCCTGAAAAAACAAGGGAAGCGCAACTTGTTTTTGAATATACCGGAGGAATCCATGCATCCGCGGTATTCGACGTGCGTGGAAATTTAAAACTCTTACGGGAAGATGTGGGCCGTCATAATGCGTTGGATAAAATTATCGGGGCTTCTCTACTAAAAGGGGAAGTACCGTTGTCGAAAACAATACTCGTTTTGAGCGGCAGGGCAAGTTTCGAGCTTATTCAAAAAGCAGCAATGGCGGGGATTCCGTTTGTAATGGCGGTAGGAAGTCCGTCCAGCCTGGCGGTTGAATTAGCTCAAAAAACCAACATGACATTGCTGGGCTTTGTCAGGGATCAGCGCTTTAATATCTATTCGGGCGCGCATCGCATTGATGGTTGATCGCCGTTTATAAAATCCATTTTTATTATTTGCCATAAGCCTATACTTTAGCAAACATCAATGATTACCATTTCCAATCTTTCGTACACGTATAATGCACAGACGGTGTTGCGTTTCCCCGACTTTCATGTAGCTAAAGGGGAAGCCTGTCTCTTACTGGGTGAATCAGGAAGTGGTAAGACAACCTTGCTGCATTTAGTGGGAGGATTACTTAGGAATTTTGAAGGGTCGATTCAACTGGATGGAACGGGCATTGAAAATTTATCAGAACCTAAATTAGATGCCTTTCGCGGGCAGAAGATTGGATTTATTTTTCAGCGCAACCATTTGATTTCAGCGTTATCGGTTGAAAAGAATTTAAAATTAGCGCCGTACCTGGCAGGGGTTCAGATTGATAGTGAACGGATAAAAAATGTTCTGGGGGCCATTGGTCTGAGCAACAAGCACTTCAGCAAGGTAACCGAATTGAGCCAGGGCCAGGCGCAGCGTGTTGCTATAGCCCGTGCAGTTATTCATCAGCCACCCATCATATTAGCCGATGAACCTACATCAGCACTGGATGATTCCAACTGTGAAAAAGTTATCAACCTATTATTGGAGATTGCAAAATCTCATCAGGCTACCCTATTAGTAGCTACACACGATCAACGTTTAAAAAGTATCATTTCTAACCACGTGCAACTATGAACATATTTGTACTGGTGTGGAACTACCTGATTGCAAAACCGCTTACTACAGGTTTGAATATTTTATTATTGGGGTTAGGCATCGCGGTCATCACGGTATTATTACTCGCCGGATCACAGCTGGAAGAGAAAATTTATCAGAATTCAAAGGGGATTGATTTGGTTGTTGGAGCGAAAGGCAGTCCGTTGCAATTAATTTTATGCAACATCTTTCACATTGATTTCCCCACCGGAAATATTAACCTGGAGGAAGCGGAACGAATAGCAAAAAACAGATTGGTAAAAAGTGCGATCCCTCTGGCATTGGGTGATAGTTACCAAAACTTTCGCATTGTGGGAACGAATATTTCCTATCCTGAGCAATATGATGCCACACTAAGAACCGGAAAGTGGTGGAGTAAAAATCTGGAAGTAACTATTGGTGCGAATGTAGCTTCTACGCTTTCTATTTCACCAGGTGATCAATTTGAAAGTGCCCATGGCCTGGTAACAGGTGGAAGCATGCATGAATCAGCTCCGTTTGTTGTAGTAGGAATCCTAAACGTTACCAATAGTGTAATCGATAACCTGATCTTGTGTAATATTGAAACGATTTGGGCCGTGCATCATCAGGAAGAAGAAGAACAAGGTGAGCATCATCCGGATTCAATTGGTACGCCTTCGGTATTAATTCCCGGTATTGAAGCAGGAGACTCCACAAAGGAAATCACTTCCATGCTGATCAAATACCGCTCTCCCATGGGAGCACTTCAGCTACCCCGCCTGGTCAATAGTCAAAGTAGCATGCAGGCAGCGTCGCCAGCTTTTGAGACGGCAAGATTGTTTTCAATTCTGGGTGTGGGGGTAGATGTGTTGATGGGTTTTGCGTACTTACTTATTTTTATATCAGGGTTGAGTATTTTTATTGCACTATATAATTCTCTAAAAGAGCGTAAATACGATCTGGCAATCATGCGGTCTATGGGTGCAAGCCGATTGCGTTTGTTTGCCGTCATTTTGCTTGAGGGCGGTACGTTGACGTTTTTGGGGAGTATTCTGGGACTTTTATTGGGGCATGGAGTGCTGGTATTGCTAAGTAACTTGGTTGAGGATGCAAAAAAAGCGGGATTCAACGGGTTAACCTTTTATTCGCAAGAATGGATAATTTTGGGGGCAAGTCTGTTACTTGGAATGGTATGTGCTTTACTGCCTGCAATTCAGGCCTATCGTACGGATATTTCTAAAGTATTGGCTGGTAATTAAAAGAGCTTGTTAAGTTGGATCCTAAATATAAAAATGAAATGATGAAAAAGTCAGGGATGGTGTTGGTGATGACCTTCATGGTAATGGTGGGGTTTGCGCAATCTTCGGATAGCTGGAGTGAATTCGCAAAGACAAAGTTTGAACCCAAATATTATGAGAAGCTGGGGGAATATCTGTTTGTACCCAAGTTTTCTGAGCAGTTAAAAGCCCAGGTTGGAAAGGAGATTACGGTTCAGGGCTATTATGTTCCATTTGCACCTGAAGGGGACAGTTATATTGTGATTTCGAAATTTCCCATGAGTCAATGTTTCTTTTGCGGTGGTGCAGGGCCTGAGTCCATTGCCGAAGTCAATTTTGCGAAGAGTACACCAAAGTTTCAGGTGGATGACTTAATTACCGTAAAAGGTAAACTCAAGTTGAATGCTGATGATGTTGATCATGTCAATTTTATTTTAACGGACGCAATACTGGTAACGAAGTGAATGAAGTTTCCTATAATTTGTAATTTGCGTTCCTAATTTTTTGAATGGATATATGGTTGTAGTTGGTGGAAAAAAGCTGGAAACAGATGATTTTGAAAAAGTAATTTTTGAAGGGGCACAGGTAGCATTAGCTGACAAGGCCCTCGCCAAAGTACAGACGGCTTTTGAATTCTTATCCAAGTATGCCAGGGATAAAATTATATATGGGATCAACACGGGATTGGGTCCGATGGCCCAGATTAAAATCAGTGAAGAAGACCAGCATCAACTTCAGATTAATCTGATAAGGAGTCATTGTTCAGGATCCGGAAATCCGCTATCCGTTCAACTTTCAAAAGCTACTATGCTGGCCCGGTTGAATACGCTGATGGTTGGAGCTTCCGGCGTTCACACCGATTCAGTAGAAATCCTAAGAGATCTTTTAAACAAAAATATTGCTGCACAAATCTTCGAGCGGGGTGGGGTGGGAGCTAGCGGTGATCTTGTTCAGCTTGCTCACCTGGCGCTTAACCTGATTGGAGAAGGTGAAGTTTTGGTAGACGGAAAAATTGAGGACACCCAATCAGTATTTAATGCACACGGTATTAAACCACTTGAAGTTCGCATGCGGGAAGGACTGTCTTTAATGAATGGAACTTCCGCTATGACTGGAATTGGAATGATTAACATCATCCAGGCAAAAAAATTGTTGTATTGGTCGGTTGCCTTATCGGCCATTACCAATGAGATTATGAAATCTTTTGATGATCATTTTTCAAAAGAATTGAATGAAGTAAAGCACCATCCCGGACAAATGGAGGTGGCGAAAATGATGCGCGATTTTCTATCCGATAGTAAATTGATTCGCAAACGCGCTGATCATCTTTACCATCGTAAAATTGAAGAGGCAGTATTTACCGATAAGGTTCAGGAATATTATTCATTGCGGTGTGTACCGCAGATTCTCGGCCCGGTGCTCGATACGATGAAAAATGTTGAGCAGGTGTTGCTGGATGAATTGAATTCAGTAAGTGATAATCCGGTGATTGATTTGGCAGGTGGTACGATTCATCATGGAGGTAACTTTCATGGTGATTATGTGGCATTGGAAATGGACAAGTTAAAAATTGTGATTACCAAGGTCTCCATGCTGGCAGAACGGCAATTGAATTATTTACTGAACGATAAGTTAAATCAAAAGCTTCCGCCTTTTATCAACCTTGGAAAATTGGGACTAAATTTTGGTATGCAGGGGTTACAGTTCACCGCTACATCCAGTACGGCAGAAAACCAAACACTTTCATTTCCCATGTACTTGCATAGCATTTCAAACAACAATGATAATCAGGATATTGTAAGCATGGGGTGTAATGCTTCTCTGATTACCCAACGTGTAATCGACAATGCGTTTGTAGTATTGGCCATTCAAAGCATTGCATTGCTGCAGGCTATTGATTATTTGGATTGCCAAAACAGGCTTTCTACTTTTTCTTCCGGGTTATATACCAAAATGAGGGCCCTTGTTCCAACATTTATAGAAGATGCTCCCAAATACGAGTCGATTCAACTATTGAAGGAATTTCTTTTTAAAGGGAAAGCTCCTAAGTTTTAAAGATACCGACCAATGTTAAACAAAATGGAGATTATTGAACCTGTGATTCCGTCGCTCCATAAAAATAAAATTTTATTACTATGAAATATGCACTTGTTACCGGAGGATCGCGAGGTATTGGAAGGGCTGTTTGTCTGCGGCTCGCAGATGCCGGGTATAATATTTTAATAACCTACAAGAGCAATCGGGAGGAAGCCGAAAAAACGCTTGCCCTTATTCAGGAGAAAGGTGTGACCGGTACATTGCTGCAGTTTGATGTTGGTGACAATACGCAAGTTGAACGCGTTCTTACCGAATGGATGACTGAGAACCCTTCCACTGTTGTTGAAGTTCTGGTAAACAATGCAGGAATTCGTGACGATGGGTTAATGATTTGGATGGAAGAAAAGCAATGGAGGCAGGTCATTGATGCCAGCCTCGATGGTTTCTTCTATGTAACCAAGGCAGTTTTAAATGGAATGCTCACTAAAAAATATGGGCGCATAGTCAATATTGTTTCCTTATCGGGATTAAAAGGTATGCCCGGACAGGTGAATTATTCGGCAGCAAAAGCAGGAGTAATCGGCGCAACGAAAGCTTTGGCCCAGGAAGTGGCCCGCCGCGGGGTCACGGTAAATGCCGTTGCTCCCGGTTTTATCAAAACGGATATGACCAAAGATCTGAGTGAAGCGGATTTAAAAAAACTGATTCCCATGCAACGGTTTGGTGAGGCTTCTGAAGTTGCTGAAGTGGTGAATTTCCTGGCATCACCGGCTGCTTCCTACATCACTGGTGAAGTCATTTCGATTAATGGTGGACTTTATTCCTGATCCGGCTTAGAATAACCATATTCAGTTTATTGTGTTCATTATTTAATTATTTTTGCATCCATAGATAGTATGCATGCAGCGTAAAACAAATTAAATGGAAAGAGTTGTTATAACCGGTATTGGTGTTTACGCGTGTATTGGAAAAAACCTTTCTGAGGTTAGTGAATCGTTGTATGCGGGACGCTCAGGTATTGTTTTAGACCCCTTACGGAAAGAAATGGGGTACCGATCCGGCTTAACAGGTGTATTGGAACGACCTCATTTAAAGGGTATTTTAGACCGGAGGGCCAGGGTTATGCTACCGGAACAAGGTGAATATGCCTACATGGCCACCGTTGAGGCATTGAAATTAGCCGGAATTGATCAGGATTTTCTGGACAGAAAAGAAGTGGGTATTATTTATGGAAATGATAGCTCGGCGCAACCGGTTATTGAAGCCATTGATATTATTCGGGAAAAAAAGGATACCATGATGGTCGGATCAGGCTCTGTATTTCAGGTGCTGAATTCCACTGTGAATATGAATCTTTCCACTATTTTCAGGCTTAAGGGTATTAATTTTGGTGTTAGTGCCGCATGTGCCAGTGGTTCTCACTCCATTGGATTAGCGTATACATTAATCCGTCACGGGATGCAGGAATGTGTGATTTGTGGTGGTGCACAAGAAACGAATATTTATTCGATGGGAAATTTCGATGCGCTTGGTGCTTTTTCCATTCGTGAAAACAACCCTACGGCAGCATCCCGTCCTTTTGATAAAGATCGGGATGGACTGATTCCAAGCGGTGGAGCAGCGACTGTTATCATTGAGAGCTTAACATCGGCAAAGCAACGGGGAGCTAATATTTTAGGGGAAGTGATTGGATATGGATTTTCCTCCAACGGGGCACATATTTCTAACCCCAGTGTGGATGGACCCGTTCGCTCGTTGGAAATGGCGATACGCGATGCCGGGATACCAACCTCTGAAATTGATTATATAAATGCCCACGCAACCTCTACACCCGCCGGTGATGCAAGTGAAGCCAAAGCCATCGATACGGTATTTGGTAAAGATAAGACGTTGGTAAGTTCAACAAAATCGATGACGGGACATGAATGCTGGATGGCTGGAGCAAGTGAAATTGTTTATTCGATGCTGATGATGCAGGAGTCATTTGTTGCTCCGAATATTAATTTTGAAAGTCCGGATGCCGATTCTGCCCGACTCAATATTGCAGATAAGACAGTAAATAAAAATATTAACGTATTTTTGTCGAATTCTTTCGGTTTTGGGGGGACAAACTCCTCATTGATTGTTAAAAAGTGGATTAAATAGTGGAAATGGACAAATTAGACATCATAGAAAAAATCAATGGTTTTTTGGTGGAAGAGTTTGAAGTAGCGGCTGAAAAAATCACCCCGGAGGCTAATCTGCGTGAAACACTCGAGCTGGACAGCCTCGATTACATCGATTTAGTAGTCGTTATCGAAAGCAACTTTGGATTTAAGGTCAAGCCGGAAGACTTTGTTTCGATCGCAACTTTTCAAAATTTTTACGACTACGTTAACGACCGCGTTAGAGAAAAAGTAAATCAATAAACCATGTCTTCTTGGCAAGGGAAATCCAGGGGGACTAAACTTGGCTATAGTATTGTCATATTTGTATGTAAAAACCTTGGCGTTTATCCAGCATACTTTCTTCTTCGGCTAATCGCCTTCTACTTTTTTCTTTTTTCCTGGGAATCTTCCCGATCAATCTATTCCTATTTTAGAAAACGCCAGCAATTTAACCGGACTCAATCAGTAGTATCCCTGTACAGGAATTATTATGTTTTTGCACAGACGTTACTCGATAAAATTATTGTGTTATCGGGTATTCCCAATCCTTTCACTTTTGAATTTGAAAAAGAGGAAAATCTTCGTGCGATTGTCGCCAATGGTAAGGGTGGGACTTTTAATGAGTGCACATATCGGCAATTGGGAGGTAGCGGGTCATTTTTTTGATCGACTGGGATGTGCGCGTAAGTGTGGTGATGTATGATGGGGAACATCAGCAATTAAAAAAATATTTGGAAGATATAACGGGTGGTCGAAAATTCAACGTAATTGTTGTCAGGGATGATCTGTCACACGTATATGCAATAGGAGAGGCACTGCAAAACAACGAACTGGTTTGCATGCATGCTGATCGATTTTTGCCTGGTAATAAAACAATCCGCTATCCTCTTTTAGGTAAAGAATCCAATTTTCCAATTGGCCCCTTTGCATTGGCGTATACTTTTAAAGTTCCTGTTTCTTTTGTTTTTGCATTTAAGGAAACAAGTAAGCACTATCATTTTTACGGATGCCCCATGATTAAGTTTGATCAGAATGCAACCCGGCAAGAGGTGATCGAAACCTTATTGGGAAGATTTACTAAAAATGTTGAGGAATTACTGCAAAAGTATCCTGAACATTGGTTCAATTATTATAACTTTTGGGAAATTGATACCCATGGTTGATTCTGTGACACAGTATATTCCTCAGCGAACTCCTATCGTGATGATTGATGAAATTTTGTTTGCAGATGAAGTACAGGCAACTTCAACTCTTCGGATTACTGAAGAAAATATTTTTGTTGAAGCGGGTGTATTAAAAGAGCCTGGATTACTTGAGAACATTGCACAAACCGCTGCTGCCCAGGTCGGCTATTTGTGTAAACAGAAGGATACTCCGGTTCCCATTGGATACATTGCTGCGATTCGGTACCTGGAGATTTTCCACCTTCCGCTTGTGGGTTCAACGTTAGCGACAACCATTTTTCGGAAAAATCAAATTATGGACATCATCCTTATCGAAGGATCAAGTATGGTTGCTGATAAAGTTATTTGTAAATGTGAAATGCGGGTTTATATTAAATCAGATAATTAGTATGAAAAATTTAATTTTTACGCTTTTAACAATTACTTACCTGGTATTGTTTACTACAGTATCTGCTCAGGATGTGAATGCAATTTTTAAGCAGGAAACGCCCATCACCTGGGTAGGGATTGATTTTAGTGGAGCCTTATTTATTGGTGATCGTGAAAAATTTGGTACCGAGGATGATATCAAGAAACTGATCGAGTCTTGGAATACATTAATGGATGTGGAGTATGAGAAATTTAATATTGGAGCTTTCTTAGGAAAAACAAAAGTTGAAAAGGCAATTGATATAACAAAATCTCATAATGCGGATTTGATCTTCGGAGATGCTTTCTGATAACATGAAGGACCACGATCACCTGAGTGCTGAAAGTGTTCAACAAATATTATACAGTTATGATTTTGGTGATCACTCGGGAATCGGACTGATGATTGTAGTCGAAAGCTTTGATAAACTGAGCGTACAGGGTTCGATGTATTTTACTTTTTTTGATTTGACTACCCGCGAAATTCTTATCAGTGAAAAAATGGCAGCGAAACCAGGAGGCTTTGGGTTACGGAATTTCTGGGCGGTAGCGATTTATGCGAACCTTAAAAAGTATTGAGAAAAAAGAATTTGAAATGTGGAGACGGAAATATCAACGATAAAAGTCAGTGCTTCAGGACACCACCCAAGTTGCAGTTCGTTTTAATGAAGCTGATCCGTTAGGAATCGTTTGGCACGGCCATTACGTGCGGTACTTCGAAGATGGTAGAGAAAGTTTTGGTAAAAATACGGTTTCACCTATTTGGATTGTTATGCGCATGGATTGGCAATCCCTGTTGTTTCTGTTCACTGCGACTATAAAAAAGCACTGCGCTATGGCGATACCGTAACCGTTGAAACTACGTTTGTTCCCAAACAAGGCAGCTAAAATCTTTTTTAAGTATAGAATTTTTAATGGACAAGGGAGAATTAGTTGCTACGGGATCAACCATGCAAGTTTTTGTGGAAGTACATACCTTTCAGCTACAATTAACGAATCCAATTTTTTTTGAGGATTGGAAGACAAAATGGAAACTTTGAATAGAAATGGCTTTTGGATTGTGGCGCATAATGTAATTTCTCCATTGGGATCAACCTCGGAAGAAAACTATACTGCCATCCAGAAAGGAAGGACTGCTATTAAAAGTATTGGAATAAGCCAGATAGCCAGCGCAATACAAAAGGAGATGTTTCCTCTCTTTTCATTTAAAAAAAATATCCCGTTAGGCTATACTTTTTTTGAGGAACTATTGATCCGTTCAGTACAAATGCATTATCATTCTTCGTCTATCCATCCTTCTTCTGATCGTGTTGTTTTCATTCTTTCCACTACAAAAGGAAATATTGATTTACTCGGGAAAGGAACACAGTAAAGAACAATTGTTACTATCCTATTCGGCAAAGGCTGTGGCCAACTATTTTGGTAACCCGAATAAGCCGGTTGTTATTTCAAATGCTTGCATCTCTGGGGTGATGGCTTTGATCGTTGCGAAACGGTTGATTGCCAGTAAACAATATGATCATGCCATTGTAATGGGAGCCGATGTGCTTTCAAAATTTGTATTGGCGGGTTTCCAATCGCTAAATGCAATGGGGCAGGTCGCCTGTAAACCATTTGATAAAAACCGAACAGGGATTTCACTGGGTGAAGCAGCCGCAACAATTATTGTAAGCCGGGATAAGGAAGCGGGGTAGTTTCCAATATTAAGATAACAGGCGGTGGATTGAGCAATGATGCTAATCACATTTCTGGTCCCTCTAAAACGGGAGAAGAACTTGCGATGGCCATTGACCACGCACTGGAAGAATCCAACCTGAACTTCTTCCGAGGTGGATTTTATTTCAGCACATGGTACAGCCACACTTTACAACGATGAGATGGAAGCAAAAGCATTTGATCATTCAGACCTTATTGACAAACCGGTGAACAGTTTAAAAGGAAGTTTTGGTCATACCTTGGGAGCTGCAGGATTAGTGGAGTCTGTGATGAACATTGAAGGATTGCTAAATAATGAAGTTTTACCCACTGTTGGGTTTGAAACTCTAGGAGTTTCAAAACCCCTGCTAGTATCTTCAAAATCAAAGAAAGTTAAAGCACATATCTGCTTAAAGACCAGCTCTGGATTTGGGGGATGTAATGCAGCAATTGTTTTTAGAAAAGTCTCGGTATGAAAAAGGAACAGGTAGATGTATTGGTCATTGGAGCAGGTCCGGCTGGCTGCATTGCTGCCTCGGTCATACATCAGCAAGGCTTCTCAGTAAAAGTTGTTGAGAAAGAAAAATTTCCACGATTTGTTATTGGGAGAGTCTCCTGCCC
>CALOAV010000102.1:0-44985 GCA_942491425.1 uncultured Cytophagales bacterium
GCAGGAATTTAAAAATGAATTCAACGTAGCCTCCCCCGAAACGATTGATAAAACCAAAGCAACCGCCGAGTTTGGTGATTTGCTTTTTTCATTGGTGAATTATTCACGGTTTTTAAATATTGATGCCGAGGAAGCACTGGAACGAACCAATAAAAAATTTATAAAACGATTTCAATACCTGGAAACAGAGTCTGCAAAAGATGGCAAGCAACTGGGTGAGATGACGTTAGCGGAGATGGATGAATATTGGAATAAAGCGAAAAGTAGTTAATAGTTGTTTGTTGCTAGTTAATAGTTGTTAATGTGTTTAAGGTTAAAGGTTTCATGTTTTCGATACCAACCTGAAACTTATAACCTGCAACTAAATAACCCATGCTTTCAATTTTTGTTATATTTTTGGGATAACTGCAAGCTATGAATTCAATTGACTACTGGCCATTGTTCCTGATTTTCGTTGTCGCATGGGTTGTTCCTATGGTATTGGCATGGCTTGAATTCTCAAAAATTCCTGCTGTACTTGTTGAGATCATAATGGGGGTTCTTATTGGACCGCACGTATTAGACTTATTGGGGAATGCTCCCTACCTTGATTTTCTTGCCTACACCGGATTTCTATTTTTGATTTTCCTGAGCGGACTGGAGACCGATATTCAAAAAATTATTAACAGTTTCCCCAGGGGAAAATTAAAAACAATTGATTTTTTTAGCAATAGTTTCATCGTAGGGGTCTTTATCTACCTGGGATCTCTGATCCTTTCATACCCAATAGCACTGGGGATCGCCGCCATCTATCCTGTTGATGTTATTTTTCTCGTGCTCATATTACCAACGGTAGCATTAAGCATTATTGTACCTATCCTAAAAAATGATGGTGAACTTACACGAAAATTTGGTCAGATAATTTTGCTTGAGGGCGCTATTGCCACTATTATGAGCATTATCCTGGTATCGATTTATGCAGGAGTTCAAAAGGAAGGATTCCAGGCTGAACTAATGCTGTTCCTGATCATTTTCGTAGCCTTTTTTGCTGCCTATAAAATCGGGGGATTTCTTACCCGATTTAAATCTTTTCAAAAAATCTCGTATATCCTCGAACATGCAGCTTCTCAAATCCGTGTTCGGGGATCCATTGCGGTATTATTAATTTTTGTGGTGATTGCAGGGTTAATTAATACGGAGTTGATCATGGGAGCATTCTTCGCCGGAACACTCCTCTCCATTTTCTTATCCAAGGAACGTTCCTCATTACTGTTCAAACTGGATGGCATGAGCTACGGGTTTTTCATCCCAATCTTTTTTATAATGGTGGGAGTAAAACTTGACATTGCTGCACTGGCAGATGTCAATAGTTCAATCCCACTGGTCGCACTGATTATTGTTGGTGTCTATGCCGTACAGGTATTACCATCCTTAATTATGACGAAGGTCTTTGGTCTGCGCAGGGCATTTTCAGCCGGCGTTATACTAGCATCCCGATTAGGTTTAACTATTGCCGTAGGGCAAATCGGAATGCAACTGGAAATAATAACCCCGGCCATTAATGCTGCTATAGTGGTTGCCGCGATCATCATCTGCATCGTTTCTCCAATGCTTTACAAGATGCTTAATGATGTAAACAAGAAGACCCATAACGTCTATATTGTTGGTGGATCGGATGTTGCAGGGCTGGTTGCAGAGCGGATCAAACTCCATGGTATGGCATGCACAGTAATCGAATCCCGAGGGGATGCCTGGTATAATTTACAGGAAAAAGGGATTGAAGTGATGCATGTCAATGTGACCAGCCTGGAGGTTTACCAGGCATTGGATATTCGCACTTCAGAGTTAGTAATTGTACTAACCGAATCTGTCAAAAAGAACCAAATCATTACCTCACTCCTAAAAGAAAAGCTGGGACATAACAAGGTAATTACTATTGGACCCTCTGAAGAATCCGACTCTTCAGAGACACAATACATCCAAATCGATCGTGTTTTGGCTTCACATGTTGAAAATCTTATTACGCGTCCGGCTTCCATTCAATCCCTGACAGAAAGCTTTGGTCAATATTCAGTCGAAGAAATTACAATGACCAACAAAAAGCTGGATGGAAAACAGGTGCGAAAAGTGGCCTTTCCAGAGACCGGCTCCCTGGTGATGGTCCGCCGCAAACAGGAAATTTTTATTCCGCATGGAGATACGCATCTTCTTCTGGGTGATATAATTACCGTTATTGGTAATGCGCCGGCCCTTATTGAATTCCGAAACAAACTGGAATAGCTTTAAACCGAAAGACAGGGGAGCAAATTTGATTTTCTTCAATTCCTGCCAAAAACATGCTTGCATAGCCTAACAGTCGTTTTTCGAAAAAGAAACAATGCCGATCAAACTACTTTTGTACCGTTGGATTTTTAATAACCTGATTGGTGATGAAAGGAATAAGAAAAATAGTGCGGAACATAATCGTTGGCAAAGACAATTTTATTGAATCATACTGTGAGTATAAGCAAGCAATGCTATCGGGACAATATGGCCTGATCGGTATTCTGGTAGTCATAAGCTATACTATTCAAAATATTGTAATGGGTGATCTGACCACTATTTTGGTTTTTTTTCCTACGTTGGCATTTCTATTGTTATCCGTTTATCTGCACCGGCAGGGACAGCATTGTGAGGCAAACTACTTTTTATTACCAACGATAAACATAGCGGTCTACTTACTAGCGGCAAGTGAGTCACCGAAAACAGGTGCGATGATCATGTTTATACCTGCAACACTGGCTGCTTTTGCGGTTTTCGGGTACAAAAGAAGAGACTTATCGCTACTCTTTACAGCTTTTACTTTTATCCTCTTTTCACTGGCCTATTTTTTCGAGTTTAGCGTACTTCCAATACGGTACTATTCCGAAAGTGAAGTGATGCTAAATAGTGTCATCAATTTTACAGTTGCGCTGATTACTACAGTAATGACGGTTTACCTCCTCATCGAGATTAACCATTATAATGCAATGGAACTGGTGATGAAGAACAAGCAACTTCAAAAAACCAATACCGAACTTGATCGTTTTGTATACAGTACCTCCCATGATCTACGTGCTCCCTTGGCTTCTCTTCTTGGACTTATCAATATCACGCGCGACAGTGAAAACCAATCCGAAATCAAAAATTATCTAATTATGATGAAAGATCGGGTTTCGCACCTTGATAAATTTATTCGCGACATCACGGATTACTCAAGAAATAACCGGCTAAGAATCGAAAAAAAGAAAATTAACCTTTACACATTGGCTCATGAAATCTGGGAAAATCTCAAATACTCTGCTGATGCATTGGGGATTAATTTTCAGGTAGACATCCCAAAGTCGTTGGTAATTGAAACCGATCCTAATCGATTAAAAATTGTGCTGAGCAATCTCATTTCTAATTCTGTTCGTTACCATGATAGCCAGAAGGAAGAAAAATTCATTCGTCTAAACCACCAGGAAAATGGAAATGTCTTTTACTTAAAAGTAGAAGATAATGGTCAGGGGATTAACCCTGAATACCAGACGAAAATTTTCGATATGTTTTTCCGCGCCAATGAACATTCCTCTGGCTCCGGACTGGGATTATATATCGTGAAAGAAACCATCGCCAACCTTTCGGGTTCAATCCATCTGGATTCTGCCCCACTTGTCGGCTCCACCTTTACCGTCCGTCTTCCTGCAAGGAATTTAGCCATGGAGGTTTGAGGATAGCATTTGCTTTTCTCTATCTTTGCGCCTTATGGCAAATGCAGAGGATAATATTTTCAAAAATGTAATTGCCCATGCAAAGGAGTATGGGTTTGTTTTTCAATCCAGCGAGATTTATGATGGGCTAAGTGCAGTCTATGACTACGGTCAGAACGGCTCAGCATTAAAAAACAATATTAAAGAGTACTGGTGGAAATTTATGACCATGCTCCACGATAATATTGTGGGAATTGATGCTGCTATCTTTATGCACCCCACCACCTGGAAAGCTTCGGGTCACGTCGATGCATTTAATGACCCGATGATAGACAATAAAGATTCTAAAAAAAGATACCGTGCGGATGTTTTAATCGAAGATTACATTGCCAAAATAGAGGAGAAAATCAATAAGGAAGCCGATAAAGCAGCCAAACGATTTGGCGAATCTTTCGATCGCACCATGTTCCTGTCGACCAATCCAAGAGTAGTTGAATATCAGACGAAAATTGATGAAATCAACAGGCGATTGAAATCCGCTATGGATTCGGCTGATTTGGAAGCAATGAAACAGATCATCCTTGATCTTGAAATTGCCGATCCTGTTTCGGGTTCCCGAAATTGGACAGATGTCCGCCAATTCAATTTAATGTTCTCTACAGAAATTGGTTCACTAGCTGAAGGTGCGAATAAAATTTATTTACGCCCGGAGACAGCGCAGGGAATATTTGTAAATTTCCTCAACGTACAGAAAACAGGAAGGATGAAAATCCCGTTTGGGATTGCACAAATAGGAAAAGCTTTCAGGAATGAGATTGTAGCACGCCAATTTATTTTTCGCATGCGCGAATTCGAGCAAATGGAGATGCAGTTTTTTGTAAAGCCAGGTGAGGAGATGAAATGGTATGAATATTGGAAAGAAAAACGATTACGTTGGCACAAAGCTCTCAACCTGGGTGATGACAAGCATCGTTTTCATGATCACTTAAACCTGGCACACTATGCTAATGCAGCCTGTGATATCCAGTTTAACTTTCCAATTGGTTTTAAAGAGCTGGAGGGGATACACTCCCGTACCGATTTTGATCTGAAAAGTCATGAAGAATACTCAGGAAAGAAATTGCAATATTTCGATCCCGAAGAAAATAAAAGCTACATCCCCTATGTGGTCGAAACCTCAATCGGCCTTGACCGTATGTTTCTGGCCATATTATCGTCAGCCTATCAGGAGGAAAAACTGGAAGATGGAAGCGAGCGTGTAGTGTTAAAGATTCCTGCCCCTTTAGCACCCTACAAGGTTGCCATTCTGCCGTTGACTAAAAAAGACGGGCTTCCTGAAAAGGCTTTGGAAATTCAAACGTTGCTGAAATACGACCTGCCGTGCTACTATGAAGAAAAAGATGCCATTGGCAAGCGGTACCGAAGACAAGATGCTATTGGAACACCCTACTGCGTTACGGTTGACCACCAGACTTTAGAAGATAATACGGTTACGATTCGTGATCGGAATACGATGGAGCAAGAACGTATAGCAATTAGTGAGCTTCATTCAAAACTTGTGGGCAGCTGTTCAATGAATACACTTCTTAAGCAAATCCAATAGATTGACAACACTGGTAGTTTTAGGCGCCATTGCCTTTATTGTTCTTCGGTTTAGAAGGGAGGTTTTACAGGGCTATGAAGAAGCGCATCGGATCGCCGCGCCTCTTAAAAGCAGGGTATTTCCAACACCTCCACTTTTTGTTGAAATTTTGCAACGGTATTTTGCCCATTACCGATTCCTGTCAGAAGCTGATAAGAAAAAATTTGAACAACGTGTTACTACCTTCATTTATAGTAAAGAGTTTATTGCACGGGGAGGCTATGACGGGGTATCCAATGAAATGCGTGTATTGGTAGCTGCTTCGGCGGTACAACTAACATTTGGTTTGCCAAACATATACTTGCGACATTTCAGAAGAATACTGATCTATCCTGATAATTATTATTCGAACATCACCAAGCGTTATCACAAGGGAGAGGTAAATCCTGCCTTCAGAATCATCGTACTATCCTGGAAAAATTTTGTTGAAGGGTACCTGGATACCACTAACGCGATCAACCTGGGTCTTCATGAAATGGCCCACGCATTGCGCCTGGAGAATATTATTCGAAATGATGAGTATCAATTTTTTGATGCTGAATTACTTGATCAGTTTGATGATTGGGCACGTAAAGTCTGCAGTAAAAATGAAGTTCAGTTTTTCAGACCATACGCATGCAGTACAGTCCATGAATTTTTTTCAGTTGCTATTGAAAACTTCTTTGAACGACCCCAGGAATTTAAATCGGTCCTACCCGAATTATATTCCATACTGACACAACTACTCAGACAGGATCCTATTGTTCTCTATCAAAATAAACTAATATGAACGCTATTCTAAGTCGTAACCTGTTTTTCATTAAGGAACATATTGGTATGTTTAAAGCAGCCAATAACTTTGATATTTATGACCCGAATAGTCAGGAGATGATTTTGCACTGTCGGGAAGAGAATTTGGGAACGTTCACAAAGATTTTACGCTTCACCGATTTCAAACGAATGACTCCTTTTCATATTGAAATTCGAACCCCGATGGGTGAGAAAATCCTGACGGTAAAGCGGGGAGTGTCTGTTTTCTTATCCACAGTAGAAGTTCTTGATGAAAAGGACCAATTGGTTGGAACTTTCGATCAAAAATTTTTCTCAATTGGTGGCAAATTTCAGGTGTTGGATAAAAATCAACGCCCCTTATGTATGCTTCGAGGTAAATGGACAAGCTGGGAATTCAAGTTCGTTTCGAACGACAATCAGGAATTTGCCACGGTCAGTAAGAAATGGGCCGGGTTTGGTAAAGAGTTGTTTACAACAGCCGACAATTATGCTCTTCAAATTAGTGACCGTGTGCCTGCCGATAGCCCCCTTCGGATATTAATTCTGGCAGCGGTGATGTGTATCGACCTTGTGCTAAAGGAATAAATATTAATTCTCGGTTAACGTCAATAATTATCAGGGCCGTATATAAATATTACCTGCTGAAAACCAGCAAAAATCCTTAGCTTTGGCGTTGCAAAAAATTGAGCATTCCGGTCTTTGATTGGCTGATGCTCAGTTGCTTAAAGCTCAAAGAAGCGTATGTGGACAAAGCTGGCTCATTTTATTATTAAATATCGAATGATACTGGTGATCCTCATCGGACTCATCACCGTATTTATGGGCTATTTCGCAGTTAAAGTCGAAATGAGCTATGAACTCAACAAAACTGTACCGGCGAATGACCCTTCCATGATCGAATTCATGGAATTTAAAGCCCAGTTTGGAGAAGATGGCAATATGGTGGCCGTAGGGCTGAAAGACAGTTCCATCTTCCAATACCAGAATTTTGAAAAGTTTCGTGAACTGTGCATTGAAATTAAGAAAATCCCGGGCGTTACAGAGGTTATTTCACTACCCCTCATTCAGCGAATCGAAAAAGATACTGCCGAAACTAAATTTAATCTGAAGCCCGTATTCCCGGATATGGTTACGAATCAGATCCAACTCGACAGTCTTTTGGTGGATGCCAAAAATCAGAAATTCTATCTCGGCAGAATTGTAAATGAATTCAACGGTGCCACGTGCATGCTCATTGCGGTCGATAAAAATGTAATTAATTCACCCAAACGAATTGAACTGACCAATAACATTGTTGCAACCGGAAAGAAGTTCACCGAAGATACCAATATCATTTTGCACTACGCAGGTCTTCCTTTTGTGCGTTCCGTGGTAGCGGGACAAGTTAGTGCAGAACTCAAGCGGTTTTTGGGGTTATCCGTGCTGGTTACCGGGATCATTATGCTGATATTTTTCAGGTCGTGGAGAGCAGTAATTTTTCCAATGATCGTTATTGGGGTAGTCGTTATCTGGGTGATGGGGTCTATCGTTCTTCTAGGATACCAGATAACGCTTCTAAGCGGCCTTATTCCACCGATCATCGTGGTTATTGGAATTCCGAATGCTATCTATCTGTTAAATAAATATCATTCTGAGTTTGCTTTGCATGGTAACAAAATGCTGGCCATTAGTCGCGTGATCAGAAAAGTTGGGATGGCCACCTTTCTTACCAACCTGACTACAGCCATTGGTTTTTTGGTGTTGGTAACCGCAAAAATTACCATCCTTCGTGAATTTGGAATTGTTGCAGGAATAAATGTGATGGCTACTTTTGTAGTGAGCCTCATCCTTATTCCCGGAGTATTCTCCTGGATGCCGCCACCATCAAAAAGACATCTTCGTCACCTCGATTTACGATCACTGGACCGGGTGCTGGAAACACTTGATATTTTTGTGCATCGGCACCGTCCTATGATTTATTCCGTGACTACCATTGTTGTGTTGTTTGCAATCATCGGCATGTCCAGATTACACTCCCTTTCCTACATGGTTGATGATCTTCCTGAAAAAAGTGTAGTGAAACAGGATCTGTATTTTTTTGAAGATAATTTCAGTGGTGTCATGCCGCTGGAGATCATCGTTGATACCGGGAAGCGAAGAGGTGTATTGGATGTTAATAATTTACGCAAGGTTGATGAATTGGAGACGTTCCTTTCCTCCAATAAAGAAATTTCAAAACCTGTATCGCTGGTAAGTTTTGTTAAAGCTGCAAAACAGGCGTTTTACAATAACAATCCAAACCGCTATCAGCTTCCTGATAATCGCGAGAAGAATTTTATCCTGCGGTACATGCGCGGGCAGACGGACAGTTCGGGGCTCTTCAATAATTTTGTAGACTCTACCTTACAAAAAATGCGCGTATCCATGCAAATGGCAGATGTAGGTTCTCATCGGATGGACTCGCTGGTCAACTTTACTATTCGTCCCAAAATGGATAGCATATTTGCTGGAACGGATATCAAAACCACCATCACGGGGTCATCGCCGATTTTTGTAAAAGGGAACAAATTTCTCATACAAAATCTACAAACCAGTTTAATGCTGGCGTTTGCATTAATCGCCGTAACGATGGGATTTTTATTTGCCAATCTCAGGATGATTGTGATCTCACTCATCCCGAACTTAATCCCGATGATGATTACTGCAGCATTAATGGGGTATTTTAATATTCCATTGAAACCCAGCACGGTACTGATTTTTAGTATTGCGTTTGGTATCTCTGTCGACTACTCCATTCATTTTCTTGCCAAGTATCGTCAGGAGCTCGTGACCCATAAATATTTTGTTCCACTGGCCGTAAGCAATACCGTTATGGAAGTTGGTAAAAGCATGTCGTATACATCGGTAGTGTTGTTTGCAGGGTTTATCATTTTCACATTTTCATCTTTCGGTGGAACGATCTCACTGGGAATTTTAACCTCCACAACATTGTTGATTTCCCTTTGCACGAATCTGGTATTATTACCTTCCCTTTTGCTAACCTTTGATAACGGAAAATACAATACAAGAAATCTACCCATTGATGATTTCGACCCTAGTTTTTATGACGAAGCAGAGGATGAAGAGATTGATTTGAGTCGAATTAAAATTAGTAACCGGCATCCTGCCGCAGAATAAAAAATTTACAAGCGTACATTAGAATGGCTGAAAAGTTTTATAAAGAATACAAGGATTTGGATTTTGCCAGATTGGCATCGGAAGTACTGACTTTTTGGAATAGGGAAAAGATCTTTGATAAATCCATTAGTGAACGGGAAGGAGCAGAAACTTTTACCTTTTATGAAGGACCACCATCTGCCAACGGAACACCCGGTATCCACCATGTGATGGCACGGGCAGTGAAAGATATCTTCTGTCGGTACAAAACCTTACAGGGATTTCAGGTTAAACGCAAAGGCGGCTGGGATACGCATGGCCTTCCTGTAGAACTGCAGGTAGAAAAAGAATTAGGCATCACGAAGGATGATATTGGTAAAAAAATTACCATTGCTGAGTACAATCAAAAATGCCGCGAAACGGTCATGAAGTACAAAGATCAGTGGGATGATCTTACAGTGAAAATGGGCTATTGGGTTGATCTCGATAATCCCTATATCACCTACGAAAAAGAATACATCGAATCATTGTGGTGGTTACTGCGTCAATTGTACGATAAAAAACTGCTGTACAAAGGGTATTCGATCCAACCGTATTCACCCGCTGCAGGCACAGGACTTAGTTCACATGAATTGAATTTACCGGGTTGTTATAAAGATGTAAAAGACACGTCCGTTGTCGCACAATTTAAAGTAATCAGCAGCGAAACATCAAAATTTCTTATAGAAAAAGCAGGCAAAAATGATGTGTATATTTTAGCCTGGACTACAACCCCATGGACGCTACCTTCCAATACGGCATTGACCATCGGTGAAAAGATCACCTATGTTCAGATCAACACTTTTAATCCGTATACTTTTAAACCGGTTAGCGTTGTTCTTGCAAAAGATTTGATGGGGAACTACTTCTCTTCAAAAAATGCCGGGTTAAAACTTTCTGATTATAAAGAGGGTGATAAAATCATCCCTTATGAAGTCGTTCAGGATTTTAAAGGAAGTCAATTGGTTGGCATCTTTTACGAACAACTTATTCCGTACGTACAGCCTTTCTACGATGCCGAAAAAGCTTTCCGGATAATTGCTGGAGATTTTGTTACTACTGAAGATGGTACCGGTGTAGTACACACATCACCAACATTCGGTGCCGATGACTTTCGCGTTGCAAAACAAAATGGAATTCCACCGCTTACCGTTCCAGCTGAGGATGGTACCGAGTTACCTGCTGTTGACAAAAAAGGGAAGTTCATCACACCGATGGGAGCAGGCCTTGTTGAAGGTGTCAAAAAATTTGGCATCAAAACGCACAAGACACTTGGGCCAGATGATTTTTATGTTAAAAATTATACCGATGAAGATGAGACCCATCCGGATTATAAATCCACTGATGTTATCATTTCCATCATTCTGAAAGAAGAGAACAAAGCCTTCAAAGTGGAAAAATACGAACACACGTATCCGCATTGCTGGCGAACTGATAAACCCGTTCTCTACTATCCGATGGATTCATGGTTTATCAAAACCACGGCCCTGAAAGAACGGATGGTAGAATTAAACAAAACCATCAACTGGAAGCCGGAATCAACCGGTAGCGGTCGTTTTGGAAACTGGCTAGAAAATCTGGTAGATTGGAATCTTTCCCGATCACGCTATTGGGGAACTCCCCTCCCCATCTGGCGAACACAAGACGGATCACATGAAATTTGCATAGGCTCGTTGGAAGAGCTCTATAAGGAAGTCGACAAGTCACTGGCTTCCGGTATGATGAAAGATCCGCTTCCTGCGGATTTTGATTTGCACCGACCCTATGTTGATGATGTTGTTTTAACAAGCCCGGATGGTAAACCCATGTATCGGGAAGCCGACCTGATTGATGTATGGTTTGATTCCGGAGCGATGCCGTATGCACAATGGCACTATCCTTTCGAAAACAAAGAAATTTTTTCAAACGCTTACCCGGCAGATTTCATTGCAGAAGGTGTAGATCAAACACGTGGCTGGTTTTTTACGCTTCACGCCATTAGCACGATGGTATTCGATAGCGTCGCATTTAAAAATGTGATCTCCAATGGATTGGTGCTCGACAGCGCAGGAAATAAAATGTCGAAGAGCAAAGGCAATGTGGTAAATCCATTTGAGGCGTTGGATAAATACGGGCCAGATCTTGTGCGCTGGTACATGATTGAAAATGCTCCGCCATGGGATAATCTGAAATTTGATTTCGAGGGGATCACCGAGGTGCAACGCAGATTTTTTGGAACCCTGCTCAATACGTATTCTTTCTTTTCGCTCTACGCGAACATTGATGGATTTGTCAAAGACGAACTAAATCTGGTGTCCGCTGAAAAACTTTCGAGTCTGGACCGATGGATAACCTCGCGCCTGCAAACCCTGGTGGCCGATGTTACCCAGGCCTTTGATGACTACGAGCCCACAAGGGCTGCACGTGCCATTCAGGAATTCGTAAACGATCATCTTTCAAACTGGTATGTACGTCTGAACCGGAAACGCTTCTGGAAAGGTGAGATGTCGGAGGATAAAAAAGCTGCCTATGAAACCCTGCATGAATGCTTGCTGGTAACCGCTCAGTTAATGGCTCCGATTGCACCGTTTTTCGCAGATTGGTTATATAAAAATCTCACAGACAACATTCGCGAGAATGCAATAAAGCATAACACACCATTGCAGTATCCATCTGTTCATTTAACGCATTTAACAAAGCCTGATGAAAAAAGGATTGATGCAGACTTAATTCAATCGATGGATTACGCACAACAAATCTGTTCGTTAGTGCATTCTATCAGGAAAAACTCCAAAGTGAAGGTACGGATACCGCTTCAAAAGATTTTATTACCGATTTTGCACGATGATTTCGCACGGCAAGTAAAATCAGTGGAGAATATAATTCTTTCGGAAGTAAATGTTAAAACCATTGAATACATCGATGACACTTCCGATGTAGTGGTGAAAAAAGCAAAACCAAATTTCGCCAAACTTGGAAAACAATATGGACCAAGAATGAAAGAAGTATCTGCAATTATCAATGCGTTTTCGAAAGAGGATATCAGTACTATTGAAAAAAATGGAGTTTTGTCAAAAGGTGGATTTGATCTTGTATTGGAAGATGTCTTGATTTCTTCTGAAGATATTCCGGGCTGGTCGGTTGCGACAGAAAATGGTGTAACCGTTGCATTGGATATTCATATCACAGAAGAATTAAAAAAAGAAGGGATTGCGCGAGATTTTGTAAATCGAATTCAAAACCTGAGAAAAGAAATGGGATTAGCGGTGTTGGATAAAATTGAAGTGGAAGTTCAACCGAATGAAAAGGTGATTGAAAGTGCCATTCATGATTTCCACGATTATATTAGCACCGAAATTCAGGCATTGCGTTTAGAAACAAAATCTGCTCTCGAAAATGCTACTGAAGTTGAAATCGATGAGTTCTCCGTGAATGTGAATATACATGTAGTGAAGTAAAGGGCTCAACCTGTAACTATTAAATTAAACTAATGAAGGTATATAGATATTATTTGTTGGCATTGTTGATGATCATTATCGATCAAACATCTAAACTGTTGGTGTATAAATACATGTACCTCCATGAAGAAATCAATGTACTGGGTGATTGGTTCCGGTTGCATTATTTACTGAACCCGGGTATGGCTTTTGGGATAAAGTGGGATAATGAATTTGGTAAGCTGGCATTGACCGTTTTCCGTATCGGAGCCATGTTCGGTATTGGTTACTATCTTTTTAAGATGGTTAAAAAAAGAGGCCCATACCGGATTTTTATGGTGCATGGGATTAATCCTCGGAGGCGCTGTGGGTAACGTTATCGACAGTACTTTTTATGGAGTTTTCCTGCCGGGTAATGTTCCGGAAGGGGTAGCTACTCCCTGGTTTCATGGTCAGGTAATCGATATGTTGTTCTTCCCGATTTTTGAATCAACATGGCCCGAATGGCTTCCGCTTGTAGGTGGAGATTCGTTCCTGTTTTTTAGTCCGGTATTTAATATTGCTGACTCCAGTATCTTTGTCGGGGTTGTGACCATCCTGCTGATGCAAAAGACGTTCTTTAAGGAAAAGCCTTCGGAAGAATCTGAAAACATCACGGAACCGGAAACCGTGGAGCAAACTACTATCACTACTGACCCGGTAGAGTAAGACAGGACAATCACATTGATTTTTCCCGCCTGCTTGTGCCAAGCTATGCACACAAAGCGTTTCGCATAGTGAAGCTACGGCATAGGCAGGCAAAGGCGCAGTTTCAAATTTTGAACTGGGAGAACACACAGACCGCGGTAAAAAATCGCTATACCACAAAGCTCCACAAAGAAGCACAGAGCTACTCAAAGAATTAGCAATCCGTAAATCATCTAATTAGCTAATCAACTCCATCCATGAATTAGCCATCAGCATATTTTCAAATTAGCTAATAATCTAATTTACTCCAGTCCCTTTTTCTTCATCAGATTAAACTCCCTGAAGCGCCGGACCATCGCCATGGAAAAACCCAACATGACGACTAATGTACCTAACCACAATAAATTCACATACGGCTTTTCAAGCGCTTTCAAGACAATCCAATCTTTTTGACGGGCTTCCATGCCCAATGTGAATTCACCAGTCTCCGGATGAATGTTAATGAGCGTAAAGCGCAATCCCAAATCATTAATGTGATCGGCAACACGACCTACAAGTTTTTCTTTAATAATAAATGTTGGCTGCGCCAGGTATTCGGCCCGTTCACCTTTTACTAAAATAGAAGCTTTAACGGCTACATCATTTTCACCCATCTCCATACCGTCTACTTCAAAAATGCGATTGATCTCTTGCAACACCGCTACATAATCGTTGGCAAAAAATTCCTGGTTCAACTTCACCCTGAATTCTTCCATCGCACCAAAGTCCTCTTTCCCTTCATCGCTAATCGGCAAGGTTACGTGGGTATATAAGTCTTTTGTGAACGCATGGCTGATGTCCGGTGAAGCCACGAAACCATTTCCCATTTGCTCATTAATTTGCACGCGCGGAAAAAGTACAAACTCGGCTTTGCCGTCCTTCCGAAATTCAACTTCGTAGTATGTGTTTTCATTATAGATTTCAAACGTATCCTTCGCATTGTATAAACGCTTCCCGTTGTAATCAATGTCTTTATTAGCGACAACTTTTAGCGGATTGAATGTTGGCGTGATATCATTTTTGCTGATGTATCCATTTTTGTTGCGTGGTTCCACACGCTCACCCAAATATTCAATATCATAGCCGGCCATGGTGCGCGGTTCATGAAGGAAAAGCAAAAGATTTTCACGATTAAAATCTTCAGATAGTTCTTTTGAAATCAACATGCCTGTGTTGTTCAATGAAACCACTTTTGAATACCCCGAGGAAAACATAATCCCGATAAGCATCATCCCGATACCAATGTGCGCGACTGCTCCACCTGAAAGACCGGGGCTTTTCTTCAGTAATGAAACTAAAATCTTTGTATTCGCAACAATGGTAAATGCTCCGGCGAGCGCTATTGCCAGATAGGATGGATTCTCAACACCACCAAATTGAAGAATGGTGATTTGTACAATCGCAGCAAAAACTAAAAGCGTAATAATAAATGGAGTAAGCAATTCCTTTTTCAATTGCTGCTTGTCCATCTTCTTCCACCAGAAAAATTGCCCGACTGCCGAAAGTAATCCAAGAGTAACAGCATACCATATTTGAGACTTCGAGTAAAAGCCTATCTGATCGGGTGGAGGAGCAAGACTTGAATTTCCGCCAAACAATCCAACAATTTGATTCCAAACCGGAATAGATGTTGGAATAATTACATGTAAACCCATCAAACACAATGTGGTCGCTCCGATAAAAATCCAAAACTCCCGTGAATAGGTCGACGTTTCTTTTTCAGATGTTGGAATATATTTCCAACGGGCAATCGAAAAGAGTATTGCTGCAAGTGTAAAAAAGCCAAGGTATAAAAGCAGCTGCCCCTTAAGACCAAGATCCGTAAAGGAGTGCACGGAAGCATCACCCAACACACCGCTGCGTGTCAGGAATGTTGAGTAGAGAATCAAAATAAAAACTGCAAACACCAGAATAAGTGATGCTTTCAACGCGGTTTCTGAATTCTTATAGGTGATCATCGTGTGGATCGCTGCCACCAAAATCAACCACGGTACATACACCGCATTTTCCACCGGATCCCAATTCCAGTAACCTCCAAAGTTTAACGTTTCATAGGCCCAGTATCCGCCCATTAAAATTCCCAGTCCGAGGATAGCCCCTGAAAAAATCGCCCATGGCAGGGCGGGCCGTACCCATTCTGAATATTTTTTTTGCCATAATCCTGCGATCGCAAACGAGAATGGGATCAAGGTGGACGCAAACCCCAAAAACAATGTTGGTGGATGAATGACCATCCAATAATTTTGCAACAACGGATTCAATCCATTGCCATCTTCAGGAATAAAATCCGGTTGTGCCTTAAAGATGGGGGCATCAGCCATCACATCACGGAGCAAAATAAAAGGTGAGCTTCCTATTTTTAATTCAAGTCCCGGAAGCACAACCCCTAAAATCATGGAAGCCAAAAATGCCTGCACCAGTGCAAACACCGCCATCACTGAAGCTTCCCAATACCGGTTCGTATGAATCAGTACAATACCCAATACTGCATGCCAAAACATCCATAGCAGAAAACTTCCCTCCTGTCCATTCCAGAACGTTGAAATTAAATAGTGAGCAGGCAGATTTTTATCGGAATGATTGTATGCATAATGATACTCGAAATAATGATTGGAGATAATGATGAACAGCGTCACGACGATTCCCATCACCGAAATGGCGTGGGCGTAAAATCCGATCCGGCCGTTTTGCAACCAGGATTCCTTTTCATCCAATACAGCCATCGTGGTTGCCTTGTAGTAGGAAAAGAAAGTGGCCAACGCTGTGATAAAAGAAGTGATCACAAAAAAGTGACCCAGATCACCAACCAGATAATGCATCATGCGCGTTTGTTACTTGATATTATATGTTAACTCCATCAAGTACCTGCCTTCAACTCGGTTTCTTGATATTTGGAAGGGCATTTCAATAGAATTTTTTCAGCGTTAAATGATTCGCCTTTAAATTTTCCGATCACCACTACTTTTTCAGATTTGGTAAAATCAGTAGGCATGGGTTCTTTGTATTGTACCAATTGTTCTTTTCCGTTATCGTCAACCAGAATGAACTGAAACGACACCTTGTCGGCACCATTTTCAATACCGATTACGTTGCCATTTTGGTCCTTCTTTAATTCTCCCACCACATGGATACTGTTATCATTGCCGGAAGTGGACATGGTATAGGCTTCCTCAAAGGTAACATAGGTACTGGCATCCCCGGCGGTACTCACAATAATACCAATCGCAACCGCAATAACGACGATTATTAAAATGTGTGATTTTTTCATGTGTTTACAATTTCAGTTTAGGTTCCGTGTAATGCCCTCATAATCAATCTGATATGTGCTCGGCAACGTCATTCACGTTTCCCCATTCCCTCCTCACTTTACAACACAAAATTACGCCAAAATGGTCAGCTTCGTAACCAAAACCCAGGAAATTCAGGATGATTTATCTCAGTGGTAAGTGCCATGCGGTACCGGTTTTACTGGTGTTTATCGAGCTCTTTTTCAAGCCTGTTAATTTTTCGGTCCATCAAAAAGAGATACCCAATAAGCCCGACCAGAATAATCAGAATAATGCCCACCACGACATAAATTTTGCCATTCGAACGCATGGTATCTGCCATTTCAACCTCCTGTGCGAAACCCATGTTCGCAAGCAGCAAACCCAGTAGGGTAAAGAGTATTTTATTAAATTTTCCCATCTTCCAAGTCAAATAAGCGTTCCTGAATTTTTTTCCACCGCACCCGCAACGAAACGATCCATAATCCGATTAAAAACCATCCAATGACGGCAGGATAAAAGACCATCCGCATCCGGCTGTCCAGATCGTAGGCATTAAAACCCGGGTTTCCACCGTTTCCCGGATGCATCGAATCGGTCATCCTGGGAATAATAAAAATTAACGGGATCATCGCCGCAAAAGCAAAGATGTTATACACCGCACTAAGTCGTCCGCGTTGCTCTTCATTTTCGAGTGAACCCCGCAATACGAAGTAGGCTAAATAAACCAGCAATGCTATGGCTGCACCATTTTGTTTTGGGTCTCCATGCCAGGGTGAACCCCAGGTATAATTGGCCCACAACATTCCGGTAAGGATACCTAAAATTCCAAAGGCCGTGCCGACATGTGCAAACTGAACTGATTTTAGATCATTGTCCGCTATTGGATTTCTTAAATATTGAATGGAATAATATACCGAATAACCATATAGCAATATCATTGCAAACCACATCGGTACATGGAAATACAATGCCCGTACGGTCTCATTTAAAATATCCAGACGAGGAACATCAAAAAGCATCCCTCCTACGTGGACGTAGACGACCAATAAAACTCCAACTATTTTCCACCAGTGCTTTTTCATTAACTGCGCCAAATATACGGGAAGAGCAGATATGCAAGAACTACCGCAATTGCATTTATCGCTGCCAAATTTAACAATTCATCCATGCTGGCATTTCGCTCTATTCCATCAATTGCATTTTTTGTGATTTTGATGGCCATTAACAATATGGAAATCAATACCGGGAAACTTAATACCGCCATTAAAATATTGCTGTTGTTTGCTTTGGAGGCAATGCCGGATATCAAACTTAGTGAAGCCGAAAATCCGATAGCCGAAAGGGCCAGTGCACTAACAAATAATATCTTGTCCTGAACAGGATTGAAAATAAAGATTGAGAACAAGGCATATCCGGCCAATGCCAGTAGTGTACACAACAAACTGTTATAGATAATTTTGGAAAGGATTATGGCCTTTGGACTGGCTACTGAATACATGTAAATGAAAAGTCCTTTCCGTTCGCCGATAAAACTTTTGGCTACCGTGTTTACAACTGAAAATAAAATCGTGAGCCAGAACAATGCCGACCAGGTGGCTGCATTAATCGAATTTTGACGCAGGCTGAACGTGATGTAACAAATAAAAATCAGGCTAAAAAGATACAGTCCGATGCCCGAAATAACAGATTTACGCCTGAGCTCCAGGGTGAATTCTTTTTTAATGAGATGTAGTAGTATTGGATAGGTCATTCAGTTGTGAATGTGGTCGTAAAAATAGAAGTTTCAGCTGAAACCCTGTTACTTTAACAAATCCTTAACAGTTTTTCCTAAACCGCCTGCCGCTGCGGTAAAAAATTCAATTCACCCAGAATTACACCCCAAATTACCCCACAGTGGCAAAAATATTTAGCTTTGCAGTCGATTTAGTTTAGTGGCCATTAATTATCAAAAATGCCTTCAAAAGAGCTTGTTTTAGTAACGGGAGCCGCCGGGTTCATCGGATTTCATCTTTCTCAGAAGCTTATAAAGCTGGGTTATAACGTTGTAGGACTTGATAACCTAAACGATTACTATGATCCGAATTTGAAACATTCCCGACTAGCGATTCTGAAAAAACTGCCGGAATTCGCTTTTGAGCAAGTGGAATTGACGGATCAAAAGGGAATTGACGACCTTTTTAAAAAATACAATATTGAGTATGTAGTTAATCTGGCCGCACAGGCGGGTGTACGATATTCTATAACGAATCCACATGCCTATTTGGAAAGCAACATGCATGGTTTTCTCAATATTTTAGAAGCTTGCCGCCATGCAAAAGTGAAGCACTTAGTTTATGCCTCCTCAAGCTCGGTATATGGTGCCAATACAAAGATGCCATTCTCCGTTCATGATAATGTTGACCATCCGATCTCTCTCTATGCAGCTTCGAAGAAGTCGAACGAGTTGATGGCACATACCTATTCTGCACTTTACAATTTGCCCACTACCGGCTTGCGCTTCTTTACAGTCTATGGCCCCTGGGGCAGACCAGACATGGCGCTATTTTTATTTACGAAAGCAATTCTTGAGGGCAAACCGATTAACGTTTTCAATAACGGTAAAATGAGACGTGATTTTACCTATGTGGATGACATCGTAGAAAGTGTTTCGCGACTGGTTCCGAAAATCGCACAACCAAATCCTGATTGGAGTGGGTCCACCCCGGATTCTGCAACCAGCTTTTCTCCCTACAAACTATACAACATTGGAAATAATGCTCCTGTGGAACTTCTCCGTTTCATCGAAGTGATTGAAGAAAAATTGGGTATCAAAGCTATAAAGAATATGATGCCTTTACAGGATGGAGATGTCCCGGAAACCTATGCAGATGTTTCTGACTTAATGCGTGAAGTGGATTTCAAACCTGACACTACTATAGAATATGGTATTGGAAAATTTATTGACTGGTATAAAGAATATTATAAAGTAAAATGATGGATAAAATTGGTGTAATTGGATTGGGGTATGTTGGATTGCCGTTGGCCGTTGAATTTGGCAAGGTGATGGATATCATTGGCTTTGATATCAACAAAGAAAGAATAGCTGAATTACATAAAGGGCATGACCGAACGTTAGAAGTTGAACCAGCTGAATTAAAAACTGCTTCGAAACTTTCTTTCTCATCATCAATCGAAGAATTGAAAGGTGCCAACTATTTTATTGTTACAGTTCCTACTCCAATAGACGAATTCAAGAAACCCGATCTACGTCCACTGGAAAGTGCCAGCAAGACAGTCGGCAGCATTCTAAAAAAAGGTGACATTGTCATTTACGAATCAACGGTTTATCCTGGTTGCACCGAGGAAGTGTGTGTCCCGATCCTGGAAAGGGTTAGTGGTTTAAAATTTAATGTTGATTTTTTCTGTGGTTATTCGCCTGAACGTATTAACCCCGGAGACAAACTCCACCGGGTCAACACCATTATGAAGGTAACTTCCGGAAGCACACCGGAAGTAGCAGAAAAAGTCGATCAGCTCTATAAAAAAATAATTACTGCTGGAACGCACAAAGCCTCTTCAATGAAAGTAGCTGAAGCTGCCAAGGTAATTGAGAATTCACAGCGCGATGTAAACATTGCATTTGTCAATGAACTGGCGATGATCTTCGAACGGGTTGGAATAGATACCCACGAAGTGCTGGCTGCCGCAGGAACAAAATGGAATTTCCTCCCCTTCAAACCAGGATTGGTTGGCGGGCATTGTATTGGCGTTGACCCCTACTACCTAACCTATAAGGCCGAAGGACTTGGTTATCGGTCAGAAGTTATTCTTTCAGGAAGGCGCATTAATGATAACATGGGCGTACACATCGCAACCACCGTTATCAAACTAATGGCAAAGAGTAATCATCCCATCAATGGCAGTAACATCCTCGTGTTGGGTGTTACGTTTAAGGAGAATTGTCCGGATATCCGCAATAGTCGTGTCGTGGATGTGATTGAAGAATTGAAAAGTTTTGGCGCCAATGTAGATGTTTATGATCCACATGCAGATGTTGAAGAAGTAAAAAATGAATATGGATTTTCACTGACTCCTTCTTTATCTAATAAATATCATGCAGTTGTGCTGGCCGTTAGTCATACCGAATTTGAATCGCTCGACTGGAAGGTTATCCGTGATGAAAATACGGTAGTGTATGATGTGAAGGGCGTGTTGGACAAGACGTTTGTGACGGCAAGATTGTAATTCGCCTGACTGCTTTGATTCGGTCTGAAGGATAGCTGAATTCCCTGGCTTCCTTTATCTTTAGCCTATGGAAGTACCCTTCTTTGAACTGAAGTCGCAATACCAGCAAATCAAGCCTGATATTGATCATGCGATTCAGGATGTTTTCGAAAGCGGAAATTTTATTCGTGGAGAAAAAGTTGCTGCATTCGAAAATGAATTCGCGAAAACAATCGGAACACGTCATTGTATTGGCGTTGGGAATGGAACGGATGCGCTTTTTTTAATTCTTAACGCTTACGGTATTGGAGCTGGTGATGAAGTGATCACACCTGCGTTCAGTTGGATCTCATCATCTGAAACAATATCCCAATGTGGCGCCAGACCTGTTTTCGCAGATATTGATCCCGATTATTACACGCTCGACCCGGTTGCGGTCGAGAAAAAAATTACCCCCCGAACCAAAGCAATTATTGTTGTCCATCTCTATGGTCAATCTGCTAATATGGATGTACTTCTAACCCTGTGCAAAAAATATGGTCTAAAACTTATTGAAGATTGTGCTCAGAGTCATTTATCTAAATATAAAAACAAAATAGTTGGAAGTATTGGTGATGCAGCGGCCTTCAGCTTTTATCCGACAAAAAATTTAGGCGCCTATGGTGATGCCGGATGCATTACTACTAATGATGATTCCATTGTCGAATCGATTCGTAGGTTTGCCAATCATGGAGCGTTGCTAAAAGATGATCACACGATCGAAGGCATCAATAGCCGACTCGATGAATTACAGGCGGCCATCCTGTCGGTAAAACTAAAGTACCTGACCGGCTGGACACAAGATAGAGTTGGCCATGCAAACCAGTATTTCGAAAAGTTAAAAAATCAAGAAAATATTGTTTTGCCTAAAATACAGGATAACACCGCGCACTCCTTTCATCTTTTTGTAATCCAATCCAAAGAACGGGAGGCGCTAAAATTATTTTTGGAAAAGTGTGGTATTCTAACTGCCATTCATTACCCGAAAGCGCTGCACAATCTGATCGCATATCACCATTTGATTCATCCATCAGAAGAATTTCCGGCAAGTAATACACTGGAGAACACGGTACTTTCTCTCCCCATTTACCCCGGTCTTTCTTCGCAACAGATCGAATTTGTGTGTGAAAAAATCCAGACCTTCTATTCTGGAAATTAAATTCTATCCAATTTTATAGTACCTTAAATTCCCTACTTTTGCAGAGATGATTACCGCCCTTTTTGCAGCCTTTACCTCCTTCATTATTACTTTTTTAGTGATGCCGGTAATCATTAAGTATACCCTAAAGAAGAATTACGTAGATGTGCCGGGGTATCGAAAGATTCATAAAAAGATCACGCCGTCAATGGGCGGTGTTGGCATTTTTTTAGGCTTTTGTGTAGCCGGTTTTATCTGGTTGGAATTATTGAGTTCCCGCGATTTTAAATTCATTTTCGCATCACTCTTTGTTATTTTCTTTATCGGCATGCGCGATGATCTTGTTCCCATGAAGCCTGCCCTCAAACTCTTTGGACAGGTGATGGCCATCACGATTGCAGTTGTTTTTTTAGATCTTCGGTTTGACTCCCTCCATGGCCTTTTTGGAATCCATGAGATTCCTGTACCGGTAAGTTACGCTGTCACCATTTTTACGATGATTATCATCACGAACTCTTTCAATCTTATCGATGGAATTGATGGGTTAGCCGGAACAATTTCGGGGATCTCATTATTAACATTGGGCACCTGGTTTTTACTTGCAGGTGACGAAAATTATACCATTCTGGCCCACGCAATGCTGGGAAGCATTGTTGCATTTTTGATTTACAACTGGCATCCCTCTGAGGTTTTTATGGGCGATACCGGGGCCCTGGTCATTGGGATGATGTTGTCTATACTGACTGTTCACTTGCTGAACTTTAACAACCAACTTGCTGATCATGCTTCGTATCGCCTGGATGCCCCACTGGCTTCCGCTTTAAGCTTTATCTATATTCCTCTGCTGGATACCTCACGAATTATCATTATTCGCCTCTCCAAAGGAAAATCGCCCATGACTCCGGATAAAAGCCATATCCATCATACGATGGTTAGGCTTGGATTGACCCACCGGCAAACCTGCATAGCGATGGGTGGAGTTCAATTACTACTCACCGGCGGAATCATACTCCTCAACTCCTGGGGAGACCTGGTTCTCGTACCCACCATCATTCTAATTTCCATCCTATTCAGTTTCAGTCTGGACTACTTTATCCGAAAGCGAAAAAGTACAAAAGACACCAAAACCAATCCTTTATAGGCATTACCCTTTGAATCCGGCAGGCACGAAATTTTGGGACCGGTGAACAAGAAAATAACACTTTCAGAAGAAATCGTAAATTTGACCTTTTGATTAAAGGCATGGATAATAAGGTTAAAGAACTTCTCAACGAGATTAAGTCATTCTCTCAAGCTGGAAAAGAGGGTGTGGAAAAATTCCGGATGAAGTTTATCAGCAAAAAAGGTGTAGTAAGTGATCTTTTTGATTCGTTAAAGAAAGCTTCGGTAGAAGAAAAAAGAGCGCTGGGCAAGACGCTAAATGAATTAAAAAAAGCAGCAGAAGAAAAATTCGCAGAACTTAATGAAAACCTGTCTTCCACCACCACTTCACAAGCTACGGATATTGACCTTACGCTACCGGCCATTCCAAACAAAATTGGAAACCTTCACCCCTTGACGTTAACGCGTTATCGGATCATCGAAATTTTTGAGCGGCTCGGATTCAATGTCGAAGATGGCCCTGAAGTCGAAGATGACTGGCATAATTTTACCGCCCTTAACTTTCCGGAAAACCACCCCGCCCGTGAAATGCAGGATACATTCTTTGTTGAACGAGCTGATGCAGAAAAAGGGATCGACAAGGATATGTTGCTTCGTACCCATACTTCAAATGTTCAAATCCGCTTAATGGAAAATGGGAAACCACCATTTCGGGCGATCATGCCAGGGCGAGTTTATCGCAATGAAGCGATCTCTGCACGTGCACATTGTTTCTTCCATCAGGTTGAAGGCCTGTATGTTGATAAAAATGTTGGTTTTGCTGATTTAAAACAAACGCTTTACCACTTTGCTAAGGAGATGTTTGGGAAGGATATCCAAATTCGGTTCCGGCCTTCGTATTTTCCTTTTACCGAACCCAGTGCCGAAATTGATATCAGTTGTTTAATCTGCAAGGGTAAAGGATGTAATGTTTGTAAATATTCGGGATGGGTAGAAATTGCCGGGTCGGGGATGGTACACCCGAATGTGCTGCGGAACTGTGGTATTGACCCCGAAGAGTTTACGGGTTTTGCTTTCGGTATGGGAATCGAACGGGTTGCCATGTTACGCTATCAAATCAACGATTTACGGTTGTTTTCTGAAAATGATATCCGCTTTTTGCGTCAATTTCAATCGGTTTTATGATCAAACTGGAAACCCTCAAAAAAGTAGGAATTGTTGGTGCGGGTACCATGGGCCAGGGTATCGCTCAGGTTTGTGCCACTGCAGGCTATGCTGTAATTCTGTATGACATTGAGCCTGCAATTACTGAAAAGGCATATCAGCATATTGAAAAAAGTTTGAGCGTCGCAGTTGAAAAGGGGAAACTTTCCGGTGAGGAAAAAGAGGAGGCAATCAAACGCATCGGACTAACAAATTCTATTGAGCGTGTTGTAGCCGATCTGATTATCGAAGCGGCTGTTGAAAACCTCGCTATCAAAATTCAGATTTTTTCAGAACTGGAGAAAATTAATACAGAACATACCATTTTTACAAGCAACACCTCTTCTATCCCCATTACACAAATCGCAACGGGGCTAAAAAATCCGGAACGTTTGGCAGGACTTCATTTTTTTAACCCGGCGTCGATTATGAAACTGGTTGAAATTATTTCTGGAGTTGCAACCGATACACGTATCATTGATATACTGAAAGAGTTTGTTAAAAAAATAAATAAAACTGGTGTTGTTGCAAAAGATTCTCCGGGATTTATCGTTAATCGGGTAGCACGACACTTTTATGTGGAGTCATTGAAAATCCTGGAAGAAAACGTTGCGGATGTTACCACCATCGATACGTTGATGCGAGCATGCGGATTTAAAATGGGACCATTTGAGTTGATGGACTTAATCGGTGTGGACACCAACTTTGCAGTCACCAGTTCGATGTTCAGTGCCTTTCATCAGGATGCAAAATTCAGACCGAGCAGAATCCAACAACAAAAAGTAGATGCAGGACATCATGGAAGAAAAAGTGGGCGGGGGTTTTATACATACGATTCATAAGCAAACAATTTTCTATTGTTTTCTACTAACACTCCTCGGAAGTTGTTCCGGTGATCGCATGGATGATCCGATTCCTGTCCAGCCCTTTCCGGATATTATTATCAATCTGAGCTTACCGGAATATGCCAGCCTTCAAATTGATGGAGGATACAAATACATTAACAATGGAGGTGTGCGTGGAATCATTCTCTACCGATTCAATTCTACAACCTATTTGGCATACGAGCGAAATTGCTCTTTTCGACCCAACGAATCCTGCTCCACGGTTGAAGTGCATTCCTCCGGATTATTTATGCATGACCCTTGCTGTGCTTCGATGTTTGGACTCGCAGATGGATTTCCTACCGGAGGCCCTGCCTGGAGGCCCCTGCTGCAATATGTAACAACTGCTGATGGTGGTCAGGTGACGATTACGGATGACTTGATTTAGTTGTTGGAAATTGACACCAGATCGAACAACGATCAACGAACAACTATTCTGCCATTAACCGGGAAATCAAATCATCCACACTGATTCCTTCCGCTTCCGCTTTGAAGTTTCGAACGATACGATGACGAAGAACGGGTTTGGCTATGGCCTGCACGTCTTCTATGTCCGGCGAATATTTCCCATTTAACAATGCATTGCATTTTGCTCCGAGTACTAAATACTGTGAAGCCCGGGGACCTGCTCCCCATTCCAAATATTCAGTAGCCAATGCAGAACTTCCTGAAATACCCGGGCGAGTTTTGTTGGCTAGATTGACGGCATACTCCACAACATTATCCGGAGTAGGAACTTTTCTTACTAAACTTTGAAACGCCTCGATATCGGCTCCGGTTAAAACTTTATTCACCTGAACACTGATATCGGAAGTGGTCGCTTTCACTACATTGACTTCATCAGCCAGCGACGGATAAGTAAGCAGGATGTTGAACATAAAGCGATCCAACTGCGCTTCTGGAAGCGGATACGTTCCTTCCTGTTCGATCGGGTTTTGGGTTGCCAAAACAAAAAAGGGCTGCGGTAATTTATGGTTCTCTCCTGCAATGGTCACTGCGTTTTCCTGCATCGACTCCAAGAGTGCGGCCTGGGTTTTAGGGGGTGTCCGGTTGATTTCATCTGCCAAAATAATGTTCGCGAAGATGGGACCTTTTACAAATTTAAAGTTACGCTCTTTGTCCATTGTTTCAGCCCCTACAATATCAGAGGGCATCAGGTCGGGTGTAAATTGAATCCGCTTAAATTCCAAATCAAGAGCTTTTGAAATTGTTTGTACCAATAGAGTTTTAGCCAAACCAGGAACACCGATTAGCAGTGAATGTCCATGACAAAAAATGCCGGTGAGTACGAGTCTGATTACCTCGTCCTGACCAATTACTACTTTTGAAATCTCTTTCGTTAATGTTTTGTAGGATGCTGCCATTGCATTAGCAGCCTCCACGTCCGATTCAAATTTTGTCATGCTTTACTTACTGGTCTAATATCCCACAAAAATCATATGCAGGATCAATATTAATAAACACATCTAGTCTTGCCTCTTCAAACCATTTTTGAAGTGCTTTGTCCTTCTTCTCATTCAGGGCTGCACCATAAATCCGCTGCCAATCATCTTTTAAAGAGGCTTCATGCGCCCGTACTCTGGATTTGTAATATATGATCCGGACTGCACTTTTTTGATCGTCGGTTCGGTAGGTTAATGGATTTGAAATTTCTCCAACATTCATGGAATCCAGTTTGAAGAACACCACCGGATCAAGTTCATCTACTGCAATTTTCATTGACCCGTTGGCATCTGTAAAAAACCCACCATTGCCTTTTGTTTCCGGGTCGTCTGAATATTCTTTGGCCAATTTTTCGAACGACGCTTTCTCAACTGTGACCAGCGTCCTAAGGCTGTCCAAATAGCGTTCTGCGTCTTTCAAATCGTTTTCCGATGGAGTTGGAGTCAAAAGAATATGCCTTGAATTGAATTCATTTCCTCTTCGTTCAATCAATTGCAGGATGTGAAAACCGAAGTCTGTTTCAAAAGGCATGGATAGTTCACCTGGCTTCAATTTGAATGCCATGGCTTCAAATTCCGGAACCATCCGTCCACGGGCAGACCAGCCCATTTCACCAGCATTATATTGTGCGGATGGATCATCTGAGTGTTTTCTGGCTAATTCTGCAAAGGATTCACCCGATAGGATTTGGTTTCGGATTCCAATAAGTTTCAACCGGGTCTCTTCTTTTTGGGCAGCACTTACTTTTGCCTTTCGAACAATTTGTCCCACTTCTAATTCAGCAGAAAAAAACGGTAACGAATCTTTTGGTATTTTATTGAAAAAACGTTTCACTTCGGCTGGGGTAACCGTTATGTCTTGCGAAATGGTGGACTCCATCTCACGAATAATCATTTGTTCACGGATTTGCTCACGGAGCTCGGCCTGAATTTGCTCCATGGTTTTCCCGTAGATTTGCTCCATTTCCTCTGCGGTTTTCCCAGACTGCGCCAAAATCATGTCCATACGATTGGAGGTATTTAAATCAACTTCTGCATCCAACACCACCACCGAGTCAATTTCAGCTTTCGCCATCATCAGTTTATTTCGGATCAGCAGGCCCAAATACTGACAACGCGCCTCTTCCGACTGTGATCCTCCATTGGCGAGGTAATCCTGATAGGCACGATCCAGCTCAGACTTTAAAACAATATAATTATCTACTTTGGCGATAATCTCGTCAATAACAAACCCTCCTTCACCCTGTTCCTGAGCATGTGTAAATGAACTTGTAGCCAATACTAAAAGCAGTATGGCAATCCTTCCTGCGCGATTCAATCCTAAAAATTTCACGTTATTCTTACTCATTATAAATTTGAAACTCTTTATTACCCAGTGCATCATTATAAACTTCATCTTCCAATTGTTTCGCTAACTCCACTTTACGCTTATTTAAAATAATGTTCCGAATATCGTCCCGAACAAACTCCAAAGGGGAAACATTGTCTGAAATTCGATATTCCAATACGCGGAAAAAGTAAAGATACTCATCAACAGATGTTTCATAATAAGGATTTGCCTTAAGAAACTGAATTTTATTCGGTATTTCTGCCAACGGCGAATTCCTCACCAGCTCATCAAAAACCATCCAGGTGGAGTCAGATAGATGGTACGCAGCAGAAAAACTCAGGCAATACGACTTCAGTTCGGTTATATCCTTGTCCCTTCGGGAAAATATTAAATCTTTAATCCGGTTTGTTTTGGGTGCGCTTTTCGGAACCTTAATAAAGGTAGCCCGAACAATATTTTGCTTCAAAATGAAATTATCAACATTCTCCTTATAATAGGTTTCTATTTGGTCATTGCTGACAGCTGTATCCAAATTTTGTTTGATGTAATGTGATTGATATTCATAGGCAATCAGGCTATACCGGTAGTCGAGGATTTTTCGTTCAATTTCCGCTTCGTTGAAATCAATTTTACGGGACGCTTCCTGAATGAGTAATTGCTTTCGAATCCAGCTATTGATGTATGCTTCCACCCGAGAAACGCTGTCGCTGGCCACAATTCCAGGTGTAACAATACCGGTCAGTTCATCATGGTACAGATACGTATTATTAACCCTTGCAACAGCCTGCCGGGCTGCTTCCTCCTCCGGTTGAGTGGCGAGTTTGCAACCCCCCATCACCATCAGCAAAAGAATTCCCGGAAGGAGATTATTTTTGCAACTGTTCAAAAGCGTATTTCTTTCCCTTTTCATTAATCCGTATGGGATACTTTGTTTTTAGACCCTCTACCCATTGCTGTTCCAGATATTCCTGGTAATCAGTCAAAACGCTTACCTTCGCCTCCTCCAACGTCATCGGACCGGGAGGTAGTATATTCAAAATTTCCGCAAGGTAATACATTCCGCTGTTATCCGCAGTTTGAACTCCTTTTGCCCATTTTATGCTTGAAAATATAGGCCGATCCTCTTTTTCAAAAAGTCCCTGCTCCAACCGAATTCCATTCGCAGAAACATATTGGGCTATTTTAACCGAATCACCCACCGCTATCAGATCCACTAATGCGGTAGAAAACCCCTCTTTCCGACTCGAGTATAAATTAATATCCGCACGCTCGCCGGCAAAATACTGATCGGCATGTAACGAAAAATAGGTAGCGAGCCCAACCGAATCAGCAGAAGCCTTATTCCAAACTTCCTTCTCCATTATTTCGAAAAGCAAAATTCCTTCATAATATTCCTTCAACAACATGCCATACTCTGGATTTTCATTTAGAATACGCGTCTCCTCGAGTTGTAGAATGCGATCCTGTACAAACGCTTCATATACCTTATCTCCACTGGTTTTAGCAGCCGTTGCATTATTCTTATCAACGAATTCTATAAAATCCTGAACACGGAAAGTAGCACCATTTAATGTAAACAAAATTTCTGATGCTATTCCATTGGTGTCTCCTTCCTCTTTTAAGATCTGAAGAATGGCAGCTTTTGTGGTTTGATTTTCAGTGAACTGATAATGTTTTTTCAATTTCGCCAAAAGCTGTTGTCTGGAAACCTGAACCCGCTGGTCACGTGAAACTCTGTTCTTTAACGAAACTTCAAGATCCTCAAACGATGGTAGTGGGATTTTGCGAACTAACCGAATAATATGCCAACCATAGGTGGTTCTGAACGGATCTGAAATTTCACCTATATTTTTAAGCGCGAATGCAGTTTCTTCAAATTCAGGTACCGAGGCCATTCCACGAATTCCAAAGGGGCGGATTAAACCACCGGTGTCTTTTGATCCGGGATCTTCAGAAAATTGTTTACAAAGCTCATCCCAGTCCATTCCTCCAACTGCCTGCTCATGTATTTTAAAAATTTGATCCCGCACTGCCACATCCTCTTTCCCGGAAGCTGTCCGCAACATGATGTGTGCAACTTCCACTTCTCCGCTACTGGGACGCTTGTCAGAAACGTTGATGAGATGATATCCGAACTGTGTCCGCACAGGCCCAACTACTTCGCCAACACCAGCCTGATAGGCTGCTGTCTCAAAAGGATATACCATTTGAAGTGCTGTAAAATACCCGAGTGAGCCTTTGTTTTGTTTCGCGGACGGATCTTCAGAATATTGCTGTGCAAGCACCCCAAAGTCATTGCCATGCTGTGCCTTTTCCTTTAAGTCCATGCATTTTTTGTAAGCTGCCAGTGTATCGGCAGGCGCTGCATCCTCTTTTACACCGATTAAAATATGTGAAGCTTCCAACTCAAATTTCAACCGCTCATAGGTAAGCCGTACCAGGCTGTCAATAATTTTATTATCCGGTAAATATGGTTTTCGAAGTTCCTCTTTGTACGAATTGTATTCTTTTTTGAAGGATGCTGTGGTGTCCATTCCACGACTGATCGCTTCCGTAACTTTTAATTTGAAATTAATATACAAATCAAAATATTCCTGAATTTTATCAGCGGTTCGGTCTGCGTCACCCGGATGATTTTTTCCATACAAATAAATGAATTCATCAGCCGATACCTCCTGATTCTGAACAGAAAACAAAACCGGATTACTGACTTCTTTTTTCTTGATTGTCTTTTTGGATTTCTGGCCTACTGAAGGAAATACAACAACAATAAGAACTACAATTAAAATTCCTCTGATCATACCGAATGCTAAACTTAACGTTGAGTTGGAATATTCTTTGTTAGGATACAAATACTTTTTCCTGATTGTTTGGAGTAATCTACCGTATCCATAATGGACTTAACCAATCGGATTCCCAATCCTCCCTTTCTTTTTTGGTGGATAATACGGTCGAGTTCCGGTTCATCAAAACTATTGATATCAAAGACCGTTCCGTCGTCAACAATTTTAAATACCAGCATACTCTTTTTATCGGTATCTATAATTAATTCGAATAAATCATCCGGATTACAATGATGTGCATGAATCATCAGATTCGAGCACATTTCATCTAAGGCGAGAACAATCTCTCCCAACACCACTTCATCAATCGGATAATCCCGTAAAGATTCACGTACAAACTGCCGGATCCCCTTCAGATTATCGATACTACACCCTACCTTATATTTGTATTTCATCTCTACTAATTCGTCTTATACATTACGAAATCACTTTTTTTGCCTGATCCTTGTCTGCCTCAATGGATAATAGCTGATCCAATCCCAATATTTCAAACGTATTTGCAACGCGTTCATTCATTCCAAACAAAACCATTTTAATACCCTTTTCATTAAATTCCTCGATGTAAGACATAAACACACCAAGGCCTGCAGAAGATATGTATTCGAGTGAATTACAGTCCACCAGAATTTTTGTGAAGCCTTCCCCCACACTTTTAGCGATTGTTAAATCGAGTTCGATTGAAGAACTGGCATCAATTTCCCCGATTAGAACTAAAATATCGGCCTTATCTTCCTGGATTCTTTTAATATCGATCATTTTGTTAAACGGCTAAATTCATTGAATGTTATTATTTAAATTTTACGATCATCGTGGTGTAATCATCGTCAATATTTTCAGTTCCCGTAAAGGTATATAGATGCTGAATCAGGTGATCCTGAATTTCTTTAGGTGATTGGGAAATCACTCCTTTCACAACTTCCCGGAGTCGATCATAACCAAACTCTTCACCTTTGGGATTCTTGGCTTCATTGATCCCATCCGTATACAGCACAATCAAATCACCCTCTTCGAAATTGAATTCCTTTGATTCAATGTAGTTACAATAGTCACTCCGTACCATTCCCAGCGCCACCCCTTTGTCTTTCAGGTATTCCGTATTTCCGGTGCTGGCTTTATGCACTAATATCGGACAGTGCCCGGCGCGGGAGTAACACACTTTTCGGGTTTTCGTGTCAATTACAAAAAAGGCTGCAGAGATAAACGATCCGCGTTCCAGGCAACCAATCAACGCCTGATTCGCCCGGTTCATAAAATCCGCTGGTTGAATTTCCTGCTGTGCAAGACTATGGAAGATACCCTTCATCTGCGACATATGAAAAGCTGCTGTGGTACCCTTTCCTGATACATCTGCAATGATCAGTGCAACCGCATTTTCTCCCAGTCGAAGCGTATCATAGTAGTCGCCCCCTACCTCATCAGCGGATTCTGAAAATGCAGCAATTTCAAACCGATCGTCTTTTTCAAGGACCTCGGGAAGTAAACTTTTCTGAACGGTTTTAGCAATTTTTAACTCTTCCTTGTAACGTTCATTCTGAAGAGCTTCTTCCAGTAACCTGAAATTCTCAATTGAGATTCCTGCCTGGTTGGCAAACGTTGCCACAATCTTGGTCATCTCTTTATTAAATCCTTCCGGCAGTTCCTTCAGTAAAGCCAGCGATCCAATGTCATGTCCTTTCACATAAATCGGAAAAGATAAAATTGACCGGAAGCGTGACCCTTTAAGCTGGCTCAGGTGTTTGGATAGATTTTTTGTACGGTCACTGCTCTGATCCAAAACACCGCGAACGTTATTATTGTTCAGATGACGTACAATGTCGGCGGCCTCCTGATCCGAGATTTTAAATGTATAGATTTTATTAACGCCATGATCTTTCAACTCTAACCATGCAGCATCTGCAAACACGGTGCTAACGGAAGTCTCCAGCAGAATGTTGTAAACACTTTCTTCATTCTGTTCCGTTTGTATCGACTGGCTGATCCGCTGAAAGTTTACTACTTCCTCCAGTTTCTGTTCAAAAACTGAAGTTGTTGGAAGATTGAATAAAATAACCAGGAAGCTGAAAATGCTGTAAATGGTCACAAATACCATCAACGATAGAATAAATGCGTTCCCCCTGAAATCAGAAAAAAGTTTGGTGCTTTCCCCAATCGTTTCTGCAAGGAAGGTATTGGTATAGAATCCATATAGCAGATAAAAAACGGTTAATAGAAGTAATAGTAGACTGGTCCATTTCTGACGAAAATTCAGGTAGGCCACCCACTTCATATTACCAGATAATATCAGTCCAAGCACAACAAAAAAGGCAAGTAAAGAGGAGTTTGCCCACTCAACAATTTCAAAGCCTAATGTGATGTACAGCAGCGTTAGCAGCAGGCCATATTCAAAAATATTCCATAACCGCACCAGCCATTTCGACTTGTGATAGGTGATCAGTCGTTTCCATGCCGGGAAAGCCATCAGCAAAAAACTGAGCATCAGGGGCAGGTTGATCAGGTAAATAAGGTCCAGAAACACAACATTGGTGGTCAGCACCGTATCTCCCAATAAGGTTTCAATGAGCCGGATGGTAAGTGAAATAACGGTTGCCACCAGACCAGTAGCAAATACACGCCATAGCAAATCAACAAAATTGAGGATATCGTCAAGCTCGATTTTGTATTTGTAGTAGTAGAACAGTGAAAGAATAAAAACTGACAAAAAAACCCGCGGTAACCAGATTGGAATATCCGGTTCAATCTCATTCATGGAGCTAAAGACAATCGAGATGTCGGTGAATACAAAAGCCAGCCAGGTGACCACACCCAGGAAGAAAAGAAAACGAATAATTGCTTTTGTTCTCATTCAGTCTAAAAAGCCCTTTTTTGAATAAAAAAAGAAGCCAATCCACAAAGATTGGCCTACAATAATAGGAAATGGGCGACTATCTATCAATCACTAATTATCGGACTAGCGAATAACTGCCACCTTTTGGGTGAGGAATACGCCAGGTCCCGCCTTCACAATATAAAGACCTGATGAAAGTGGTTCATCAAATTCAATTTCTTCTGTAGATTTTCCTGTTTCATCAACGTGCAAAATCCCCTCAAAAACCAATTCACCCTTCATACTAACTATTTTGACCGGGACATCCATCACTTCATTTACTCCCTTTAGCTGAAGCGTTAATTTATTCCCTTTCGAAGGATTGGGAAACGCCCGAAGGGTTGCAAAAGCGGGTCCTTCATATTCAACTCTCACTAAATCTGAATAGGTTACTGTTCCGTCAAAATCGGTTTGTTTCAACCGGTAGTAAGAGCGGCCAATGATGGGATCTTTGTCAGTTGCATGATATTCATGCCGGTCGCTGGTCGTTCCATTTCCTTTTAATATCACTACCTTTTCAAAGGTTTCAGCATCTATGGAGCGTTCAATGGTAAAGAAATCATTATTTAATTCGGAGGCTGTAGCCCAATCCAGTTCGATCTGGTCATTATTTGCATTTGCTGTAAAAGACAAAAGCTCAACGGGTAATGGATTCAGTGCACTTGAAAGTGATCCAAAAGTGAATGGGCTGAAGGAAGTAACGTTATTGGAAGTAACAGATCCTGCTGTCGTATTACCAGTAATTGCTGACTGACCTGCACTTGCCCAATCAGGACTCGTATATTTTGCAACAACAAGATCCGCAGTTACACTGTTGATATCACTACGTGTTCCGTTCTCCCAGAAAAGTTGAACTCGTGCCGTGGCAGAAGTAACCGCTTGATCTAAGGTCCAGTATTCAACATATGATGCATTGTTTAACGATACATCATTTGTTAAGTCTGAATAGGGCGCATCAAAATATTGGGCTGTAAACTGAGTGGTAGCGTTTGATCCGGAGATGTAATCAACCCCAATCCGTGCCCAAATGGACCCATCGCCTGTCGGAAAAACAAATGGATCGGGACTATTGCCGATTTTGCGCATTGGGCCATCAACATAACTCGATGCATTACCCGATGATGCCGTTGCATTATTATTCAGGGTAAGCAATTGACTTGATGTTGTGTTTACAATCCCATTGGTTAATGTTAATGCATTCGTCACGGTCAAGTTCGTACTTGGAGAGGTGTTCAAATTAAGAGTCGTACCTCCTGACTTGTTGACAGTAAGGTTATAGAAGGTCTCCCCAGAGCCGTTTGTGACGGTCTGATTCGTCGCACCATTCATGGTTATGGTTCCTGTTCCTTCGGTAAATGAAGCTGAACCACTCACTAGCCAATTGCCACTCACTGACCAGCTTGCATTGTTAGCATCCTTTGCCCCAGCATTAGAAAGGGTTAAATTATTATATTGTGTTGGGATAATTCTTTGTGCTCCGGCTCCCCCATAGTTAAACGTATTTCCCGTTGAAGAGCAATCCAACACCGTATTCATACTTGTATCAAAAGTGGTATTTGGAGTTAGGGTCCAATTCCAGGTACCTCCTGCCTGGTTATTAAAACTACTGCCCGTATCGATGGTGTTATTTGTGAAGTTTCCACTTTGATTGATGGTCCCCGAGTTATTAATCGTAAGGTTTGCATTGCTGATACTAATACCTGCAAAACCTAATGTTCCAGTGTTATTGATAATGCATCCATCATCATTTGTTCCCGCCTGAATATTACCACTTATAGTGAGTGAATTTGAATTGGTAACAGTGTTGTTATCATCATCGAAGTAAACAGTTGTCAAGCTCAGGGTTCCTGAATTTGAAACTGTATTTCCAGTTGCTCCATTTTCAAAAGATATCGATCGGGTTGCTCCGGTCGCAGTTAACGTGGAAGTATTGTTTAAGGTATTATCATCCCCCGTAAAAACAATTCCGGTCGCACCCAATACATTCATATTGCCATTGTTGTTGAAAGTCATATCCGAACCCTCAAAATTTAATTGGTCAAGGACGTTGACTACTCCGCTCATGCTATTGGTCACAACGGCATCATCTGCATCCATAAGAAAATCATCACTTATAGTCAGTGCACCAATTCCAGAAATGGTTAAAGATTGTGAAGCATTCATATCAATATCCCCAATCGTTAAGGCACCGTCTACGGTTACTGCATGATTGTAGTCACCATTGTATGCCAGCTGGGCACCTGTATTTGCACCGGACGAAAGTGTAGCGCCGGATTGAACCGTAACTGACCCTCCACGGTTAATGTTCAAAACCTCGTTTGCTGAAAAAGATAAAGTACCCCCGGTTCTGACTTCAACATCAATGGCCTCCGCATTTCCACCTCCAATATTTGGAATAGTAACGGTATGTGGTGAGCCAACAACAACACGGGTTAAGTTGTTTGGTGTGCATCCGCAAGAAGCACCCCCGATGCTGGCGGTTGACCAGGTGCCATTTGTAGTCCATGATGAACTTGCCCGTGAGTATAAAGTTGAAATACCGGTTACAGATAAATCATCAAAAACAAACCGGCCGCCTAAACCGCAACAAAAGTTACTATTATCAACTCCGCGAACAATAATCTGGACCGTTGAACTTGCCGGAATTAATGCAGAGCCTATTGTACTTGCCGAAAGGAAAGCACCTGATATTTCTGCGAATAAAACTTCCGCCCCACCATTTGCTTTATAATATGCCTGAATATAATCAGCACCACTAAATCCTAATCCCCCGGAGGCAAGTGTAATGTCAACTACAACATATCCATAAGCTGAAACATCAATAACATTAGTGGCCCAAACACCTTCATCTCCGGTCTGGTTAATCTGAAATGAATTTCCAATGATAGGAACATCTTGTTTTGAAAATGAACCAGATCCTCCGGAAGGACTTGTGGTGACCGACCATGTACCTCCTGGCGATCCTGCTGCTGTTCCCGTTTGGACACCATTAGTCTCTCCTTCAAAATCCTCTGACCAGACAACAGTCTGGGCGGACACACTTGAAACACCCATTGCGCATAGCAACAAGAAGTATAAACAACGGTAATTCATTAATTGTTTAATTTGAAATCCTACAAAATTAAGCAATTATTTTATTTGCGGCTATAATTTGGCGCTTCCCGGGTAATCGTAATATCATGCGGGTGGCTTTCGTGAAAGCCCGCGGCTGTGATTTTCACAAACTTCGCCTTCTTCAGCCCTTCAATATTCGCCGCACCACAATATCCCATTCCAGCACGCAAACCCCCTACCAGTTGGTATAAAACCTCTGAAACAAGCCCCTTATAGGGTACCCGACCGGAAATCCCCTCCGGCACCAGTTTTTTGATATCATCCTCCACATCCTGAAAATAACGGTCCTTAGAACCACTTTCCATGGCCTCTAATGAGCCCATTCCCCGATAAGACTTAAATTTCCTTCCTTCATAGATAATCATCTCTCCTGGAGCTTCCTCTGTGCCCGCCAGCAACGAGCCGACCATCACACTATCTGCACCGGCCGCAATGGCTTTTACAATGTCACCAGAGAAACGAATACCGCCATCCGCAATCACTTTTACCTTGCTTCCCTTAAGTGCTTTTGCTGCCTCGTAAACTGCGGATAATTGGGGTAACCCAACTCCTGCAATAATGCGGGTAGTACAAATACTTCCCGGGCCCACACCCACTTTTACTGCGTCCGCACCAGCCTCTGCCAATGCTTTCGCTCCCGCTCCTGTAGCAACATTCCCAACTACGAGCTCTACTCTTGGAAACTTCTTCTTTACCTTCTTAACGGTATCCAATACACCTTTTGAATGCCCGTGGGCCGTATCAATACTGATCACATCTACCCCTGCTTTAACCAGCGCTTCAATGCGTTCCAAAACATCAGGTGTTACCCCTACAGCCGCTCCTACGCGTAGTCTGCCAAACTCATCCTGGCATGCATTCGGCTTATTTTTTTTCTTTTGTATATCCCGAAAGGTAATCAGGCCTGTCAGTTTGCCTTTTTTATTGATTATCGGAAGCTTTTCAATCTTATATTTTTTAAGAATTTTCTCGGCCTGATCCAGGGTGATCCCCTCCGGTGCTGTAATCAGATTCTCCTTGGTCATGATCTTGTCAATTGAAAGATTCATATCCTTCTGGAAACGAAGATCCCGATTCGTGATAATACCAATTAATTTGCCACTATCATCAATGATTGGAATTCCTCCGATTCTAAACTCCCGCATGATATTTTCCGCATCCCTAACCGTGGAATTTATCAATAGCGTAATGGGATCGAGAATCAGGCCACTCTGTGAACGCTTCACCTTCCTCACCTGTTCGGCCTGTTGAACAATTTTCATGTTCTTATGGATGAAGCCAAGGCCACCTTCCAAGGCCATGGCAATGGCCAGATTGGCATCGGTAACCGTATCCATAGCCGCGGAAACAATGGGTGTATTCAGTGTGATTTTAGGCGTCAGGAAGCTGGATGTGTCGGTCTCTCTTGGCAGAACATCTGAGTAGGAGGGCACAAGAAGCACGTCGTCATAGGTGAGTGCTTCAAAAAGAAATTTGGAATTTGTGGTGGCCATAGCAAATAATTTACGATCTATTATTTGCCGGGCAAAGCTAACGTTAAATTGCCACAACACAAGGTCAGGGATACAATTCCGTATTAAAAAACAGGTTAACTTTGTGGATAAACAATGACCAGATGAGAAAATACCTGTTTACCTTCCTCTTTACCTTTGCAATCCTAACTGTTTATGGTCAAATCCAATCCGGAAAGGCATCCTTTTATGCCGACAAATTCGAAGGATCCCCGACCGCCAGTGGCGAAAAATACAAACACAATAAATTAACCGCAGCACATAAAACGTTGCCCTTTGGTACCAAAGTCAGAGTGACGAATGTTGAAAACAATAAGACCGTGGAGGTAGTCATTAATGACCGGGGCCCTTATGTGGAAGGGAGGGTGATTGACCTTTCAAAATCTGCCGCCGAACAACTTGATTTTATTAATCGTGGAATAACAGAAGTACAAATTGAAGTCATCGATGCGGGCGATGGAAAAACAAGCCAGCCGATCCGTTCAATTGATCATGTAACGGTAGATGAAAAAGAGTATTATGGATTTGAAATTTCCAGACTCAAGCCAAAAGGGTATGGGGTACAAATCGGTACCTACCAGGAACTTGTAAACCTGATGCGACTAGCGGAGAATTTGAAAAAATCTTACAAAAAGCAAGTGACCGTGCAAGTCAAAATTATTAATGGCGTTAAATATTATGGCTTAATACTCGGGCAATTCCCAAACCGAAACAAAGCCGATCAATTTAAAGCAGAAATTAAAAACAAATTTCCGGATGCTTTTTTAGCCGAATTTGATCGCTAACGAATCATCCCTGTAACGTGATTTTGATCACCAACTTTTACTGCCGTACACATTACCTTTGTTCCCAGACAATAAAAAAATGGAAGCAAAAAAATCCTTTCGTGAACTGATCAACGGTGAAACTCCAACATTAGTAGACTTCTACGCCGACTGGTGCGGACCCTGCAAAATGATGGCCCCTGTGATCGACCAGGTGGCACGTGAACTTGCCGGACAAGTGAAGGTATTGAAAGTAGATGTTGACCGGAATCAAAAAGCAGCGACTGCGTATAATATTCAAGGAGTCCCCACCTTCATTTTGTTCAAAAAAGGGAAAATTGTATGGCAACAAGCTGGGGGAGTAGCCGGTCATACCCTGAAGAGCATTATTCAACAACATGTTTAACCGAATACGCATTTAATTTCTTTGGTTAAAATTTTAATCCTAATTTTATGAAATGAAGGATTTTCTAGCTTTTTCGCTTGCTTCCATTCTGGCAGTTCAGATTTTACTACCAGGGATGGATGTGCGTGAGCTGGAAAAACTCCCGGATTTAATCCAGCATTATCAGGAACACAAAGCAGAGAATCCTTCCATAAATTTTCTCTCTTTTTTGAAATTGCATTACACAAATGCCAATCATCATGAGCAGGATCATGAACGTCACCACGAACTCCCGTTTACCAATCATCATACCGGGCATTCACCCTTTGTCGTTTTCACAATCACTACTTTTGAGACCTCTTTCCAAAAGATAACCGAGTCGGAAGTCAGGTATTCTTTGTATACTGAGCCTTCCTCAAAAAATATTACCTTCTCCATTTGGCAACCCCCAAAGGTTTAATAATACCAACAGGTCCATTCAGCCAATTTGTTAAATCCATCCCGACCAACGGGATAAACTTCATTTTCATTCATGTTGAATAAAATCATTCAATTCTCCATTAGGAATAAACTCCTGGTGGGATTATTCATAGCTGGTCTTATTATTTGGGGATCCTATTCGGTACTTCAGTTACCGATCGATGCGGTACCGGATATTACTAACAATCAGGTGCTGGTGATCACCACCGCTCCTTCACAGGCAGCCCAGGATATAGAGCGGCTTGTTACTTTTCCGGTAGAACAAACCATGGCTTCCATCCCGGGCATTGCCGAAATCCGATCCTTCTCCCGGTTTGGTCTGTCGCTGGTTACGATCGTTTTTGAGGACCATATTGACGTGTACTGGGCACGCCAGCAAGTAAGCGAGCGATTAACAGAAGCGAAGAAGCTGATACCTGAAGGGGTGGGAACCCCTGAACTGGCACCTGTCACAACTGGACTGGGGGAAATCTACCAGTATGTGGTTTATGCCAAGCCCGGATTTGAAGAAAAATATTCCAGCAGTGATCTGCGCACCTTTCAGGATTGGATTGTTCGCAGACAATTATTGGGAACAAAAGGTGTTGCCGATGTCAGCAGTTTTGGTGGCCATTTGAAGCAATATGAAATTGCCCTCGATCCGGATAAGCTTCGAAGTCTGAACATTAGCATCCAGGATGTATTTATTGCCCTGGAAAAAAATAATCAGAATACCGGTGGTGCCTACATTGACAAAAAGCCGAATGCATTTTTTATTCGCAGTGAAGGCTTGATCCAATCAAAAGAAGACATAGGAAAAATTGTTGTTAAAAATATTTCAGGTGTACCCATTCTTATCCAACACGTTGGCAATATCCAATTTGGTCATGCCATTCGTTTTGGAGCAATGACCCGAAATGGTGAAGGAGAGACCGTTGGTGGAGTTGTTATGATGCTCAAGGGGGCTAATTCCTCACAAGTTATTCACGATGTGAAGGGGCGGGTTGAACAGATAAAAAAAACCTTACCGGAAGGTGTGGGAATTGAGCCTTTCCTGGACCGAACCAAACTGGTAGACAATGCCATAAAAACTGTGACCACCAATTTAGCGGAAGGGGCCCTCATTGTAATTTTTGTATTGGTCCTTCTGCTTGGGAATTTGCGCGCCGGATTAGTGGTGGCATCGGTTATCCCTCTGGCCATGTTGTTTGCTGTCAGCATTATGAATGTCATCGGCGTCTCCGGGAACTTAATGAGTTTAGGTGCAATTGACTTCGGACTGATAGTAGATGGTGCAGTAATCATCGTAGAGGCAACTTTGCATCAGTTAGGCAAACTCAATAGTACCAATAAACTTACCCAACATGCAATGGATGAGCAGGTAAAGTCCTCATCATCGAAAATGATGAGTGCTGCAGCGTTTGGTCAAATCATTATTCTCATTGTGTATTTGCCGCTACTCTCATTGGTGGGCATCGAGGGAAAAATGTTTAAGCCTATGGCACAAACGGTCATGCTGGCCATCCTTGGAGCCTTTATTCTTTCACTGACATATGTTCCGGTGGCTTCTTCCTTGTTCCTGAGCAAGAAGACCTACCATCAGAAAAATTTTTCCGATCGGATTATTGCCTGGTTTCATCAAATTTATGAACCGGCCATTCACTGGGCCATTAAAAGATCAAAACTTGTTATTGCGGCGGCCTTTATCCTGTTCTTATCAAGTATTTTTGTTTTTCAACAATTAGGTGGTGAATTCCTTCCCGAGTTAGATGAAGGTGACTTCGCGGTAGAAACAAGACTATTAACAGGTGCAAGCCTTTCTCAAACTGTTGAAGCTACGATTAAAGGACAAAAAGCAATTCTTAAAAACTTTCCCGAGGTAGAAATGGTGATCGGAAAAATCGGTGCAGCAGAAATTCCTACCGATCCGATGCCCATCGAAGCCGCCGATCTGATGATCATTATGAAAGATAAATCCGAATGGGTAAGTGCCTCTTCGAAACAGGAAATCATCGAAAAAATGCAAGCCGTTCTGGAGGAAAATGTTCCCGGCGTTTATTTCGGATTTCAACACCCCATACAAATGCGCTTCAACGAATTGATGACTGGCGCTCGCCAGGACGTGGTGATAAAAATTTATGGGGAAGACCTGGATCTGCTAACAACATATGCAGAGGAAACCGGAAAAATTATTCAATCCATTGATGGGGTAGAAGATTTATATATCGAAAAGGTGACCGGACTTCCACAAATCGTCATCCAGTTTGATCGGGATAAAATTGCCGCCTTTGGATTATCAATTGAAGATATTAATCAAATGATTAATACGGCATTGGCCGGACAAAGCGCCGGGTGGGTCTACGAAAATGAAAAAAGATTTGACCTTGTCGTACGATTGGAGAAGGAAAAAAGAGAATCGATCACTGACATCAGAAACCTTTTTATTACAAATGCCAATGGAAATCAAGTGCCCCTGAGTGAACTGGCGAACGTAAGTATTAAAACAGGTCCGAATCAAATCCAACGTGATGATGCAAAGCGTAGAATATCGGTAGGCTTTAATGTGAGAGGCCGTGATGTAGAAAGTATTGTTATGGAACTTCAACAAAAGCTGGAAACGCAAATCGCTTTTGATGCAGGCTATTACCCAACGTATGGCGGTACTTTTAAAAATTTACAGGAGGCACGGCAGCGATTGCTGATTGCTGTCCCGGTAGCGCTGGCCTTAATCTTCATCATGCTCTACTTTGCGTTTGGGTCGCTAAAACAAAGTGTTCTTATTTATACCGCTATTCCGCTTTCCTCCATTGGCGGAATTGCTGCCCTTTGGACACGGGGTATGCCGTTTAGTATTTCAGCAGGAGTTGGATTCATTGCGCTGTTCGGTGTCGCTGTATTAAATGGCATCGTACTGATTGCCGAATTTAATAGCCTGAAAAAACAAGGTCTGACTGATCTAAAAGAAATTGTTTTAACCGGTACAAAAACCCGTCTGCGACCGGTCATCATGACGGCACTGGTCGCTTCCTTTGGTTTTCTGCCCATGGCACTCTCAAACGGAAGTGGTGCTGAAGTGCAAAAACCATTGGCGACGGTCGTCATTGGCGGGCTTTTAACTGCTATGGTACTAACCCTGCTCGTACTTCCCTGTCTGTACATGCTCTTTGAAAAAATTCAACCGAAATCAAAATGATAAAGCTCATTTTCAAAATCCACGCCTTAGTTACTGCCTGCTTACTGATTACTGCTCTTCCCGGAAAAGCGCAACAACAACTTTCTCTGGGAGGAAGCTATTTCGCTTGCGCTCGAAAAATAATTATTTAATCCGACAAGCATCTCTGGAAATAGAACAAGCAGAATTCAAAAAGAAAAGTCTGTTGATAATCCCTAAAACTGACGTAGCGGTTATTTTTGGTCAATACAACAGCATTGAGCGAAGTGATAATAATCTTACGATTAGCCAGTCTGTTCCGTTTCCAACTACCTTTTTTAAGGCAGGGACCTATGGAAAGGCGATGGTTACCGGGCAACATTACAAAAAACAAAGTACGGAGAATGACATTATCTTTCGAGTTAGCGAAACGTACTTTCATCTGACGTACTTAAAGCAAAGCATCAACTTTTACTCAGGGAAGACAGCCTCTACAAAGCGTTGGTTAATGCATCATCATTACTGTATACAACTGGAGAAGGAACCCTGCTTGAAAAAACCTCGGTTGAAACGCAACAACTGAGGTCATGAATAAAATCCACCAAAATAATGCGGAAATAAAAATTTATCAGGCACAATTGATGGCGTTGCTCAATACTGAAAATCTTATTGATAGTAACTCCCCTCATGAGGTGAATAAATATGGGTTTTGGAGTTAGATACTGCTACGATTCAAAGCAACCCATTTCTTACCTATCTCGGAAAAAGAAATTCAAACAGCAGAACAGAAAAAAATATGAAATCGCAAAAGCATTACCCGATTTAAAAATTGGCTTCTTCAGTCAGACCTTGATTGGCGAACAATTCATCAACGGACAGGATGTTGTATTTCGGTGCGGATGAAAGGTTTACTGGATTTGAAGTAGGGCTATCCATTCCCCTATTCTTTGGCTCGCACAAAGCACAGGTGAAGGATGCGGAATTAAATAAAGAAATTGCTGAAAACAATTTGCAGGGCTACCAAAACAAAATGAAAAGTGAGTTTGAGCAGGCCGTACAAGAATTCCGTAAGAATAAAAATAGTCTGGAGTATTATCAAAATACCGCTATTCCAAATGCAAACCTGATTGAAAAACAAACACAGCTTGCTTTCAGAAATGGAGAAATCGATTATACCTCCTTGTTACTGCATACCAATCGGGTAGATGATTGCTATTCAGCACAGTTATGTTGAGACTATCTGAACTAGAACCTTAGTATTATTCGGCTTGCCTTATTTAATTTGGACCGGAAATTCAACGCATAGAAAATAAACACATGAAAAATATAGCGATTGCTTTTGCCGCATTATTTTTCGAGCTGTCAATCCAACTCCACTCAACGAGGAAAAAACTGTTAAAAATAACGCAAGCCATAGAAGAATACACCCTGGTTGTCTCTGCAAATGAATTGACAGTAAATTCGAGAATTACCACAGGAAGAAATCGAACAAAAGTCATTAAGCTGAACCCATTAAAGCGAATACCGTATTGGATGCACCTCCTCAAAACCTGGTAAGCGTTTCGGCTCCTTATGGGTGGGTTCCTGAAAGATACCAAACTTCTTCAGGGTATGCAGGTAAGAAAGGGTGAAGTAATCAAGCCATGCGCTTTGTGAGTCGGGATTCTGCTACATTCAATTACACAGCAAGACTACTACGAGCATGCTGAGGTGCTGGAATTTCTGGAGCTTCTGAATTCAGCTCATGGGCAGGAAGCATTGACAAAGGAAAATGTGAATGGACAAAAAACATTGTAACTTCAGTGAAATCACAATACTAAAGTAAAAAAGCCATGGTAGAGGGATTAAAAGTAAATTGTAGCTGATCA
>CALOAV010000103.1:0-4349 GCA_942491425.1 uncultured Cytophagales bacterium
CAGTTGGTTGCCCATTTCAAGGCGAAGCTCACCAATGGAATCCAGAATATGGTCTTTTTCTCCGGACATTACCAATAGCAAATCACCCGGTTTGGCATCAAATGCAGCTGCCCATTCTTTTAAATCTTCCTGATTGTAGAATTTGTCTACTGATGATTTAAATGAGCCATCTTCGTTGCATTTTACATACACCAATCCTTTTGCACCAATTTGCGGACGTTTCACCCAGTTGGTCAAAGCATCCAATTGTTTGCGAGTGTATTCTGCACAACCTTCAGCACAAATACCACCAATAAATTCAGCGCTGTCGAATACCTGGAACCCTTTTCCTTTCACCACTTCAGAAATATCTTTGATTAACATTTCAAAACGGGTATCAGGTTTGTCGGAACCATAATTGGTCATTGCTTCTGAATAAGGCATCCATGGGAAATCTTCAATTTCTACACCTTTTACTTCTTTGAATAAATATTTGGTCAGTCCTTCGAAAGTATCCAATACATCTTTTTGTTCCACAAAAGCCATTTCACAGTCGATCTGTGTAAATTCCGGCTGGCGGTCGGCACGGAGGTCTTCATCGCGGAAACACTTTACAATTTGGTAGTAGCGGTCGAAACCTGCTACCATCAATAACTGCTTAAATACCTGTGGAGATTGTGGTAATGCATAAAATTCTCCGGGGTTCATCCTGGAAGGAACAACAAAGTCGCGTGCACCTTCAGGAGTAGATTTAATTAGAACCGGAGTTTCTGTTTCAATAAAATCCTGATTATTTAAATAAGAACGCACGGCATGTGCCATTTTTGCACGCAAAATCATGTTCTCGCGTACCGGATTTCTTCGTAAATCAAGGTACCGGTATTTCATCCGGATATCATCGCCACCATCACTTTCATCTTCTATGGTAAAAGGTGGTACGTCAGACTGGTTTAAAATTGCCAATTTCGAAACTTCAATCTCAATTTCTCCGGTTGGGATATTTTTATTCTTGTTACTACGTTCGCGGACTGTTCCAATCGCTTGGATTACATATTCACGGCCAAGTTTTTTTAAACTTTCAACTGTTTCAGCACTGCTGTTTTCATCGAATACCAGCTGAGTGATTCCATAACGGTCGCGCAGGTCAACAAAAGTCATTCCTCCTAATTCACGTTTACGTTGCACCCATCCTGCAAGGGTCACTTCTGCACCTTGTTGTTCAAGGCGTAATTCGCCACATGTATGTGTTCTGTACATTATGATTCCGTTTTTGTTTGCCTGCAAAAATACACGAATTTCTTAAATATAAATTGTAGGTTTGTTATTAGTTTTTAAGAGATTTCAAGATGAAAGCATTTTCAGATGAGTATTTTATGAAAAGGGCGCTTCAGGAAGCAATCGTTGCTTATGAAAAAGATGAAGTTCCGGTGGGGGCAGTGGTGGTTGCTAAAAACCGGATTATTGCAAGGGCTCATAATTTAACCGAAACACTTACTGATGTAACCGCTCATGCCGAAATGCAGGCCATTACGGCAGCAGCCAACCAGATTGGTGCAAAATACCTGAATGAATGTATTTTGTATGTGACCCTTGAACCATGTGTGATGTGTGCCGGTGCACTTGGGTGGTCGCAAATAGGGAAAGTGGTTTTTGGAGCCTCTGATGAAAAACGCGGTTTTACCAAATTTGCCCCGAAAGCTTTGCATCCGAAAACAGAAGTTGTTTCAGGAATAATGGCTGAAGACTGCGGGGACTTGGTTTCTGATTTCTTTAGAAAAAAAAGATCGTAAATTATAAGCAATTCTAAATAATAGAACACTAAACTACTACTATGGAATCTAAACGTTTAATTTCTCTGGATGCATTCAGGGGATTTACCATCGCTGCAATGATTTTGGTGAATAATCCGGGATCGTGGGGTCATGTTTACGCACCTTTGTTGCATGCAAAATGGCATGGTATCACACCAACCGATCTGATTTTTCCTTTCTTTATTTTTATTGTGGGAGTCTCAATTGCGTTGGCTTACTCGAAACGTTTGGTCATTGGGGCACCCAAAAAAGCGATGTTTCAGAAAATTATTATCCGCTCGTTAAAAATATTTGCTGTTGGTATTTTTCTGGCATTGTACCCCAAATTTAATTTTTTTGAATTGCGGGTTGCCGGAGTTTTGCAACGTATTGCTGTGGTGTTTTTGGTTTGTGCCATTTTATATTTAACTACCAAATGGAAAACACAGGCTATAATCGGTGCTGTATTATTAATAGGCTACTGGCTTGCCATGGTTTTGATACCAACACCGGGAGCCGGTGGTGTTTCTCTGGAACCGGGGCAAAACATTGCAGCCTATGTAGATAGCTTTTTGTTGCCGGGAAGAATGTGGCAGGGAACCTGGGATCCTGAAGGGTTGTTAAGCACACTTCCTGCAATTGCAACCGGAATTAGTGGAATGCTTGCGGGGCACATCATTTTAAGTAAAGAGGATGAAAATAAGAAAATAGTCTGGCTGTTTATTGCCGGTTTTGCAGCAACAATTATTGGTCATATCTGGAGCTGGAATTTCCCGCTCAATAAAAATCTTTGGAGTAGTTCTTTTGTGATGTTTACCTCCGGCTTGGCATTTATGACACTGGCTGCAAGTATTTACATTGTTGATATGCTTGGCCGAACGAAAGGAACCAAAATCGGGATTATTTTCGGGGCAAATGCAATTACCGTATATGTGTTGGCCGGGATGCTGACCTATGTTTTTGGAGGAATTACAATTAGTAAGCCAACGCGAAACGAGACTCCCACAATAAAAATAAAGAAAGGAAAAAATCAGATCGACATTGACCTACCATGCCGACACATGCAACAAAACATGACCCCACATTCCGGATTATGCACCAAAATCATTGCAGCGGTGAAAATTTTCAATTTCCGGAAATTTAAGATTCCATACTTATAATTTACGATCTTTTTTTCACAAAGAAATCAGAAATTGCAGTCTTCAGCCGATATTCCTGAAACAACTTCTGCTGAGATGCAAAAGCTTTTCGGGAACAGAACTGGTAAAACCGTTTTGCGCGTCAAAACTTGAAATGCGCGGACACATCACGTGGTTCCAGGGTCACATACAAAATACATTCATTCAGGTATTTGCACCAATCTGGTTGGCTGCTGCCATGTGGCCTGCATTTCGTGAGCGGGTCAAAGTGTTTCGGTTAGAGCAATTTTGTATAATCCGGTTTTGCTGTACCACTGCCCCATCACCGGAACTTCATCTTTTCATAAGCAACAATTCGTGTATTTCGGTACCTACATGTGGCGGAGACCCATAGCCGTGTAGTGCAAACGTAGGCGTGAATTAGGAGGAATGACGCGACCGTTATGGGAATCACTCAGCTGGTATTCGTGGAGCAGCAGTGCTGAACAGTTGAAAGCAAAAAACGGCCGTGAATATGTAATCCAAGCGATTAGGCTGATCCGCAGACATGGTAACAAAAATTAAAAATATCCAACCGGAGAAATTAGTTGAAGTTTCGAAATTGGTACCAGTCTGACATTACCACCTTTACCATAGAGAGATGAAGTGATAATTGGCGATCGGATGTACCTGTTGAAGAAGTACCTGGCATTTTGTAAGTGGCACATGCCGCCGTTCGGCAAATAATCAGGATTTTGTTGAAACGTTAGTAAATCTACTCCTGAAGGTACGCATTTTGTTGTTCCTTCCAGGACCCCGGAAATTTTCACGACAATCTCCACGGAGTATTTAAGCAGTTATTGATGGTAACTTGGAGTTTCGACCGCTACTACCAAATTGCCGAAAATATTTTCACATTAACTTGCGTACCAAAACCGCCAGCAGATCGACATTGGAACAAAAAGGCGGTAAGTTAGCTCGAAGGATTTTGATATTTATTCAAAGAAGTAAAAAAAGTGAATTTCCCGCTGGATATTTATTCCGGCAATGACCAATTTCCGGCAAATACATTTTTTGAAATGTTAATCAAAAACGAAGTGGTGAAAATTCCAGTATTCGACAGCGTAATTTATTGGTAGTATTTATTACTAACTGAATTTGTGCAGAATTTCTACTCGCAAACAATTGAAGCTGCTCCGATCCGCAAGTGGTGCAAAAATTGGTGTATGTAAAATGCAACGAAGGTGAAGCCATTAAATCATCAGTAGACAAATTCTACAATTTGTCGGAAATTTAAAAGAATGGGCAGCTGCATTTGTCTCCAAACCGGAAATTGATTTGTATTATTGTGTCCGGAAAAAGACCATATTCTGGATTCCATTGGTAATACGCCTTTGAATGGGCAACCAACTGAGATTTTGCGACAAAATGTACAAAAACGGTTGTTCCCCCTGGCAATACC
>CALOAV010000104.1:0-137528 GCA_942491425.1 uncultured Cytophagales bacterium
TCATATGTCCATTATATTCCAGAGAAAGCATACCAATTGGCTGATAGATTTTGGCCAGGTCCACTGACCCTGTTACTCACCAAGAAAGATATTATTCCAGACCTTGTAACAGCAGGATTGGAAACCGTTGGAATCCGGTGCCCGGATCACCGGCTTACATTAGCCTTATTAAATGCATTGGATTTTCCCCTGGCTGCTCCCAGTGCCAACCCTTTTGGTTATGTAAGTCCCACTGAACCCCAACATGTAATGGATCAATTGGGCGACAAGATTCCCTACATATTGGACGGTGGAGTTTGTAGCGTTGGGATTGAATCCACCATTGTAGGATTTGAAAATGATACCCCTGTAATCTATCGCTTAGGTGGATTGAGTCAGGAAGAAATAGAAAAAACAATTGGGGCGGTGACTGTGAAGACACACTCCACATCAAACCCAAAAGCACCCGGACAATTAATAAGTCACTATGCACCCGGTAAAAAAGTACAAGTAGGAAACCTGACGGAGATGATTCAGGAATCAACCACAAAAAATTTCGGTGTGCTTTCGTTTCAAAAAGATTACCAACAAAATCATCAATACATTTTATCGCCTACTGGAGATCTGTCCATTGCTGCACAACATTTTTTCAAAGCACTTCGAACGTTGGATAAAATGCCGATTGATTTTATTCTATCCGAATTCGTTCCTGATAAAGGACTAGGTCGTGCGATTAATGATAAACTGCGGAGAGCCTCCGCAAATTTGTAGATTTGGTAATTTGTTGATTTGCTGATTGACAATTTATACCAATGAAAGTATGCTAATGAAGTAATAGGAAAGGATATTAAAACATTCCTGACAATTCACTAATTTGCCAGTCTTCAAAATATCAAATCAACAATTCAATAAATCAACAAATGGAATGAAGCGTGTTTTAGTTTTAACAGGTGGAGGTGATTGCCCAGGCCTCAATGCAGTAATCCGTGCCATCGCCAAACGTGCGCGAAGTGAAAAAGGTTGGGAAATATTGGGAAGCATGGAAGCCTTTAATGGCGTGCTGCGGGATCCTCAGGAAATCATCAGCCTGACCCGGAAAAAGACTGCCGGTATCCACGTCAAAGGGGGAACGATACTTAAGACCACCAACAAAGGAAACCCACTCCAGTTTCCTGTCGAAAAACCCGATGGTACCATCGAGCTTATTGATCGATCTAAAGAACTGGCTTCTAAACTAAAAAAACTTAAACTTGATGCGGTCATTAATATCGGGGGTGATGGTTCCCAAAAAATTTCCCTGACGCTTCATAAACTTGGAATCCCCATCATTGGCGTACCCAAAACAATCGACAATGATCTATCGGCAACTGATTTTACTTTTGGCTTTCATACCGCTGTACAAATCGCCACAGATAGTTTCGATAAGCTCGTCAGTACTGCAGAGAGTCATCACCGTGCGATGATTATGGAAGTAATGGGACGTGATGCCGGTTGGATTGCTTTGCATACCGCGATTGCAGGTGGTGCTGAAGTGTGTTTAATCCCCGAAATTCCCTACGACATTGATAAAATCGTACAACGCATTAATCAACGGTATAAAGGAGGGAAAGGGTTTGTCAACATTGTTATAGCAGAAGGAGCAAAACCAAAGCATGGCAAAGTGACGGCGATCAAGGGCTCGAAAGGCTCGGAGCATGTACGATTAGGTGGCGTCGCCTTTCAACTTTCACATCAATTGAAGGAAGCTGGATGTAAAGCAGAGATTCGCGAAACTGTCCTGGGTCATATCCAGCGGGGAGGCAGCCCGATTGCGTTTGACCGGGTACTGGCCACACTCTTCGGGGTCAAGGCTTTTGAGCTTGCATTGGAGAAAAAATTTGGTAGAATGGTTGCCATCCACAATAATGCGATTACTTCAGTTTCCTTAAAAAAAGCAACAGAAGAATACAACTTCGTCCGGAAAAATAACTACCTGGTGAAAGCTGCCAAAGGCTTGGGAATCAGTTTCGGAGATTAAATGGATACTTCAATCGATTGCTGAAATAATTTGAATGAAATCATCTCACTACACTGTGAATTTGTAAATTCGCAACCAATTGTTTTGACAACCTATTCAGTATCCTATGAAGACCATCAATGACATCAACTTCAAAAATAAACGAGCCCTTATCCGTGTTGATTTTAATGTTCCGCTAGATCAGGATTTCAATGTCACCGATTATAACCGGATCCGTGCGACGATTCCAACCCTAAAGAAAATCCTTAGCGACGGCGGAAGTTGTATTCTAATGTCACATCTGGGAAGACCAAAAGATGGACCTACTGAAAAATACTCCTTGAAGCATGCCATTAAAACGGCGGAATCATTGTTGGGAACGTCTGTAAAATTTGCGGATGACTGTATTGGTGAATCAGCAAGTACCCTGGCATCCGCATTACAACCGGGTGAGGTACTGTTGTTGGAGAATCTCCGGTTCTATAAAGAGGAAGAAAAAGGTGATGAGGGATTCGCAAAAAAACTTTCTGCACTTGGAGATATCTATGTCAATGATGCTTTCGGTACCGCCCATCGTGCCCATGCCTCCACCACCATTGTTGCCCGGTTCTTTGATGAGAAATGTGCAGGATTGGTAATGGCTGCCGAACTCGAGAATGCTAAAAAGGTATTGGAAAATGCAGAAAGACCTTTTACTGCCATTATGGGGGGCGCAAAAATTTCAGACAAACTACTGATCATTGAAAAAATGCTGGAGCAAGTCGATCATTTAATCATTGGCGGTGGTATGTCCTATACGTTTTACAAAGCACTGGGGGGAAACATTGGAAATTCACTGGTAGAAGATGATAAACTTGAGTTGGCAAAAGACCTGATTCAAAAAGCAAAGGCAAAAGGTGTAGAACTCCATCTTCCTATTGATGCCATCATCGCTGATAAATTTGACGCCAATGCCAACACCGACACCGCCATGAATAATGCAATTCCGGATGGCTGGATGGGATTGGATATCGGCCCCCAGGCGCGTGAAGTTTTTAGTAATGTCATAAAAGAATCCAAAACCATTTTATGGAATGGACCGATGGGAGTTTTTGAAATGGATGCGTTTGCACAGGGCACAAAAGCGATTGCCGAAGCAGTTGTTGCTGCCACTAACAACGGTGCTTTCTCATTGATTGGGGGTGGTGACTCCGCGGCGGCTGTTTCCAAATTCGGGTTTAATGATAATGTGAGTTATGTTTCTACCGGTGGTGGTGCATTGCTTGAGTATTTCGAAGGAAAAGTATTGCCAGGGGTGAAAGCATTGGAGATAAGAGTGTTAAGGTGCTAGATTAATAATTACTTTGGTCCAACTCACTAATCTCAAATCAAAAATAAATCAAAAATCGCAACTCAAAAAAGTTGCCGGACAGTTGGTTTACCAGTGGCTTATCCCTGGTTTAATCCAAACTTTGCGCAATTTGCGGTTATTCCGGATGGTTCAAGTTCGATGTTACAATTTTCAGGTTGCACAACTTTCAAAAAAGGAGCCAACCTGAACCTGTAACTTAAACACAGTGAAAACACATTCGCGTCATTAACACAGACTCTTTGCGGTAAATCTCTTTGCTTTTCTGTTTCACAAATAGCATCTTATGGGCTGGTATCTCGACAGTCTCTTAAAATATGAAGCAAGGCAAACAGGTAGGATTTTTTTGGGCCACTTCTATTTCTACTCCTAGAATTTACTCTGCCGTTTCCCTGTTCAGTCAAAATGCAATTCATGTGCTGGCCCTTGCAAGCTGGCTGGTAACCTGGTGGATTTCTGAAGCCGCCCCTATTCCGGTGACAGCATTATTGCCCCTGATCTTGTTCCCTGCGCTTGGGGTCATGACCATGACCGAATGCTGCAATTCCCTATGCCAATCCGGTCATTTTTTTATTCATGGGTGGTTTTATGATTGCGCTGGCATTAGAAAAACATAGACTTCACGAACGTATCGCACTGAATCTTATTCGCATTACCGGCACTTCCGGAAATGGTATTATTCTGGGCTTTACATTGGCAACTGGAATCCTGAGTATGTGGATCAGCAATACCGCTACAGCCCTGATGATGTTGCCCATTGCTCTTTCGGTAATTGATTTACTTCGACAGCCGCAAAGTGAATCAGGAACTGAAATGAGTAAAAATGAAAAGTACTTTGCACTTGGGTCTCATGCTGAGCATTGGGTATTCCGCCAGCATTGGCGGTATGGCAACCATTATTGGAACACCTCCGAATGTAGTGTTTGCTGGTTTTATGCGCGAGTTTTACCAACAAGATCTAGAATTCGGAAGATGGATGTTGGTCGGGATTCCTGTTTCCTTATTAACCTTATTCTCAGCTTATTTCTATTATCACGCGAGTACTGTATCCCAATAATATGAAAAGTGTTCCTGGATCAGCGTTGCTGATCACCAATCGCCTGAATACATTGGGAAAGATGAAAAAAGAAGAGAAACGTGTGCTGCTGGTTTTTGGGATCACGGCCTTTTGCTGGATCTTTCAAAACCTGATCAATTCCCTTTTTGATGGGAAAGTATTGAACGATACAAACATTGCGATGACCGGCGGGATTTTAATGTTCTTGTACCTTCTAATTTTAAACGAAGTGAATTTCTGCTGGACTGGGAATACACCAAACGATTTCCTTATGGGATACTGATTCTATTTGGAGGAGGAATTTGTCTAGCCAGAGGAATGGAAGTAACAGGCATTGTCGATCTCATTGGCGAAGGGGTTGCTGCCAACAATTCAATGACCGTGTGGATGCTGGCAGGAATTCTCGCAACGATTTCTTTATTCCTTACGGAGATCATGAGCAATGTAGCGTTGGTTACAATATTTATTCCCGTCGTTTTTGGAATTGCCAACGGGTTAGGAATCAATCCACTAATTCTTGGAATGCCCGTGACTTTTGCAGCCAGTTGTGCTTTTATGTTTCCCATTTCAACACCACCTAATGCGATCGTTTTCTCCAGCGGGCATATAGCCATGAAAGACATGGTTCGTGCTGGTATCCTGTTGGATATTGCTTCGTTGATTATTATTATCCTGACAACAGTGACACTGGGTGGGTATTAGTTGATAGTTCTATTAAATAGGGGGGGGCGGGGGGGGGGAGGGGCGGGGGGAGAAAAAGGGGGGAGGAAAGGGGAGAGGGGAAAGGGGGAAGAGGAAGAAGGGGGGTAGTTATTAGTTATTAGTGATTAGTGATTAGTGATACTCTGAGTGATGTAGTGATTTTGGTTGTTAGTTGATAGCGTATACTAAAAACGGCAACAGACTTACCACCCACTAACAACTATTACTCTTCTTCTTTCGACTTCTTCTCCTCAATAATATACGCAAGCCCCAGTCCTACTCCTCCGCAGATAAACAACATTGAGAAATAGGCTACTTCATCCATACCGAAATGAACGTCTAGGAAATATCCTATAAATAACCCCAACCTACCCCTATAATAATAACGAAAAACGAAGCGGAAGTGATGTGCTCCGCTGCCTTTTAAGATTAAATAAAGCGGGATCAACCCCCTTTCTCAATCATTGCCATCCGCTCATCATTCTCATACTTACGAAGATAAACAATCATCACAATGATACTGATGATTGATACAATTGGAATAAATACCCCTATTACTGCTACATCCATATTTTTAATATTTAATTGAATTTATGCCCCTTTGACCGCTTGAGTGTCGACAGGTTACACCTACCGAAAAAAATAATTCTTTATTTCTCGAAGTTTGTAATTATGTAACTTCCCTGTTAAGATTGCGTCAAACTATCGTCATGACTGAAAAATCGGAGTACGCATTGATTAACCGCGTTTTAGCTGGTGAGCACCAGTTATATGCCGAATTGGTCAATAAATATCAGACGTATGCCTATACCATCGCCTTGAAGATTGCTGTAGAAAACAGGCCTGAAGCGGAGGAAATAGCACAGGATGGATTTATTAAGGCTTTTAAAAGCCTTTCGAGTTTTAATCAAGAGGCCAAATTTTCGACTTGGTTATATCGTATTGTTTTTAATACAGCTATAACCTATAAAAGAAAAGGCAAACATAAATTTCAAGATATTGAAAATACTATAATTGAACATCGGCAGGAAGCAGATGGAGGACTTGAAAGAGCAAGATAAAAAGAAATTTATACATAATGCATTAGCCCATTTAAACGCAACGGACCGTTTGGTAATCACCTTGTTCTATCTAAAAGAATTATCACTGGATGAAATTGCCGAGGTTACGTCGATGCAAGCCAATACCATAAAAGTCAGACTTCATCGGGCTCGTCAACGACTTGGGTGATGAATTGCAGAATATGTTAAAGAAAGAAGCATTAACTTTATAACAGTATGAAGAAGATACCTGACCATATTGATGAGTTACTCTTCAATTACCTCGATGGTACACTACAATACTGACGAAGTTGTCAGAATTGGAAGAAAGCCTTGATTCAGATGAAGAACCTGACGCTTCGATTGAAACCCTGAAGCTTGTGGATTCAAGTCTGTCCAATCAAACATTGGAATCACCTTCCAGAAATTTTACACAACTAGTCATGGAGGGTTTATTTCAAGTTCCTGGCAGAAAATGGATTTTCCTCACGCAATGGGATTCTTGCTAATTCGTTGGGGTAATGGCAGTGGTAACAATACTAGCGATTCTTGTTTCCACAGGTACATTTGATGGCACTGGAGTTATTCAACCTATTCAGCCGGAACAAATAGGTCTGAAGGAAAATCTTTTTAATTTTAAATTGCCGGCAATATCCATTAATGGAAAATTGCTGATTAATTCTATAATTGTACTAAATCTTGCGATTGCCTTTATTGTTATAGATCGAACAATATTACGACCACTGTTTGAAAGAAGAATGAAAGTCCATTAGCAGACATTAGACACATTAGAATCAATTCTGTATCGCTTCTTGTGTCTAATTACTCTTCGGTTCCGGACATTCGATCTCCCAATCTTTTGCTAACGCGAGTGATCCCTTTTTGACTTTTTTAATGACATCTTCATTTTTCTTGTATTTGCAACCAACATCTACATACCTGTATTTCGCACCATCCACTTTAAAATTATAGTGGCACATATTGGTTGACATCTGCTTTTTCTTGCAAATAAATTCAACATGGTCATCCTGGGGTGCAACACTCGCTAACAATAAAAATATTGGAATAAGTTTATCATACTGCAAAGGTAAGAAATCATGCAGGGAATGCCATGCCAAATCCGTTCCAAAAAAAATGTCAGACCGCAAGGCCTGACATTTTTTTATTGAGTCGTTGAATATTAATATCGGTAATACTCAGGCTTATATGGCCCTTCCACTTCCACTCCAATATATTTGGCTTGTTCCGGGGATAAGACATCCAATTCAACACCAATTTTCTTTAAGTGAAGATTAGCAACTTTTTCATCAAGATGTTTCGGCAACATGTATACTTTGTTTTCATACTGATCCGTATTGGTCCAAAGCTCAAGTTGTGCCAATGTCTGATTTGTAAAGGAATTCGACATTACAAAAGAAGGATGCCCCATTGCACAACCAAGATTTACCAAACGTCCTTCAGCAAGAAGAATTACTTGGTTACCACTTTTCAAAGTATATAAATCAACCTGCGGCTTGATGGTGTCCTTATCTGCATTTTTATTCAACCAGGCAACATCAATCTCATTATCGAAGTGACCAATGTTTGCAACGATTGTTTTGTCTTTCATTTTTTCAAAATGACGACCAACAATGATATCCTTATTTCCAGTTGTAGTCACAACGATATCCGCTTCCGCAATTGCATTGTCCATTTTCTTAACAGCGAAACCGTCCATTGCCGCTTGAAGTGCACAGATCGGATCAATCTCAGTAATGATAACACGTGCACCAGCTCCCCGTAAGGATGCCGCAGAACCTTTTCCAACATCACCATACCCTGCAACGACTGCTACTTTACCAGCAATCATTACATCGGTAGCGCGCCGAATAGCATCCACACAGGATTCCTTGCAACCGTATTTGTTATCAAATTTAGATTTCGTTACTGAGTCATTCACGTTGATTGCAGGCATTGGTAAGGTACCATTTTGCATACGTTCAATCAGGCGATGAACCCCGGTAGTAGTTTCTTCTGAAAGCCCTTTAATATCTTTAACCAATTCAGGAAAACGATCCAGTACCATGTTGGTAAGATCCCCTCCATCATCCAGGATCATGTTCAACGGCTTGCCATCTTCAAAGGCAAAAAGCGTCTGCTCAATACACCAGTCAAATTCCTGCTCATTCATTCCTTTCCATGCATATACAGGAACCCCCGCAGCAGCTATTGCCGCAGCAGCATGATCTTGTGTTGAGAAGATGTTACAGGAAGACCAGGTTACATCGGCTCCCAGTTCAACCAGGGTTTCAATTAACACGGCTGTCTGAATGGTCATATGTAAACAACCTGCGATCCGGGCACCTTTCAGGGGTTTGGAATTACCGTATTCTTCGCGTAATGCCATGAGGCCGGGCATTTCCGCCTCCGCTAACAAAATTTCTTTTCTTCCCCACTCTGCCAGGGAGATGTCTTTTACTTTGTACTTTACTTTCTCGTCTACCATCATTTTTTTGAGTTTTCAGCGATAAGAACCGCAAAAATAAGGTAAAGGTTTAGGAATACCTAGCGGAATTTGGTTGTATCGCATATCACGGATTACCCTCTTTCGTGCGTGTTTTTCTAAAACTGGTCTTTTACTAGCGGCACAATCCTATTGCTTTTCCTGCGCATTGCATTTTTTACTACTGTTAGTTTTCCATTATGCAATATTTTAAACTGTAAGCCTCCTCCCCAGCCCTATATTTAACTATGTATTAAGAACGCAAATATGACCAGGCGCATTGTTTTCTTATTAATTATGGCGGCTTTACTCATTCTGTCCTTTGTCTGGGAAATTGTGGCCTTAATACCCCTTGAAACCCTTAATCACTAACCGCATGAAAACGTCCCTTCTTTTTTTTATCCTCTCTTTGACACCATACATGTCATCCTACAGCCAGGAAGAAAAACGAAATCACTTTGGAATCAATCTGTCAATCACTAACAACAACAATTTTACGTATTTGGAATACGAACGATTTCTTGGAAAGCACATATCGATCGCACCACGGGTTGGATTGTTTATTCAGAAAGAAGATAATTATGGAATCGAAGAATCAGGAAATGGAATTGGAGCAGGATTTTCTTTTCGTTGGCATTTTGGCCAGAAACCTGCACAGGGATTTTTTCTTGGGTCGGGCATGGATGTATATATCTATAATTATTCGGGTTATGTTTACTGGGAATCTGAAATGGCTGTTTATCTGCAGGCAGGATATCATATTCCGGGGGAAATCCCTATATATACAACCTATTATTGCCGTGGGTGAATCGGACAAACTTGACGTATCCGATGAGAATCTAGACACCTCTACTGGATTTTTTAGAGTCGGCTTTACATTTGGTATCAGATTTTAATATTAGAATCCGCTTATAACGTATACCCAAAATTAAAAATACGCCTCATTTCCATGACCGGCAATCACATGTTTTTCAGCAACATGTAGCGTTCGCTTGCGAACGCTAAATTCCACCATCGATCATTTTACAGTAATCAAACCTTCAAATTTTAGTTCCCGGCTAAGTTTGTGCTTTGGCACACTCATTGGATAATCATCCCAAACCTATCGCCAATGATTACCAATTACCTCAAAATCGCATTCCGCTATCTTCTTCAAACAAAAGCTATTCTCCTTTATCAATATTTCTCAGTCTGACGGTAGGGATTACCTGCTCCATTCTCTTGTGCCTATATGTGCTTGATGAACGCAGTTTTGATCACTTCAATGAAAATAAAAATTCAATCTATCGGGTCGTGTCCAGATTAATAATCTTCCGCAGCCTGCAGTATGAGGGGATCTACACTCTATCGCGCTGGGGCCTGTGCTTGTGGAGGAAAATCCCATCCGTTGAAAGTGCCATTCGTTTTTTCAAACCGTGGCCAGATGGAAAGTACTATAGTAAACAAGGTGATAAAAGTTTTCATGACAATGTACTCTATGCGATTTTGAACTGTTCAATGCATTCAGTTTTCCACTTGTAAAAGGAACTGTTTCCGAAACCAACTTAACTAATGTAATCTTAGTGAAGACGCAGCCGAAAAATATTTTGGTACTGAAGAACCCTATCAACCAAACCATATCCTTTAGGACTCGATGATGAGTTTGTAGATTTCACTGTGGCTGCGGTGTGTAAAAATATTCCTGCCAACTCCAGCATCCAATTTGATATCCTGCTGCCCTTTAATTATATCGCCACCGTCGGCAATCTGAAAGACTATCAAAATTCCTGGGGCTTTGGTGCCATCATTACGTACGTAAAACTTAAAGAAGGTGCAGATCCTGCGGCACTTCAGGAAAATCTCGCCAACATGATGCATACGTATTATCCCCAGTATGAAGAGATTGCCAAAAGAACGTGGTTATAAAAGTAAAGAGGATTTTCGTTACTTTACTTTTGAACCACTCACGAAAATTCACTTCAATTCTAATGTAGCTGAGGGGCTTGTGCCTTCCAGTGATCCGATGAATTCATATATCCTTTTACTTCTTGTGATTGGCATCCTTACGATCGCCTGCTTTAATTTTATGAACCTGAGCATTTCACGATCAGCAAACCGAATGAAAGAGGTTGGCCTAAGAAAAACAATTGGTGCATTACGTAAACAACTGATCTTTCAATTTCTTGGCGAATCCATATTACTTTCATTGCTGGCGTTTAGTTTTTCCATTATTTTGGTCGAGCTACTTTTACCTCTGTTCAATTACCTGACCAATAAAAATTTGGTTTTAGAAAGTATCCTGTCTCTGGGTTCAACGCTGGGTATACTGGGATTAAGTATTCTTATCGGCATTGTGGCTGGATTTTATCCCGCTTTTGTTATCTCCAGGTTCACCATTCGCACTACACCCTGAGTCAGCGATACTAGTACCTCAGGCTTATTTACCAAAACACTTGTTACCTTACAGTTCGGGATATCGATCATCCTGATTGTAGGAATGATTGTAATGAACAACCAGGTAAATTTCTTAAGAAATAAAGATCTCGGTTTTGACGCCAATCAGGTTTTGGTATTATCCAATGCTACCGTTGGGGAAACTTCGATTTATAGCCACTTGAAAAAAGTGACAGGAAATTACAGTAACATCTATTCCATTACCTCCGCTAATCAATCCTTTGCAGCGCCCTCTGGACTGGGCGGGAGAGGATTTACTTATAAAGGTGAATCGAAGCGCGTTGGAATGATTAGCGTTACAGAAGATTATCTGAAGACTCTGGGCATAAACCTTACGTCAGGACGAAATTTTGATCCAGAGCGAACTTCCGACATGGGGAAAGCCGTAATCATTAATGAGGCTTGCTTAAAAGATTTTGATTTAACTGTTGATGGAACTTTTGAAGAATTAACACGTGTTCCCCTGACAACTGACCCTACCGTAATCGGTGTTATGGGTGATTTCAATTATGAGACACTAAAGATTGGTGTACTTCCGATGCTTATTAAGTGACCAATGATGAAACACTTGAAAATATCTTTATCAAAACTACAGGTCACAATACAGCGAGGTACTTGCCTTTTTGAAAAAGGAATGGGAAGTCGTTGCCCCCGAATTACCTTTTGAATACAGCTTTCTGGATGATGCTATGGCCGCACAGTACGCTGCAGAAGAACGCTGGGAAATCATTATCAGCTATTCTATGGGGATCACCATATTACTTTCCTGCCTTGGGCTATTTGGGATTGTCGCCTTAGGAATGGAGTCGAGGAAAAAGGAAATCAGCGTACGCAAAGTATTGGGCGCACAGGTAAAACAAATCTTTCTTCAATTCACTGGTAGCTATTTTAAACTTATTGTGATTGCATTCTTTATTGCTATTCCGGCATCCTACTATTTGATTAACACCTGGCTGGAGACTTTCGAATATCGAATTGATGTTGGTATATCAACCTATGCAGTGGCTGCTTTTCTAACAACACTGTTAGCCGGGTTTACGATAAGTATTAAGATTATAAAGGCAGCGCTGGTCAATCCAGCCGATGCTTTACGCGGAGAATAACATGTGTTAAAGAAATCAGAAAGGGCTGGTTTAAATCACCTCCTTTTCCTCAAGCATCTTTTTAATGGATTCGTGTTTCGTCCAGAACTTGTCATTGATTTTCTTTATGGTCTTTTTAAAGTCCGGATGCCCCGACATTTTGAGAAGTATCGGATCTTTATCCATAAACAAGATGACCCAATACATATACCCCTCTATCTCTGAACCAGCTTTCAAATAACGAATCCCTTCATCAATATTTCCAGTAGCCGAATAATACGAAGACATCATTAAGTCCTTATAAATTGATTCATCCTTTTCATAATATTCCTTAAAACTTTTGTAGTATTCCTTTGCTTCTTCTTTTCGACCCAGTTGATCCAGCACAAATGCAATCTTTAGATCTTCCGGTTGATAGATATCAAGGCGCATTTCTTTTCTGAGTCTGCTAAACTTATCATAGTATTTCCAGGCCTCTTCATACTCCCCTAATGTATAACATACCTTTGCGATCTCCTGAATTACGTCTAATCGGGTAGTATCCTTTTGGAGTGTTTTCAAAAGTGATGCCTTCCCCTTTCTTAAATCAAAATCCTGCGCTACTTTAAGATAAGTAGATAAATTTTCAGCATACAGGTTATTCGCATTGTATGCCAATGATTTCTTCACATACTTTTCCGCTTCTTTTATAAATCCCGATTGTGCGAATGCATTGCTCAGATTCAAATAGATGAAACTTGTTGTACAGAGTCCTGCCCTGCCACCGCCAATTGAATACCTTTTAACGCATGGGTCAGATACTTTTCTGTATTTGGCAAATACCAATTATAGATGTTAGTTAAAACATTATGGACCCACCCCTCATTGGGATAATACGTCAATACTTCTTCAAACGAATTCGCAGCTTGATCATACTCTTCGATCTGCATAAAATAGATTCCCTTATCGATTAAGCTTTCGCCTAGTTCCGGATCCAAAAGAATAGCTTTGTCGGCATAGCGTTTTATCTCCTCGGTATACTGTTTATCAGCCATAAACAAATCCAAATAATAATAACTAATGGCGATGTATGCATATGCATTCGCAAACCTTCCATCTTCAAGTATAGCTTTCTTAAATTGATCGATGCCCGGAATCAGGCCCACTCCGGTTTCATCTTTAATTAAGGCCAGCCCCTTCAGATAATAATCATAGGCTACTAGAGTATTGGTTGGGATCTTTTCAAGACGTTCGTTCTCTTCCGGGGTGATGATGGCATTAATTTCCTTCGCAATACTTTTCGCCACCTCCATTTGCAATTCGAAAATGTCTTTCGCTTCCCGTCTGTATCGCTTGGACCAGAGATGGCGGTCACTGGGTGCTTCGATCAACTGAATGGTCAACAAAATCTCATCTCCAATCTTCTGCCCACTTCCTTCAATAAAATAATTCACGTTGAGCTCCTTCGATAACTCAGGAATAGTTTTGGCAACTCCTCTGTATTTTTCAACCGTGGTTCGACTGGTTACTTTGATATCCTCAATTTTTTGAAAATTATCCAAGATTGCTTCCATGAGCCCATTCATGAGGTAAACATTGCTGCTATCGTTGCTGTCATTTTTGAACGGAAGGACAGCCAGTGATTTAGTTAATGGAGGGTGACTTGTTTTCTCCCTTAAAAAAGAAAAAATAAATAAAAACAGCAAGGAGGATCGACTCCAGTAAACTGATCACTAGTAAACCCGCTTTTGCTGTCTTTGTCTCCTGTATGTCTCCTACATCAGGAAGCGTGGCCGATTCTTGACTCCCCTGGCTGCTTTCTTCTCCTGGTGTGTAGCCGTATTCTTCACGGAAACATTTCGTGAAATAGGACACAGAATTAAACCCGACTTTATAGGAAATCTCTGAAACCGTCAGTGCACCATCCTTAAGCAACTGTTTCCCATGCTGTAGTCTTACATTTCTGATAAAAACGCTCACAGACAGCCCGGTTTCTTGCTTGATCTTCCGAAGCAGGTTCGACCGGCTCATATGAATCTGATCCGCCAGCTCGGTTACCCCAAAATTCTCATCAGCCAGGTTTTCTTCAATAGCAGCAATGACTTTTTGTAAAAACGGGTTCGTTGACGAGCGGATATCAGGCATAATGGTCAGTTCTGAACTACAATGATCGTCAATTTAAAAACCACTCCCAAAACAGTCAATTTGGAGGTTTTGCGTCATAATTTATAACCGTGAGCCATAGTTTTCAGTCAAAATGCATAGGTAACAGCTCTTTCAGCATACCTCTTAAGTATCACCCTCAATCCCTGTAATCGACCTTTGTATCATCAAAAACAAAGTAAAACTTAAAACACAAAATGATGAAAAAGACAACTTTTAAAATTGAGAAAAACTGGTTAAGTGCAATCCTGATGGTAATTCTTTTAGGTACTGTATCGTGTAACCAATCAACTGAACAGGAATCTGCTGCTGACGAAATGAAAGCACCAACGACAACGATTCTTGAAGCCACGTTTATGGGAAATGAAGAAGCCGTAAAAGAACACATTGCTTATAAATCAGACTTAAATCAAAAAGATGCCTATGGTTCAACACCTCTTCATATTGCGGCTACCTTCGGTAAAACGGATGTTGCCATCCTTTTAATCGAAGCGGGTGCAGACCTTAGTGCTACTAGTGCAGACGGATCCACTCCATTGCATACAGCGGCTTTCTTCGGACGTACAGAAATTGTAAAAGCCCTTTTAGCCAATAACATCAATGTAACGGTCCGCAATAACTATGGTTCAACCGCATACGAATCAGTTTCCACATCTTTTGTTAATGTAAAGCCAATTTACGATCAACTAAGTAAAGACCTCGGTCCGTTAGGATTAAAGTTAGATTATGCACAACTGGAATCAGCGCGCCCCATCATTGCAGAAATGATTATGGCTAGCAGCAAATAAACAAAGTGATGCTGACTACCAGAAGATACGATATTGATTGGTTACGGGTGATTGCCATTGGACTATTGTTGATTTATCACATATCCATTGGCTTTCAACCCTGGGGGGTATTCATTGGATTTATTCAAAACAATGAATCACTGGATTGGATGTGGACGCCCATGTCGATGCTCAACATCTGGCGCATTCCACTGTTGTTTTTTGTGTCGGGTATGGGCGTCTACTTTGCCATCCAGCGACGTAACTGGAAGGAGCTGATAACTGAACGCTCACGGAGAATTTTAGTACCCTTCATTTTCGGAATGATTGCGGTTGTCCCGCTACATATTTTTCTCTGGCTAAACTATTATCATCAGGATATAAAGTATATGCCTAACCCGGCACACTTGTGGTTTCTGGGAAATATTTTTGTTTATGTTTTGGTGCTTTCACCCCTTTTCTTCCTGATCAAGAAATACCCCAACGGAAGATTTCAACAGGTGCTTAACAAACTGCTGAATAATCCATTTGGATTACTCGTCCTGATGATCCCGTTTATTATAGAAGCTGAAGTGGTGAAGATGGAGAGCTTTGAATTGTATGCCATGACCTGGCATGGGTTCTGGATTGGATTGATCGCTTTTGCGATAGGGTTCATCTGTGTGGCCAGCGGAATGGCTTTTTGGAATACTGTTACAAAATGGAGGTGGTTGCTCCTGGTAATTGCAGCGGGACTTTATGCAATTCGGTTGCTGGAATTCGACCTGAATGGTCCGGGATATCTCAAAGCTATTGAATCCAATTTTTGGATCTTTACTGTCTTCGGATTTGGCCATCGGTATCTCAATAAACCGGGCAAAGCACTTCGCTATTTGAGCAGTGCAGCCTACCCTGTATACATTATTCATATGATATTTTTGTATCTGGGATCGATGCTCCTTTTCGGGATAGACATGGCTGCAGTTTATAAATTTATGCTGTTGTTTGTTTTTACACTGGGTGGATGTATGCTGACCTATGAATTTGTGATCCGTCGGGTAAAGTTCTTGAAACCCTTATTTGGATTGAAGTAAATCTCTATCGAGGTAAACAAATCAAATTTTAGTAGCTTAGTGAGCTAACATCAGACCTATGAACAGAAGAGAAGTAATCCGGTCCTTTGGACTGATCACGACCCACTCACTTTTTCCTTCCATCCTTTCAGGCTTCGCCGCAAGTTGCAAAACCGAAAGTGCAGGCTCACCGGCTTATGCTCCTCAATTTTTTTCAGCAAGTGAACTGGAAGTTTTAAAGGAAGTAATCGATATAATTATTCCAGCTACACAAACTGCTGCGGCTTCGGAGGTGTTGACGCATCAATTTATCGATGAAGTTTTTGCGAAATGTTTAGCGCCCCAACAACAGTCCTTTATCCGGGAGGGGTTCGCAGCGTTTACTACTGAATTCAACTCATCAGAAAACAAACAGCAACTACTGGTAGACATCGATGCAAAGGCTTTTACGTATTCGGGTTCGTATACCTGGTTTATCCCGATCAAGCAATACACCCTGATTGGTTTCTTCACCTCAAAAGAAGGCACTACCAAGGCGAGTAACTATGTAGCGGTTCCGGGCGATTACAAAGGTGATATTCCGCTTACACCTGCTACCCTCAATTATGGTATGACAACCCAACACTATTACCTCTAATACCATGCAGGAATTCAATATCCTCGGAAAAGGAACCACGGAAAATACGTACGATGCGATTGTTATCGGATCGGGTATCACGGGAGGGTTAGCTGCCAAAGAGTTAACCCAAAAAGGATTAAAAGTATTGGTGCTGGAAAGAGGCCGGATGGTTGAACACATCAAAGACTATCCCACCGAGAATACCGATCCTTGGGATGTTCCGCTTCGTAATATTGTCAGCACGAAGGAAAAAGAAGACTATGAAATTCAAAAGAATCTCTATCTCTTTGGTCAGAATGTAAAACACTTTCTGGTGAAAGACAGTGAGCATCCATACCATCAGGTGAAACCCTTTAACTGGTACCGGGGCTATCAAATGGGCGGGCGGTCGTTACTGTGGGCCAAACATTGCTTTCGCTTAAGTGATTATGATTTTGAAGCGAATCAAAAAGATGGTATTGGTATTGACTGGCCAATCCGATACAAGGACATTGCACCGTGGTATGATTATGTAGAATCGTATGTGGGTATCAGCGGAAATAAAGACGGCATTCCGCAACTACCCGATGGCCAGTTTCTCCCTCCTTTTGAGATGAATGTTTTTGAAAAGCATTTGAAAAAGAGAATTAAAGAAGCCTATGCCGAACGGGACTTGATTATCGGTCGCATGGCAATCCTCACGCAAGATCATAATGGTCGGGGGAAATGTCGCTCGCGTAATCTATGTTATCGTGGATGCGTATTTGGTGCTCCCTACTCCAGTAACGCAGCTGCATTACCTGATGCTGCCCGGACCGGGAATTTAACGCTGCGCCCCTACTCGACCGTTGAACGATTATTGATTGATGATGAAGGAGAAAAATTAAAAGGTGTTCGAATAATTGATACCGAAACCGGTGAGCAACATGAATACTTTTCAAAGATTGTTTTTCTGAATGCCTCTACATTGGGAAGTACACAAATTTTATTACAATCTGCCACATCCGAATTTCCCGAAGGACTGGCTAACTCCAGTGGTGCGTTGGGACATTATCTGATGGACCATCACTCGCATATTGGTGCAATGGGTGAATACACCAAACTCAAGGATTCATTTTATTACGGCCAGCGGCCAGCCAGTGTGTACATTCCACGGTTCAGGAATGTTGAAAAAAATGATCAGGATTATCTTCGTGGTTTTTCATTTGAAAATTATACCAGTCGCAGTAACTGGACCCGTGGATTTTACGGACCAGGTATTGGGGCAGACTGGAAAGAAGGCTTGACGAAGCCCGGCAACTGGACAGCCTATTTTGAAGCGTACGGCGAAACGCTGGCTGAATATAAAAATAAAGTAACCTTAAGTAAGGATAAGAAAGACCAGTGGGGACTTCCTGTTTTGGATATTGATATGGCGTTTGGAGAAAATGAAATGAAGATGCGGAAAGACATGAAAGCTTCCGCGATCGAAATGCTGGAGGCATGTGGTATTGAAAATGTAAACGGGTTTGATAACGGTCCCGTTCCCGGATCGGTGATTCATGAAATGGGTACCGCCCGGATGGGTAACGATCCGAAGACATCGGTGTTGAACAAATGGAACCAGTCGCATGATCTTAAAAATCTTTTTATTACCGATGGCTCGTGTATGGTAAGTTCCCCACCGCAGAATCCATCGTTAACCTACATGGCACTAACGGCCAGGGCGTGTGATTATGCGGTGAAGGAGATGAAGAAGGGAACACTATAATTTTTTGTACACTCGACCCGATCATCTACATAACACGTGTATAGACATGTTGCTATTAAAAACATAAAAGAAATCAAGAACTTAGTAGATTCAAAAATAATAAAACCCGCTGGTCGTAGTGTCTCACTACGACCCCAATTTTATACGTATGTTTTTAAAAGTATTTATACGTACTTTTTGCAAAACAATCATACACATATCAATCTGTAGACATTAACAATCGAAGAGGATTTATTGGGGACCTATTCCACCCCTGGTCGTAGCGTCACCCCCTTGTAGTAGCGTCTCGCTACGACCCATTTTTATACGATTATCTCTATATACCATTACATATGTGTTTTAGAAAGAATTCTATGTAATCGATTGAAGGGTCCACTAACAATCTATAAGGACGTAATTGCGACTCCCCAATTTGAAGACAAGAGTAATAGTCGTATCTGGAGAAGCTCCCATGTTTTATGGCGTAGTTTTGTGATCCTGAAAGACATAAAATGGGAATGAATAATGAAAATACGAAGGACTATTATAAATTTTTGCTTAATATCATCCATTGGCTTGACGGTCTGCTTGATCAACTATCTGCGAAACAAAATTTAGCAATGACCCACCAATACTAAAATTATGAGATTTGTATTCCTTCTCTTCATCTTCTTTTTTTGTTTTCTCTCTAAAACCTATTCACAAAAAGTAGTTTCGCTTCATCCACTTTATAATGAACAGGATGCCATTTTGATTCCCGAAGTCGAAGGGTTATGGAACATACCAATTTTTGATATGACGGTTTCATTCCAAAAAAAAGGAGACAATTTCTATTTATTAAAATATGGGAGTGAAAAAAATGCCTCTGTATTTGAAGCGGTTTTTATTAAGATCAAGAATGAGTTGTATCTGGATCTTACGGGTATCCTGCCCAATACAGCAGGTGATGAAGATTACAGAGATACCTTTGTTCCCGTCCATTCGTTCTACAAAATCCAGATAAGAAAGGACAGTATGCTAATGGCTGAACCGAATTATTCATGGTTTTTCAATTACGCAACAAAAAATGATTTACCACTCAAATACGAATGGGTTAAAAATGCTATGTTATTGACATACAAAACTGATGAATTAAAATTATTTATTACAGAAAACAGCCCTGAACAGGAGATGTTTATAACTCCCCTATCCCTTATAAGTAATCATGCTGTAAAGCCAGTAAAAACAAATATTACTGATCAGAATTCAGAAACTAAATCCTCAGCTATTATTACTCAAACCTGTTTTCCGGAATTTCCTTTAAAAGAAGGCTGGCTTGGTGGAGATGGTGATGTTTCAGTTCCATTAAATTCAACAACTACGTTATTTATTTTTAGTGACACCTGGGTTGGGGATGAAAATCAGCAAAGCAGATTAAAACCAGGCATGAGAATGGTGTCGAACTCGGTTGCGGTTCAAACTTGATTACCATATGGAGGGACTGATGTTAAATATTTCTGGAACAATAAATATTCCGATAGCCCGGAACCTATTTTTAGAACCTATACCGATCGTTATAAATTTTGGATTCCAGACGCATTTATGATTAATAGCAATTTATATGTGCTACTCGAAAAAATTGGAACTAAACCAGGAGCTGCTCCAAATGAAATTTTTAATTTTTCACTTTTAGGATATACACTCGCAAAAATCAGCAACCCTGCTGCCGCTCCGGATAAATGGGATATTGAATACATTCCATTACCGGACTTTAAAAATCCGGGTTTGGGAATCGGGCCTCATGTAAAGTTGGACGGCTATCTGTATTTCTTTATTAACCGCAACGATAAAGCGCAGGTCCTGGTACGGAAACAAATTAAATTTATTGATGACACCAAAAAGCCATATGAATATTTTGCTTTAAACAGAACATGGAAAGAAGGTATAAAAACAAATGATATGGATACGGTTGTAAATGGATTTAGAAGTACTACGGTTAACTATCATCCGGAAATGAAGCAATGGGTAATGATTTGTGATGTAAAATTTATGGATAATAAAATAAAAATGCGTACTGCACCAAAATTGACCGGCCCCTGGTCAGATGAAATTGATATCTATGAGATTCCGGAAGTAACTCAGGGAAATCCGTCTTATTCTGAATCAAACTTTTGTTACCTGGCAAGAGAATGTATCCAAAATTACGATACAAAAAAGCACGTAATGCTCATTACTTACGATATCAATAATTCGAATTTTTCAGAAATAAATGCTAATCCAAAAATTTATACTCCAAAGGTAATTACAATTCGATTGAAGTAGTATGATAACCAAAATACCAAAGCCATCTCCGATAAAATCGGATTATTTTTAAAAGTTTGGACAGAATTATGGATATTGAAAAACAATACCCAACGAATGATGAACAGATTATTGATTATCCTATTTGTATACGTTCCCTGTCTTGCGTACACTCAGGATCTGCGTTTAAATGACCAACTTTATTTTGAAATGCCCGGCCTGGATGTCACCGTGTTTGCCGACATCTATCCCGATGGCCATCAGACAGGTGTCACCGTTATCCACCACGGCATACGAACCGCCGCCAATGGAGACCTTCGTCTGGAGACCTCACCGGGTCAATGGTCACCGGTACCGAAAGGTGGTAAGCTGATACCAGACGAAACCAACCAAATGCTTACGCAACGATTATGGTACCCCGACTCTTCAAAAAACCAAAAAGGATTTAATCCCATCCTATACCCCGACCTTCAGTTTTTTTATAATGTTAGTGTTACCCCGATGGGTGGCAGTTCTTTTAAAGTGACGGTAGATTTAGATGAACCCCTACCGAAAGAATGGGAAGGAAAAGTCGGTTTTAATTTCGAACTATTTCCCGGTGACCTCTTTGGTAAATCCTTTATCATGGACAACCAGACAGGAATCTTTAGCACACAACCAAATGGCCCCATGACCCGACAAGATGGAGAAATACTTGCAGCTCCTTTGGCTAAAGGCAACACCCTGATTGTCGCTCCTGAGGAGGACCTCCAGCGCATGAAGATTACGTCCGAGCACGAACTTCAACTTTGGGATGGCCGTACCAACCACAACAATGGATGGTTTATTGTACGAAGCGAAATTCCTCCCGGTGCTACCAAAAAGGCGATCGAATGGGTGATTACCCCCAATGTGGTTCCCGACTGGAAATATGAGCCGGTGGTGCAGGTTTCACAGGTAGGCTACCACCCTGATCAAAAGAAGGTTGCCATCATCGAGTCGGATAAAAACGCCAATCGTGAGCAACAGGAAATCAGCTTGTACCGATTACATGAAAACGGCAAAACGCTGATCAGAAAAGCGATGCCAACACCGTGGGGAAAATTTTTACGATACCAATACCTGACATTTGATTTTTCTGATATTCGAGAACCTGGTGTTTATAGTCTGACGTATGGAAATGAAAGCACCCATGCCTTCAGAATCGATCGAAACATCTACGACCGCCATGTCTGGCAACCTACCCTGGAGTATTATCTGCCTGTACAGATGTGCCACATGCGCGTCAATGAAAAGTATCGTGTGTGGCATGACGTGTGTCACCTCGATGATGCGTTAATGGCGCCAACCGATATCAACCACTTTGACGGTTACCTGCAGGGATCGTCCACACTTACCAGCTACCAATCTCTTAAACAGGTTCCCAACCTCAATCATGGCGGTTGGCATGATGCCGGTGATTATGATTTGCGGGTTGAATCACAAATTGGAACGACCTGGATGCTCGCGATGATGATTGAAGAGTTCGGTCTTAACTATGATGCCACTACGATTGATTCTGAAAAGCGGCTCGTGGAGATCCATCAACCGGATGGGAAATCCGATGCCCTACAACAAATCGAACATGGCCTGGCCACTGTACTGGGCGGGTACCGATCACTGGGTCGGCTTTACCGGGGTATTATCTGCCCTACCCTGCGTCAATATGTAATGCTGGGCGATGCCGCTTCCATGACGGACAATCTCAAATACAACAGCGCATTGGACAGCATGCAAGTCGTTAATCAGGAGTCAGGTATCCTGGATGACCGGTGGGTGTTTACGGAAGAAAATCCGAGACGTGAACTCTATGTGGCCGCTGGTCTGGCTGCAGCCTCCCGCGTTCTCCAAAATGACAATCCTGATCTGGCGAAGGAAGCATTGTCTGCAGCGAAGGCCATCTATGCTGCAGCAAGCGGTGCTGAACGTATCGGTTCTCCGAAAATACAGGCACTGGTGGAGCTGATTCTCACCACTGATGACCCTGCGTACATCAAAGAATTCATTGCCATGAAAGCGAATATCATCGCAGACATCTCGCGCTCCGGTTGGGCAGTGGGTAAAGTGATTAACCGGATTGAAAATAAGAAATTCAAAGAAGAGGTTGGTAAAGCTGTTGCAGAGTATCAACAGGAACTTCGCAATCAGCAAAAAGCGGATTCACCTTATGGAGTTCCATACAAACCGAATATCTGGGGTGCCGGCTGGAACATCCAGCGATTTGGGGTGGAGCAATACTTCTTCCATAAAGGATGGCCGGAGCATACCACCTCTGATTTTTACGAAAACTCACTCAACTTTGTACTGGGTGTGCACCCCGGCATCAACACCTCTTCCTTTGCTTCCGGAATCGGTGCACAGTCGGTGACGGTAGCGTATGGAGTTAATCGTGCCGACTGGTCATTTATTCCCGGTGGTGTCGCCTCCGGTACGGCCCTGATTCGACCCAATCTTCCGGAGCTAAAAATCTGGCCGTATTTCTGGCAGCAAACCGAATATGTAATGGGTGGCGGAGCAACAAACTACATGTTCCTGGCATTAGCGGTGAACCAATTGTACAAGGAAAAAGACAAGTAAAGAAAGTAGAACGCTAATCATTAAGTGATGACAACATTAGTGCTAGGCGCCAGTGGTGCCACCGGAAAACAAGTTGTGGAACAGTTATTATCGAAGGGACAACAAGTTAAAGTAATCATTCGTCCAACAGGAATCATTCCGGATGGCTGGAGTACCCATAACAACCTCAAAATAATAAACGCCAGTATCGCTGAAGTTACCGCAGACGATATGAGAAATTATAGCAGCGATTGTCAGGCGGTCGTATCATGCCTTGGACATAATTTGACATGGAAAGGGATTTATGGAAAACCCAGATATTTAGTTACTGATACTGTACGATTGTTCTGCACAGCAATTAAAAAGTATTCTCCTTCAATACCCGTTAAGGTTGTATTGATGAACACGACCGGGAACAGGAACAGGGATTTACAGGAACCCATTTCATTTGGAGAAAAACTTGTTGTTGGATTACTACGATTGTTATTGCCACCCCATGTTGATAATGAAAAAGCTGCAGACTATTTGCGAACGGAGATCGGTCAAAATCATTCCGCTATTGAATGGGTCGCTGTACGGCCGGATACTTTGATAAACGAAGAAAATGTTACGGAGTATGAAGTCTTTCCTTCCCCAACCCGAAGTGCAATCTTCAATGCCGGCAAAACCAGCAGAATTAATGTTGGCCATTTTATGGCTGAGTTAATTACCAATGCAGACAGCTGGTTTAAATGGAAAGGACAAATGCCGGTGCTTTATAACAAAACAGCCGGAGAACCTTAATTGTAAGACTATACTCCACTGGTTTAGCTATCCTGCGCCCCCCTATATTACACGTATATATTTATAAATAATTACACGTGTAATTCAAAAAAAGTTGTACCATCTGCCTAGCTTCGGCGAAAGCAAGCCTGCCTGCGTGTAGCTTCACTATGCGAAACGCAGCACTAAACGAAGCGTTTCGCGCAGTGGAATTCGTGTAGCATAGCTTCGGTGAAGGCATGCGCTATGATGATTAACCCGCGGTTTTAACCGCGGGTTAAATGATAGTAGAAGTAGTGAACGCGGACTGCTTCCGTGAAAAAATATCCAATCGTTCCACCCGCGTTATGTAGGACTTTTTTCTGGTGACATATGCCGGATGGATGAATACAAAGTAAAATCGGAACCCAAAAGGGGATAAACATAATTTTAAAATATTTTCCCCGCCTGCCTTCGCCGAAGCTATGCGCAGGCAGGGGCAACAATGAATCACTAATCGCAAATCAAACTACCCTTCAAAAGGAATACGCTAAGTTCAACCGCATTCGAAAATCAGGGTCTTCTTCAAAGACCTGCCGATAGTCAGCGATACCATTTTCATAATATTTGGACATTTTTGAAATGAATTTATAATTCCAGGTAATAAAAATCTCCAGGTGAAAGCGATTACCAAGGGGTATATTCTTACCCACCAAAATACCCGGATTTACCATGGTTCCTTTCGCACTATCGAAATAAGATTCATTCATCCCATTGTCAGCATTGCTAAACTCATACAGTTTACCAACCTCCACAAACAACCCGGTAAAAAACTGGCCTCGAAAAGATTCCTGCGGACCAAAGTAATATCGCATCTCCGGTATCAGGCTGTTAAAGCAGATATCCTCACCATGGCTATTCTCGAAATCGTATCCGTAAATAGTAAACGATAGCTGGACTGCAAATTTATTCTTAAAAACATATTCAACGCCCGTACTTACGTTGTAAATCGTGGGGAGTGGAAAAAACAAAACACTCGCCTTTACACTATTTTGTTGTGCACAGGCTCCAATTGAAAGAAGGAGAAATAATATTATGGCTATTAACCTGATCATCACAAAAAAAACTAAAGTAAACTCTGAATAATTTCCTTTGTTATCTTTTCACTGGGTCGTATTTCAAAACCCGTCTTCACAATTGCTCCTTTCCGATCGATGATCATATAATGTGGCACTCCGGTGAGTCCAAGTTCTTCGCGAATTATTTTTCCTTCGTTCTCTTCAAAATAATAGTGATCACCTTCTAGTTGAAATTTCTTCAATGCATTATTAAAAGGTTTTTCTTTAGAATCAATACACAAATATACAAATGCAACATCGGGTAAAGCTTCATGGAATTCACCTGCCTTTTCAAACTCTTGAAAACACGGACCACACCAGGTTGCCCAAATATCTATATACAATACCTTACCTTTATTTTTACTAATTAATGTAGGTAAAAAATCTTTTGAAAACTGAACACGATCGTTGACGACGACACCATCTTTTAATTTGGAATGTGCAAGAATACTATCAACCTCATGATATTTTTTTAAAAGAGGCTCTCGCAAAAATGGTTGTTTAATATTCTCGGTTAAGATGCTCATATTTCGATCTAGTACCTCCACATTCAATCCTTCAAGTTGTCCACTGAAGTATTCAGTCATGATAATTTGACGAAACAGGGTATCAGGAATATGATCTACAATTGATTTTAGATAGACTGAATCCCTAAAATAGGTCGGTGTATTTTCGTCAAAGGTTGAAGTATTTTCACGAACAAATTGACCTACATACCGGAATAGATATTTATTGGAAAAACCTGATATTGCACTACCACTGACCAGTGAGCTCTGAATATCAGGGAACTTCTTAAAGTAATCATGGTAATTAGGCGGAATTTCTAATTCGCTATATTTCAGATTTAGCAATCTTCGATGTGTGTCAGGATAAAATGTGAGTTCGTAAAAATAATTCTCTTCCAAAAACAAAGTTGCCCATTGCCGAACTTCGTTGTTGGGTGAATGTTGATCAACAAATTCTTTGAAAATAACTAATCCTTCCTTTCTCAAGCTGTCTGCAAAAATGGTGTACTCTTCTGGAGAGTAGTGTTCTGCAGCATACTCTTTTCGTGCCCAATTTGTGTACAATTCATCTTCAAAATAACGTTTTTGAAAAACTGCTAGTTGATGATTAGTTTCATTTCTGTCGCCTGAATATTTAATTGTTTCCAAAATTTCTGGCCTATCCTCTGCACTGCCATCAAATTCTACATTCAAACTATCCCCGGGATGAACAATAAATAAAAAATTACTCTGATATATCATATAGACATCCACAGGAAGATAGGTTTCAAAAGATACTTTAAATCCGCCCTGATTATCCAGTGGTGCTTCAAGTGCTTCTTGCCCGAAACCAATCCTATTGACAGCTAATCGAATATTTTTAATTTCTGCATCAGGATTTAATACCTTTCCCGTTACAATTACTTTTTTATGTTCATTGTATTGAACCTCTTCAGAATTATTCGAGTCACAAGAAAACAGAAAGATGATGATCGAATAAAAGAGTAGGTTTTTCATAGTAGTTCGGGATTGATAGCTAACAATTTTTCAAAATGTTTAACGTATTAAGCATTTGAAAATTACAATTAAACAATAGTTTCTCCAAACAAAAAGCCCATCCCTCTTCAAAGGATGGGCTTTCGAAAAATAATACTCCTAACCGCCTCTGCTGTAGCTTGCGCAGGCAGGCTCGAAGCAATCAACCGGGCATTACGCTATTTCTTTATCGGTTCGTAATCTTTAAATGGAGATAAGCTAATACCTTCCATCATGGTACGGTATTCTTTCCACGGTCCGTCAAAGAATGCATTAACTTTATTCAGCGTATCCGTTACCCGGTCTTCTGCTTGTTTATACACCCGTCGGTCGGTTTCATTAATCGGTGTGATAGGTGATCCAATGTAACCCCGGGCGGTAAAAATAAAAGAAACCGTTGTTGGGTCCGAACTGCGTGTTAGTCCCTGACGCTTGTCTTCCTTGCCTACTATAAAATCCATAATTGAATTAATCGAATCCTTCATGGCTTTGGTCTTATCCTGTGCGCTCTTTAAGTCATCCCGTTTTGCTTCCTTAATCTTCTTCTCAAACTCCTCCACCACATCCAGCGACTCACGTAATCGTTTCGTAGCATCTGCTGTACGCTCTGTGAGTTTTTCAACATCCTTTGCCATATTGTAACGCGCCAAACGAACAGCATCGGTCATTGCAATGCGCGGATCCGCTTTAACATTGATGGTAGTTGAATCCTTTTGATCACCAAAAGATAGACGGAGTGTATATGTACCCGGCAACACACTCATTCCTCCGCGCTCAAAACGACCACGCCCCCTGGGTTCATTTCTGGATGGAAAATCCACTCCTTTCTCAGACAAATCCCAGGTCATACGAAGTACACCGCTTTCTTCAGGTGCCTTGCGCTTAATCGTTCGGATCACTTCTCCTTTCCCGTTCAATACCTCAAGTGTTAAGGAATCAAACTTTACCTTCGACTTCTTATCTTTCTTGTCATCTGCCGCAGGTTCGGGGTCTTGTGATTTCTTTCCCTTCTTAGGTGCAGCTGCAGGAGTTTCCGCTTTCTTTTCAGCGGGTTTGTTTATCGCGTAGGTAATCAGGGCACCCTCCGGGCGGTTCTCCCCTTCAAACATTGCATCAGCATTAAACCGGATTCCCTCTGGCTGTATCGTGGCCGCCAGATAGGCGTCGGGTGCTGGAAAAATGTGCACAGTGCTATTCATTAACTGGGTTCCTTTTTGCGCCATTTCTCGCAACGGACGAATATCATCCAGCACATAAAATGCGCGACCAAAGGTGGCAATTACTAAATCATGTTCTCGCGGATGGATGACCAGATCCATGGTGGGTACGCCTGCAGGGAAACCATTGGTCCAGCGCGTCCAGTTTTTTCCTTCATCCAACGATACAAATAATCCGTTGTCCGTTCCTAAAAACAAAAGTTTAGGTTCAATCGGATCCTGGGCTAATCCCAGTGTATACGCATTTTCTCCTACTTGAGAAGAAGACACAACACTCTCCCACGACTGACCAAAATCACGTGTGCGGAATAAGTATGGTTTAAAATCAAACTGCCGGTAATTATTAACAATAACATACGCTTCCCCGGCCGTCTTTGCTGAGGCACGAATTTGAGGCACCCAGGCACCAGCCGGCATTCCTGCTATTTTTGCTGTTACTTCTGTCCAGCTTTTCCCTCCGTCTTTAGTGATCTGCACTTTACCGTCATCCGTTCCTACCCAAAGGACATTGGAATCTACTGCGCTGGGTTCAATCGCGAGAATGGTGGTATGATTTTCGGCACCAGTAGCATCAATGGTTAGTCCTCCACTTTCTGTCTGTTTTTGTTTTTTCGGGTCATTGCTTGTTAAATCGGGCGAGATAATTTCCCAGGTATTTCCTTTGTCCGTACTCTTGTGTACAAACTGACTTCCAAAATAAATCGTCGAGTTATTTTTTGGGTCCTGCGCGAGTGCGGAATTCCAGTTGAAGCGCAATTTCATATCAGGATCCGGATGTGTCGGTCTAATGTTTTGCACATACCCTGTTTCACGATCGTAGCGCCCCACGTTTCCCTGCTGGGACATGGCGTACCCAAAACGACTATTGTCCGGATCAGCTACCATATCAAAGCCATCACCAAACATTAGTTCCTGCCAATAACTATTCCGAATACCTCCGTTTTTCCAAACATAGGCCGGTCCAATCCAGGATCCGTTGTCCTGCATCCCGCCATATACATGATACGGTTGCTCCATGTCAACCGCCACGTGATACGGTTGGGCTACGGGAATATTCTCAACAAAGCGCCAGGTTTTTCCGCGGTCATAGGAAATATTGAGTCCCCCATCATTTCCTTCCACGATCAAACTGGGATCAGTCGGATGTATCCACCAGGCATGATGATCAGGATGCACACCTGAATAGGGAAGAAACTGATGAAACGATTCACCTCCATCTTCTGAAATATTGACCACCGAAAAAATTGAGTAAATCCGATTCTCATTTAGCGGATCAACATAAATCTCAAAATAATAAAATGGCCGGTTTCCGATTTCACCTTTGTCGTTGATCTTCCGCCATTTAAATCCGCCATCTGTTGATTTATATAATGCATTCTTCTTCGATTCAATCAGCGCATAAATAATATCAGGATTGCTACGCGCAATGGCTAATCCCATCCTTCCCAATTCACCTTCGGGCAAACCATCTTTGTCTGTTTTCTTCGTCCAGGTGGTACCACCATCATGGGTAATGTACATACCGGAACCTGGTCCGCCGGAAGTAAAGTCCCATGGCGTACGGCGATGCTGCCACATGGAAGCAATTAATTTATTTGGATTCACCGGATCCATCACCAATTCAGCACATCCTGTTTTGTTATCGACAAACAAACTCTTCGTCCAGGTTTGTCCGCCATCGGTAGTCTTAAAAACTCCCCGTTCCGGATGTTCTCCCCACGGTGAACCGATAGCGCCGACGTATACGGTGTTCGGATTTTTGGGGTCGATGACAATACGATGGATGTTCCGGGTCTTTTCCAGCCCCATCATCGTCCAGGTTTTTCCGGCATCCAGACTTCGATAAATGCCATATCCTCCATTTAAACTATTCCGTGGGTTCCCTTCACCTGTACCCACCCACACAACTGAGGGATTATCCTGTTGGATGGCAATCGCACCAATAGAAAGGGTGGTTTGCTCATCAAATAATGCTTCCCAGGTAATACCACCACTAGTAGTCTTCCAAACGCCTCCGGAAGCAGCTCCGGCATACATAATATCCGGATTGGAGACTACAACGTCAATTGCTGTGATACGGCCACTCATCCCTGCAGGACCAATGCTGCGGGGTTTCAAGCCTTTTAATTTTTCCATATCCAGTTGCTGCGCAACGCCAATGGAAACAAAGAATACGAATAAGAGTGTGAAAATTGATTGTAAAGAGCGGTTCATTATGAATAGGTTTTAGGTTTTAGTTGTTAGCCCCTGCCGGGTGCTATCGAACATCCTCTAAGATACTCAAGCCCAAAAGAGTTTCAGGAATTTTTGGACAGGATGTGTATTGCTTGTTTAGGCGGTTGCAGATGTTAATCTATTTGTCATTTTAACTCCTGTATGTGATCATACCTTTGGTGAAGTGCATGGAGATTTCGTTCGAATTAACCATCTTTAGTATTTGATCAACATGTCTTGAAATCGGCCCGATTCGCTATCCCGTTAATTGTCTTTGCGCAATTTGCCTGCACCTCTTTATGGTTTGCAGGAAATGCGGTGATTCATGATATTCAGACGGCACTGGATTTACCCGATAGCATTGTTGGGCACATTACTTCAGCCGTCCAGTTGGGATTCATCATGGGTACGCTCCTCTTTGCAGTTTTTACGCTTACTGATCGATTCTCTCCCTCAAAAATATTCCTGGTATGTGCTCTTGCCGGTGCTGCCACCAATCTGGGTGTGCTGATTTCTGGAGAAGTGATGAGCCTGCTTTCCGTCCGTTTTTTAACCGGATTTTTTCTAGCAGGAATATATCCGGTTGGGATGAAGATTGCAGCCGATTACCGTGAAAAAGGCTTGAACACTGCATTGGGATGGCTGGTCGGTGCACTCGTATTCGGAACCTCATTCCCCCACCTGCTGAAATACTTTTCGGCGGGTATCCCCTGGAAATCCGTGGTGATGGGTACGTCTATCCTTACCGTCATCGGCGGACTCTTGATTGCCTTTTTTGTTGGAGATGGACCGCATCGTAAAAAAAGTGCAGCACCGGACTTTAAAAAATTCTTTACCATCTTCCGTCATCCGGAAGTTCGAAGGCCGGCGATTGGCTATTTCGGTCATATGTGGGAGTTGTATACCTTTTGGGCATTTGTTCCATTGGCTATTCTATACTTTTTTGAACATCATCAAACGGAAAATGAAACCGTTTCTTTATGGGCATTCATTGTTATTGGTGCTGGTGGGTTGGGTTGTATTGCCAGTGGATACCTGGCACAACGTATTGGCAGCTCAAAAACTGCCACCTGTGCACTGATGCTTTCAGGAGTGTGTTGTATCCTCTCTCCTTTTGTGTTCGGGCTTACGCCTGGTTTATTTTTTCTCTTTTTAATTTTTTGGGGTGTTATGGTCGTAGCAGATTCACCACAATTTTCCACACTAGTTGCCATGGGGGCACCTAAAGAATCGATTGGCACTGCCCTGACCATTATGAATTCCATTGGGTTTGCCATTACAATCATCAGCATCCAGTTAATTAATCTATTGATCACCAAAATTGATTTACAATTCATTTTTCTGTTGCTTGCTCCGGGACCAATCATTGGTGTGTGGGCGATGCGAAGCAAGTAAACGAATCCCCCTCAATTACGAGTTCCGAAAACGTATGCACCGGATTTTCGGTTTTTAGGAATGCTCTAATCATCATAAAAATCACTCTGCACACTGATACATATCATCAAATTAGCCGGCATCAAAACTCTCTTTTCTGTTTTTATTACCCCATCTTTGCAGCGAATTGAATGCATGGCTTTGCCGTTAAAATTCTATTGATCCAACCTCAAATGACAAACGCAATTTACCTTACCACCACCGAGCCTTTTTCAGGCAAATCGATAATCGCACTTGGTGTAATGAACCTGCTGGCAGCCAAAACTGAAAAAATCGCCTACTTCAAACCCGTTATCAACACCACCAGTAAAAAGGACGGTCACCTGGAAACCATTTCAGGGCATTTTAAACTGGCTGCTGCCTATGAAGAAATGTTTGTTTTCACAGCGAGTGAAGTATTGAAATACATCAACAAGGGTCAGGAGGCATACGTTATTGATACGATTATCGATCGATTCAAGCAACTTCAGGAACGCTTTGATTTTGTAGTAGTAGAAGGCTCTGATTTTATGAGCGGAACCGCAAATGTTGAATTTGATGGTAATATTTCTATTGCTAAAAATCTGGGGATACCCGCCGCAGTCATTGTCAAGGGAGAAGGAAAGTCCGTGTCTGAAATCATTGACAGCGCTGTATCCACTACAAAAAGTTTCCTATCAGAGGGGGTTCAGGTGCTCACCGTTATTGCTAACAAAATCAATCCGGAAGATGAGGCAACGATTGATCAACAATTATCCGCTGCACTGCCGAAAGAAATTATCGTAACATCCATCCCGCTCTCCAGGGATTTAGGAAGCCCCACGATGAAGGAAATTTATGAGTCTGTTGGAGGCGAAGTTTTGGTAGGTGAAAATTTATTGGGCAATCAGGTAGACCATTCTATTGTGGGAGCGATGCAACTACGCAATTGTCTGGCGCGCCTGAAGAAGAATACACTAATTGTAACCCCTGGTGACCGCGGTGATATCATCATCGGTGCGCTGGTTGCCAATATTTCTAAGAATTTTGAAAAAATTGCCGGGATCATCCTTACAGGAGGACTGGATCCGGAACCTACCATACTAAAATTAGTGGAAGGATTGGATACCGTAATTCCAATCATCAAGGTAAAGTCCGGAACCTTTAAAACAGTTACACGGGTGGCGCAAACACAATCCAGAATTACAGCCGACAATAAAGAAAAGATTGCCCTTGCCATCAGTGTTTTTGATAAACACGTTAATGTAAAAGCACTTGAGAAAAAGATTATTTTCTTCCGTACTCAAAACATTACTCCCCGCATGTTTCAATATCAAATTTTGAAACGGGCAAAAACCATGAAGAAACATATTGTTCTTCCAGAAGGAGATGATGACCGTATTTTACAGGCTGCAGATGCACTGATCAAACAAAATGTTGTGGAGCTTACCATCCTGGGAAATGAGGAAACGATCGCTGCAGCTGTCAAGCGGCTGAATCTCAACCTGGACTTGGAAAAAGTCCGAATTATCAACCCGGCAACTTCTGATCGATATGAGGATTATGCCAATACATTGTATGAATTGCGTAAAAACAAAAACATTTCCATCACGATGGCCCGCGATTTAATGCTGGATGTTTCTTACTTCGGTACGATGATGGTATACAAAGGGGAAGCCGATGGAATGGTCTCCGGAGCGAGTCATACAACCCAGCATACCATTCGTCCTGCCTTGCAGTTTGTAAAAACAAAACCCGGTGTTGATACAGTTTCATCCGTCTTCTTTATGTGCCTGCCAAATCGGGTTTCTGTTTTTGGGGATTGCGCCGTAAACCCTAACCCCACGGCAGAACAACTTGCCGATATCGCCATCTCCTCTGCAGACACCAGTAAAATGTTTGATATCGAACCGAAAGTGGCCATGCTCTCCTACTCTTCCGGCACCTCCGGTGAAGGACAAGATGTCGACAAAGTAAGAAAGGCGACGGAGTTGGTAAGACAACGACGGCCAGATTTAAAAGTCGAAGGACCGATTCAATATGATGCAGCGGTAGATCCGGTAGTGGGAAAGAAAAAATTACCAAACTCACTGGTAGCGGGCCAGGCAAGCGTGCTCATTTTTCCTGACCTCAATACCGGTAATAACACGTATAAGGCGGTGCAACGTGAAACCGGTGCCTTGGCAATCGGACCGATGTTGCAGGGATTAAATAAACCCGTCAATGATTTAAGTCGTGGCTGTACGGTTGATGATATTTTTAATACGGTTGTAATCACGGCCATCCAGGCACAATAAAAATAAATGAACGTAAACGGCATGAATGTTTTTGTAATTAACTCCGGTAGCAGCTCGATAAAATATCAACTGATTACGATGCCTGAAGCAACGATGCTTTGTTCGGGAATCATTGACCGGATTGGACAGGAAGGTTCCAGCATTGAACATAAGACCTTTCTTCCCGGCAAAGAACAAACGAAAAAAGCAATACACCCCTTTAAAAACCACGCTGAGGGCCTCACCGAGGCCGCAAGGCTCTTGATCGATCCGGTTGTAGGGGTAATTGATGATCCAAAAGAAATTCATGTTGTAGGGCACCGTGTGGTGCATGGCGGCGAAAGCTTTTCAGATACGATGATCATCACAAACGCAGTAAAAGAACAAATTAAAAAGCTTTTTCCATTAGCGCCTTTACACAACCCGCCGAATTATTTAGGGATTGAGGTGTCAGAAAAAATATTTACCAGTGCAAAACAGGTGGCTGTTTTTGATACAGCTTTTCATCAAACCAAACCACCTGTAGCCTTCCGTATGGCGATCCCGAATTCATTTTACACCGACCACCAAATCCGCGCCTATGGTTTTCATGGAACCAGTCATAAATATGTATCGGAAAGGGCTATTGAATACTTACAAAAAGAGGAAAGTAAAATTATCACCATTCATCTGGGTAACGGCTGCAGCATGACAGCTATTAAAGATGGAAAGTGTGTTGATTCCAGTATGGGACTCGGGCCGATGAATGGGTTGATCATGGGTACTCGTGCCGGTGATATTGATCAGTCTGTGATTTTCCATCTCGTGAATCAACTGGGGTATTCACTTGATGAAGTCAACACTTTACTAAATAAAAAAAGTGGGATGCTCGGACTCACCGGACACAGTGATATGCGCGACGTGAAGGCTCAATACAATGCAGGAAATAAAGAAGCGATCTTAGCCTATGAAATGTATGCCTATCATATTAAAAAATATATTGGTTCATTTATCGCGGTACTCAATGGATTGGATGCCATCATTTTTACCGGAGGTGTTGGAGAAAACGATACGTTAACCCGCACACTCACGACTAAAAATCTGGAAACATTTGGAATCGTCATTGATGAAGAAAAAAATGATACACGAGGTAAAGGAATTTTGGAAATCAATAAAGAAGGAGCTGCTATAAAAATTCTGGTTATTCCTACGAATGAAGAACTTGAGATTGCAAAACAGTGTTATTCATTACTTAATTAATCTTGAATAAATATGAGACCTATACTTGTCTTACTCTGTTTCTTTTTTCTAGTATTTCCAATAGGAACGGTTATCGGCCAGGATCAGGAAAATAAAGAACCTATTGAATCGGAGCCTTTTAAACGCCATATTCTATCGATTATGCTTGCACATACGCACATCCCAAAAGGATATGATGGCACCAATCAAAAGGGATCGCTGATTGTCCCTTCCTGGGGGTTGAATTATAGTTTCCGGATTTCAGAAAAATGGGGCATTGGTTGGCATAATGATATGGAAATAGCCACCTATATCATTGAAGATGATCAGGGAAAGGATCTTGAGCGAGAACGTCCAATCATTACTTCACTTGTTGCAGGATATACACCCGGTCGATTTACAACATTTGTCGCCGGATTTGGAAGAGAGTTTGAAAAAAATAAAAGCTTTTGGGTTTTTCGTGTTGGTGCTGAATTCGAATTTGAAATAGGAAATAATTGGGCCATGGCGCCTTCACTAACCTACGACCTTAAGGAGTCCGTTTATGACTCCTGGACATTAGGGATCATCGTTGGAAAAATGTTCTAATAAAATCTATTGGGCTCGAGCAAAATTTAAATAAAATTCAATAGCATGAGAATCCCATGGCATGAGATCCACTAAAATACAACCATCGGCCGCACTGATTCCTCAGGAACGAAATATTTATAGAACACGATTTTAATGCCAGCGTCCCATTCCGCAGGCACGGAATCATCCGATAGTAACAATTCCATAAACGAATAAAAGGTTGCAGCCCTAACGGGACGAATCCAATTGGGTGGTCAGGGTGTAACTGCAGGATTCCAGAGCACTGATGGTTTCACTAAGTTTGTCTAATGCGGTAATGGCATCTTCCTCATACAAACTTTCTTTTGAATCACCACAACTGCAAATCAAAAAAAAATAGCAAACTGATGACAATAGGTGGTCTCTTAATTATCATTGTCTTAATTATTTTGAGATTATAAGATAATCAAGAATTTGAATTAACCCCAAAGACTTCAGCTAGATTTAGCTATAACTTCTGTAAAGTGAAGACCCAAAACTTGTTGAACATTATTTCCTGACGAATTACTCTGTTTTTATAGATCAAACTCACTTACTCGGTAGGTTCAATATGGATTAAGACATGACCCAATCCCGGAATTTTCTTTTGTAAGTGGTCCTTCAGTTCATGAGCCAAATCATGACCCTCCTTCACGGTAATCGTGGCATCGACCAGTGCATGTAAATCTACATGGTATCGCATGCCTGCCTTACGAACAAAACATTTTTCAGTTCCAAGAATTCCATGGACCTCCATTGATTTTACTCTGATCTCTTCAATTAGTTCGTCATAAAGATGTTCATCCATTACTTCCGCCAGTGCAGGTCGAAAAATCAAATAACTATTGTACAAGATGAAACCGGACGCGAAGAGCGCAGCCCAGTCGTCCGCAGCTTCAAATCCCGGTCCGAAAAAGATCGCAATTGAAATACCGATAAAAGCCATAAGGGATGTGATCGAATCACTGCGGTGGTGCCAGGCATCAGCCTTTAACGATGAACTGTTGGTCTCTTTACTTTTCCTGATCACAAATTGAAATGAAATTTCTTTCCAGATGATAATCGCACCCAATACAATGAGGGTCCAGGATTTTGGAGTCTTGTGAGGAGTCTGAATATGCTGGATACTTTCATAGGCAATAATGGTTGCGCTGGTAACCAGAAAAGCAACCACAATAAAGGTGACAAGCGGTTCAATTTTTCCATGGCCATACGGATGGTTTTTATCGGGTGGCCGTTTCGCATACTTCAGTCCCAGCAACACGAGGAGTGATGAAAAAATATCCGTGGTAGACTCAATAGCATCCGCAATCAGCGCATATGAATTACCAAAAACACCGGCAAGTCCTTTCAACAGGGCAAGACTGGTATTACCGATAATACTGAAATAAACCGTTCGTATGGCGATGCGTTCATTATTCATAGCAGTTCGGGCACCTAACTTTATGAAATATAAGTGATTTGCTGTATTCCGAAGCACCTTTCCTCATTTGCAGCATCCACCAGTAATTGCCCTGCATGATTTATTCCCATGATCACCCCTTCAAAATTTTCACCTTCCGAATAGAATGTATGGCGTTCATATCGCCAGTAAAGCGATGCTTCGTACTCCTCGAGTAACTGCTGATGGTTTCCAGAACGTAGTTTAAGGTACCGGGCTTCCAGATGCGCAAGGAAATGTATTAACACATCCGACAATACATAATCCCGCCGGGTAACGCTTCGCAGTGAGGTTGCGTTTTCGTAATGAAAAATTTCCTGATTTACATTCAGGCCTATTCCTACAATAGAGCTACTGATTTTCGTATTCGAAAGCTGATTTTCGATCAAAATCCCGGCGACTTTCTTACTGTTAATATAAAGATCATTGGGCCACTTGATCCTGATATCTTCAATACCATCCTCAGTCATCAAATCAGTCAATGCTAAACTGGCGATCACATTTAACAGGAATTGTTGGGGAATTGCTAAAAATGCAGGTTTTAGTACAGTTGAAAACGTCAAATTAAGTCCTGCGGCCGATTCCCATGAGTTTCCACGCTGGCCCCGCCCCGCTTGCTGATGATCTGTTACCACCACCGCTCCCTCACCAATGGATTTTTCTGCACACAATCGAATTGCCTCACTGTTAGTAGATTGACAATGTGGCATAAAAACGATCTCTTTTCCCATGAAAAGCGTGTTGGCAAGAATTTTATACAAGGTATTTTTAATTAGTTTTGTAGATTCTGATAAAATCAGGACCAAAATCAATCAAAATTACTGAATGGCCAAAAAAAGACTGGGATCGAATGCTGAAAAGCTAAGCGAAGTGATCGTAAGGGGAATGCAGGAAAAAAAGGCCATTGATATTGTTGTGATGGATCTTCGTAAAGTAAAAAATGCAGTGGCCGACTTTTTCGTGGTTTGCTCGGGCGGTTCCGACAAGCAGCTCGATGCTATTGCTTCGGGTGTGGATGAGGAGGTTTTCAAGACTTTAAAAGAAAATCCATGGCATTCGGAAGGTAAAAACAATAAAGAGTGGGTATTAATCGACTACATTGATGTGGTGGTTCATATCTTTCAAAAGGAGAAAAGAGCGTTTTTCGCATTGGAAAGACTCTGGGGAGATGCTCAGATAACCGAAATTGATAACCCTAAGAACTAAATAAGATTCAACACGTTATTCATTTGTAATTCAATTTTTTAGATATAAATAATGGCAGATAAGAAGAGAGAAGATATACCGGGAAAAAATCCTCGCGGCAATTATCAGATATGGGTAATCCTGGCAACGTTGGTTGTGGTATTGGGAGTAATGTATTTAAGTCAATCGTCAAATGTTGCAACGATCACCAGCTCCGAATTTGAGGAGATGTTGATGGAAAGAAATGTTCAGAAAGTTGTCCTGATTAAAAATATGGACATGGTTGAAATCACCCTGAACGCCGATGGGTTGAATAATACCAAATACAAGACCCGCATAGAGAAAAGTCCGTTAAGCATGGGTGGCGGTCCGCATTTTAAGATGAAAATCGGCTCCATCGATAAATTTTTGAATGATTATGATGCAATCAATCAAAAACTAAAACGTGGTGAGCAAATATCGTTACAGTTTGAAGAAAGAAGTGACTATTTCCAGGTATTGATGCAATGGGGATTCCTGTTCTTGTTGTTATTTGGTTTCTGGATTCTGATGCGTAGAATGACAGGGGGCGGTGGCCCGGGTGGTCAAATCTTCAATATCGGAAAATCGAAGGCAGCGTTATTCGATGCTGAAAATAAAGTAAAAGTAAGTTTTGCCGATGTGGCAGGGCTGGACGAAGCCAAAGAAGAGATCAAGGAAATTGTTGAATTTTTAAAGAATCCTTCCAAGTTTACCAAGCTTGGAGGAAAAATTCCGAAGGGTGCCTTATTAGTAGGACCTCCGGGAACTGGTAAGACGTTATTAGCGAAGGCTGTCGCCGGTGAAGCTGCCGTTCCATTTTTCTCTCTATCAGGTTCCGACTTTGTTGAGATGTTTGTAGGGGTGGGTGCTGCACGTGTTCGTGATCTTTTCAAACAAGCAAAAGAGAAAGCACCCTGTATCGTCTTTATTGATGAGATTGATGCCGTAGGACGTTCACGTGGTCGTGGCCAAATGCCGGGTGCCAATGATGAACGTGAAAATACGCTCAACTCCTTATTGGTGGAGATGGATGGATTTGCGACAGATTCCGGAGTAATTATTCTGGCTGCCACCAACCGTCCGGACGTTTTGGATAGTGCGTTGCTTCGTCCGGGAAGATTTGATCGTCAGATCAGTCTAGACAAGCCGGATATCATGGCGCGTGAATCCATTTTTAAAGTTCACCTGAAGCCGATCAAATTTGCTGAAGATGTGGACCCTAAGAAATTAGCGGCACAAACACCTGGTTTTGCCGGTGCGGAGATCGCCAACGTATGTAATGAAGCAGCCCTGATTGCAGCTCGTAAAGATAAAAAAGCAGTCGACCTGAAAGACTTTCAGGATGCGATTGACAGGGTGATTGGTGGTTTGGAGAAAAAGACCAAAATCATCTCGCCGGAAGAGAAAAGAATTGTTGCTTACCATGAGGCAGGCCATGCTGTTGCCGGTTGGTTCCTGGAGCATGCTGATCCGTTGGTGAAAGTGAGCATTGTACCCCGTGGTATTGCTGCATTAGGGTATGCACAATATTTGCCAAAGGAGCAGTTCCTGTATCAGACCGAACAACTAATGGATGAAATGTGTATGGCCTTCGGAGGTCGTGCAGCAGAGGATATTGTTTTTGAAAAAATATCGACCGGAGCATTGAGTGATCTTGAACGCACCACCAAAATGGCGTACAGTATGGTTACGGTCTATGGGATGAATAAAGAAATCGGTAATATTTCATTCTATGATAGTAAAGCCAATGATTATACTTTACAAAAAGCATATTCAGAGGCAACTGCAGAAAAAATCGATCAGGAGGTCAAGAAGATTATTGATATAGCGTACAACCGAACAAAGGAATTGTTAACCCATCATCGTCAGCATTTGGAGGTCATTGCTAAAGAACTTCTTGAAAAAGAGATTCTCTTTCAGGCTGACCTTGAAAGATTGATTGGTAAGCGCCCATTTGAACACCAGACCACGTATGAGCGCTTCACAAATGGGCAAATGGAGGATGAACGCAAACAAGCAGAGGAAAAAGCGGAGGCAAAAGCCGAAGCAGAGAAGGCTGGTACGAAATCTGAAGATCCTATAGAGCAACCCGCTTCTGAACCGCAGAATAAAAAGGTTGATTTTTAAGAAATAAAAACACTAAACATTTAACACCTGCGAATTTCGTGGGTGTTTTTTTGATTTGGATAAAGCCCAATCCTCATCCATGGCCTGTGTCCTCACAGACCATTTCTTATAAATAGCTTATGGTTTATGTCCTCATAACACAATTCATTTGATTGCATCACCCTTCATTTTTAAGCATTCACAAACCGTTAAGAAGGACCATTAGGGTGTGTATTTACAGACTGAGCATTTGAAGTAAGATATTTCGGTCTGTGAGGACACAGATCGAGGAGGGAGACCATTTCTTATAAAAGCCCAATCCTCCTCCATGGTCTGTGTCCTCACAGACCATTTCTTATAAATAGCTTATGGTTTATGTCCTCATAACACAATTCATTTGATTGCATCACCCTTCATTTTTAAGCATTCACAAACCGTTAAGAAGGACCATTAGGGTGTGTATTTACAGACTGAGCATTTGAAGTAAGATATTTCGGTCTGTGAGGACACAGACCGAGGAGAGAAGAATATGTAAACTGGTCTGTGAGGACACAGACCAGGGAGAGGAATATGGGGATTTATATTGCGTTTTTTAATATCATTGTAGTTACAGTATTATGATTGAACCCATCACCCTTCCGGAAGGAAAAAAATATACTTCGCGTCTGATTTCCATTTGGGCGTTCCGGATGCTGAAAGTAGTCTGGTACGAGAAAAACGAATTGTATCGTGGCTGGAAAGTATCCGGGGTGAAGCACATCACATTTTTTTGATGGGCGATATTTTTGATTTTTGGTTTGAATATAAGCACGCCATTCCCAAAGGATTTATCCGGTTGCAAGGCAAACTTGCGGAACTCCGTGATGCAGGCATTCCCATAAGCTTTTTTACGGGTAATCATGATATGTGGATGTTCGACTACTTCAAAAAAGAAATGGGTATTACCATTTACAGAGCACCCGAAGTACTGCACGTTGGTGATCAAAAATTACTCATCGGTCATGGTGATGGTCTGGGCCCGGGAGACAATACGTATAAAATCTTAAAGAAATTTTTTAATAGTAAACTTTGTCAGTGGTTGTTTGCCCGTATCCATCCCAATCTTGGGATCGCTATTGCGAATCAATGGTCACGGCAAAGCAGGATTAACAATACCAAAGGGGAAGAACACTTTTTGGGAGAGGACAAGGAATTTCTGGTCATCTATTGTAACGATCTCGAGAGGAAAGAACACCATGACTATTACATCTTTGGTCATCGTCATCTTCCGCTGGATATTCCGATCGGAGATAAAAGCCGATATATCAATCTGGGTGAATGGGTCCATCATAATACGTATGCCGAGTATGATGGAAAATCAGTAACACTAAAAACCCATTCAAAGTGAGATCGATCTTCTCCATCCTGTTTATAGTTTTTTGTTGCGCTGATGCGGATGCCCAAAGCGCGGTTACGCTTAGTACCGCACCAATTGTACATATCGCTGTGGATCGACCGGGTGATTTTTATACTATTGATATCCAAAAGAACATTAAAAAATACAATCCGAAAGGTGAGGTGATTGCAGCATCAACGCTCCCAAAAATGCCAACCCTTTTTGATCCCTGGAGCGGTGTACGGATATTTACCTACTATGCTGCCACAAGGGAAATTCAATACCTCGACCCTACCCTTTCCTTACACTCAATTTTGGTAATTGACTCTGCATTTGCTATTGAACCCTTTCTTGCATGCCCTTCCGGCGAATATAATTATTGGGTGCTCGATCAAGCGGATTTTAGTTTGAAGAAAATTATTACACGTGAAAGCAAAGTTCAAACAGAAGTGCTGGTTGGTAATGACCTGACCAGTCCGGATGCAGTGTTGCACATGCGTGAATATCTGAACTACCTATTTATTCTCGACAAGGAAAAAGGAATTGTGATCTTCAACCAATTGGGTATTAAGATTAATCAAAAGCCCGTCAGAACGGACAGTTTTGGTTTTTATGGTGAAGAGCTTTATTTCTTTGAAAATCATAAGGTTGTCCTGTACGATTTATATGCTGATTCGTTTAAGGAAATGCCGTTTACGATTACGGCCGATGGCGTGATCCTGCTGCAGGATAAAATGGTTTCGGTGCGTGAAAACACGATCGAAATCACAGATTTTAAACGCTGATCTTTGCGCATACCGGCAACCGTCAATAATAGCCGGTACGGCACTCAAAATGCACCTAACCTTATAAATTTATTCAATTTCGAATGTTTTACTGTTCATTAATGAACATCTTTGTACATTCAAGGACACAAAAAACAAAGAATAGTCCCATTAGAGCCCAGAATGCTACTGGCACAGTTTTTCGCATACGGTACAACTTGACCTAAACTATAGATCGTGATTTCAGAAGGCGGTAAAATTTTAATGATTGATGATGATGAGGATGTATTGCTGGCAGCAAAAATGTTGCTGAAAAAGCAAAGCCATCACGTAATAATCGAAAAGAACCCAAAGAAGATTCCATTTCTACTTAATAATGATACCTATGATGTCATTTTGTTGGATATGAATTTCAGCAAGGATATTACCAGCGGAAAGGAGGGTTTCTATTGGCTTGAACAAATTCTGGAACGTGATCCCCAGGCTGTCGTCATCCTCATAACGGCTTTTGGTGACGTAGAGATGGCCGTTCGGGCATTAAAAGATGGTGCCACCGATTTTATCCTCAAGCCCTGGCAAAATGAAAAACTAGTCGCCACCATCTCCACTGCACTTCGTTTGCGTAAGTCTTTTATTGAAGTCGACAAGCTTAAGAAAGCAAAAGAATTACTGGAAGAACAGATTAGTAAACCGTTTGGTGAGATCATCGGAAATAGTCAGGCCATTAAAGATGTTTTTACCCTTGTGGAACGTGTCGCAAAAACAGATGCAAATGTTCTGATCATGGGTGAAAACGGAACAGGAAAAGAGTTAATCGCACGCGCAGTTCATCAGCATTCATTACGGAAGGAAAATAATTTTGTTTCCGTCGACATGGGTGCGATTACAGAAACACTTTTCGAAAGTGAGTTATTCGGACACAAGAAAGGTGCCTTTACCGATGCACGCGAAGATCGTTCCGGTCGTTTTGAAATTGCCAATGGAGGTACCCTTTTCCTCGATGAAATCGGAAACTTGAGTTTAAGTCTGCAGAGTAAACTTCTTAGTGTATTACAGACCCGTCAAGTAACCCGCGTAGGTTCCAATCAACCGCTACCGATTGATATACGGTTAGTATGCGCTACCAATATGCCTCTGCACCAGATGGTTCAGGAAGGAACCTTTCGGCAGGATTTGTTATATCGGATCAATACGGTTGAAATTCATGTACCTCCTTTGTGTGATCGTATTGATGACATTCCATTGTTGGCTGATCATTTTATTTCCACGTATTCCAAAAAATACAATAAAAAAGTTACGTCCATCTCAGGAGAAGCCATTACCAAACTCAAGCGTTATCCCTGGCCGGGGAATATTCGTGAACTTCAACACACTATTGAACGTGCGATTATCATGACTGATTCTGCAAGTTTGCAGGAGGAAGATTTTCCATTTGGCCGCTCGATGTCCAGTGCCAACAATTCCGATGCGGACACGTTAAATCTTGATGATGTAGAAAAAGCAGCCATTGCCAAGGCCCTTCAACTTCATGCCGGGAATATTTCAAAAGCAGCCGAAGAACTCGGATTGACCCGCGCTTCCCTGTACAGGAGAATGGAGAAATATGGACTTTAAAATTAATTGGAAATCGCCTGTTTTACCCCGAATAGTACTGTTGGCGGTTTCTATTCTTTTTTTCGGCTGGCTGTTGTATTCAGGTAAATGGTTCGGAGCAATTATCTTGTTGCTGGTTTCGATTTATCAAATTAAACTTCTGCTGGAATTTCTCGAGAAGTCGAATCAAAACATAGCTTCCTTTTTTGATTCGGTCAGTTTTGATGACCTCTCCTACTCCTTTAAAACAGATTCAACTGATCCGAATGTTCAACGGCTTCACAAAGAATTAAATGAAGCCATGAGCAATCTGCGCAATTCAAGAAGAGAAAAAGATTCAGAATTTCTTTTCTTCAAAAACATCGTGATGCATGTCGGGATCGGACTTATTGTATTCAAGGAGGATGGAAAAATTGAAATTTTTAATAGTGCAGCACGTAAACTACTCAAGGTTGGTCGCATCAAAAAAATCCAGGACCTGAACGATGTCAGTGAAGTACTGGTAAATATTTTTCTGAAATTAAAGACGGGAGGGCGGGAGTTAATCCGGATAAAAATTGGTGAGGATTTCACCCAACTGTCGGTTTACGCAATTGAACTTACTCTTCATGGAGAACATGTGAAATTAATTTCCGTACAGAACATCCAATCGGAGTTGGAAGAGAAGGAAATGGAGGCATGGCAAAATCTTGTCCGCGTGTTGACGCATGAAATTATGAATTCCGTCACCCCCATTTCATCATTGGCAGGGATCGTGGAAGAAGAACTGCAGCAGCACCTAAAAGATCAAAATGATAAGCCTCTTACGAAAGATCAAATGGATGATATCCATCTTTCCCTTCAAACCATTAGCAGACGAAGTGAGGGACTCATTCAGTTCGTAAAAGAATTCCGCAGCCTGACCAGCATTCCAAAGCCCAAGCCTTCGCAAATTGTTGTGAGTAAATTATTTGAAGAAGTAACAATCCTTCACCGAAAGGAATTGAACGAACACCAAATTGAGTTAACCACCCAGATCTATCCGCATGATTTAACCATTACAGCGGATAAAAATATGATCGAGCAGGTGGTTATTAACCTCGTTAAAAATGCGATTCAATCCTTTGATGAACAGGATGAGAAGAAGATCGAACTGAAGGCCCATGTGAATGATAAATCTAGGCCCATTATCTCGATCCGTGACAATGGAACGGGGATCGACCCGGTAGCTTTGGAAAAGATTTTCATACCTTTCTTTACCACCAAAAAAAGCGGGTCTGGAATTGGTCTGAGTTTATCGCGTCAGATTATGCGTCAACATCAGGGTACGCTTAATGTAAAATCAGACGTTGGCGTAGGAACCGAGTTTTTCATGCGTTTTTGAACGATTTTCAAACAAAAATTAGCGTTTGGAATGGAAAACTTGATTTAATACATTTACGAAACTGCTTTTACACTATGCAAGACATTCCAGCAAAAGTCACACAGATCTTAACCGAAAAATTGGGCATCGCACAATCAGAAATCACACCCGATGCAAACTTTGTAAAAGATCTTGGAATTGATTCCCTCGACTATGCGGAAATTGTTATGGAATTTGAACAGACCTTTGATATTCGCATTCCTGATGATGATGCGGAGAAGCTTCAAACCTTCAGCGAAGCTGTCAACTATATCAAAAATAAGATTAGTGAGAAGGCCTAGTTATCCCTTCGGGTAATTTTACTGGATTTTAACTGTTACCTACTGGAAATCACCCATTCTGGGTTAAACCGTTTGTTGACGATTTCCGTACTATAGTACGAACCAATTCAACAATTATGAGAAAATTTTTATCGATTACACTACTCTTGCTGGTAGCAAATTTTGCTATAGCTCAAAACCTAACCGTACCTCCCAGTGGGGATAATCAAAAATCAAGCGTCACCCAATATATTGGGCTGGTAAAAGTTAACATCAATTATAGCAGTCCAAATGTACATGCCCCGGATGGTACAGATCGTACCGAACACATCTGGGGTGAACTTGTTCCCTACGGCGTCAATAACCTTGGCTTTGGAACAGCTACCGCTGCACCCTTGCGTGCAGGTGCAAATGAAAACACCATTATTTATTTTTCACATGATGTTAAAATCAATGGCAAGGATTTAAAAGCGGGTACATATGGACTTCATTTAATTGTAGAAAAAGACAAACCATGGACATGGGTCTTTTCTAAAAATTCCAGCAGTTGGGGAAGTTATTTCTACGATCAAAAAGAAGATGCCTTACGGGTGGAAGCAAATGCGGCTGATGCCCCCTTTGTAGAATACCTGACCTACGGTTTTGATGAACGTAAACCTTCTTCCGCAGTAGCATTTCTTCATTGGGAAAATAAAAAAGTGGGATTTAAAATAGAAGTTCCAAATATTAATGAATTGTACATTGCTACAATGCGAGATGAATTGCGCGGAGCAGCTGGCTTTGATTATCAGAACTGGATGGCTGCTGCCAATTTTTGTGTCCAGCATAATATAAATCTTGATGAAGCTTTAACGTGGGCAGATGCCGCTATAAGTGCTCCATTTGTTGGTCAGGAGAATTTTAATTCCTTACAAACAAAGGCAAATGTATTGTATGCAATGAAGAAAAATACAGAAGCGAATGCTGTGATGGATGTCGCTATCAAACACCCAACTGCAAATGTTGGAGCCATTCACCAGTATGGCAGAAGTTTACTTGCTAAAGGTGAGAACCAAAAAGCATTGGAAGTATTTAAGTACAATCAGAAGCAACATCCTGAAGATAAGTTTACCCCGAATGTAGGTTTAGCACGCGGTTACGCTGCGGTTGGTGACAAAAAGAACGCTATCAAATATTGGGAATTAGCCATTAAGAATTTACCTGAGAATCAAAAAGGTAATCTTGCGTATTACGAAGGTGAGGTTAAAAAATTAAAAGGTTAGTACCGTTTCATTTATGCTAGAAATGACAAAACGTGGTCTTCGAATTATTCGAAGACCACGTTTTTTATTGCTAGTATATTTTCAATATTCACATGCTTCCATCAAGTGAACCAATAGGTTGACCTGGAGGAGCATCTGCAAGTTTTGCCCGTTTGTACTCTGAAGGATCATCCAGATAGCTGTCAATCATTCCATGCATATATGAATAATGTGCTTTCCAAAACTCATCTGTGGTAGACTTCGTTTTACTGGCTAGCCAGGTTTGCAATTGTGTAGCTTTTAATTGTGCAATCGCCCTTACCTGATTGGAAGCCCCATCATCCGCCATCAGGGCTAATAAGTTTGAAATCATTGCATTGTTAACCGTAACCTGAACGGCACCAGCATACCCACTTTGTGGTGATGCCTTTATTGTTTCATTAAAGATTTTATCCAAAACATTTTCAAAAGCTGGTTGCTTTGCCATGCGTGCGTGATGCTCTACCAACCTACCCGCACGTGCTGAATTGAAGAGCATAGTAAATACAATATCAGCAGCACTTTCCGCAGCTGACAACGGATCAAATGTCAATTCCGTTTTGCCACTTATCAATTCACGATGACTTCTATACGCCAAGGGACGTGGAGGAATCTGGGCAATCAGTGCTTCCGGTAGTTGCAACGCTGCTGGTTGCACGGTTGCTAATAGTGCATCCAATGCTTTTGTTTGTTCCTCCGGGCTAACCAAGGCAGTTGTTAATTGTCCATCCCCGCGAAGGGCATATCTATAATTTACACCTCCAATAATTTTTGAAGTTGCTTCAATCTGAAAGCGATGGAAAAAATACATCGGAACAAGTACTTCTTCAATGGTTGCCATTGGTGCACCGGTCTTGATATTGTTTTCACCCATATTTTTCAATGCCAAGGCACGAATGGTCATCACACGATTAAGTTCTTGCGTGGGTGAGTTTCCGTTGTCCCATAAATGTGCATACGGATGCGCTCCACCTTGTGGTCGAGCATCTTGATCTGACAAAAAGGTAAGTCCGCTTTTTAAGGATTGCTGAATAATTTTTTCTAATGCCGCGTCTTCATCGGTTCCGGATGGAAAATCTTGATAACCGTACGCAATTGCTACTTTATCCCAAGCACCAATCTTCGTATCGTATGCACTACTTAAATCTATTTTTCCATTCACCAACTTTACATTGGGATGCGGATAATCCATCACGGATGCATCATTTTCAGAACTGGATGCATAGCTGTGTGCAAGACCAATCGTATGCCCTACTTCATGGGCGGAAAGCTGGCGTAAGCGTGCGAGTGCCATCGCCTCCATTTCTTTTGAAACAGGTTTACCATTTTCGTACGGGGCCAGCAAACCCTCAGCAATCAGATAATCCTGACGAACGCGTAAAGATCCCAATGACACATGGCCTTTTATTATTTCTCCGGTACGCGGATCAGAAACGGATGATCCGTACGACCAGCCTCGTGTTGAGCGATGTACCCATTGAATTAGATTATAACGAACGTCCATTGGATCAGCCCCTTCCGGCATTAACTCTACGCGAAAAGCATCTTTATATCCGGCAGCTTCAAATGCCTGATTCCACCAACGTGCTCCATCAAATAAGGCAGAGCGAATGGGCTCTGGTGCTCCACGATCCAAATAATAAACGATGGGTTCAACGGCCTCACTTACTGCCGCAGAAGGATCTTTTTTCTTTAACCGATGTCGTGAAATAAATCGTTTCTCAATTGGTTCAGAAATGGGGGTTGCATAATCATAATAGGAAATTCCAAAGAATCCTGCACGTGGGTCAAGCTTTCGCGGCATATAATCATTATCCGGTAACTCAACAAAAGAATGATGTTGTCTTACTGTTACCAACGATGGTGTCGGCACAACACTTCGAATATATCCCCCAGTCGGTTGACCAGAAAATGTCAGCGTTGCTTCAAACTCAGAATTTTTCGGAAAGTTCTTGATCATCGGCATATACAATGCAGACTTTGATTTATCCAATGAATAATTTCCTTGTTGGCTCGTTCGCAAGCGGCCGACAACATTGTGCGCATCTTGCATAAAAAAATCTGATGGCATCCAGCAATACGTTTCCACCATCTTCGGCTACAACAGTAAATCCCCAGAGAACCGATTGTGCAAAAGCTTCTTCTACTGCCCGCTTTTCATCCAACATTATCGCTGATCGCACGAAACCGATAATTCGGTTCGATCATCAAAACCTTTTGTCCGCGTCTGTCACATTAATACAACACGCTCGCCTCCAAGCTGACCACGATCCAATCCGATATCATTCGATCCGATTCCCGCTGAAAGTGAGTTTACATAAAGAAACTCCTCATTAAATTTGGTTACCAATAAGTATATTTTCTCTTGTGATTCATTCAGATAAAATGGAATAAATCCTTCCATTTTTTTGAATCCTTTGGTTTTTTCTTCAATTGGATTGCTTGTCGGTTTAACTTCAGCTTCTGTTTTCTTATTTCGTTGTGCGTATGCACTGAAGGTAGATGCAATTAATAGGAGTACAAGAATTTTTTTCATCGGTTAGGTCAATTTGGTTGGATATTGCTAAAGCTAGAAATTATTGGAAGAGCAGCAAAGGCATTTTTTATGAACGCGAAGGCATAAAAAAAGCCCCCTCGTCCAGGGGGCTAATCCATTCTCCTTTAATTATTAACCTAAACTAAATATGAAGAGGATTTGTCTATTAGACGGTCTTCCTCCCTAAATAGTTGTTATGATATCATTATTTGTATAATAAAATTCTAATTTACCGATGATTGGGTGACTTTAGGTGTTCAATTCCGAATACTATCGATGAAAATTCCAACTATTTGGGTCGGCATCATTTCCTAAATCAATTTATCCATGTTTGCTTTTGCAATTGCTTCTGATTTTGAATTTACCTGAAGCTTGGAATAAATATTTTTGATATGTGTTTTCGAAGTCTCCTTGGAAATAAAAAGTTGCTCTGAAATCTGTGTATAGGTTTTACCTTCAGAAATGAGTTGAAGGATTTCAGTTTCTCTTTTTGTTAATGGAGAATTCGGATTAACATGAAAATTATCAATCACCATCCGTGCAATTCTGCTGCTCATGGGCGCACCTCCACGAGAAATTTCATCCAGTGCAGATAACAACTCCATATAATTTGCACTTTTTGTGATATATCCTGACGCTCCAGCTTTCAGGGCTTCAAAAACAAGATCACTGTCTTCATAAACAGAAACCATGACTACCTCTGCATGTGGGAATTTATCTTTAATAACCTTGGTTGCCTGAATTCCATTCATCCCCGGAAACTCAATATCCATGAGTACTATATCGGGCTGATCTTTTGAAAAATTATTAATGGCAGACTCACCATTTCCATAGGTATTTATTACTGTAAATTTATCAGAACTGTTAACAATCAGGCTAAAACTGTTTCTGATCTCCTCATCGTCCTCTATTATAAGAACTTTCTTAGAATGCGCCATACTTTCTGGGTTTAACTAAATCAAAACTTAAAATTACTGTTGTGCCTGCTTTAGGTTTACTGCTAATACGTAAAATAGCACCAATTCGATTTGCTCTTTCCCGAATATTTGTCAAACCATTAGCATCTATTTCACTAAAAATAAACCCAGCCCCATCATCTTCTAAGATAATTTCATATCCATTCTCGGTTGTATTGAGGAATAAGCCGATATTTTCAGCATTTGAATGCTTAAATGCATTGGTCATCACCTCTTTAAAAATCAAATTGGCCTCACGACTGAATCCGTAAGGCAGGCGCTTAAATCCCGAAAAATTACTAGTCGCTCTGAACTGGATGTGCTTTTCCTCAAAAAGTTTTTCACCAAAATCGCGGATATGCAGAAATAATTTTGAAAGTTCATCATTCACCGGATCAATTGCCCAAATAAAGTCACGGGTTCCGGCATACAAGTACTTCGCTGAATCTTCTACCTTTTTATACAGGTCTGATTGACTAAACCATTTTGCTTGGCTTTCCCATTTAGGTTTAAAAGACTTACATAATTGATAATGCGTGTCAACTGGTTGCCCATTTCATCATGAAAATCGCGTGCGATTTCCTTTCTTAATAGCTCCTGCTCTTGCAAACGGATTCGCTCCAATTCCAGCATCTTGGTTACGCGGTAACGTACCCGCAAATAGAAAAACAAAGTAATCAGTCCGGCAAAAAGGATTATAACACTAAGTATAAATGATGCTTTTTGATAAAAAGGCGTATTAATAACGAACGAATACTCCAGTATTTCATCTCCCCATGCGCCTTTACGGTTGGTTGAAATAAGTTTGAATGTATAGGCGCCAGGTGGTAAACTTGAATAGGTTATCTGGTCATTCGTAATGGGCTTGGACCAGTGTTTATCAAACCCTTCCAGAAAATATTTATAACGAACTGACTTGGGTGATAATTTATCAACCTTGTTGAATTGAAAAGTAATATGATTTCGATTGGGCGGTAAGTTTAATGCAAATGGAATTTTATAGAAACCTGTAACACTATCAGAATATAAATTCACATCGTAGTCATCATAATAAATTTGAACATCTGTGAGGTGAGGCGAGAATGACCTGAACTGATCGCGTGGAGCATTTTTATATTCATAAATCCCATCAACCAGTCCAAAATGTTTTTCGTTTCCAGCTACAAAAAATGCATTTTGATTAGTTTCGACTCCACTCAAGCCATTCTCACCATTAAAGTGAATATTTTCAATCACTTCAAAATCTCATCAAGTTTAATGCGATTAATTCCTTTTTCTGAACCTATCCAAATAAATCCATCTTCATCAGCGGCAGAAAAATAAATGAAATCAGAAGCCAGACCATCATCCGATGTGATTAAAGTTTGGGCAGTGTTTGTGGATTAAATAGAACCACCCTGCACCACTGGTTCCAAACAAGATCAATGAATCCAAATAGGGTTGAATGCATAATACTGATGTGTTTTCAATCCCTGAAAGCGGAAGTATTGAGAACTTTCCATCTTGCATGGTGGCAACACCGTTTTCTGTTCCAACATAAAGTTTGTCTTCCCATGCGGAATAGTGAGAGGAGAGAATCCCATTTCCAACATTTTCATTATTAATAAGATAGGTTTCGAATTTTCCGTTTTCAAACCGATTTACACCTTTACCGGTGCCTATCCACATCACATCGTTCTCATCAAATTGAATATTGAAAATTCCATTTCCAGCAAGTCCATCTGCTGTTGTGTACCATGTAAAATCATCCGTATCCTCATTATAACGACCCAGTCCGTAGCTTGTGCCCACCCAAATACTACCTGTCCGGGATTCCTTAATACAGGAAATCATATTCCGATAGGAATATTTAGGATCTGAATAGTATTTGGATTTTTTGTCTTTTATTTTCCACAATCCCTTTCCAAATGAACCTACCCATTCGCGGCCTTTTCGATCAATATGAATGGCCATGACTCCCCCCAGGTCTTCGGAGGCGCATCGTTCAAAATCTTGTACAAAATATCGGAACAAACCACCACCATTGCTGGCAATCCAGGTACTACCTTCCCGATCGACCAGCACCTGACTAGCTTCTACGCCATTGATAACCGTATCGATCTTAATTCCATCATGCGAAAATTCTTCCCGCAGAATCGCATTTCTTGCCATTGTCCAATACACATTTTCTACCGGATCAAAGTGCAGGACAATACCCTTATTCGCTCCTGGTTTTGGAATCAGTTTTGAAGATTTAGGATCGATCTTAAAATATCCCTTCTGGGTTTGGATCCAAACTTCATTTTCATGATCGAAAAATCGATACAAAATACCAACATCTAATGCTGGTATCCCGTCGCTCAACTTTTTATTTTTAATGGTATAAATATTCCCGTCACTCAAATAAACATATACCTGTCCGGATGGAGAACGGAAAAATCTCTTAATCGAGTGTTCGCCAAACAGCGAAGTACCTGAATACCGTACAGAGTCGTTTACGATGGTTCCATGGTTACCTAAGTACGTTAGAAACTGGACTTCCTTGTTTTGTTCAAATAACGGAAGGGCCCGATCACCTGCCATTCGAACATCCAATTCTCTTATTTTTTTGAAAGTTGCCCCATCAAATCGTGTAAAACCACGCGGATGTAAAAGCCAAAGATTTTCATCGTTGTCAAACCATAAGTCGTTGATAACATTACTGAATAAACCATCCAGGGTAGTGTATACCACAAATTCTTCCCCATCAAACCGCGCAAGTCCACCGCCACGGGTTCCAATCCACAAATACCCTAAATTATCCTCAATCAATGCAGTAACCTGAGATTGGGGGATACCATCACTAATTGAATAATTTTTTACAGTATAATTAATCTCCTGAGCATTAGCCGGGAAAGCCAACTTCAAAATGATCCATATGATGAGGATCCTTTTCATTTGTACCAGAGCAAAAATTTAGATGAGCTTACAAAAATAAAGAATACCCGTTTATCGGACATAACTGGCACCAGTATTTAGTTTAGGTTAATAAATAATGCTCTAATATACAATAACTACATTTGTCAATTCCTCACCCATTCCACGTTAATTCTTGTGACTTTCCTAAATCATTCGGATTATTATTGAAACTTAGGCCACATGACCGAAGACGAAATACGTCATGAGTATTCAATTATTGAGCGAACCCGGACAGATCCAATGGCGTTTGGTGAACTCTATGAGAAGTATTTTGAACGCATCTTTAATTATATTTTTCGTCAAACGGATGACGAAGCATTAACGGCTGATTTATGCTCGCAAACCTTTTTAATTGCCTTAAATAATGTTGCGAAATTCGAGTATCGGGGCGTTCCGGTATCCGCCTGGCTGTATCGTATTGCAAGTAATGAAGTCAATAAACATTATCGTAGAAAGAAAAGAACAAAGGTTTTTAGCATTGAAGAGGTTCAGATGAAAAAACTGATGGACACAGGCGATGATGACTGGAATGAAGAATTGATTCAAAAGATGCTAAAATATTTAAAAGAATTACCAACCGAAATGTTACATGTTTTAGAACTTAGATTTTTCGAAGACAAAGACTTTAAGGAAATTGCATACATCCTTGAAATTTCCGAAAGTGGTGCAAAAATGAGAACCTACAGGGCCCTGGACCGTTTACGGCAACGTTTCAACCTTAGAATAAAATACGATGGGAAGGAATGATATTCGGTTAAGAAGAAGCAAAATTAGTTCGCGAAGAATCGATCGCTATCGGAACTATGGCGAGCTTATGTCCCGTCATGAACAAAGTCAGAAAATAAAACGGCTTACGAAAGTGTTTATCTACTTCATGCTGATTCTATTCCTGGGAATCATCCTGTTTTTGGTTTTTCGTTGGGAGAAAAAACAGGATGTTGAAAAGAATACAACACCTACCGAGGTTTCCGTTGTATATCCGACAACCGATACCAGCAGGTTGTGACTTGTTGATACCATGTGCATTAGGAAGGTGTATCAAATCTTACACCTATGGAACCGAAGAAGAATCCAAAATATGATGTCCATAAAAATTCGAGAATGCTGTTCTTCCTGAGTTTGTGCATCAGTATCATGCTCGTGCTCTCTGCCTTTCAATGGAAATACCCGGTAACTAAGCCTGAAATTAAACCACCCGGCGACCCTGTGATTTATGATCCTCTATTTCCTGTTCCCATTACGGAAATAAAAAACACACCTGCGGAAAAGCCGGAACCCATAAAAGAAAAACCCATCCATGTTAATCCCATTGAATCGTCATTGACAGAAGTACTAGCTATTGATGTTCCTGTTGAAATAGATCCTGTTATACCGGTGACAATTCCAGCGGAATTAATTCACCCCATTGAAAATATCGACACGTTCTTTGTTGTTGAAAAAATGCCACTCCCAAAAGGAGGCTATGAAGGCTTTTATAAATTCCTTGGCAATGAAATAGAATATCCACAGCCGGCAATCAGAAGCAATACACAGGGCAAAGTTTTCGTCGAGTTTGTAGTCAATAAAAGTGGAGAACCATCAGATATGCGCGTTCGTAAAGGGATTGGTTTTGGATGCGATGAAGAAGCACTGCGCGTAATTGCGCTAACAAAATGGGATGCGGGTAAACAGCGGGGAGTTCCGGTAAATGTCAGGATGACGGTGGCTATCCAGTTTAAACTAAAATAAGTACATGATTCCATTTCCGACGAATGGTCCCCTGTTCGTTCTGAAATAGAAATTCGAAAATTGAATCTGTTAATTTTTTAATTCCGCATCAAGCGAAGCCTGCTCCATCCTGTTTTTCTTAAGCACTTCGTCAAGGCGATTAATCTCAATTGCTAAATTTTCGTTCACCGCTTTCAGTGATTCTATTCTTGACGCATTATGAATATTGTCATTTTTCAACTCCAACACTTTATCTTCTTTTTTTAGGATCTAATATATCCTTCTCATTAGATTCGATTTTTTTTTTCAGCTTGCTAATTTCTTTTTCATTCCTGCTAACTCATTGTTCAAATTTTTTAACTTCTTCATATCATCATCAATCAAATCAGTATAATATTTTGAAACATAAGCCGTCAGATACCCTTTCACAACATCTTCCATTTTTTTCATTTCTGCACTGTGCTCAGTACTATTCAATGAAATCTCATAGCCCAATAAAAAACCTATGGCAAACTTAGACTGACTGGATCCGTCTTTATAAAACCGTCCTACCAGATCTCCGGATTTTGGTGAGACTGTCGCAAGCACGACTTCACTGGCGATCATTTCTTCTTTGCCATCCTTTTTAACTTTAACATCAAAATTATCTTTGATATAATCCGCGAAAGTGTTTTTTTCGCGAAATCTATATCCCCTACCAGATTACCTGCCCAGGCGTTACTCAAGTCGACCGTCCAATTTTACCCGGTCTTCCCGTAAATTAATTTTTTGAGCAATTGCATTAAGGGAAACACAAAACGCCAACGTGAGAATAGAAAAACATTAATTTTTTCATCGGATTTTTATTTAATCAAACTCAATTTAAAATTTAATATCCAATTATGAAGCGGAAATAATTGGATTGAAATTGAAAAGTCTAAAACTTTTCTACCAGATGATCAATCTGACAATATAATCGGAAGAGGCGGGAGAATAAAAAAGGTAGTTACACGTTGTAACTACCTAAGTGAGTGAGCCTGTAGGGATTCAAACCCCAAATCTCCTGATCCGTAGTCAGGTGCTTTATTCAGTTAAGCTACAGGCCCATATCCAAAGACGACTGAATTTTGGACTGCAAATGTAAAAAATAAATTAACTCAACAAAAGATTTCGTTTGCCCCTGCGAACAAAAAACCTATTTTTGGGACTTCAAATTTATGAGCCATCAACAAATGATTAAAAAACTGTCCCTATTTCTTGGGTTCGCTATCCTTTCCATTTCGTATTAGCACAAACAGAGGGTAACACTGAAAAAACCTCTAAACGTGGAAGACCTGATATTCCTGGAACAATTTCTATTGAATTCGGATTTAACCAAGGAATGAACAAACCAGACTCGTTGTTTGAAACCTGATTTTGGGGCTCTAGGACAGTAAATATCTATTATCAAGGAGATTATAGAATCGGTCAATCCAACTTCAGTTTTCACCCGGGAATTGGACTTGGAATGGAGCGCTACAAATTCAAAAACAATCACAATCTGGCCTATATCACTGATTCTGAAGAGGTAGAGTTTGTACCCAGTCCGTTCAGTAATACCAAAAAATCCATGCTGGTTATGAATTATTTTGATATTCCAATGGATTTCCGTTTCACCCTAAACCCCGATGACCCGAATAGAAGTTTTAAAGTTACCATCGGAGGTCGCTTTGGTGTATTATATGATTCTTTCCGCAAATTCAAATACCGTGAAGATGGCGAAACTAAAAAATTGAAAGACAAGCAAGATTATAACCTCAACCCGATTCGATACGGAGTCTCTTTAAAGGTTGGGATGGGGAACTTTCATTTATTTAGTTATTATGACTTCTCACCAAAATTCGAAACGGATCTTGGACCCTCGAAGACGGATATGACTAATCTTGTTTTTGGAATTTCAATCAGCGCCTTCTAAACTAGGCCCCTTTAAAAGCTGGTTTTCTTTTATCGAGAAAGGCTTGTACCCCTTCCTTATAATCATGGGAGGTACCAGCTATTTCCTGACAATAAGCCTCATATTCCAGCATTTCTTCCAATGATGAGGTGGTTGACTTATTCAGCATTTTTTTGATTAAGCCGATGGATCGGGTTGGCGCATTTGCAAAGTAATCTGTGTATTTCGCCACCGCTTCGTCTAGTTGATCAGGGGTTGCTACCTGATTTACAAGACCTAATACCAACGCTTCATCTGCCTTCACCCGGCTCCCCATGGAGCATAACTCAAATGCTTTAGCCATTCCCACTACCCTGGGTAAAAAATAGGATGAGCCGGAATCCGGTACCAATCCAATATTAATAAACACTTCAATCAAGGTAGCCTCAGTTGATGCCACAATCAGGTCACACGCGAGGGCCAACGAACAACCAGCACCTGCAGCGACACCATTCAATCGGCAAATAATTGGTTTCGGCATATTCCGCATGGCACGGATAATCGGATTATAGCGCTTATGCAGCGATTCCATGAATGACCTTTTCTCCTGCCCGGCCGCAGCTTTCAAATCCTGGCCAGCACAAAAAGCTTTTCCTTCACCCGTTAAAACAAGTACACGAACCTGCTTGTCTTTTGACGCCTCTTTTAAAGCATCTTGTAACTCATAGGTAATCTCATCATTAAGTGCATTGTAAACCTCAGGCCGGTTAAGCTTCAAAGTAGCAACTCCATTGGCATAAGCATATGTAATAAACGTGTACATGTTGAAATAAATTTTATTGATACAAAAGAATGGTGGCGATAAATCCAACACCAAATCCGGTAATAGCACCTACTAATATTTCGCGTGGTCGATGGGCCTGGAGTTGAAGACGCGCTGACATCACCAACCCGGCTACAACAATCAATACCAGTGTAGGATACAACAACTCTCTATTCTCCGTCATTCGATTAAAGGGCACTAATATCCCCACTAGTCCCCAAATCCCTAAACTATGAACACTCACTTTGTAAAAAAAAGTAATCAGAGAAGAGGCGATTACAAGCATATTAATAATGATGAGTATTTTAAAAATACTGTCTGCCAGCCCCACTCTGAACTTGGAATAAAACAAATAGGTTATTACACCATACAGTACTGCAATGAATAGAAATGGAATAACCCGTTCTTCGCGGGTAGGCATACTTAATGATTGAATAGACCCAAATAACTTAAAGAATAAAATATTCAAAGCAGGGAATACAAAGGTGCTGATAAATATTAACAGCCCAAACCCACGAAAAGAATTTGTACTTAATGGAAATACAGCAACCGGAAAAAAATTAATAAAGATCAGCACCAAATAAGTGGCCATCAATAATGGATGAAAAAACGAATGAAATAATGCGTGCTGCTATATCCACTACAACTCTTTTCTCAGTCTTGCTACAGGAATATTAAGTTGTTCGCGGTATTTCGCCACCGTTCGCCTCGCAATATTATATCCTTTGCCATTTAATATCTTTTCCAGTTTATCGTCAGACAATGGCTTTTTCTTATCCTCCTCATCAATGATATCTTTTATGATTTGTTTTACCTCCCGGCTACTTACCTCCTCACCGGAATCAGTGGTGATTCCCTCTGAGAAAAAGTATTTTAATGGATAAATTCCAAAATCTGTCTGAATCGCCTTACTGCTGGCTACCCTTGATACAGTAGAGATGTCCATATTGATTACATTGGCGATGTCTTTCAGAATCATTGGCCGCAGTTTGGTCTCATCCCCTTCCTGAAAAAATTCATATTGATAATCCACAATGGCACGCATTGTTCTTAGCAGGGTTTGTTGGCGTTGTTTGATCGCATCAATAAACCATTTTGCGGCATCCAGTTTTTGTTTTACAAAAGAAACGGCCTCCTTCAATTTTTTGTCTTTCTTATCACTTTTATCGTATGCAGAAAACATTTCATTGTATGACCGGCTAATGCGTAATTCCGGTGCATTCCTGCTATTCAATGCCAGCTCTAATTTTCCATTCGTATTGGTGAGGATATAATCGGGAATAATATAGTGGTTGCGTCCCGATCCTCCTCCACTACCGCTACCCGGTTTAGGATTCAGCCGCACGATCAGCTCCATCGCATCCTTCACAAAATCCTCATCTTCTGTATCTAATTTTTTCTGAATTTTCTGATAGTGTTTTTTTGTAAACTCATCATAACAATCCGTGATAATTTTCTTGGCAACCGCCACATCAATATCATGACCATTGTCCATCCGATCCAGCTGCAGCAATAAACACTCCTGAAGATTTCGAGCCGCTATTCCTGCAGGATCAAAATTTTGTATCCGTTTCAATACCGCCTCCACTTCTTCCAGTGTTGTTTCCACTCCCTGCGCAAAGGCCAGATCGTTTACGATTGATTCCAGATCCCGGCGGATATATCCATCACTTTCTATGCTTCCCACTAATTGTTTCCCAATGATATAGTGTTCATCACTAAGCCCGAGAAAATCAAGTTGTGTCATCAATTGTTCATGAAGGGAGGAGACCATCGGTATAGGCATTTCCCGATCATCATCGTCATTCCCATCAAAGGTTTTGTAACTCTTGTAATCATCATCACGGAGATAATCCTTAATATCTACCTCCTCTTCACCACCCGAGGTTTCTGAATATTCATTGTCATCCTGATCGTCATCGTCGCGGGTATCCTCACCTTCCTCTAGTGCGGGGTTTGATTCTAGTTCCTCTTCAACCCGTGCCTCCAACTCGGCAGTGGGAACCTGCAGCAGTTTAATAAACTGAATTTGCTGTGGAGACAGTTTTTGTTGTAAGGATTGGTTTAACCCGAGTTTCTGCATGAATGACTTTTGTAGTTATAGCAAATTTATCAAAACTTTGACAAAGCCATCGAAATTGTCGTTTTTTGCCTGCCAATTATCTCGGTATGGAACGATTAAAAATAGCAGAATTATTAGCGACCGATCCTATAGGTCAGCAAGTCTTGGTAAAAGGATGGGTACGGACCTTTCGAAACAATCAGTTTATTGCCCTGAATGATGGATCCACCATCAAAAACATCCAGGCAGTTGTTGACTTTACACAAACGGATGAAGCCCTGCTAAAGCGCATTACCACCGGAGCTTGTGTTTCCATTCTTGGTACGCTGGAGGCATCTCCTGCGAAAGGTCAAACCGTGGAAATCAAAGTGGATTCGGTGGAAATCCTGGGGGATAGTGATCCAGAAAAATATCCATTACAACCAAAAAAACATTCGCTTGAGTTTCTGCGGGAAATCGCCCACCTGAGAGCCCGTACGAATACATTTGGGGCAATCATGCGAGTTCGCCATGCCATGGCCTTCGCTGTACATCAATTTTTTAATGAGAAAGGATTTTTCTACATCCATACACCCATTATTACGGGTTCAGATGCAGAAGGTGCGGGGGCAATGTTTCAGGTAACCACACTGGACCCTGCCCAGGCACCCATAACGGATGATGGTCACATCGATTATAAAAAAGATTTTTTTGGCAGAGAAACCAATCTGACCGTTTCAGGCCAGCTGGAAGTAGAGACCTATGCCATGGCGTTAAGTGATACTTACACATTTGGACCGACCTTCCGGGCTGAAAATTCAAATACAACCCGACATTTGGCTGAATTCTGGATGATTGAGCCTGAGATGGCCTTTTATGATATCCATGATAACATGAATTTAGCCGAATCTTTTCTTAAATACCTGTGTCAGTATGCCCTGGATAACTGTGCAGACGACTTGGAATTTTTAGATAAACGAGCAGCTGAGGAAGAACAAAGTAAGCCCCAACAACAACGCAACGAACTGGGCCTGATCGACCGGTTGAAATTCGTTACCGGAAATGATTTTGTAAGGCTCACATATACCGATGCGATTGATATTTTAAAAAATTCGACACCCAATAAAAAGAAGAAATTCCAATTTCCGGTAAACGAATGGGGTATCGACTTGCAATCCGAGCATGAACGCTATTTGGTGGAGAAGCACTTCAAAACACCGGTCATTCTTTACAATTACCCAATGGGCATCAAAGCATTTTATATGCGAAAAAAATGATGATAATAAAACCGTTGCCGCGATGGATGTCTTATTCCCGGGGATCGGCGAGATCATCGGGGGTTCTCAACGTGAAGAACGTTATGACAACCTGGTAAAACGAATTAATGAAATGGAACTTCCTGAAAAAGAACTATGGTGGTACCTCGAACTTAGAAAGTTTGGCTCCGCTCCGCACAGCGGATTTGGTCTTGGCTTTGAAAGATTAATTCAGTTCGTTACAGGAATGACCAATATTCGTGATGTGATTCCTTTTCCGAGGTTTCCGGGGAGCGCGGAGTTTTAGTAGAAAGTCGGTAGGTTATAGTTACCGGTCGCCGGTTACCAGTTGCCCGGTGCACACTCATTAAGAACATATCCTTAAGCAGATAACCAGTCATGGTCGGTTAACGCAATTTAACCGGTAACAGGGAACTGGTTACTGGCAACATTATTTGAACGCAAGCAACGGCACCTTACTCTGAAAGGCAATTTGTTTTGTATAGCTTCTATTAAATAATTTATCATAGAATCCATGGTGCTGGCTGAACAAGCAAACCAGGTCTGCTTTCTGGTCCAGCACATAAGCATCCAATGCCTTCCCAATGTCTTTGTTCACAAGTACTTCAACTTTTAACTTTTTCGGATCGAATTTTTGAAACGCTGTACTGATCATATCTTTTGCCTTATCCGTTTCGCTTTCGTTATCTACAACATGGACAACGTGGACAGAGGATTTAAAAATATCCAGATAAGGTTTTAATCGCTTAAGTTCTCCATCAATATCCTTCAAGTCGGTAGCGTACACAATTTTTTTAAACCCAGCATGGGTCGCCAGTTCGGGTATAGCCAAAACCGGTATGGTACTGCGTTCGATAACCGCTGTTGTGTTGGTGCCGATCACCATTTTTTTAAGCCCACTCGCACCACGTGTTCCCATGACAATCAATCCCGACCGGAGTTTCTTTGCCTCAGCTTTCACTGAGTCATGGAAATTTGAGCCTTTGGATATTTTGACTTGTATCGGAATTCCTGCTTTGTTCCATTTCACAACTTCCTCTTTCAAGGCTTCCAGATCTTCTTTTGCATACTTATCCATCTCGCGTTCCAGCGATTGCAATTTAAAGCGAACACTGGCGCGTGTTGGCTGAATTCTAATAATCACGTGAAGAATCGTCACATTCGCATTTAAATTCTTTGCCATTTTCAATGCATACTTAATGGCTACCTTTGACAAGTCTGAAAAATCAGTGGGCACGAGAATATTTACCATAGAATTGAATTTCTTTCTTTAAAGGTAGTGACAGAATTGAGTATTCTCGCGTTGTTTGCTTTAAATTTAACACCATTTAAATAAATTTCTATCGATGGAACCAATCCGAACATTTGCCAGCGACAACTACTCGGGTGTTCACCCTGAAATCATGGAAGCACTTATTCAGGCTAATCAGGGGCATGAAAAATCCTACGGAGACGATGTGTACTGTGCCCGGGCGAGCAAAAAATTTAAATCACTCTTTAGCCCGGAGACGGAAGTGTATTTTGTGTACAACGGAACCGGTGCCAATGTTCTTGGACTTCAGGCGATGACTAAATCTTATCAGGCAGTGATTTGTTCAGATCTTGCGCACATCAATGTGGATGAGTCCACTGCACCTGAAAAATTCCTGGGGTGTAAATTACTAACCATCCCTACTACCGACGGGAAAATATATGCAGACCAGGTAGCGGCCATTATTAAAAGGCAGGGTGATCAACATCATCCGCAGGCAAAAGTTATTTCCATTAGTCAGCCCACTGAATATGCCACGGTCTATTCAATTGAAGAACTAAAAGCACTATCGGCAGTAGCCAAAAAATTTAATTTATTATTTCACATGGATGGATCGCGCATCGCCAATGCAGCGGTCAGCCTGGGTCTGGATTTTAAAGCCTTTACTTTGGATGTGGGTGTTGATGTGCTTTCTTTTGGAGGAACGAAAAACGGGATGATGTTCGGGGAAGCAATATTAATTCTTAATCCCAAACTTGCCATCGATTTCAAATACATCCGAAAGCAAGGAATGCAGCTCCATTCCAAAATGAGGTTTATTGGATGTCAATTTGATGCATTGCTTACCAATGACCTCTGGAAACGGAATGCCACACACACGAATGCCATGGCACAGAAACTGAAGAAAGGACTTTCTGAAATACCGGAAATTAAAATCACCCAGTCGGTAGATGCGAACGGAGTGTTTGCTGTTTTTCCGCCGCACCTCATTGAAGGATTACAAAATGAGATCTTCTTTTATGTGTGGGATGATCGAACATCTGAAGTTCGATTGATGTGTTCGTTTGATACAAAGGATGAAGATATTGAGCGATTAGTAAATGGAGCAAAGAAACTGATCTAAACAAAAAAACCATCCTCCGGATGGCTTTATATATAAAGAATCAGTAAGCCCTACCGCTTTAAAAACTTATAGGTACCTCTGAATTTGGTTTCGTCATCCCGAATGGCCAGTAGGTAATATCCTGCTGCCAGGTCTTTCACTTTTACCTGAACTTCATGCTGATCGATAACCTCCACTTCCAGCTTCATTTCGTTGCCGATTACATTGTGTACAACAATCGTCACATTTTCGGCTTTCACATGATCGAACCGTACGTGAAGGAAATCTGTGGTAGGGTTCGGAAAGAGTTTAATGCTTTTGGAGATACTGGCCAGCTCTGGATTAGCCGAGTACTCCACTTCTGACTGGCTATAACCAGCAGATGAAATAAAAAGTAGGAATACGACTAATTTAAAAAAACGCATTTTATAAGTCTTAATTGTATGTTTTAACGCAAATATCAAACCAAAGTTTAACCTAAATCCCTGAAATTTGAGCATTTCGCATAAATTATACCCTTTAGATGCATGAAAGTGCCTAAAGGTTTAAATGGATTGCTAATTTTCTAATAAGCTGATTGCAAATTCATGATTAATTAGAAATCAGTAATTATCTAATTAGCTAATTGCTGATAGGCCTTCCCCAGCGAACCGATAATATCGGAAGCGATCATGGCATGCATCCCGATCTTTTTTGCAGCAATATCACCCGCCAATCCATGTAGGTATACGCCAAGGATTGCGCCCTCTAAAGAATCATATCCCTGAGCCAGCAAACCAGTAAGAATCCCGGTTAGTACATCACCGCTCCCACCTGTAGCCATCCCCGGATTGCCGGTGGCATTAAAATACACCCTACCATCAGGGGTTGTTATGGATGTATGTGCTCCCTTGACGATGAGAATTGTGTGGGTCTTTTTTGAAAATAGCTTTTGTTTTTCTAATCGTTCAAACCCGTTCGACCAGCTTCCAACCAGTCGCTCTAGCTCTTTCATATGAGGTGTTAATATAGAGTCTCCCGGTATCAGGTGCAGAAGTTCCTGATTTGCCGCCAGGATATTTAATCCATCAGCATCTAATACCATGGGTTTTGTTGAAGATTCGAGGATTCTACCAAAGGCTTTGATTGTCTCTTTTGCAGTTCCAAGTCCCGGGCCCATGCCGATGGCATTAAATTCAGAACAATCAAAACTTTCACTCAACCACTGTTCATGAAGATCAATATGGGCCATTGCTTCAGGCACACTGGTTTGGATGATGGAAATACACGATTTTGGAATGTGTACGGTCACCAGACCTACTCCGGATCGCACAGCTGCCTGGGTGGCAAGAATAGCTGCACCCATTTTTCCTTCACTTCCTGCTACCAGCATTGCCTTTCCGTACGTTCCTTTATGGTCAAACTTTTTTCTTGGCTTCAGAATTTTAGCAACATCACTTTGCTGAACCAAATAATGAGCGGTGTCTGCATTTGCAATAAAATTTTTATTTAATCCTATTTTCACAATGTGCCAGGTACCTACCCAATGAGTATACTCAGGAAGGAAGAACGCGAGTTTAGGCAAATGAAATGTCACTGTGTGATGGGACTTAAAAATAACACCCAAAGAAGGCTGATCGGTTTGTAACCCTGAAGGGATATCAATTGCCACGCGAACAGCAGCCTCTTTATTAACCGTTTGAATTAAAGTCGCATACAATCCTTCTATCGGACGGGACAGGCCACTGCCAAAAATACCATCAATGATCACATCAGCTTTTGAGCAATCAGGGATTTCCTCTTCATTATTAATTGTGTTAACTAAAATTAATTTGGTCAGCCGATTAAGATTGATTTTAAAATCGGGAGATTCGGGTGCCGATCCTTTTATCACATACACCCGAATTTCATAATTCCAACCGTACAACATCCTGGCTATGCCCAGGCCATCTCCCCCGTTGTTTCCGGTGCCACAAAAAATGTAAACTACTTTTTTAAGATCAAATTCATCCTTAAACCAGGATACGAAAGCCCGGCAGGCTTTCTCCATTAAATCAATAGATAAAATCGGATCATGCTGAATGGTATAAGCATCCAGCTCCTTGATTTGCTTACTTGATAAAACTTTAAGCATAAGCAATGGTGAGTTAGTTGTTCGAAGATATCCTAACAACGATCAACTAACAATGATCAACTAACTGACTAAGGCGGTGTCATTCCAAAAAACTCATAGTTTTTAGGAATGTACTCTTTCCATTCATCGGGTACCTGGCTCTCCTCAAAAATGGCATCGACAGGGCAGGCAGGCACGCATGCATCACAGTCAATGCATTCATCGGGGTTGATATAGAGCTGCTTGCCGGTAACATCAAACCCTTCTTCTTTTACTTCCGACCCGCTTCCGTCGGTGCTGATCGGTCCATGAATACAATCAACGGGGCAAACATCTACACAGGCGGTATCGCAGGTACTTACACAAGGTTCACAAATGGTATACGGCATAGTGATTATCGTTAGGTTTAGAAATGATCAAAGTCATGTGTAAATTATAAAATAAAATCCTAATTCACACAAATATTAAGGCGCATACGATTGTTATTGTTGAGCGAGCAAAGTAAATTTAAAGTAACGGAAATATTATGAGCGAAAAAGTATTGAACGGAAAGAAGACTACTTTAGAGCGTGACAAGGTAGTGATTCGGTTTGCGGGAGACTCCGGAGATGGAATGCAGCTAACAGGCTCGCAATTCAGCTTCACTTCAGCCATGTTTGGAAACGATCTGGCCACCTTCCCGGATTTTCCGGCCGAAATTCGTGCTCCTATAGGAACCGTTGAAGGAGTTTCTGGTTTTCAGGTCCAGATTGGAAAGGTCGATGTCTATACGCCCGGTGATCAAGCCGACGTATTGGTAGCCATGAACCCGGCAGCCTTAAAATCAAACCTTCAATATGCCAGACCTGGTGGCAACATCATTGTTGACCTCGATGCGTTTGACAATCGGAATATTTTAAAAGCAGGTTTTGTGGGGAATCCACTGGAAGACCACACCCTGGATGCTTTTAATGTTGTAGAAGCCCCAATTTCTTCTTTGACAAAGACGGCATTGGAGGGAATTCAGCTTGACAATAAAAGCATCATGCGCTGCAAAAATATGTTTGCACTTGGTATGATGTACTGGCTGTTTGACCGTTCCCCTGGTGAAACGGAAAAATACCTGGATGCAAAATTCAAGAAGACCCCTGCCCTGGCAGAAGGAAACAAAAAAGCATTGCATACGGGTTATCATTATGCTGAAACCATTGAAGCCCTTCCTTCAATCTATAAAGTCTTACCTGCCCAAATTGAAAAGGGCCATTATCGTCATATTTCTGGAAATGTGGCCACCGCGTGGGGTCTTATGGCTGCGGCAGAAAAACTTGGAAAGAAACTGTTTTATGGTTCTTACCCGATTACCCCTGCTTCTGATATTCTTCATGAACTCTCGAAGCATAAAAACTTTGGAATCATCACCCTGCAGGCAGAAGATGAAATCGCTGCAGTTTGTTCTGCAATCGGCGCTTCGTATGCAGGACAGATAGGAGTTACTGCCTCCAGTGGGCCAGGGATTGCACTTAAAGGCGAAGCAATCGGGCTGGCTATTATGAGTGAAATTCCACTTGTGGTTGTTGATGTGCAACGGGGTGGTCCATCCACCGGGCTTCCTACGAAAACAGAACAGGCCGATATTAATCTGGCACTTTATGGAAGAAATAGTGAAAGCCCGTGTATTGTGCTTGCTGCCAGTACGCCTGCTAATTGTTTTGAGTTTGCTTTTATGGCCGCAAAACTTTCTATTGAACATATGACTCCGGTGATGTTGTTAACGGATGGTTATCTGGCCAATGGCTCAGAGCCCTGGAAGTTTCCGAAGATGAGTGAGTTACCCGATATAAAAGTCGTTGAACCCAAACCAAATGGGGAAGCTTACCTTCCGTATGAACGGGATCCCGAATCACTGGTACGCCCGTGGGCAATTCCCGGAATGAAGGGTCTGGAACACCGGATTGGTGGACTGGAGAAGCAGGAAAATACTGGAAATGTTTCGTATGACCCACAAAACCATGAGAAAATGGTGAAGATACGTGCTGAAAAAGTAGAAAGGGTCGCAAATTATATCCCTGAGATTACTGTTGAAGGTGACGGTAATGGAAAAGTATTGGTAGTTGGCTGGGGAGGAACCTACGGTGGTATTCACACTTCTGTAACCGAACTTCAGGAAGCCGGAAAGAAAATAGACTTCTGTCATTTCAATTATATCAACCCGCTTCCTAAAAACACAAAGGATGTACTTTCCCGGTATAAGAAAATTATCGTTTGTGAATTGAACATGGGACAATTTGCCGGGTATTTACGGAGCAAGTTTCCGGCATTACCCATCGAATCCTATACAAAAATACAAGGGCAACCTTTTACAGTAACCGAACTGAAGGAAGTCTTTATCCATCATTTAAAAGATTAAGACCATGGCCGATACTGTCGTAAAAAAAGAAGAAGTTAAATTAACCAAAAAAGACTTCGCTACCGATCAACTGGTACGTTGGTGTCCGGGTTGTGGTGATTATGCCATTCTCTCAGCAATGACCGGTGCCCTGCCATTAATGGGGGTTACAAAAGAAGAGGTTGTTTTTGTTTCGGGAATCGGCTGTGCCGCACGTTTTCCATACTACATGAATACCTACGGGTTTCATACTATCCATGGTAGAGGACCTGCCGTTGCAACGGGTGTAAAACTTGCGAACCCGGAGCTAAGTGTATGGGAAGTCCAGGGAGATGGGGATGCACTTGCCATTGGAGGTAATCACTTCATCCATGTAATTCGGAGAAACATAGATATTAACATACTACTTTTTAATAATGAGATCTACGGATTAACAAAGGGACAATACTCACCTTCATCCCCGCAAGGATTGGTGACCAAGTCTACACCTTTCGGTGCTGTAGAACGTCCCTTCCACGCCGGAGATCTTGTGATTGGTGCACAAGGAACCTACTATGCACGTACCATTGATACCAACCCCAAGTTGATGTCCGAAATTTTTGTGAAAGCATCGCAACACGTAGGCACTTCTGTTGTTGAAATTCTTCAGAACTGTGTGATTTTCAATGACAATGCGCATGCACAGATTACAGACAAGGTAAACCGGGATGATTTTCAACTTCACCTGGAGCATGGTAAACCGATGCTCTTTGGAAAAAATAAGGAAAAAGGAATCCGGCTCAAGGGTCTTTCATTGGAAGTAGTAGTAATTGGACAAAATGGAGTGACCGAACAGGATATTCTTGTACACGATGCACATTCTGAGGATCCAACATTACACTTAATGCTGATTCGCATGGACACTCCGATGTTTCCAGTAGCACTTGGGGTTATTCGTGAAGTTGCAGCACCGTCGTACTCCGATCGACTTGAGCAGGAAAAGGAAATCAGTAAACAACGTGCGAAGTATCACACGATGGATGAACTATTAAATAGTGGAGACACCTGGGAAGTTAAATAATGAATAGCGAAGCCTTAATAATATTTTTTATAGGTGGCATCGTCATGGTTGGAGTCGGTGTATTGGTTTCAAACCTGTTGGCACCAACTTCCAAAAATGCGCAAAAGGACGAACCCTATGAATGTGGTATCCCCACTGAGAAGGTCCTTCCATGATGCAGTTCAAAGTGGGCTATTATCTCTTCGCTATCTTGTTTCTAATTTTTGATGTTGAAACCGTTTTTATCTTTCCCTGGGCTGTGGTTATGAAAAAGATCGGAATGGCAGCCTTTGTAGAGATTTTAATATTTTTTGCAATCCTGGGGTTAGGATTGTTGTATGCCTGGAAAAAGAAAGCATTGAAATGGGAGTAAATCAAAATACAATCGATCCAGGACAGCACGAACAATTGCTAAAAGATTTCCCCGGAGAAATTAAGCGCGGTCCCGGAAGTAATATCGTGATCACTTCCGTGGATGGAGTAATCAACTGGGCCCGTTCTAATTCACTCTGGCCATTGGTATTTGGTACCAGTTGCTGCGCCATTGAAATGATGGCCACCGGCGCAAGCCGCCACGATTGGTCACGCTTCGGAACCGAGGTGGCACGCGCTACTCCACGGCAAGCCGACTTAATTGTAATCGCAGGAACCATTGTCAATAAAATGGCCCCGGTACTAAAAAGATTGTATGATCAAATGGCCGATCCAAAATATGTAATTGCCATGGGTGCCTGTGCCACATCCGGAGGCCCCTTCTATTATAATACGTATTCAGTTGTAAAAGGTGCAGACCATATTATTCCGGTGGATGTATATGTTCCCGGGTGCCCGCCCCGACCGGAAGCGTTGTTGTATGGCATTATGGAATTGCAAAAGAAAATTAAAGGTGAATCTATTCGGGATAAAAATGATCCCATGAAAGACTTTGTATAACAATGAGTAATGAAGCTTTAAAAGAATTTGTTTTAAAAGTTATACCCGAAGCGGAATGCGTGGAGGGAACTCAGTTTTTACAAATCTCCATTCCCGCTGAAGCATTAAAGAAAATAGCTCTTGAATTGAGAAATAATCCGGAGACTTCATTTGATTATCTCTTCTGCCTTACCGGTGTCGATTATGCTGAACACATGGAAGTGGTTTATCACCTGAAGTCAACAACACAAAACCACCAGTTCGTCTTAAAGGCAAAGACCAATGGTCGTGAAAATCCGGCCGTCGACACCGTTTGTGATATCTGGCGTACCGCAGAACTGCATGAACGCGAAGTATTTGATTTATTTGGAATTCAATTTAATAACCATCCGGATTTACGCAGACTCTTATTGACGGATGACTGGGTAGGCTACCCTCTGCGAAAAGATTATGATGACCCCGTAAATATGATTGAATACTAGTATGGAGGAAGTCTTACCCGAACTCGAATCGCAGGAATATTTCATTAACATGGGGCCACAGCACCCTTCTACCCATGGAGTATTGCGCCTCGTTCTTTCACTGGATGGAGAAATTATTCGGAAAGTAGAACCTCATCTGGGTTATATCCACCGGTCGATTGAAAAAATGTGTGAGCACGACAGCTATCAGCAAATCGTCCACCTGACAGACCGGATGGATTATCTTTCCTGTCATATTAATAATGAAGCGGTCTGCTTATGTGTAGAACGTGCACTTGAATTGGAGGTGAGTGATCGTATCAAAGTGATTCGGACCATTATTGCTGAATTAACCCGACTTTCTTCTCATCAACTCTGGTGGGGAGTAATGGGCATGGACCTTGGTGCCATTACCTCTTTTCTATACGGGTTCAGGGATCGGGAATTAATCACTGATATTTTTGAAGAAACCTGTGGCGCCCGCCTCACCATGAATTATAATATTCCGGGTGGCCTGATGTTTGATATCCATCCAAACTTTCAAAAGCGCACCAAAGATTTTCTTACCCATTTTAAAAAGAAACTGCCGGAGTACGATACTCTACTCTCTAACAATGTGATTTTTAGACAACGCACCGAAGGTATTGGTATTCTTTCGAAAGAAGATGCTATATCCTATGGGGTGACTGGTCCGTCGGGACGCGCTTCTGGATTTTCGTGTGATATCCGTAAACATGAACCCTATAGCGGATACCCAACTATTAAAGTGAATGAAATCCTTCGTGATGAAGGTGATTGTTTCGCACGCTATAAATGCCGCATTGATGAAATGTGGGAATCGATGCGCATTATTGAAGAATTAATTGACAATATCCCGGAAGGAGAATATAAAATGCCGACCAAAGTGGTAATCAAACTACCAAAAGGCGAGTATTATCAAAAAGTAGAAACTGCACGGGGCGAATTTGGGGTCTACATTATCAGTGAGGGGCAAAAAAATCCGTACCGGCTCAAGTTCCGGTCACCGGGATTTAGCAATCTCTCTGCATTAGATCACATGGCGCGAGGTAGTAAAATTGCAGACCTGGTCGCCATCATGTCAACATTAGATTTAGTAATCCCCGATATTGACCGATGAAGTGGCTCTACGATTTTTCTTATCTGACCCGGTCAATTCACCAAAGCCTTTCTGAAAGCTTTGCGCCGGATACTGTTTTAATTCTTGAAATGGTCATTGTGGGCGTCTGCTTCATGACATTGTTTGCCATCCTGGGCATTGTCCTGGTGTATGCAGAACGAAAAATCAGTGCCTTCTTTCAATTGCGCCTCGGTCCGATGCGGGTTGGAAAATGGGGAACAGCACAGACGATAGCCGACGTCATCAAATTATTATTAAAAGAACCGTTGATGAACAAAGGAGCTGATAAGTTCCTGTTCAACCTCGCTCCCTATATTATTATGATCGCTGCGTTCATGGCCATTGCAGCATTGCCGTTTGCAAAAGGGCTTCAGGCATTGGATTTTGACATCGGTATTCTGTATGTATCTGCAGTCTCTTCGCTGGGGGTGATTGGAATACTGTTAGCGGGCTGGTCCTCTGATAATAAGTATTCGTTAATTGGTGCCATGCGTTCCGGTGCACAGATTATCAGTTACGAATTGTCAGTGGGTTTATCATTATTGACGATCGTGATTCTTACCGGCAGTTTGCAACTCAGTACCATCATTGAATCACAGGCCAATGGGTGGTGGATTTTTAAAGGACATCTTCCGGCGTGGATTGCTTTCATAATATTCATGATCGCCAGTACAGCCGAAACGAATCGCGGACCTTTTGATTTGGCAGAAGCTGAATCTGAATTGACAGCAGGGTTTTCATACTGAATATTCGGGATTGAAATTTGCGTTTTTCTTCTTAGCAGAATTTGCGAATATGTTTATCGTGGCAGGTATTGGAGCAACTTTTTTTCTAGGTGGCTGGATGCCTTTTCATATTGGGAGCTGGGAAGCCTTTAACGCAATGTGATGGATTTTATTCCTTCTGTGTTTTGGTTTTTTGGAAAAGTAGGCTTTTTTGATCTTTTTGATGATGTGGTTTCGTTGGACATTCCCGCGGTTGCGGATTGATCAATTGCTTACACTTGAATGGAAATATTTATTGCCGGTCAATTTGATGAATATCGTTTTGATGGCATTTTTGGTCATTGATGGGATGGCATTTTTTAACATATTGATATGAGTGCGATTGGAAGCTTGATTTTAAAGATATTGTTTCGACCGGTATAAATAACCCTTAGAAAAACGTTGAAAAGTATTTATTATTTTAAAGAATTTTTTCAGGACTCCAGTGGCGGTGACCGGTATTCTGTACATTTCGGAATGCTCCGTAAAGAAATCATTACCCAGCAATATCCCGAGAATAAGGACACACTAAAAATGTTTGAGCGTTTCCGTGGTGAGGTGGTGTTGCTACATGATGAAAATAATGAACATAAATGTACCGGTTGTTCGGCCTGTGAGATGGCATGTCCGAATGGCACTATTGAAATCATTGCACACGTATTGAAGATCCAGAAACTGGAAGAAAAGAAAAAAGTCATCGATCAGTTTGTATATCATTTTCAAATGTGTACGATGTGTGGTAATCTATGTATTCCTGCTTGCCCTACTGATGCCATAGTGATGGCTCAATACCTTCGAGCATGCTGTTTTTGATCGTTCGCAAATTGACCAAAATTTTAAATAAACCAGGTTCTAAAATTAGATGGATGGAATAAAATAATGGAAAGCGAGCCATCATATTTTATTCACTCGCTCGCTATAATGATCCTTGTGTTTTCATTACTTGGCAGTTACTACACGAAGGATCCTTCGTGCAGCAGTTTACTTTGTTATTTGCATTGGGCGCTACCGCTGCATTGTATTTCATGGTGGGGTATAATTTCCTGGCGGCTGTTCAGTTGATTGTTTATGCAGGAGGAATTGTCGTGTTAATTATTTTCTCCATTCTGTTGACTTCGCACATAAACGAGAAACTCCAACGACCTGATCTTTTTAAAATTCTATTGACAGCAATTATTGCATTGGCAGGAGCCAGTCTGACCCTATATGTTCTAGGTGGCCAGAATTTTTTAGGTAAAACACCAACAGGGCTTACCGCAAATGTGGAGACCATCGGAGAAAAATTATTGAGTTACGGTGCTGGCGGGTATGTGTTACCTTTCGAAGTCATCAGTATTTTATTGCTGGCAGCCATGGTAGGTGCCATTGTCATTGCAAAACGAAATAAACCTTCTGGTAATGATTGAGCATGTTCCCATTAACCATGTTTTAACAGTAACGACCGTGTTGTTTTTTATCGGTGTCTATGGGTTCCTCACCAGAAAAAATTTAATCACCATGTTGATCAGCGTTGAACTGATGCTCAATGCGGTAAACATCAACTTTGTGATTTTTGACAATTACTTGTTCCCGGGAAAACTGGAAGGCCATTTTATTTCCTTGTTCATTATCGCCATTGCGGCCGCTGAAGCAGCAGTTGCCATCGCAATCTTTATTAACCTGTATCGAAACATCCGATCAATCGATGTGGAAGATGTAAACAAAATGAAATACTGATGGCCTGGCAATACACGATATGGATTTTCATTTTACCGCTGGCGGCATTTATCGTCAACGGTCTCGGTAGTGGAAAACTTCCAGGCCGTTCATCCGGATGGATTGGGACCATTGCCATTGGTATTTCGACGTTTCTCTCCTGGCAAACTGCCTTTCAATTTTTCAGCGGAACTTCATTCGAAAAAGTCATTCCCTATAATGTAACCTGGCTCCGGTTTACCGATTCTCTGCAAATTGATATGGGGATTTTGCTGGATCCTATATCGGTGATGATGCTGGTGGTGATCACGACGGTTTCCTTTATGGTGTTTCTCTATAGCCAGGGATATATGAAGGGTGATACTGGATATGATCGATATTTTTCATTCCTGTCATTATTTAGTTTTTCAATGTTGGGGTTGGTCGTTGCTACCAATCTTTTCCAGATGTATATGTTTTGGGAATTGGTGGGCGTCTCGTCCTATTTGTTGATCGGATTTTATTTTGACAAACCTGCAGCCGTAGCAGCTTCAAAAAAAGCATTCATCGTTACACGCTTTGCTGACCTTGGATTCCTTGTCGGGATACTGATCCTCTCCTTTTACACCGGTACGTTTGATTTTGACATACTCACCAATCCCGATCAGGTGATCATCACCAGTGTGAATACGTACTTCGGTTTGTCAATTGCCACGTGGGCATTGCTGTTGATTTTTATGGGAGGTGCGGGAAAGTCAGCCATGTTTCCGTTGCACATCTGGCTGCCGGATGCCATGGAAGGCCCGACACCGGTCTCGGCATTGATCCATGCTGCAACCATGGTGGTAGCCGGCGTGTACCTGGTAGCACGATTATTTCCAATTTATTCGGTGCATGCTCCCGATGCATTGGAGGTAGTAGCATTTATTGGTGCGTTCACCACTTTATTTGCCGCCGTCATAGCCTGCACACAATTTGATATTAAGCGGGTGCTTGCTTTTTCTACCATGTCGCAAATTGGATACATGATGCTCGCATTGGGGGTTTCAGGATATGCCACTGAAGGACTTGGCTATACGGCAGGTCTCTTTCACTTATTTACGCACGCTTTTTTCAAAGCCTTGCTTTTTCTTGGTGCGGGCTCCATTATTCATGCAGTGCATACCAACGACATTCGGGAGATGGGAGGACTTCGTAAGTTTCAACCGGTCACGCACATTTTATTTTTAATTGCCTGTCTGGCGATCGCTGGGATTCCACCTTTCGCCGGATTTTTCAGCAAGGATGAAATACTGGCGGCAGCCTATGCGCATCACCCGGTTTATTTTGGTGTCGCCACCTTTGTTGCAGGGTTGACGGCCTTTTATATGTTCCGGTTGTATTTTATTGTCTTCTGGGGAAAAGAAACTTCCTATCACCACACACCGCAAGAATCGCCCATGATCATGCTGCTGCCGATGATCATCCTGGGAGTGGGTTCGGTAGTTGCAGGTTTTATTCCTTTTGGAGAATACATTACTGCAACGGGTGAGCCATTGGAATCACACTTATCGATTCCGGTTGCCGTCACCTCGGTGGTTGTAGCGGGTATCGGGATTTTGATTGCCTGGCGATTTTATAAAACTGAATCGGCCACACCTGATCAGGTATCCAAATCTTTTGGTGGATTCTATGTCAGTGCTACCCATAAATTCTTTGTTGATGAACTCTATGTCTTCATCACTAAATCGGTGATTTTCCGGTTGGTGAGCACGCCAATCGCCTGGTTTGACAGAAATATTATCGATGGTTTCATGAATGCTGTTGCATTTGTCACCAATTGGATTGCTGAACAAATTAAAGAACTTCAATCGGGTCAGCTTCAAAAATATGCCTTCATCTTCATCTCCGGTGTACTTATTATATTATTAACCGTCATTTTCGCAAACCAATGAACATCCTCATCCTCCTGATCGTTGCCCCTGCCCTTACTGCTCTTGCGGTGATGGTTGCTCGTACCCAACATCAGGTGCGTACATTTTCGGCAATTGGGATGACCATTCAACTGGTCTTGTCTTTTTACCTCCTGTATCTATTTTTTGGAGAGCGTAATGCCGGCAATGAAGCAATCGTGCTGTTTTCACAAAGCTATGCCTGGTATCCAAGTTTGAATATCAATTTTGAAGTGGGTGTGGATGGAATCGCTGTAGCCATGATCTTGCTTACCTCCCTGGTAATCTTTACCGGAATTTTTGCCAGCTGGCAGGTAGAAAATCTCTACAAGGAATTTTTTGTGTCACTGATTGTGCTGGCAACCGGTGTGTACGGATTCTTTGTGTCGCTCGATTTATTTGTGATGTTCCTGTTCTTTGAATTGGCAGTGATCCCCATGTATTTGTTGATTGGAATCTGGGGCAGTGGTAACAAAGCCTATGCAGCGATGAAACTAACGCTTATGCTCATGGCAGGGTCCGCCCTGCTCGTGGTTGGAATACTTGGTTTGTATTTTTATTCCGATGTAGATGGAGCGCATTCCTTTAACATTATTGCACTGGCATCTCAAAATTTTCCTATTGAAATGCAACGGATTTTCTTCCCAATAATATTTATTGGCTTTGGAGTGATTGGCGCGCTCTTCCCTTTTCATACGTGGTCACCCGACGGACATAGTTCGGCTCCTACGGCAGTATCCATGCTGCACGCAGGGGTATTAATGAAACTGGGTGGGTATGGGTGTTTAAAGGTCGCCATCATGCTATTACCCGAAGCAGCGAATGAAATGTCGTGGATCTTTCTGATTCTTACTTCGATCTCGGTAATCTATGGTGCCCTAGCCACGGTTGTGCAGACTGATTTGAAATATATCAATGCCTACTCTTCTGTAAGTCATTGTGGTCTTGTCTTGTTCGCAATCCTGATGCTGAACAAAACCGCTTCTACCGGAGCAGTTTTGCAAATGTTATCTCATGGGTTAATGACGGCCCTTTTCTTTGCATTGATCGGGATGATTTATTCACGTACCAAAACACGGATCATTACCGAGATGAGCGGCCTTATGAAAGCCCTCCCCTTTTTATCGGTTTGTTATGTAATCGGTGGACTTGCTTCCCTCGGACTCCCCGGACTGAGTGGCTTCGTTGCCGAGATGACCATTTTTGTGGGAGCATTTCAGCATGAAGACTGGTTTTATCGTATAGCAACCGTGATTGCAGTATCGTCGATTGTGGTAACGGCTGTGTATATCTTACGGGTGGTGGGAAAAATATTAATGGGTCCTGTGCAGGAAGAAGGCTATATGAATCTTCCCAAAGCACAGTGGTTTGAAAAAATTGCTACGGTTACGTTGATTATAGGAATCTTGATTATCGGTTTGATGCCGCTATGGTTGTCGGACATGATTGGGAATAGTCTTTAGTAGACGTAAGTAGTAGGTAGTGAGTAGTGAGTAGAAGTAGTAAGTAGTAGGTAGTAGGTAGTAGGTAGTAGGTAGTAAGACATTAGACATTAGTAATTAGAGAATTAATTAATGAGTTTATCCGATTGGTTGTTGATGCGTCATGAACTGGTATTGGTAGTCACCATACTCATTCTTCTCGTCCTCGAATTAAATTTTGATGGAGAGAGGAAAAAATTTATCATCACAATCACGACCCTTTTATTTGCAGGCATCACGCTGTTCGGATTTATTCCTGCAGAATCCGGATCTTTATTTGGTGGTATGTACATGACTGATCCACTGAGAATACTGATGAAGAACATTCTCAACCTTGCTGTTTTAATCATTTTCTTACAGTCGGGAACCTATTTACGAACAACCAACAACCAACAACGAATCTCAGAATTCTATCTGCTCATCATCTCCAGTGTAATCGGACTGAACTACATGATTTCTTCCGGACATTTTTTGATGTTTTACCTTGGGTTAGAACTGACAACACTACCGATTTCCGCACTTGCCTCCTATGATCAGTTTAAAAGCAAATCTGCCGAAGCCGGTATTAAGCTGATTTTGAGTTCTGCCTTTTCTTCTGCCATCCTCTTGTTCGGGTTATCGATGCTCTACGGCGCTCAGGGATCATTGTATTATGTGGATTTAAATATTACCAATGAGCTTATCCAGGTATTGGGATTTGTGTTCTTTTTTGCGGGAATAGCTTTTAAAATCAGCATTGTTCCTTTCCATCTATGGACTGCCGATGTGTATGAGGGTAGCCCGACTAATATTACAGCCTATCTTTCTGTCGTCTCGAAAGGATCAGCAGTTTTTATCCTTGTGATTTTACTTTTCACCATCTTCAAAACACTGCATTCTACGTGGACGGATGTCATTTTTGCAACGGCCATCCTCACAATGACCCTTGGTAATTTGTTTGCTATCCGGCAGCAAAACCTAAAACGATTTCTTGCCTTCTCTTCCATTGCACAGGCAGGCTTTATTTTGCTGGGCATGATCGGCAGCACATCGCTGGGGTTAGCCTCCGTGATTTATTTTGTATTGGTGTATGTATTTTCAAATCTGGCAGCCTTTGGCGTAGTGGTGAGCATTGAGCAGGCCACTGGTAAGATTAACATTAGTGACTACGATGGATTATACCAGACCAATCCACGGTTGAGTCTGGCGATGATGGTGGCCTTGTTTTCGCTGGCCGGAATACCTCCATTGGCAGGTTTCTTCGGCAAGTTCTTTTTATTTACCGCTGCCGCGGAGGCAGGATACTATCTGTTGTTAACCATCGCTGTGATGAATGCGGTGATCTCATTGTACTACTATTTGTTGGTGGTGAAGGCGATGATGATTAATAAAAGCGATACACCTATTGGTTATTTTGTGAGTGATCGGGCTTCCCGAATAGCGCTTTCAGGATGTGTGGTTGGTATCATGGTAGTAGGATTTTACAGTCCGGTATTTGAATACATTAAAACGTTATGTGTAAACTTCTTCTGACATGACCCTACTCAAATTTCAACATCCGATCAAAGAAGTTAACGGGATCAATTGCAGGGTAATTGAAGAAAAAATCAGCAAAGAGCGGGCAGAGTTTCTGCACGAATTGTTAGCGCTTAATAAATTAGAAACCGTGATTGAAGAAGTACCCGGTAAAACCGAAGAAGAGCCCTCCACCTGGTTGATTGCCACTCCAGATGTTACGTTTAATCCAATTGTCAAGGTGTATAACCGAGAGTTGAAGACTAGGGAGGGCCACAAAGTGACACCCGATTACTGGAATCAGAAGACGACAAAACTCGAACCGAATTATTGGGATCTGGGGAAGAAGGAATTTTGATGAATTTTTACCAAACTTTTTTCCTGTGTTTTTCCTCTGGCCAATTGCGATCAAATATCCCATGTGCAGTTCCAATGGCGACAGGGGAAATATAAAATTTATTTCGTGTTATTCCTGGTTTTCAATTAATATGAGAATAAAAGTTGACTTTTTTATTAATTTCACGCCAAAAGTGTGTCTTGGGGAATAAAAAAGAATGGTTTATCTTCGGGCAAAAACCTTAATATTTCACAATGGTAATTTACCATTGCCTCAATTATTCTCCCGCAAACAATGAAGAAATACAGTGGAGTATTAAAAAAGATTAACTTAATAATTCTGTTATTAGCCTTTCTTAATATCTTTGCCTGGAGCGTCTCTCACGTGCTTGAAGGCGGGAAGTTTTTCGGTCCTTTGACCCAACCGTACAAAGCATTTATCCATTTCTACAAGACAGTGAAAATCGTCCTGGCCGATCTCCATATCGTTGGAGTTCCCCCTGGTGTAGCGAAAGCAGATTCTGAATTCAACGAAATAAACAATCTTACCTATGATGTTTTTGCCCTAAGTTCTTACTTCAATGGTAAAGAAAATCAATGGAATATAGAGCTAGTGAATTTGCGTGACGACTCGGTTCACCATCGCTGGTTTTTACGGGAAAAAGACTTTTATAAGACAGACCGGCAATTTCCAAATGCGATTTCAGATAACCCCATTCTGATGGAAAACAGATCCTTAATTGTGATGTGTAACCTTTCGAACAATATTTACATGCTTGATGCAGCAAGCAATGTTATCTGGCACAATACCGACAAAGAATATCATCATTCCATTAATCTGGACGCAGAAGGAAATATCTGGGTGTGTGCCTCCGCTAAAGGTTTTGCCAGTTTTCAGGAAAAAGATGTAGAATATCGGGATGATTTTATTACCAAAATCAGTGCCACAACCGGCAAAATCATTTACGAAAAATCGGTATCCGAGATGTTGATTGAGAATGGATTTATCAATTTCGTTTATACCTCCGGTGATATTCAGGATCCGCTTCATATTAACGATATTGAACCTGTACTTACCGATGGCAAATTCTGGAAAACGGATGATGTATTAATCAGTCTTCGGCACCAATCCCTGATCATCCATTACAGACCGCAAGCCAATAAAATTATCCGGCTGATTTATGGAGAATTTCTGTTCCAGCATGATGTGGATATTATTTCCGACAGTCTGATCTCCATCTTTAACAACAACCTCTCCATCACAGGAACACCGGTTGATTCAAAAGAACCTCTCGATCCGGCTGACATGCACGCAGTGTTAAAAAGCTCACAACTTGTTTTTTATAACTATTCTGATTCGAGTTTTTATGTAAAATTACAGCGTCAATTCGAGGAAGAAAAAATGTTTACACCAACACAGGGACTTCACTCTTATTTGAGCAACGGAGATGTATTTGTTGAAACCACTGACAACGGTAAAGTATACATTCTGAATGATCAGGAAATCCTACTTAAACGATACATGTACAAACCTGTTAATAACCTGGTTGATGCCGCCACATGGATTAGAATTTATGAAAATATAAACTTTTAAACATTTAATATCATGCTTTTATACATTGGTCCGGGAATTGGAGCCGCCACAATCGTGATCGTATTGGTTGTACTTTTTATTGTCCTGATAAGTATTGTAATGATCGCCTGGAGTTCAATAAAAAAAACATGGCTAAAGATTAAACGCATCTTTACAAAAAATTAACATGTACTATCTTTTCGTTGTAGTTGGCAGTGCGCTTTTTTTTATGGGGCTTTTGCTTTTTGTAAAACGTCCCTTTTTCTTATTCTGCAAACATGCCGTTGCACAACTTGATATTATCCTCGATACCAAAGCCGATGAAGATCTTAAACAAACCAGGCTGGTTCAGAACCTGAAACCATTGCTTCTCAATTTTTTAATGCTGATCATTTTACTGATCTTCTTCTCCTTTATTGCAGCAATTCCGCCTTACCTGTATGTGGTTTTCGAATCCGAAGAGATCAATCAGGCGGATGTAAGTTCATTCTATTTTATTCTTAGTATTTCAATCGGTAGCCTTATCCTCTTTATTCCTCAAAAGAAGACTTCAGACTACTCCTACTGGTCTAAGCTGCTGCACACCCTGTTTTTAAGTAACTATAACATAGTTAAACTCCTTTTTAAACTGGAAAAAAGATCTTTTTTTAAAAGACAGATCCATTGAAGATAAAAATTTTATTATCGTTACAGGGCTGGCAAGAGCGGGTACTACCGCTTTGACAAATTTGTTATTCGAAACAAACGTATTTCATTCGTTATCGTACGCTAATATGCCATTCTTACTGGCACCTAACCTGTGGAAAAAAGTCTACAATCCAAAAAGTAAGGCGTTAAAAGAAAGGGCACACGGAGACAAGGTGCTGTTCGGACTCGATAGCATCGAAGCACTTGATGAATTTTTTTTTAAAGTCTTTCTAAATGAGCAATACATCGCACAATCTACGCTTAAAATTCATCAACTGGATGAGTCGACCTATCAATCCTATATTGATTATCAGAACCTGATTAAGGCGAAGGGGAAAAATACGCTCTACCTTTCCAAAAACAACAACTTCATCTTACGGTATCAGTCTTTCAGAACCTTCAATAAGGATTTTAAATGTATTGTGATCTTTCGTGACCCGATTGATCATGCCCGGTCGCTACTTAGTCAGCATAAAAATTTTTGCGAGCAGCAAACGAAGGACCAGTTTGTCCTTGATTATATGAACTGGCTAGGACATCATGAATTCGGACTCAATAACAAAGTGTTCGATTTTAATCAGCCTGACATTTGGACTAAATATGAAAAATCTGCGCTGGATCATTGGTTGGCAGTATGGATCAACTACCACCAGTTTTTGCTATCGTTTATCGGTGATTCAAATTTACTCCTGGTTTCCTATGATGATCTGTTGAACAATCCCCGGAAATTGCAATTAGCTATTTGTAAAACACTGGGTTTGACAGTCGAGGTAAAGGAGAATGATCCTTTTATTAAAGAAAAAAGTCAAAAAACCATTATTGTGAATGAAAACTTGCGCAAAAAGGCGAATGACCTTTACAGTGAACTTCTCAAACACAAGTTTAAGATTGAGGACTGAGGATTTTCACAGGAAAAATGTTAGGCCTTTATCTCTACGCGGACATTGCACCACAGCCTGGCTGATTCCTTCGTAATCTTTCGCAATTAACTCGTAAAAGATTGGATTTGATTCCATTATCTTTAATAACAAATCTTTTATCCTTCACTATGAACACCGAAAGAATTGTCATTGTAGGTTACAAACCACTTCCCGGCAAGGAGAATGCATTAATCAAATTAATCGCTACCCATATACCTCGTCTCCGACAAGAAGGTCTGGTGTCTGAACGCGAAGCCATCACCATGCAGGCTAAAGACGGAACCATACTTGAGGTATTTGGCTGGGCTTCCAAAGAAGCCATTGAAAAAGCCCATTTTAATCCTGTTGTTCAAAAAATGTGGGCAGAATTTTCGGAAGTATGTGAGTATGTACCCGGTGGTGCTATCCCGGAAATGGGTCAAGTCTTCTCCGAGTTCACTCCGCTATAATTACACTGTTCATTTTGTAATGATATATGAATCATCATTACTATTATCAAAAATAACTCAGCTATTCCCGTACTTTCCCCTGCAACACACTCACATTCGAATTAAAGGGATTTCCCGACGATCGCCGAAACGTAATGACTTGCCCTACATGCCAAAGGGCATCATCAATCGGGCCGTTTAGTAAATTCCAAAAGGGAAATTCGGCAGTACCACTAGCTCCTTTAAAAATCATGGAGTAGCCTTCCAAATCCTTAGCAGAAGACTTTTTCAAAATTTCACTAGCTGCTTGAATATTTGCTAACGTCTTTTTCCTTTTCTCCTCAAAAGTCAATCCAACCTCGGCTGGACCTTCATTCACTTTATGGGTTACAGCGTTAATCAATACATTAGTCAGACCTAAAATATGATCAAGGGTTTCATCCGTAGTCCTGGCATCGGCACTGGGTTTGAATTTCAAATCCTCCGGCCGTAAACCCTCGGTTGCCCAATAATATCGAAAGCCCAGGCCATCCACCACCCGTGCGGCTACGGTTCCTTCGTTATATGATTCCGGGTACTCGGGAATTTGCCGATATGGTAACTCCTGTGCCCATACGGCACCAGTAAAAGATAATACAAACAACACAGTTAGTAGTTTATTCATCATAAATTCTGTTTATGTACTTAACAAACGTGAACTTTCTTACAAGGTTCTACATACGTCTCCATCAGCAATTAGCAATCATTTACAAGTCACTGATTAATTTTTGATTCGACGAAATCAGCCAGTCCAGTTTTTGCTTTAATTCCTCATACCGTTCATAGGCGTCCTTCCCCGGACGCTGGTCTGCTCTGCCCAGCATGGAATTCAAATAATTAAGTTGATCGATCAACATGGGTTGCATATAAATCCCTTCCTGCATTTCCAGCTCATTTAAGATTTTAACAAGCCTTTCTTTTTCTTGCTTAGCAGCTTTTACTTTTTTGCCCGCTTTAATATTTTCATCCAATTCCTTTGTACGCATATTTAATTTATCGACCAATTGTTTTCCGTTAGTCAACAAGGTTCGTATTTCTAATTGTAATTTTTCTTGTGCTTTCATATCATACAGCGTAATTCCGCTTTCTTTGGTACGGGGGTCAGCCTGCACTTCGAAAGGTTTCTCAATCACCTTCCCATCAACCTTTAACCGGGCAATATACTTTCCCGGAGAAACATCGGGTCCATTTTGTCCATTTCGTCTTGGATCCGCATCCCAGGCTCCGGTATGCGTCATGTCCCATTTAAACCGATGCATCCCAGGTTCAATTTTTAAATCTCCACGATTGGTACGTGTTGTAAATCCGGTGCCCATATCTGTACTTTCAGAAGGCTTCACCTCCGGCGCTTTACTGGAAAACATTCGGATTACTTTATCATCCGCGGATAAAATTTCGATCGTAACCTCGCTCTTTACCTTCGCATCTATGTAATAATCAAGGACCACACCCGGGGAGGTATACTCTGGTGCCTCTCCCCCTCTGCTACCCCGATACCGAAAGCGAATTGTATTCGTCGGCTGAAATAATGTTGTGATCGAAAGTTTTTCACTTGCTAATTGACGAAGCGTTGAAATATTATCCATAATCCAAAACGAACGCCCCATCGTCGAAACAATTAAATCATTTCTGTAAATCTTTATATCAGTTACAGGTGTAATTGGTAAATTTTGTTGGAAGGATTTCCAGTTTTTGCCATCATCAAATGAAATAAATAATCCGTATTCAGTACCAGCATAAAGAAGTCCTTCCATTTCGGGATCTTCCCGAATAACCCGTACTGGAAAATCTTTGGGGATACCGTTACTTCCCCTAGTTAACAGCTCCCACGTTTTACCAAGATCAGTAGTCTTAACAACATATGGTTTCCAGTCACCCATTTGATATCGAAGAATGGCAGCATACGCTTTATTGGTTTGATGCGGAGATGGCTCAACGCAATCTACCCGTCCACCAACAGGAACCATATCAGGTGTAACATTAGCCCAGTTTTCACCACCATTGCTGGTTACATGAACAGGACCATCATTCGCTCCCACCCAGAGAACGCCCTCAGTCACTGGAGATTCATTGACATCATAAATGGTACTGTAATATTCTTCACCCGTAATATCGCGCGTAATAGGTGAGCCTGAAATCACCTGTTTACTCGGTTCATTGGCAGTCAGATCCGGTGAAATGGTTTCCCATGTAATACCATCATCAACGGTCTTGTGCAAAAACTGCGAAGCATGATACACTACATCGGGATTATGAATGGAAACATGAATAGGAGATACACGTTGAAATCGATATTTAAGATCGGTTGGGTTATGGCCATAGATGTTTGAGGCTCCAACATAATATTGACGTTCTTGTCCGGTGCGCTTATCATACACCCCAAATCTGCCCTTGCAATTTGAATAAACAATATTGGGATTACCCGGCTTTGGTACAGCGGGCCCGGTTTCACATCCACCGACAGCCATCCAAAAACTACTGGCGCCACCAACCGCATCGTACGGCGGAGCCGAAGGAACGGCAATCGTAGAATTATCCTGCTGGCCTGCATACAACCAGTATGGATATTGATCATCGACGGCCACCTGATATAATTCAGCTGTTGGCTGATTATCCTGAGATGACCATGTTTTGCCTCCATTCGTGGTCACGTTTGCTCCACCATCGTTGGACTGTACAAATAACATAGAATCTTTCGGATTGATCCACATATCATGATTGTCACCGTGTGGAGTCCGAACCGTTTTCCAAAATTTTCCACCATCCGTAGATTTAAAGAAGCTGGTTTCATTCACATACACTACATCGGCATTTTGTGGATCTGCATCTACATTCAGATAATAAAAAGGTCTCCGGATTAATTCTTTCTTATCAGAAACCTGTTTAAACGATTCTCCTTTATCATCTGAACGATAAAGCCCACCATCACCGGGTGGCGCTTCAACCAACGCGTAAACACGATTCGGATCAGCAGCTGAAACCGCCAGGTCAATTTTTCCAATCAATCCCTGTGGTAATCCTTTGTCAATTTTCTTCCAGGTCGTACCTCCGTCAACCGATTTATACACACCCCCAACTTTATATGCTCCACTGATAATGGTCCAGGGTTTGCGTTCATTTCGCCAAAGCGTAGCATATACGATATCCGGATTACCGGGTGCAAATTCAACATCTACCGCCCCTACCGAATCCGAATGAAACAGAACGAGTTCCCAGGAATTTCCAGCATCCTTGCTTCGATACAAGCCGCGTTCAGGGTTTGGCTGATAGGGCTGACCCTGTGCTGCAACAAAAATTATTTCAGGTTTAGTCGGATGAATTTCCAGTGCTCCAATTTGTCCAACTTTCTCCAGCCCGATGTGCTTCCAACTTTTCCCTGCATTGGTAGATTTATAAACTCCTTTACCCGCAATTACATTTGAGCGAATCCCATCTGAACCCGTTCCAACATATACAACTTTTGGATCAGACTGGACAACCCTGATGGCGCCAATTGAAGGTGAGGCAAAGAAACCATCGGATACATTGTTCCAGGTGATCCCATAATCATCCGTCTTCCACACTCCACCACCCGTAGCCCCCATATAGAAGGTTCCGTGCTGGCTTTCAACGCCAGCTACAGCGGTCGCACGACCACCACGTGTCGGGCCAACATTTCGATAGGAGAACGCACTAAACTTAATTGAATCAGAAGGCTCGCTTTGTGGAAAAACCGAAAAAGGAAACAGCAACAGCAGGAAAATATATTTAAGTCGTGAAGCAAACATTGTATGTCAGTTAAATTTTAAAATTAAACCATAAGATTGTTATTTCTTCGAATGGATTGGTCATAAATTCCGTAAGTGGACTCAATAGGCAGTAGACGGAAAGGTTTTCTTATCTTTAGTAATTATGGCTAGGATTACCAATGAATGGATTCAAAAATTAGCACTTTCATTTGAGGGGACAACCGAAAAACCCCATTTCGAAAAAACTTCATTTCGGATAAAGAATAAGATTTACCTGACTTTGAATGTATCTGCACATCAGGCTGTAGTTAAACTCACAGAAGAAGATCAAAGCCTTTTTTGTTCACACAACAAAACTACAATTTTCCCCGTTGAAGGGGGATGGGGTAAAAGAGGGTATACAATGATTGAACTTGAATCGATATCCAAAAAGTTATTTGCTGAAATACTGAAAACTTCATTCGAAACCGTGAGCAAATCCGATTCACCAGATAAACCAAATTAATGACGTTGAAAAATGATTGATATATATAACCAATTCTAAAAATGCAAACTATCCTTGGGGCTGGTGGTGCGATTGGCACCGAAATGGCTAAAGAATTAACACGATACACACAAGCAATTCGTCTGGTCAGTCGGAATCCAAAAAAAATCAATCCAACCGATCAGTTATTTCCCGCTGATATCACGAATGCGGATGAGCTCGATAATGCAATAGCTGGATCTGAAATCGTCTACCTATTAGTGGGATTCCCCTATTCTGTAAAACAATGGAAACAATATTGGCCCTCTACCGTGCGTAACATAATTAAATCGTGCAAAAAGCATCATTCCAAATTGGTCTTCTTTGATAATATTTATATGTATGATCCCAATTTTTTAAGCAAGATGGATGAAGATACGCCTCAAAATCCATCGAGTAAAAAAGGTAAAATCAGAAAAGAAGTTGCGGACATGATTATGAAGGAAGTACAAGCAGGAACACTAACCGCATTAATTGCACGATCTGCTGACTTCTATGGACCTGGCATCGAACGCAACAGTGTTCTTAACGAAACGGCTACTAAAAATCTTGCAAAAGGTAAAGCCGCTAACTGGTTCTGTTCTCTAGACAAAAAACATTCTTACACTTATACACCTGATGCAATGAGAGCAACTGCCCTGTTAGGGAATACACCGGATGCTTATCAGCAGGTTTGGCATCTCCCCACCGCCCCTGATCCATTGACAGGTCGTGAATGGGTGGATGCAATCGCTGCAGCACTCGAAGTAAAACCAAAAGCAATGGCAGTTCCGGCCTGGGTTATCAAAACAGCAGGGTTGTTTATCCCAATCATGCGCGAGCTCGGAGAAATGCTCTATCAGTATGATCGCGATTATGTATTTAGCAGTGAGAAATTTGAGAAACACTTTGGCATTTCACCAACACCCTATCAGGAGGGTATTAAAGAAATGGTGAAGGCTGATTATGGAAAATAACCAATCATCAATTTCGCTCCACGTGGGTTAATAATCCTTTCAGATCAATAGGCTCAGACGTATGGGATTCATAATTGATTTCAACACGCAAGGCTTTCAAACCGAAAATGTCCTGTAGATTTTCAAGTGCCAGAACTTCCGTGGAGTTTTTCCTGATATATCCCTTATTCTCTAAAAATGTGATATACCGCAGATAGGTTCTTGCATCTTCTTCACTCGTATAAATAATCGCAATCTTTCCGGGTGCAGTTATGCGCTCCTTGGTTCCTTTGATGCGGGCTTTATCAATCCGTTTTTTGACAATCTCATACCGTGCATTGTAGGCACCCTCTACATCAAATCGCTTTTCATCCATCCGAAAATGAACGGCCAGCGGACTGCTATAAACCAGAACAAGCGATGCTACCTCAATATCCGATTGAATTTCCTTTTTAATTCCCACCAGCTTTCGCTCCATTTCACAGGTTACCATCAACTGCCAAAGTTGGAGGTTTTCCAGAAAAACAGGATCAAATTCCAGATCTTTCGAAATCGATTGACCGATATACATATTATACTCAACACCATCAGTTTTATAACGCTCAAAATAATGAGGGAACATTTTTTGTGCATCCAATTGCTTCTCATCCAGGTATGAAGCCAATGATTGATTGATGAAGTTTACACTTTGATCATACACCCTGCGGGCATCATAAATAGAATGTAAATCGGGATCTAATAAATTAAAATAAGAATCAATAGAATCCTGTAAATGTGCATACCGTCTGATAATTTGTTTGAACACAGGATGAATCTCATCTTCTAAAAAGTGTAAAATACGATGCTCGCTACCGGAAAGTAATTCACCATCCAGTTCCTTTCGAAAACGATTCACCCGAATTTCCATTTCCTCATAGATAGGCATGCTGGTTTGGTGCAAAATCATTTTCAATACTTTAGCTACCTCACCTAACTGTTTGGATAGATCTTCCCGAACTGCATGGTTTCGCCTTTCCGTAGATCCCTTGATGTCTATTTGACCGTAAAGGGGAAAAACATTCTTAAAAACAATATCATTAAAAATAGGTTGTTGGCTTCGTTCCTGACTCGCCATAAACTTATTCGCTTCGTCTTCAAATCGCCATTTCACAGCAGGATGAATTGTAGTACACTCCTGTTGAATAATCGCTTCTCTGCGATTTTGTAATTCTCCCATAATCCGGCCAATCGCCATCGAGAGGATCGGTAACACGGCATTCAATCGTTGGAGTGATGCGCCGTTAAGCTCATGTTTTTTAATGGAAGCAAGTTCCAGGAATCCCAAAAATTTATCCTGATGCCGGATGGGTGCAATGATATAACTTTCAATGCCCTGGTCACGTAATGCCTTCGAGAAAATGCTACCCGACTCTTTATTAAATTTTTCAACATCGGACAGAATAAGAGGCTTTTCCTGGGTAATTAAAGTTTCATAGCTTCGTGCACATAAACTTTTTTTACTTTCAAAACTTGACCGTGTATTACATAATACCGTTGGGATGGATCCAATAAAGTGTCTTGATAAAGTATCCGTTGTAGTATTGAACATTAAAAGACCAATGGATAAATCCTTGATTCCAAATAAATTCATTAATCCATCATGAATCCTACTTTCCATCCCCGCAGAATGGCTTAATAAATCGGAGGCAATTGTAGAAACAGCGTGGTCAACAGAAATATCTGTTAGACTGGTGATCCCAATACCTCTTACGATCCAACTATTGGGCGGGAATTTCTCTTTCCATAATTCAATATTTTCAAAATTGTCGAGCAATTGTAAATAGTCCTCGTTTGTAATCGGTATTGCGTTTGGTCCCTGAATGACTTCCAGTAAGTCACCATTCATGGTCATTCGATAGGTTGCTTCACTCCCTGTTTTTTTATTGGGAATAGTGACCAGCCTGGGCAACCCCAAAGGGAATGTATACTGATAATGCATACTTAAAATAGCCGCACATCCAAAGATATAAAGTTGATCTTCCGAATAGTTTTGCAGTTCAAATGAAAAATCTTCATCACTGACATCAACAATACTTCTGAACCGGGTACTGGTATAAAAAGGAGTAAACTCAAAAGGAGGAATCAGTGCTTTGATCTCGTTCGTCAGGAGAACATCAGGAAATAGTAACCTGCTTAATCGTTTTACAATTTCCTGGCTACTATCAAAATCCTCACTATCAATTCCCTCCCGAAGCCCAGGATATTGCGCACTTTCGGCTAACAATTTTTTAGCAAAAACTGCAACGTTTTCGTCAGCATCTTCCGATTGTTTTTCCAGCATTTCCAGTACCCGAAAAAAGCTCACCTGAGTAACTGCCGGGAACGGTATCTTTTTTCCTCTATAAATCATAGACTAATCCCCTTTTGCATTGTTAAATCTGATTGTACCCAGTTTCTTTTCAGATAAGTAGACGTAATTATCTGTGGATTAGTTTACGTTATCTCCAGAAATTTATTGACATAACCTTCCAGCTGTGATTTCCCCTGGGAAAAAGATACTGAAATATCATTAATTTGCATCTATGATGTCAACTATGCGACTTTTTCATCGTACACTATTGTTTCTATTATTGCTGGTCAGTTCCTGTGCAACCTACAAAACCAAATATTCAAAAGAGGGCAGTAAATGGCAATCTAATTCGAATTCTACTGAACCAGTTCGTCAGCCATTACATACCATGTACCTGATTGGGGATGCCGGAAATGCTCAATATGGTGGCAGTACTCCAGTATTAATGTATTTAAAACCCCGGCTTGAAAAGGAGTCCAAAAATAGTTCCGTTATTTTCCTTGGGGACAACATTTACCCAAACGGGATGCCTCCAAAAGAAGATTCAGCTAAACATGCCGTAGCTGAACATCGCCTGACTGCCCAGTTATCCATTCTGGATGATTTCAAGGGTCGTCCTATTTTTATCCCCGGAAACCATGACTGGCGGGGATGGGGACAACGCGGCTTGAAGCGACAAGAAAAAATTGTCGAATCATATATCAATAAAAACAGAAAGGTAAAAGATAAAGATGACTGGGAAAATTACTTTTTACCCAATGATGGATGTGCCGGTCCAACGGCCGTTGAATTAAATGATGACGTTGTTGTAATCGTGGTCGATTCCAATTGGTGGCTGGCTGATCTGGATGATGAGCCAAAAATAAATGATGGATGCGAAGCACGCAACAAACAAAGTTTCATATTTGCCTTTGAAAACCTGGTCCGTAAATATCGAAACAAACAATTAGTCATTGCCCTGCACCATCCACCGTATACCTATGGACCACATGGAGGGAGATATACAGCTAAACAATATATTTTTCCGCTGACGGATGTCCGTTCTAATCTGTATTTACCATTGCCACTCCTGGGAACACTTACCGCTATTTTTCGGTCGAATATTGGGACGAGGCACGATGTGGCCCATTCAGACTACAAAGCACTACGCTCGGGTGTACTCGCTGGCGCCAAAAAGAATGGCTCCTTTATATTTGTCAGTGGTCATGAACACGGATTACAATATATCGAAAATGATGATCAGAAATTTATTGTCAGCGGAAGTGGTTCAAAGGATAATCCTGCAGGGTTAGGAAAAGGTTCTGAATTTGCTTCCGGTGCCGAGGGCTTTAGTACCCTGGAATTCTTTCCTGATGGTGAAACCTGGACTACCTTTTGGAAGGTAGAGTCAACCGGCAAGTCAGCAACTATCTTATTTAAAAAGAAAATAAAAGAAGCCTCTGTTAAAGCAGATGAATTGTTACAGGAAGATTTTTCTGAATATGAGTTGCACAAAAAAACGATCAATCAATCGATAACGAAAACTGAAATAAAACCAGTTGGTGGTTTTCACAAAGCTATACTTGGAGCACATCACCGAAATTTATACCTGGAAAAATATACTTTTCCTGTTCTTGATTTAGCAACGTATCAGGGTGGGTTAACACCAGTAAAACAAGGGGGTGGTAATCAAACTAATTCTTTACGTGTTAGTGATGAACAGGATCGTGATTATTCCTTGCGCAGCATGACTAAAGATGTGACACGGTTTCTACCCTACCCCTTTAATAAAATGGTAGCCGCTAAATACCTGGTTGAAGACAATTTTTTGGCGACACATCCCTTTGCGCCAACCGCCATACCACCCCTTGCAGAAGCAATCAATGTTTATCACACCAATCCAACTTTGTATTACATTCCAAGCCAACCCCGACTTGAAAACTATAATGAAATTTTCGGTGGAGATATGCATTTGGTTGAAGAACGTCCAGCAGGGAAAAACTGGGACCATGCGGATTTTTTGGAAATCCGGAAAAAATTATCGGGACACCCGATCTTGTAGATATATTGCTGGAAGACCCAAAACAACAGGTTGATGAACCTTGGGCTATCCGCACAAGGTTGTTCGATTTTCTTATTGGTGACTGGGACCGCCATGACGATCAGTGGCGATGGGCACGCATTGATCAGAAGGATGGCGCGAAGCTGTATCGTCCAATTCCACGTGATCGCGATCAGGCATTTTCCAAATACGATGGTCTGGTTCCGAATATTGCTCGTCAAACACTTCCTTTCCTTCGTCAGCTCCAATCCTATGAACCAGAGATTCAGAGTATGAAATGGACCACCTGGAGCGCACGTCTTTTTGATCGTACATTCTTAAATGAATTGAGCTGGGAGCAATGGGAAGCAGAGGTAAAATACATACAAAAGCACTTAACCGATTCCGTCATTGAAAATGCTTTTGGAAGTTGGCCTGATAGAGCGCGTGAACTTTCTGCACCTACAATCATTTCCAGTATGAAAGCACGCAGGGATAATCTCTTAAAAATTGCCCGGACCCATTATGAATTTCTGGGCAAGTCAGTAGATGTAATCGGAACAGAAGAAGAAGAGCGCTTCGAAATTGAAAGATTGAATGATTCACACACACGCGTACGGATGTATGAAGTCTCTAAAAAGGGGAAAATTAAGAACCTTACATACGACCGAACTTTTGAAAATGCTATTACCCGCGAAATTCATTTATATGGGAATGGAAATGAAGATGAGTTTTTGATAACCGGGGATGTAAAAAAGGGAATTAAACTACGCCTAATTGGTGGGTTAGGAAAAGATACCTTTACCGATGAATCCCGTGTTGGCGGAATTGGTAAAAAAACTTTAATCTACGATGACTTAAGAAAAAATAAAGTTCAAGGAGGGCGGGAAACAAAAGACAAGCGAACCAGTATTGCCCGGTATAACATTTATGACCGGCGTGGGTATGATAGTGAATACAACATGCTGCTGCCGATTCCAATCGTGGGATTTAATCCGGATGATCAATTTATGATGGGTGCTAATTTCAATTATGTTAAACATGGTTTCAAAAAAATACCCTATTCATCAGAACAGTCATTTGGAGTCAGTTATGCCTTTGGAACGCAAGCATTTAAAGTCCATTATCGTGGTGATTTTCTAAGTGTACTTAAGGAGTGGGATATATTTCTGGACGCCCGCTACAGAGGTCCTACATATTCATTTAATTTTTCAGGACTTGGAAACAATTCAACACGTCCTGTTGACGATCCAACCTACTACCGGGTTATTCAGGAAAGAATTTTTCTGTACCCAGCGATTAAAAAAAGGTTTGCAGGACGGGGAGGATATTTTACCATTGGTCCGACACTCGATATCTCTAAAATTGATGAAACTCCTGACCGTTATATAAGCTCCTATCCGGCAGCTGATATCTTTTCGAGAAAGAGTTTCGTCGGAGGGCTTCTCGGTTTCCATTTTAACAATGTAGATAATCATTTTGCGCCTCACTCGGGAATTCGTTTTCAGGCAACTGCCAACTGGGCTACACCAATAGCCGAATCAGTAAATTTTGGTATTTTCAGATCTCATCTTGATATTTTCAAGCAACTTGACCGGAACGAAAACATTATTCTGGGTTCACAGATTGGTTGGGGACTGAATATTGGCAAGGGGTATGAGTTTTTCCAAATGCCCAATTTGGGTGGCGATCAACTACGTGGATACCGAACCAACCGATTTTACGGAAACCAGCAGTTTTGGCAAAGTACAGATATTCGTATACGACTGTTTAATAATGAAAATAAAATCGTTCCGTTTAGCATGGGCATAATCGGCAGCTTCGACTATGGTAAAGTTTGGCTGGAAGGAGAAAAATCTAAAAATTGGCACACCACTTATGGTGGAGGACTCTGGATTCGCCCAATCGATGTATTGGTTTTTTCACTGGCATCTTACTTTCCAAAAGAAACAGAAGAAGAGTCACCGCGTATTGTTTTTAAAGTGGGTTTTGGTTTTTAAGTGATCATCATTAAGAACCAATTATAATGAACGTAACCAAAAAAGCAATCACCGATAGGATCATTCCGTACATGAAAAAATTATACGTAATCCGAAGATATTTATATTTCTTGGCCAAAACGGTTCCTAAACTATAAATATCCTTGATCATCGAACCGTACAAAAAACTTCCACTTTTCATCATCTCATTCATCCCCCATTCAAACTCATCGAAAGGCATACTGTGAAAGTTACCGAAGAAAAGCAGATTCGATTTTTTATTTTGAACATCTTCACGGGTAAATCTTCCTGCTGAAATTTTCGGGCGTGTGCTGAGTGTAGCGAAAATTATACTACCCACACTCACCAGAATAAGCAGGGTTGACGGGATAATCAGATGGGGAATTGTATCGAATTTGGGCACCAGAACAGATAAAGAAATTGAAATTATAATGGCATTAATAGAGAGCATAATATTTGCCTTATTATCTGCAATTGAACTTAAATCCATATGATTTTGAAAGGTAACACGAAATAATGTTTCAATACCCCGCTGCGGTTTATCTTCATTTGACTTGTTCTTCTTTGACTTTTTATCAGCTTTCATGAATTCCTGTTCAAGTTTTCTTAACACTTCAATATTCTTCTGTTTTCGCTTAAAATACTTTTGCCTCGCAAATTCAGTATGGTATTTATGGTTCGATAAAAATTGAATGTCACCTGCAATCCAGTCATCATTTCTTCCCTGTCCCATTAACTCCCATTCAAGACGCAGTGCTTTCGAGGTTTTTAAATATCCTCTTTTTCCAAGATGAGCAAAATCTGCATCACATAACACCTTTTCCAGTTGATTTTGTGGTTTCTGCGGAAAGCGTGTTGCCAGGATTGCAGACGTCACGACCTCCAGCTTATTTTTATCAAAATCAATTGAATTCAAAAAATTAGTGGCAAGCCGGACACTCTCTTCCTCATGTCCATCATATGTTTCTATATATCCCGTATCATGAAACCATGCCGCAATCATCACTAATTCCTTATCTTCTTCAGATAATCCGACACCGATTGCGAGTTCTTCGGTTGCAGCTGCCACATCAGCGGTATGTCCGTAGTTGTGATACAGCATCGACACCTGCCCTTGCGTTTGAAATAGATTATAAACATGTTCTTCAACTGCCTTTAAAACATTCATAGATTGCTATTGAAATAAATGATTCTTTCGTAAGTAATTATAAAAGTCGAATTGTGACCGGATTGGTTTTTCAGCCTTTTGTATCTCTACATTTCTCAGGTTTGCATCCAACCGAACGGCTTTTGTATTATCCTTTATTTGAAGTGTAAGGTTATCTAGAATAATTTTTCTGGCCAACTCATCGAAAACCGGAAAAACCACTTCAATTCTTCTGTATAAATTTCGTTCCATCCAATCCGCCGAACCGATAAACAATTTCTTTTCTCCATCATTATGAAACAAATAGATACGCGCGTGTTCCAAAAATCGGTCAACAATTCGGGTTACAATAATATTTTTTCTTGGGATCAAACAACAAATACCACGAATAATCAGTCGAATTTGAACACCTTTTTTGGCTGCTGAATACAATTTTTTAATCATATTCTTGTCCTGCAGATTGTTCAGTTTAAGTATTATTTCAGCCTTTTTTCCGTTCACGGCGTTTTCAATTTCCTGATCTATCAGTCTGACAAATTCCTGTGGCATGTTAATCTGAGCTACCAGCAGATATTTCAAATCCACCTTGTCTTTTTCCCGCAACGTAAAACGAAGTACATCCTCAAGTTCATCCGTTAATGCCTCATCTGCAGTAAGTAACGCAAAGTCGGTATACACATCCGCTGTTCGTTCATTAAAATTTCCCGTACCAAGAAAAGCATACTTTCGTCTTTTTCTCTTTTCTTCCTTTCGAATAACCAACGCCACCTTTGAATGCACTTTTATTGCTTCTTCACTAAAAACAATCCGTACACCAGCCAGTTGCATGCGCTCAGCCCATCGTAAATTGTTTTCTTCATCAAATCTGGCTTTGGCCTCCACCAGCACCGAAACATTTTTTCCATTTCGTGCAGCACTGATCAATGCATTCGTAATATGACTTTCCCTTGCCACCCTGTATAGTGTAGCCATTATGGATACTACATCCGGATCAATAGCAGCTTCGTTGAAGAAACGTAAAATATAATCATACCGTTGATAGGGGAAAGAAAGGAGAATGTCTCTTTTATTAATAGCCGAAAATATTGACTCTTGCTTTTCAAATGCTGAACAACTAAGCGGAGGCATCGGTTTATATTCCAATTTTCCCCCACTTGGGTTGGGGAGAGAAAAAAGATCGAATAAATTATGATACCGACCACCAGCAATACAATCTTCATTTAAAAGATCAATTTTCTTCTGCAGAAATTCTAACGTAGAAGAATTGATGGATGGGTCATACAGAAACCTGGAAGGCATCCCGACGTCTCTTTTCTCCAAACTCTTTTTGATTTTATTAACCACATTTTCAGAATAATCATCTTCCAAAAACAACTCTGCATCACGATTCAATTTCACACTATGCACTTTCTTCACCGTGAAACCTGCAAAGATGACCCGGACATAATATCGGATCACATCGTCAATAAATGTAAAATAAGAGACACCTTGTATTTTTGGAAGTTGTTGGAATCGCTGTACATGATTACTGGGGATATTGATAATACCAATATATTCAACATCTCGCTTTTTTAATTCTGCAACAAGATATAATTGTCTGTTCTCTAAAAATAAACGCTTTCTTGATTTCCTGGGAAGAATAATAGGCTGAATAAACGTCAGGATATCCGAGAAGAAAAGTCCTTCGACTGCCTCCAAATGAGCATCCTGATAGGGTTCATTGTGGTACAGATGGATCTTGTTCTTACGCAATAACGGTAGAATAGACCCTTGCAATATTCTGCCAAATCGATTTTGTTGTCGCCCAACCTCTTCATGTACCTGAGCAAGTATATCGCCCGGATTGCTGAGTTCTGCCTTTTTATTGAGTTTGCCCTTATCCAATAACATCAGGCGCTTAATAAAGGCAACCCGAACACGAAAAAATTCATCCAAATTGGAAGAGTATATTGCCAGGAATTTTATGCGTTCATACAACGGAAGCGTTTCATTTCCTGCCTCCGCCAACACCCTATCATTGAAAGAGAGCCAGCTCAGGTCGCGATTAAAGTAGCTTCCGTTTTTCATCAAAAATTAATAAACACACTCGCTTTCATTACAAAATACGATTCATTAAAGTAAGTGAATTTATTTGAACCCTTAATATGCACTTGCATATTTTGCTGTCTATTTCTGAACAGGTGATTTTAAATATAGCCCAAAAGAAAAGACTAGTCCGGAGGTCTTTACCGCCGAGATTTCATTTGGCAAACGGGTACTGATGTTCTGACGATAGCCACCAAATAATTCAATTCCAAGCAATTTACCCAATTGTTTATTGTACTCCAGCCCTAAATCAAGTTCCGTTCTTCTGAAAGCATATTCCGCATCCGTATCATTAATGTAATAACTTCTTGAGAGTGCGTCTGCTTTCAATAACAGGATTTCGGATGGAGAAAGATTGTAGCGTAACGCAGCTCGTCTGGGCAGCATTAATTCCAATCCTAGTTTGGAGGAAAAATTATAATTAAAAACCACAACAGGAAAACCAACCACCCTGCCAAAACTTCGATTGGCCATCAAACCAAAACCGATTTCCTTGTTTGCTGATTTTTTCCTCAAAAAGACTGCCGATAATGTATAATTCAATGGAACTTGGTGATCATCTTCGCGCAGGTTACCACTTTGATTAATGTTCAGATTCAGCATCAACCAGGAAGTACTGTCGATCGTGCTGATGGCACGAATATCAACACCAAGCGAACGTAAATTCCAATTAGACATACGCTTAAGTGGGTCCTCCGATGAATTCTCATCATCATCCAGCGCAATTTGTTCCAGTCGATAACTTGGGCCCAGTAATAGATTAAAATTCTTCTTATGAACAACCGGAAGGTAAACCTTAAAATAAAAATCCTGCTGGGTATACTCACGGGCAAGCGCTCCATTTGCTGCGTAAATCCTTCCAGGAGCATAGGTGTTTTCAAGTCGTATCCATTTGGAAGGTGCCATCCCATGAAGTCCAGGCTTCATTTTTTGAGCCCTGGCGTTTGGACATGCTAAACCCAATGTAGCAAACATGATTCCTATAAAAATCCAACCGGGAACTGATCTTGACATTTATCTTAAAAGTAAAGAAACCATATGGTACGTTAAAGCTAGGGAATTTAACGCTAAGTTATTGGCGATAAGTACCTTTCGGGATAATATTATAAGTATTTTATACTAAAGGATTCCAAAACACGCTGATTTGAACGAATTCGGGGAGTTAGCCAAACCGATAACTGCCTTCGTTTTTAAGTAATTTCCACGTAAATCCAAAATCCTGTTCGGTTGCATTTCCTGTTCCATATCAGTACCTTAAATCCAATAACCTGAACATAATGGACAAGCGCTCTTTTCTGAAAAGTCTAACCTTTCTCGGGCTTGGTATCTCCCCTTCCGTTAATGCAATGGATAACTTATTGCAACGTGTTTCGCATTTACCTGCAAAAGAAATCGCGAAGGATGATGATTTTTGGTCAGGCATTCGTGGCGGGTATAAACTCAAACCCGATTATATCAATTTAGAAAACGGCTACTATTGTTTCGTTCCTCAGGAAACTCTGGAGAATTTTATCAGCCATGTTCGTGAGGTCAACTATCAGGGATCCTATTATATGCGTACCGTTCAATGGGACAACAAAAATGCGATGGCTGCGAAGCTGGCAAAACTCGCAGGTTGTGCTCCTGAAGAACTTATCATTACACGAAATGCTACCGAATCATTAGATCTTGTGATCAGTGGTATGCACTGGCAGGCCGGTGATGAAGCGGTGATGGCAGAACAAGATTATGGAGCCATGCTTAATCAATTTAAGCTGGTTGAAAAACGATATGGAGTGGTGAATAAAATTATTTCCGTCCCTAACCACCCAACATCTGATCAGGAGATTGTTGATCTATATGCGAATGCAATCACCTCAAAGACTAAATTATTGATGGTCTGTCATATGATCAATATTACGGGTCACATTTTGCCCATTCGAAAAATTTGTGACATGGCACATGCGAAAGGAGTTCAGGTTCTGGTTGATGGTGCCCATGCCTTTGCGCATTTCAATTATAGCATTCAGGATCTTAACTGCGATTATTACGGGACAAGCCTGCATAAATGGTTGAGTGTTCCGTTAGGTGCCGGATTTCTTTATGTAAAAAAAGGAAAGGTCGAAAACGTCTGGCCTTTGCTTTCGGAAGGTGAGAAAGAAAAGAATGATATTTCCCTGCTCAATCATATTGGTACACATCCGGTCCATACGGACCTGGCAATTTCAAATGCAATTGACTACCATTTAAAAATTGGAGCCGACAGAAAAGAAGAACGCTTGCGGTATCTGCAACGGTATTGGTCTGATCAGGTAAGAGGAAAAGGAAATATAATTATCAATACTCCTGAAAATCCGAAACTTTCCTGTGGTATCGCCAATGTAGGAATTAAGGGAATGAAACCGCATGACCTGGCGGAAACACTCATGGAAAAATATAAGATTTATACCGTAGCAATTGACGGTGCCAATGTGCACGGTTGTCGGATTTCCCCGAATGTGTATACAACAACAAAGGAACTGGATGTTTTTGTAATAGCATTAAAAGAACTGGGTAACGTTTGACCACCTTTTGTATTAGTACGACAGGGGGTCTGAAATAAGTGATGGAATACTTGAGTATCCCATCACTTCACAACTCCAATTCCAATACTTTCTTAAGAAATGGTAATCGTTTTAACCGGACGCTTTTTAGCTTCTTCTTTCTTGGGAATCATTAGTTGAAGCAGACCATCCTTGTAATTTGCCTTTATTTTATCCGCTTCTACGGTATTAGGCAAATAGAGCGAGCGCTTAAACGACTGGTAACTGAATTCTCTTCGTGTATAATTCTCCTCGTTTTTACTCTCCTCATAATTCCTTTCAGAAGATATGGTAAGCATATCATGATCAAGTTCAATATGAAAGTCATCCTTTTTTAGACCTGGCGCTGCCATTTCAACATGGAAACCATCATTGTCTTCCATCACGTTGATTCGCGGTACAGAAAGGCTTTCATTGGACCACCCCGACCAATCAAACAAATCCTTCGTAAGAAAATCATCAAAAAAAGAGGTAGAAGGTAAAAATCCGTTTCTTCTAATTAAAGTGCTCATAATTATAATTTTAATAGTTAAACAATTCAACAAGTTGGTCAAATCGTAATCCGTGTATCGGACTATCAAAACCAATTCAAAAAAAACAATTAGAATCGCGATTCGAGAAATAGGGCTTCAAATGGTATGCCATTTGGAAACCTTGAATTTTTGACAGTTTAAATATGAAAATTTGTCATTTATTGACTGTCATTTTTTTAGCTTGTTGATACTCTACCACGCCGGTAGAATCACGACTGTGCATCGTATTAACAATAACTATCACTCTTATCATTGTTTGGATAGAAAATCATTTACTTACTCTTTAATTTTTCAGTCAAGCCGGTATTTCCACTAGCCAGGCGATACATCAACACTGCTGCACGTTTTGTCTGCATAGGTAATGATGAAATATCTCCTGTTTCATTGACCGTATGATCATCCGCTCCACCCAACCCCAGGCCATCTATGGCCATGTCCACATAGGGAGCAGTAAAAGATATGTCCGCAGCGCCAGCTTTACGTGGATTCACTGCTGTTACTCCGCCAAAACCCAGATCTTTACTCATTACATCAAAGATGGAAAGCAGTTTATAATTTCCATCTGTTGGTGCCAGCGGTGGGTAGCCTTCACCGAACGAAATAGTCGCATCGGTACCTGGTCGATGTTTTGAAACGATTTCACTCATAATCGTTTGGGCCTTCTTCAACTGTTCCGGAGAGATGGCTCTGATATCTCCCGATACAATAACATCTTTCGAAACCACATTGCTTTTACCATAAGCCGAACCGCCATCCATATTTGGATCGTGCTCAACCAGCGTACCGCCGATAATCATCCCGGGGTTGAATGTTAAGTTTTCTTCGGTAGAAAGCTCTACATAAAATGAATTTAAAATACGGCTTGCCTCATAGATAGCCCCTGCGCCTACCGACTCTGTAAAAATCTGTGAAGAATGTGCGGCATTACCCGTTACTTTTAATTCCCAACCCGAGCTGCTTCTTCTGGAAACCACAATGGTTTTCGGATTACCATCGGAGTTTTCAAATCCCAACGCAATATCTGCATCTTTTGCTGCATTAATAAGGGCTTCACGGGCTAAGCTCAAGGGGCGACCGCTTAGTTCTTCATCACCCGTCATCACGACAATGATGTTCATATCTTTTAACAGGTTCGCTTCTTTCAATGCTTTCAGGGCATAAATAATAATCACATCTCCCCCTTTCATATCCGCTACTCCGGGTCCTCGCACAATTTTATCATCAACCACTTCATATTTTTGAAACGGGCTGCTGGGTTCAAATACAGTATCCAGATGACCGATCAGTAACATCGTTGGCCCTTTGCCTCGTTGCCGGGCAACCAGGTGGCCACTTCTCCCCCACGCTTTTCCATCGATCCATTGGGTTTCCATTCCCAGCGCATCCAACTCAGCCTTAAATAATTGCCCCACTTTATACACGCCTTCAAAATTCATGGAACCGCTATTGATATTCACGGCTTGCTCCAACAACTTCAACGCTTCTGCATTGTTCTTATCAACGGCTTGCGTGATTTTCTTTTCTTGTTTGGATACTTGCGAGAAAGAATGTGTGGAGATTCCCATTAAACCAACAAGAAGCAGGTTTAGAAAATATTGAAAACGGAATTTATCTAAGAACATATTTTTAGAATTAGTGATACGGCTATTTACAGAATAATTCTCGAATAGGCAATGAAAAAGAGACTCCCAAAGTCATGCTACCGAAGATACGCTATTGGATTTAAATAAAACATTTTCTTCCATCCCTGATGATCATTATCGATTTGCCACACATACGGAAATAATGTTGTAATTGAATAGTGATGGTGTGTTTGTTTACCAGCTGCATTGCCAGAAGAACCTACAGAACCAATTACTTTACAGTCACTAACATAGTTTAAACTAGAAATATTTATAGTTTTTAAATGAGCGAAATAATGCAGCCTCCATTTTGGTCCCAGAATTAGCATAACATTGCCTCCCATTTCAATATTACCAGCAAAGAGAACAATACCATTCACCGCTGACAATGCCGGTATACCTTCCTTAGCAAAAATATCTACTCATTTATGAGTTCCTGACTTTTCCCATGGATAATACCAAAATGAATCCTTATTGTAATCCGATTTAGTAGCTCCTTTTACCGGCATGGAAATTTTTTGTGGTATCACAAAACCAACTCCAATGATTATTAAAATGCCACTACCGAATATTTTTCTCATGGAATGTTAGTTCGCACCATTACTAAAGATGCAATAGTATACTTCTATCTTATACTGCCAAATCCGCTTCATCTTCCCTGGTCTTTACTTCATTCCTTCTTGATAGAATAGCCAGTCCAAAAGTCAAAACACCCAGACGTCCGACAAACATTGTAAAAATAATGATCAGTTTTCCAAGAGAAGACAAGCTACCCGTTATACCTGTACTGAGACCAACTGTTCCGATAGCAGAGGTGGTTTCAAATAGTATCTGGTCCAACGTAAAGTCTTCGGTCATTGCCAGGAGAAATGTGGAGATGAAAATGACGGAAGCATAAAGCATAAAAACTGAGGTCGCGACATAAAGCCTTTCAAGTGGAAGGACTTTCCCGAAAAAAGTAACTTGTTTGTTATTTCTGATTCTATTCCACATTATAGCGATCAAGGCAGTTAAGGTTGTTGATTTCATACCACCCCCTGTGCCAGAAGGTGAAGCTCCAACATACATCAGAAAGATTACAATAAGCATTATACCTAAAGAAAAACTTCCGATAGGAACAGTATTAAATCCGACAGTTGTAAGTGCTGTCATCGCCTGAAAAAAGGAAACCATGAACTTACTATCATCTAAAAAACGGATGGACGATTCAAAGAAATAAATCATGAACGTTCCGACCAAAAGCAGTAAAAGGATGACTCCAAAAATTGTTTTTGTCGTATATGAAATCGTTTTTGTTTTGCCTGAAATCCTATTCCAGAAATCCGTAACCACTATAAAGCCCAATGAACCACAAATTGACAAAATAGAAATAATTGCATTAATAGAAGTATTGTCAGCAAATTGCTCGAAACTGTCATTGTATAACCCAAAACCAGCAGTGCAAAAAGAAGATACGCTATGAAATATGCTACTCCAAATTGCAAAATTATGATCAACACCTGCTTCTGTAAAAGCAATATAAAAACACAATGCTCCAACCGTCTCAATTACAATCGTAAAAATAATTACAGATTTTAAAAAATCTTTGATTTGAAACCCCTTAGGCATTGGAAACTCGGCATTTAAAACACGTTGATGCCAATGAGTTAGTCGGCTTTTCTTAGACAACAAGACAAAAGATGTAAAGGTCATGTAACCGATCCCACCAATTTGAATAAGTAACATTATCGTAAATTGACCCAGCCAGTTGTAGGTATCAAAAATACTTACAGTTACAAGTCCTGTGGTAGAGATTGCAGAAGTAGCGATAAATAAATTATCTAAAACAGAAACAGGATGTTTATGAAAAAGAGGGATGCATAAAATAGTCCAACCAATACATGTGTAGGTTAAAAATCCATAAAGAAGGTTTTGTTGTGGTGAAAGTAAGAGCTGGAATTTCCGGTATTTTTTTATAAAATAATCCCACCAATTTGATCTGGTTTTATTTCTGTCGGTAGTCTGTACCTCATTATTTTGTTTCATGAATAAATTCGGATAGTTATTTCACCAAAATTTTACTACAGACATAAATAATGGTTCCAAGAACCATTACAATAATTGTAGGCCATATTAAATGTCTGATATCAGCATACCAATCCAGAATGGATTGGTAGGGTTTGCCTTTATGCTCATCGTATAAAAAATTCCATTTCATCTTGAACAATTATGATTAGCAGATGGAACTCGTAAACCCTTGTCTGTCATTTGATGCTACGAATCTCAGGCGAAATGCGTATTCAAAAAATCAAGGTATGGGATGTCTTCATAAAGATTTCATAAAGACTATTGAAAACGATACCCAACACCGCTCTCTGTAATAATGTGCTTTGCATTGTTAGGGTCTTCTTCAATTTTTTTTCGAAGGGTTCCAACAAATACCCTTAGGTATTGCGTTTCGGCCAGGTAGAATTTACCCCAAATTTCTTTTAAGATATATTGATGTGTTAATACCTTACCTTCGTTTTTGGCAAATAGTGCCAGAATATTGTATTCGGTCGAAGTTAGTTTTAAAACAGCCTTATCTCTCCTGGCAATACGTGCGACCAAATCAATTTCAAGATTTCCACAAACTATGGTTGAATTGATATCTGTGTTTTGACTTCGTTTAATTGCAGAACGAATTCTTGCCAATAGTTCGCCTGAACGGAAGGGTTTGGATAAATAGTCCGTAGCCCCATTATCCAAAGCAGAAACTATATCAGATTCGTTATCTATTACTGAAAGAATAATAATTGGTTTGTTATACCATTCCCTCAACTCCTGCAATACCTGATGTCCGTTTTTATCTGGTAAACCAATGTCAAGTAAAATCAAATCGGGAGGATGAGTGGCAGAGAGGATTAAGCCTTCTTTCCCTGTGCTCGCCTGAGATACCTTATAATCATTGCTCTCTAAATTTATTTTTAGCAATTTTCTTATTTGAGGTTCATCATCGATGATTAGGATTTCTATCTTATTCATTTGAAATGTCGTTGTTCCGCGAAGTCTCACAAGGGATTTCAATTATAAATTTGGCTCCTCCGGTGGACAAATTCCTTAAATAAACTTTTCCATTCAATGATTCTGTGAATCCTTTTACAATGGATAATCCTAGTCCGGTTCCACCCGAAACACCACCATTCAAACGATAAAACTTATCAAATGCGAAGTCGATTTCGTCCTCTGAAAATCCCTTTCCATTATCTGAAATTGTAAGTATACAATGTGTTGATGAGTGATTAATTTCAATTCTAATAGTTGAATTAGCAGGTGTATATTGCAGTGCGTTGTGGATGATATTATTAAGTATTTGTTCGATCAATCCACTATCTAATTTAAACAGAGGAAAATTTTCATTTGGATAGAACTCAATTTTGTGATTTTGTGAGTTATCTTTGTTGTCATTGATTGCAGAAAAAACAAGTTCATTTATATCGCACCAATCATTTTTAGGCTGAATAAATCCAGCTTCAAGCCTACTCATACTCAAGAGGTTTTCAACTTGTCTGTTCAATCGGAAACTTGCAATTTCAATTTCAGAATATAATTCGTTTATGTTATGCGCCGAAAGTTTTGATTGATTGTCTTTAATTGTATCAATTGCGCCGATTATCGTTGAAATAGGGGTTCTTAACTCGTGAGATAAGGAGTTTAGTAAAGTGTTGTAAAGCCTTATTGTTTTTTCCTTTTCCTCTTCATCTCTTTCCTTTCGCTCAAACTCTCTGATTTTGTATGTTAGGATAGCATTGATGGAAGCGATTACAAAGTACATTAGAAACATTAGCCCGTCTTCAGGTGTTCCGATGTAAAAATTAAAAATGGGTGGGATGAAGAAAAAATTCCATATAAGTGCACTTAAGAGAGCAGAAAGCAATACCGGGAAAATATCAAATAGAATCGCATTGAGGGAAACGACTAGCAGCAGGATGAGTGCTACAGCTCTATAGCCGATTAAATTAACAAAGAAAAAACATAGTATTGCAACTAAAATGATAAGAGAAACACCTATCAGGTATTGATTCCGCTTACTATAATTTCTGCTTTTGAGGAAGTCCAATATTTTCTTTCAAAATTAAGTAATGGAATATAAATATTTTATAAAAATTCACCCATGCTATCTCAAAAACTCCACTTTAACCTCACAAATACAGACTGGGAAATTGACCCATAATCACCAAAAACATCGTCACCAAAAAACAACTGGCCTACCACATTCAGATCTAAATTCTCAGCGATTGAATAGCTTATAGAAGGATTAATGAAGAAGGTCGTGCTACCCGGATAGCCAATCAGTGAAAGCCCACCGAACCAAAGTGGTGAAAATTGATATCCGCTTTGAATAAATGCTGACCAATAATATGGAGACAGATCCCGCACCGTAAATCCACCTACGCGTTGATTGATTAACGTAAACCCAAAACTTTGATCATAGGATCCATTTGAATTATACATAACCGATCCATTTAAATATAATGAATTGAGAAACGAATAATCCACCGAGATGGCCCCCAAAAACATACGTTCATAAAAGGGATTAACTTCTGTGTCTACCAATTTATCAAAATAGGTTATCTCCCCTTTAAAGCCGGCCATCTTAACGTTGCCTGCCCAACCGGCACCCAACGCAAGATCACCGTTGGCAATGCCGCCTAAAAACTGAACATCATAAGTTCCCTTATTGATCTTCCACATCCCCGCCGCTACAAAGTGATCCATATCTTCTGCCAGCTTTGCTGCCACCTCAATACTGGATGCTACACCGGTATAATAACTAACGCGAAGTGCATCCGAACCGGGTCGCTCCTCATAATCAAAATCAAAAAAGGAATATGCATTGAACCAATCATTGGGATTCCACGCTAGGTTCACTCCCCAGTTGATGCGTTGCCGGCCCAGTTTTATTTCCCAATCATTCTTTACCCAGGATACATACGCACGATCAATCATCACATTAAAAATCAATGATTCATTGTCGATCACATTATAGGACAAATTAAAAAAATCATTATTCGAATTTACAACATCACCATAGTTGGGAATATCTCTTACAAAATCACCAACAAAGATCCGGTTTCTGAATTCCAGGTGGGCAGTAAAATTTGAGGAAGGATACCATGCCAGGTTAATCCGATTGTGAATCAGGTTCTCAAAAAACAAGCTGTCATACCAATTGAACGACGACATGTTCTTCAGATATCCTTTAAATGTAAACTTCGGTACCTCCTCGCTCACTACCTCTTCCTGTCCGCGTGCCACAAAGGACCCGGTCACCAAAAAAATAATCAGCAACAAATACCGTATTGGACTAACGTGACTCATCCGAAACAATGGCACCATCTTCGAGTGTAACCAGTCTTCGTGCTTTATCCATCACCCGCTGGTCATGGGTAGAAAAAACAAAGGTTGCATTCTCTTCCTTGTTCATCCGGGCCATTAAATCCAGTAAGTTGCTGGTGGAGGCGGAGTCTAAGTTGGCGGTAGGTTCATCGGCTAAAATAAAACGTGGTTTACTTGCCAATGCCCTTGCTACAGCTACACGCTGCTGCTGTCCACCGGATAATTGACCGGGCCTTTGATTTGCTTTGTCTGCAATATCCATCTCCAGCAACAATTTCTTTGCACGCTCGTCCCGTTCTTTTTTGCTACGTTTTTGCAGAAGCATTATAAATTCAACATTTTCAATGGCGGTTAATACGGGTATTAAATTATAGGCCTGAAAAACAAATCCAATATTCTTTAACCGAAAATCAATTAACTCGCTATCTTTCATGGATGTAATATCAACTCCACCAATTTCAACGGTACCCGAAGTAGGATGATCCAATCCACCTAAAATATTTAGCAAGGTAGTTTTTCCGCATCCGGATGGTCCGACAATGGCAGTGAATTCTCCTTCGTCTATTTCAAGACTCACGTTGTTCACAGCATGAACCGGTACAGCAGTAGTATGATATACTTTCGAAATATTTGTTGCTTTTATAATTGCGCTCATCTTTTTATCTTAAACGGTATGTAATGCTTCTACCGGATTTAATCGAATTGCCTTCCATGCGGGATACAGGGCAGCCAGAATCGCTGTTATCAAAACACCGGTTACAATTTGTACATAGTCACCAATACCCAAATGGGGATACAAAATACTTTCATAACCAATTGCTTCGAGTCCTTCTGAATAATCGGTGAGATCTAATCCATATTTACCAAAATAGGATACCGATAAATAGCCTATAATCAGGCCAATCGGCCCGCCCACGATCGACAGATAAATGGTTTCAATCATGATCATGACATATACCTTTTGTCTCTTCATTCCCAGGGCCATGAGCATTCCCAATTCCCGAACCCGTTCGAGCACGGCCATCAACATCGTATTGACAATACCAAAAGCCAATGCAGCCATAATGATGCAGATTAAAATCAACAAACTACTCGCCAACCATTGTTCAATAAATACCAGGGCTGGAGAAATCTCGCGCCAGGTTTCTACCCGCTGACCCGGAAAAACTTCGCTAAGTTTTTCAGCGATAACTTTATCATCCACTTCTGGATCTGAGGTAATCGCAATTTCATGGACATTTTCTCCGAGCAGCAGCATGCGGTTAATGTCGGATTGCAAAACATATGCGGTTCCCTCATTAACTGCCAGCGATGCGGCATGTAAAATTCCGGCAACACGAAACCGGCCCGCGGTGATGTTGCCATCCTTGTCCTGAAACGTAAGCACTACTTTTGATTTGACTTTCACTTTAAGTTTTTCAGCTAACCGGTCGCCGATCAAAACCGGGTTACTTTTGATTCCTTCAAAATACTCACCCTCGGCAACAAGTGAATCCAATTCTGTAACCTTTGCCTCATTTGCTGGAATTACTCCTAATATTTTCACCCCGGTAGCCTGACGCGATGAAGAAATCATGCCGTTCACCAGTGTCCGTGTTGTAAAAGCTTTCACACCATCGAGGGAACTCAGAAAATCCGTAATTTTTTGTGGCTGGTCAACAACATATTTTATTTCATTGTCTTTCGAAAAATCAGGATGATGGATTTGAATGTTTGACGTTTCATGTTTGATGGCCGACTGAATATAGCTAACCATAAAGCTCTGCATAAATCCACCACCAAAGGATAATGCCCAGATACCCACTACCATCGCACCAATCACCACAAAGCTGCGACCTTTACTTCTCCATACATTTCGCCATGCAATTATTGCCAGCATCATTATTTATTTAGTGTCTCATTGATTCCACAACCGTCATTTTATGTATTGACCAAATCGGATAGCCCGAAAGCATAATGGCCATTATAAAAATGGCCCACGCCTGGTTCGTGAAAATTACCGGGTTTAAAGAAAAAGCATACACCGCCTCTACCCCAAACTGCTCAATTGCTTTGGCTGCTTCTTCACCAAAATGAATGGGATTGGCGGAAAGGTAAGAAAGTACAGGAAGGCTCAGTGCGATCCCTGCCATAACAGCCATAACCGTCATCATTCCAATCTCAATAAAGATAGTAGCTTGCAATTTCAACCGTCTCATACCTACCGCGATCATGATACCAAATTCGTATTGTCTTTCGGCGGTCATCATCAAGTAGGTTCCAAACATTCCGAAACCAATTACGATATACAAAATCCAGAGCATCACTTTTCCACTTATATTATCCAGCTCAATACTTTGAACCAAATCCGGAACTAGTTCTTTCCAATCCATTACTTCATACATTTCGGGGTCGGTAAAAGTTTTGATTTCTTTTACTAACCTGGGTGCAGCATCCGCTTTCGTAATGACCAGCGACAAACTTGTCACCATATCACTGGCTGCATAAAACCATTGTGCCTTTTCTAATGACATGTACACCAATTGATTATTTTGCTGGGGCATTGCAAATTTTACAATCCCGCGGATCGGGAAAAGTCCGGCAGCATTGGCCCCATGATATCCCTGACCGAGCAACACCAGGGTATCTCCAACCTGAATTTTAAGATAGGATGCAAGACCTTCTGAAATAACAACTCCTTCATCGTTAGGTGCCAGGTAGTTCCCCACAATTATTTTACGCTTTACTCTTGTCAGGCTATCCTCCTTATCCGGATCAACACCCATCACCAACGCACCTTTAGTCTGATTTTTAAAAGAAGAAAGCGCAAATGATTCCAGTCGTGGAACAACCGTTTCAACACCAGGCAACAGATCTATTCGATCAGCAAGATTTTTATCGAAGATAAAACTATTGTCAATGATCTTCTCATCCCAGTATCCGTTTTTATGAACTTGAATATAGCCCGTATAAAATCGAACTGAATTTTCAACCATCCGGTCATAGGAGCCCAACTGCATTGAGCGCATAAAACAAGCTAACAACACCGCAAATGTTATGGACAGCATCGTGATCAACGACCTTCTTTTATTTCTCCATATGTTGCGCCAGGCGAGGGTTGTGTACATTTTTGGGAGTTGGGTATTGGGTTTTAGGTTTTTGGGTGTTAGTCCTGTTGTTTTTCAGTGAAGTAATAAACTAATTTAACATTCTTTGAAAATGATGGATGTTTTTCAACAACACATTTATTTCTTCAATAGCATTCGTCAATTTCAAATCCTTAACTAATAACAATTGAGTTTCCACCTCAAACGAACTTCCCAATGATGTCTCAAAATAATGTTTAACCTCCTTATTGCTGGATTTGGCAGATCCTTCCGCAATATTAGAAGGAATAGAAACTGCAGCTCTTGTTATTTGGCTTCTAATTCCAAATTTCTCTTGATTAGGAAGAAGAGAAGCAATTTCATATGTTTCTTTTACAATCTCCATGGATGCACTCCATACTTTTAATTCTCAAAAATTTCTCATAACTATATTTGCTAACGTTTATTTAAGGTTACAACAGTACACCAAAACCAAATACCAAAAACCAAAAACCAAGCCTAATGCCTGAATTGACTGACTTCGTCCAATTCTTGCATCTAACATCCCATTCCTATTATCTTATCCGTTTCATATTTTGCATAGAGAAAAAACTTTCATCAATTCCGATATCAAATTCAAGTTCCTGATATTCTATTATGGTTCTTTGGTTTGGATTATCAGCAGGAATCATTTCCAATTTTGTAGGCAGTAACCTGCCACCCATATTTTTAATATCTGACAAGATCATCGTATTGACCAACTCCCCTTCTTCATCATAGTAATACACCAGCAATTGATTGTATTCCTTCTTATCGATAAAGGCAATCACCTTTCCCCATACGACCGGCGCATCGGGCTTTGGAATCAGCACGATCTTGTAAACTGTCATTCCATGAATGATAGAATCACCTTCAAGGGTTTGGGTATAATCATTGACGACAGAAGACTCTTTCACTAAATCATCATTAGTAAAATCGGAACCCATCCAGGATTGCAGCATCATTGAGGGGGGTAGTTTAACAACCCGATCAATGGAGGGCTGCCAGTTCCACATTTCTTTATTTCGTTTTAGAAAAGCTTGTCCTTTATCGCGGGCAGGTGCAGTTATCAGAATCAGGCTATATTCACGACCCATTGCCCAGCCTTTCATCGTTATTTCCCGCTTCCAGTCAGGACGAACAATGGTCATTTTCATAACCGATCGATTACTCTTACCCTGCATTTTGTCATCTGCTTTCTTAATAATATCTTTCGCTGTTTGACCGAAAGACAACGAAGCAATCAAGCAAAAAATCAGAAAAAAAGTAATCCGCATATTCTTTCATTAAAGAACAGGTAATTTTCCGACAGGGACAAAAAACTGCAGCCCAGATGCCGTTACACGCTCGACGAAATTTTCTGAATTTCCTGTTCAGCACGTCTTATCGAAGAGGCCATTTTTCTATCTACCCACTTATCTTTCAACACCTTACCCATCATTTTATCATACATCAACCGAAATGATGTATTCATTAATCCATTATAAACACTTACGGGCTGACTGGCCAACACCCTGTAGGATACTGCCATTCCTCCTTCAAGATACGTATTGTAATGCCAATACCGGCTCGGCATAAAAAGTGCATCGCCGGGTTCCATCACAAAATCATATCCCTTCACATATTTTAATCCAGGGAATTTCTCGTAATCAGGCTTTTCAATATTCACCATGGAGAACCCTGAAAAAGGAAGCTTATAAAACAATGTTTCGTATTCCGGTGAAATCAGGACAACTCGTTTCCGTCCGATGAATTGGGTCATCAATACACTGGAACAATCGATATCAAAGTGCACCCGTACGTTTGTGTTTTTACCACCAAAAAAGGCAAGACCAAGGTCACCCAGGATACCTTTTGCATGAGGTGGCGTTGGGAATTCCTTCCGCAGTTCCGGAAATTCCTTAAACATGTTGAATAGAAAAATCCGGTAGGGTGTTTCTTCATCCCTCTGAATAATGTCCAGAAATTCCGAAAATCTCATGTACAAATCCGGTTTTACATAGGTGGAGTTTGTTTTTTTCGAGTTATCAAAGATTCCAACTTCAAAATCTCCGATCTTCTCTCGGAAATAATCAAAGGTCCACAATTTACCAGCAGGATAATCTTTCGAAAAACCCTTGATTAATAGTGGTTTCGATTGGTTTAAATAATTTTTACGAAATTCTTCAACGGTAATCTCCGTATGGTCAATCTGATCAATCTGCAAACTTAAGTCCATACAATTTTTGGGAATAAAATAGCTTATTTTGAGCTGCAAAGTTATTAATTAGCCACAATGATGCAATGACCAACATCAGTATTGCGGATACCAGTCCTTCAGCCGTACATCAATCTTTGCATTTTCTGCTGCTACCAATTCTTTAAATGCTGCCACATCACTCAATCCACCCTGACCGCGATAATGATACGGATACATGATTTTAGGCTTAAAGTCCAGTACCGCACTGGCTGCCTGGTTAATATCCATGGTATACGGAAGGTTCATACAAATAAACGCAACATCAATTTTTTTTAGTTTCCGCATCTCAGGAATATCACTTGTATCCCCGGAGAGATAGACTTTCTTTCCCCCTATCGTGAGGACATATCCATTCCCCCGACCTTTGGTGTGGCGCGAATCTGGGCTTTCGGGTAAATTATACATCGGAATCGCCATAATTTTAATATCAAATTGCGTTGTCGATTGGCCGTTTCCAAGTACGACCAAATTACTCTTTAGATTTTCAGGGAGTTTTTCAGCTACTGCCCTTGGTGCGATGATCGTAGCTTTCGCGGTTTGTATTTCTTCCAGGGTTTTTAAGTCCATATGATCACCATGGATATCCGTAATTAAAATTAAGTCCGGCGAAGTTATCCCTTTAAAGGCGGCAGCCCCACCGTAAGGATCAACATATATGGTTTTATTGTCCCACTGAAAAACTACTGTACCATGCAAAATCGGTTGTACAATCAAATTTCCTTTTTTTGTCACAATCTGATCGGGATCCGGATGCTGTCCGTAGCTCGTAATTACAAGGGTTGCAAAAAAAAGCATTGGTAGTACCGATTTCATATTCTGTTTGGATTAAAGTTGAATATAAATTTACAAATTTGGATGAAAACATGTGAATCCGTTTAAATAGTTCAATCCTTTTGAATAAACAACAAGCTGATTAACTTGTCTGACTAATAAAAATAAAATGAGCAGTTTAAGTAGTGCAGATCAAAAGCAAATTACAGCCTGGGGGCTCACGGTAGCACAGGTTGAAAAACAAATTGAAAACTTCATCAATGGATTTCCATTTCTTCCTGTTATTCGACCCGCGACTCCGGAAGATGGCATTCTGACATTGTCTGATGATGAAATCCATCAATATACCATGCACTTCGAAAGTAAAAGTAAATCTCTGAAAATTGTAAAATTTGTACCCGCAAGTGGGGCAGCCAGCAGAATGTTTAAAGACCTTTTTGAATTTCTTGACAACAGCAATGAAGCTCCCAGCAAATCAGTAGAACAATTTCTAATCAATTTAAAAGACTTTGCATTTTACGAATCCTTAAAGAATCATTTAATCGAAAATAAAAAATCACTTTCAGATGCCCGGGATGTTATTGATGGACTCTTAAACGGGCTGAGCTATGGCCACCTTCCGAAAGGCGCATTGGAATTTCATTCCTACGAAAATGTTTCCCGAACGCCTATTGAAGAACACTTTGTAGAAGGCGCTTTGTATGCAAGCGGTAAGAACAATTTAGTAAATCTACACTTTACTGTTTCTCCTGAATTTCAAAACCTTTTTGAAACTCTTTCAACAGCGGCTAAAAATTTACTTGAACCAGAATACAAAGTGAATTTTAATGTTGGTTTCTCCCAACAAAAAAAATCAACGGACACCATTGCCGTCGGCATGGACAACAAGCCTTTTGTTGAAGATGATGGTTCACTCTTGTTCCGCCCGGCGGGTCATGGTGCTTTGATTGAGAATCTTCATGAAATTGATGCGGATATCATTTTTATAAAAAACATTGACAATGTTGTCCCGGATCGAATAAAAGACACCACGGTGGTATATAAAAAAGCATTGGCCGGTATACTGCTTTCCTTTCAGGAAAAAATATTCAAATATCTTGATCAGCTTTCCAATCCTTCTGAAGACCTGATGGAGGAGGTCGTCGAGTTTCTCAGGAATAATTTAAACTGTACATTCCCTTCGTCCTTTGCATCGTTAAAAGCTGATGAGAAGCGGACCAAAGTTATTGAGAAACTTAACCGTCCGATTCGGGTGTGCGGAATGGTGAAGAATACAGGTGAACCCGGCGGCGGACCATTCTGGGTGCTAAACCACGACGGATCAATTTCCCTGCAGATAGCAGAAAGTGTCCAGATTGATTCTAACAATAAAGCCGCACAGACCGCCATGCAAAAGGCCACCCATTTCAATCCTGTCGATTTAGTTTGCGGGGTCCGTGATCATAAGGGAAGTAAATTTGATTTATTAAAATTCACCGATCCCACCACCGGCTTTATTTCAAACAAATCCAAAAGCGGAAGGGAATTAAAAGCACAAGAACTCCCCGGATTATGGAATGGTGCAATGGCTGATTGGAATACGCTATTTGTGGACGTTCCACTGATTACCTTCAATCCGGTTAAAACGGTGAACGACTTGCTGCGACCCGAGCATCAGTAAAATTAGTTGGTAGTTATTAGTTGGTAGAATTTAGACGTTAGTAGTAAGATAAAGACTTAGGATGTTTAACACTATGCGCATAAATCTTAAAATTTTTATGCACGATTTTATACGTATAATCATGAAAATATTTATACGTATACTTTTTTCTGTATCCGCAAATTCCCAAATCAACTAATCATCAAATCACCGTTGTCCGGGGAAAATATTTGTTAAATCCCTCTGGGATTCTGAGGTTTCAGACCGGAATTAGTTTTGAATTTCGAATTTCATTCTGTTAGAAAAATGTTCATTTCGATACCCACTAATAATATTATCCGCGTTGGCCCGGATGAAATGTCTACCTGCGCGAAGCTTCGGCAGGGACACGAGTGATCATCAAATCACTTTTTCCCCAGCATTGCACGAAACTCCTCTTTTCCCTCCGGTAACTTTTTTAAGTTCCCAAGCAAAAGCATTGCCCGATCGATGCGAAGTTGTGGGTTCTTTACTCCTGCAACATAAAAAATAACATAGCGTTGCTTTCCTGGAGTCAGCAGATCAAACCTCCGTTTCGCTTCCGCATCTTGTTTGAAAATTTCACTCATTTCAACGGGCAGGTCCATCCCATATTCACTGTTGTCCTTGACTAAAGAAACCGAAACGGTATCTCCCTCCCCAACATTCAATTTTTTCATGCGGGTAGCATTGATGCTGATGTAGGCTTTTCCCTCACCCAACGCCATTAAGCCACATTGAAATTCAACCGTGTTGTTCACGATGCATTTTAATCGCACAGAAAGTGTTCCCCCTAACTTGGTTATAATTTTTTTAGGGATTTCCAAATAGCGGGTATTGAGGTAGTCCAGTTTCCCGATGCGTGTTTTAAAGGTAATCGGTGCATCGGCCATTTCTATTTGGCAAACAGTTGGTCAATATTTTTAAAGGCTTTAAATTCCAATGCATTCCCGGAGGGATCTAAAAAAAACATGGTAGCCTGCTCCCCGACCTGGCCTTCGAAGCGTAGATACGGCTCAATCACAAATTTTATACCCTGTGCACGCAGATCAGTTGACAGCTGCTCCCAGGTCTCCCATGGAAGTACTACTCCAAAATGAGGAACCGGAACATCATGACCATCCACTGCATTGTGGTGATCACCTCCTTTTTCTTCTGCAGGTTTATAGTGAATGACTAATTGGTGACCGAAAAAATCAAAATCAACCCAGTGTGTATCACTTCTGCCTTCTTCACACTTTAATACGTCACGATAGAATTTTCTAGATGCCTCCAGGTTGGATACCGGAATGGCTAAATGAAATGGGGAAATTGTACTCATTGCTTATTATCAGATTTAGTTTTTACTGCTTCAAATTGATTTATAAAATTCTGAAGGATTGTACGCATGGGCAAGATGCTGTGCACATGTTCGATGGCCGGGCCTGCGCACCAAACGGTTTTATACGTTGCTGTTTTTGCAGCTTTCTCAACCTGGTTCATGCCGCGCAAAGCAATGATCATTTTTACATACTTCTTTAGCCACCGGTTATTGTTGTACAACCATTCTAAAAAAGTTGCTTTGGTACCAATGCTTTGCACATAGGGTGTATTAATCACGGTCAACGGTGACCCTGACATTTTATTAGTTCGGACAATGTCTTTTGCCCCATAATCGACAATCGCCTGTTTATATTCCTGCGCGATATCCGCCTCTTCACAGGCAATAAAGATGGTGCCCACAGAAGCACCAGCGGCTCCCCACTCCATGGCGTGTGCCAGATCATCACCTTTGGCGATTCCTCCCGCGGTGATGATAGGAATCGTACAATTATTTTTTAATAGGGTGATTAATTCCTGAGGTTCAATATCACCAGCATGTCCACCTGCCTGAGCGTTTACGGCAATCAAGCCATCGGCACCCATTTCCTCTACCTTCCTTGCATATTTCAAATCTACGACGTCACAAAAAACCTTTATGCCCTTTTCATGACACCTTTCAATTACCTCCTTCGGATTCCCCAACGAAGTAATGATAAACGCTATTTTTAATTCCAGCAACGTTTCCAGTTGGCCCTTATATTTTGGGTTGGATTTATTAACAATCAGGTTGACGCCAAACGGTTTATTCGAAAAGGAACGAATGTCAGCAATGGCTTGCCGAAGTTCTTTATCGGTGCGGTAATTGAGTGCCGGAAAAGCGGCCGTAACGCCCATATCAAGCGCTGCCTTGACCATTTTCGTGTTCGAAATAAGAAACATCGGGGCGACGATAATCGGATAATCGATACCCAGGAGTTGATCAAGTGTTTTCAAGCCGGAAGTTTAAAGTTCCAACAAGATACCAGTTGACAACCGCATCCTCAACAAAAAATTAAATAACTGTAACTAAATTATGCTGTGTTGGTAGATAGTTCCGCGATCGCGATTTCCTTTGCCTCCCGATGGCGACAATAGCTGCAAATATAGTGTTCCAGTAAAATACCTTTGTGATCCTGACCTGGTGGTCTTTTAATTTCTTCTTCACTAAGTTTTAAGGTGTGGAATCCACATTCAGAGCACTTCTCTACATGCTGATACACCATGTATTTCTCGATTTTCTTGAAGCCTGTTTTATCATCGATCCAGACGTCATAGTCGACGGAGTGAACATCACTTGCTTCCTGATCGATTTGAAATTTCTCGAGATGAACATTTTCCTCCGCCTCGGTTAATTTACGCATCGGATTTCCATCGGGTGACAAGCGTGGTTTGTTCCTGATTTTCTTTAGTCTTTTTTCAACAACACCCGGATAGTAAATACGAATCAGGCTGTGTACTACATAGTAGGCAATCGCAATAAAGGCTGCGGTGAAAAAAATCCGAATGTAGGTCTGCGATTCACCTTCTACTGCCATCAATTTCGTCAGGGTAACATTGGCGAACATGGCGGCCGCTAAAACTAAAGACATGCAGGCCATCCAGAAATAACGGATTTCATGCAGGTTCACAAAATCGTATCGATCTTTAAGATCCTTCGTTAAAAAAACGCGAATCTCATAGATTAGAAAAATGACAATGGCAAGACCGATAAAGAAATAGGTTCCGTAAGTAAGAATGGCACCCAAGGAACCTGATAAAGTTGCTGAGTTTTCCATAACGCATTGGGGTTTACCCTAATTTAGGGAATCCCTAACCCACTATCAATCATTTATCCTTAAATATATTACTCGAACCGAAGCGAGTCGATTGGATCTAATTTGGAAGCTTTTTGGGCAGGATAATACCCGGATATCAGCCCTACAAAAACGCAAACGCCCAGCCCTATTGCCATCCACATCCACGGAATAACAAAATTACCGCCAATAACCGAAGCCAGGAGATTTCCGATTGCAATACCCAGAATGATTCCCAAAATCCCACCCAACAGGCATACAACGATGGCCTCAATCACAAACTGCTGACGGATTCTAAGTGGAGTTGCTCCCAGTGCCTTCCGTACGCCTACTTCGCGGGTCCGTTCGGTGACGGAAACCAGCATAATATTCATCAGGGCTATACAGGCTCCCAATAAAGTGATAAAACCAACGCCAAATCCAGCCATCCTTAATCCTGATGTAATGGATGCCATATTTTCTTCCAGTGTTTCACTTTTTTCTATTTCAAAAGAATCAGGGTTACCAATTTCGTCGTGGCGAATCTTGCGCATTAATCCTGTGGCCTCTCCCATTGCATAATCAAATTCTTCAGGCCGGTCAACACCAATGGTCATACTGTACCGAAGCGCCCGGCCATCTGCCATTTGATTCCCTTTTCGAATCGGCATATACACCGAGTTATCATAGTTGTCTTCTGAAAAATCACCTTTTTCAACCAACACCCCAATTACCTTGAATTGCGCACCAAGCAAGGTTATTTTCTCACCAACGGGATCTTCCCGGTTATTAAAAAGTGAAGTATAAATTTCATGACCGATCACCACCACCGGGGTACCATAATCAATTTCAAGCTTGGAAAAGTTTCTTCCATACTCAAACTCCAATGCCTTGATGGTCATATACTCGGAATTGATCCCTCTTACGGCAACATTCGGATTTGTCTTTTTGGATAACCGCTTTACCTCCACAGCACCTGACACCCACGCAGAAACACTAATGGTTGCAGGAACAGTATACAAATCGATAAAGCGCTGGGTCTCCTGTAACTTAATTAATGGATACGATTTTTCAACAACTCCTTGTGCATTTGCCCTTCGGAAGGTTTTGGAATAAATATCGAACGTATTGAACCCCAGGGAAGAAAGGCTTTCCTTAACGGATGCCTCGATCCCGTCAACAGTGGTAAGCATGCCTACCAAAGACATGATTCCCAGTGCTACAATCAGCGCCGTCAGAACCGATCTCAATAAATTGGCCTGAACTGACCGCAACCCCTCTTTAAAATTTTCCAGTAAATTCATTCAAATAGATGAAACGAAAGTGATACGTTAATACGTTGAATTAAGAGCCTTAAAGTTACAGGAAACCATTAAAATATTTGATGTATTTAAAAAGCCTGTTTAATGTACCTTTGAGGGGTTTTCTATATCACTTGTTGATATAGTATCTTTATAATCATTAATTAAGGAACTATTTACGATGAGAACGGTCCTTTTGTTTTGTTTTTTGCTTCTATTTAAGGCCGCCCTGGCAAATTACATCTTCATTCCAATGGACGAAAAGCAGTCCAATCACTTAAAAGCCTATGGAATAGCGTACTGGGTTTTAAAGAGCGAGGTAGAAGTAGATTGGCTATTGAATTACCGTGGGGGGAGTTTTATGTGTAAATACCATCCTTCCATTCAAAACGAACTTGTAATCCGGGGAGTTTCCTTTGAAGTAATTTCCGATGCCGATGCCAATAGTATGATCACCGAAATCGGTAGTCCGGCGGTTAATTATGACATCATGAAATTGGAGAAGTATCCCAAAATTGCGGTATACTCACCCAAGTCGAAACAACCCTGGGATGATGCAGTAACCTTGGTGCTGACGTATGCGGAAATCCCCTATGATATTATTTTCGATGATGAGGTACTGGAGGGGAAGCTTCCCAAATATGACTGGCTGCATTTACACCATGAAGATTTTACCGGACAATATGGTAAATTTTATAGCTCATTTAGTCATATGCCCTGGTACATTGAACAGCAACAGGAAGCAGAAGAAACTGCCAAGCGAAATGGCTTTCATAAAGTATCGCAGTTGAAACTAGCTGTCGCCAAACGGATCAATGAGTTTGTAACAGGTGGTGGTTTTCTTTTTGCGATGTGTTCTGCCACCGATTCCTTCGATATCGCCCTCGCTGCTGAGGGTGTGGATATATGCGAACGCATGTATGATGGGGATGCTGCCGATCCCAATGCTCAACAAAAATTGGATTTCAACAAAACTTTAGCATTCACTGATTTTACACTTGTACGCGATCCTTATCAATACGAATTTTCAAATATTGACAACATGCCCCGCGAACGCGGACTACGGCAGGATAATGATTACTTTTCATTGTTTGAATTTTCTGCCAAATGGGATCCTATCCCGACTATGCTGACACAAAATCATACCCGTGTTATCAAAGGATTTTTTGGGCAAACAACCGGATTTAAAAAGCAGCTTATAAAAACAGATGCAGTAATCATGGGCGAAAACAGAGAGATCAAGGAAGTTAAATATGTGCATGGCGTTTTCGGAAAAGGTTTCTGGACGTTTTATGGTGGTCATGATCCTGAAGATTATCAACATCAGGTAGGGGAAGAACCTACCGATTTAAATCAGCATCCCAATTCTCCGGGATATCGCTTAATATTAAACAATATCTTATTTCCTGCAGCACGGAAAAAAAAGCAAAAGACCTGATTTTTTTGCCGTAACTTGCCACATGTTTGTTTTAAAAAAATGCAAATTACTCTTGATTGGGGTCGTTTTACTTCTCCCGTCGGCATGCAAAACCTCTAAAAAAGATTCAACCACATTAGATCAGGTTATCCAATCGTCTGTTGCAACTGTTGGAACTACCACCTATAACCCTGGCCATACTTATGTGTTAGTAGTTGAACAACCGAGTCAAAATGAGTTTTTAACATTTATTGTTGTGAATGTAACCACACATGAAATAGTACTAAAAAGAAAATTTCGCCCGGGCCATGTCCGATGGTCAGACAGCACGACCATTGAATTGCTTGATGTTCCGGGGATGATTGAAAGCAATAAGAATATTGAAGAATATATACAATACGTATCCGTTACCCCTCCTTCAAAAAATAAAGAATAATAGCGAATGTCATTACGTAAAATACTTGGTCTGACTTTTCTGTTCTGTATTGCGATTGCAATCGGAATTAATCTTGACAAAAGAGATACCACTCAAGTTGAGGATATTAAAATTGAAGAAGAGAAGTATGACGGACCCGAACAGTTCGCATTATATCATAGAGGTATTCGAACAAAAGAAGGCGATACTGAACCGGGATACCCACTTGGAAATGGAGTAATCGAACTGCAAAAAGCGAAGGCGAAAGCTACAGTCTATCGGAGTACTTTTCGAACGCAGTCCAATGGAGTTCTTGAGTGGAAAGAAAGAGGACCAGCGAATGTTGCCGGAAGAACGCGTGGTCTGATAGTGGATCCTGATGATCCAACCAGAAATACCTGGTTTGTGGGGTCCGCCAGCGGCGGGGTATGGAAGACTACCAATGCAGGTGCCATATGGCAACCTATAACCCCCGATCTGCCGAATCTGGCCACAACCGTTTTAGCAATGGCACCCAGCAATTCGAGTATTATTTATCTGGGAACCGGTGAAGGATTTTTTAATGTCGGGGGGGTCAATGGGAATGGCATGTACAAGTCCGTAGATAAAGGACAAACCTGGAGCCATCTCCCGACAACCAATACCTTTGATGATATTAACAGAGCGATTGTCCACCCAACAAATCCCGACATTGTGGTGGTCGCGAGCAACAATGGTATCTACCGAACGGTTAATGGAGGAACATCCTGGACAAAGGTGTACTCAGAATCCGGAAGAATCCAGGATTTAAAAATGACACCCGGTAATTTTGATATTCAATATGCCACCCGAAATTCATTTGGGGTTTTGAAATCTGTTGATGGGGGTATCTCCTGGAATACTTCAAGTGTCGGGATGGACCCTGATGGAAGAATTGAAATCGATGTCTCCCCGGTTATGCCTAATCGAATTTTTGCCTCTGTTGTTGGATCTGCTTCCGGTTCAAATTCGGATTTATATATGTCCGATGATGCCGGAGCCTCCTGGCTGTTCATTGATGCTTCGATTAATCCTGGTCAGCCGGTTAATTTTCTTGGTACACAGGGTTGGTACGATAACACCATTCTCTGTGATCCTTTTGATGCGACCATTATTTATTTTGGTGGAATCGGACTCTATCAGTTAAAACTGGATGGCGGTAGTGCTGCGGGTAAAACCTTTGGCTTTAATGAAAACAATACCTCCTCCTTTCTTGAACTGCGAAGTTTTACCGATGGAACCCATTATGATGGTCGGGTTGCTGTGAAGGAAAATGCAAACATGAACATAGAGATAAGATTTGGTCCGGACGTATCGCAAAAAGCACATCGGTTTTTAGTACCTTCTGATAAAGCTTCCGGTGTTCCTACCCATGAGTACACTTATCAGGATTATGTAACTGTTCCTTTTGAGGTATGGGATGTTTCGAATAACCGTCAGTTGATGGTTTCCTTTCGCGACCAGGATCGCAATGGAGTATTTAATCTAAAATTATTTAATATTTTATCAACAACCCCGCCCACTGAGCAAACATGGGAATATTTATATGTTCATAATATTCTTTATGATCCGGCGAATGCACATGCTTCAATTGAAGTAGCCGGTGGGCATGAATTTAGTGGCGCCTATGTTATTCGGCCAGCACTGGCACCCAATGGTGTGTGGGATCCGGAAAACCTGCCGACTTCCTCTTTTGATATTTCACTTTTTCAATAAGCTCAGTGCAACTACAATAACTGCTGCCGACATTTATGGTGCGTTCGATAGCAAAAATAGATGCAGTCCATCGGCAGGAACCGGCGTTCACCCCGACCAGCACAACATGGTGGCCATACCTATAAATGCTACACAAAAAACCTACAAAATTTTACTTGCCAATGATGGTGGGGTTTACGAATCGAACATCTCAACCGCGCCTGGAACAATACAAGGTAACTGGAGATATGTCGGCTTCGGATACAATACCAGTCAATTTTACGGAGTTGATAAAAAACCCGGAGAGGACCATTACTTTGGTGGAACACAAGATAACGGCACCTGGCGATCTTCCGGAATTCCCGCAAGCAATACTACCAATTATTTATTTGCGATTGACGGGGACGGATTTGAAGTTTTATGGCACAATCTGGATCCGGAAAAACTTATTGGCGGGTCGCAAAGTAATAATTTCAGGAGATCAACCAATGGAGGAGCAACCTGGGTTGGGGGAACCACTGGCATCACCGGAACCTCACCTTTTATTTCCAAGTTGGCCAACTCTAAAAATTATCCGGACCGGATCTTCACACTTACGTCTGATGGAGTATTTCGTTCTGAAAACTTCGGAGCAAACTGGACACTCGTTCCGATCACTTCTTTCTGGGGAACTTCAACGTCGTTCATGGATGTTGAAGTGTCGCGCGCGAATGCGAATATTGTTTGGGCAGGCAGCGGGATGAGCAGTACCCGAAAACTTCATGTTTCTACAGATGGCGGAAAAACTTTTACCCCGACCGTGAATTATGCTTCAATGGGTTCCTTTTCAAAAATCGCATCCCATCCTACCGAACCAAATACCGCCTATGCGCTATTCTCTTTTGCAGACAATCCAAAAATACTGAGAACGACCGACCTTGGTCAAACATGGGAAGATCTCTCGGGGTTTGGAAATAACGATGAAAGTTCAAATGGCTTTCCCGATGTTGCTGTTTACTCACTGTACGTCCGACCCGACAACACCGATATTATTTGGGCAGGTACTGAAATTGGGATTTTTGAATCACTCGACAACGGTCAGTCCTGGTTATTAATAGAAGGATTTCCTTCAGTGTCGGTATGGGAGATGAAAGGTCAGGATGATCAGGTAGTAATTGCCACACATGGTCGCGGAATTTGGACTGCTACTATTGATCAGTCGCAACTAACTATAAAGTCGCCCGAATTGATTACCCATGGAACTTCGCCAAAGGAAAAATTCGTAGCGAAGGTGCTCATTGAAACGCAGTATGACTCGATGGAAATACTTTTCAACAACACTTCTTCAGGCATATCGAAAAATCTGACTCCAGGTGAATACATCTTTCAAATTAGCGGACTTCCTCCCAACACCTATGAGTTGGTATTCAAGACGTATACCGGCAGTGCCCCTACCCTATCGAAAACGTATTCAGTAGAGCAATTGGATATCCTGAGCATTGAAGATTCATATGCATATTACTTTAATACTGCCAATGAAATAACCTTACGGAATATGACCTTGCGAAATTTTACAGGATCGGCTGAGCGGATGAGTGCACAGACTACTCATAATTATACCAACAATAATTCCTACCAAACCATACTGCGTCATCCGCTAAAAGTAAATGCAACTTTCCCAACCTTGTATGTGAGTGATCTGGCGCTTACTGAACCAGGTAAGGATACGGTTACCATTGAAGCAACGAAGGATGGTATCACCTGGATTCCAATCAATAGTGGATATGATGCCTCCGCACATGACGAATGGTTAGCAGCGTTCAATACCGCCAGTGGTGGCTCAAGTCAACTATTTAGAGAATCAAATTATGACATCAGTCAAAAATTCGCGGATGGGGATACACTTTTATTTCGCTTACAATTAAAAACAAACCATACGGGTGTTGGTTGGGGATGGGCTATTAATTATGTAACCATGCAACTGGAGCCCCTGGCGATAAACACGGAGACATCAAGTGACTTCAGACTTTTTCCTAACCCTGCTTCGGATAAAATCACACTGGAATATTCACTGTCCAGACCTTCAGATGTACAGTACCAGCTAGTGAACAACAACGGACAATCCATCCTGCAACGTGATTTAGGATTGAAAGGAATCGGAAAACAAGTTGAAGACATTCCGTTATCCAATCAACCAGTTGGAAGTTATGTTCTTATTTTGAAAACCAATGGGGAAAGGAAGGCCGTTCGATTCATCATTCAGCGGTAACCTAATGCATACGGTCACCCCGGGGTTCAAGGTTACGCATTATTTGCGCCTCTTCATCCAGCCATTGACGCCAGCGTTTTGTTACCATATCCTCTGGTAAATAGATTTTTGCCAATTGAAGAAATGTGCGGTAATGGCCTGCTTCTGAAATCATCAGTTCATAGTAAAATTTTGCAAGCTCCTGATCGGCCAGTTGTTTCCAGAGGATTTTAAATCGTTCACAACTTCGAGCCTCGATCAGTGCATTCAATAAAAGTTTTTCGAGCAACTGCTGATCTCTGCTTCCACCCTTCCGCACCAATTTATTCAGCCCTTCCACGTACTCATCCTTCCTGGGCCGCCCAAGCTCGAGGCCTCGCTTTCGTAACTCTTCCAGTACGCGTTCAAAATGCCCCCATTCTTCAGCAACAATGGGCGTGAGTGTATCAACTAATTCGGTCCGCTCAGGATGTAAAATAATCAGGGAGATGCAGGATGAAGCCGCCTTCTGCTCACAATACGCATGATCAATAAGGATTTCCTCAATGCTCTTCTCGGCAATGTTCACCCACCGCGGATCGGTTGGTAATTCCAGTCCTAATGTAAATTTTCCTTTTGCCTCCATTTGCTAATCATAAAAAGACCAATCAAAACCGAAGTCAAATATATTTCGCTGACCCGGATAATAGGGTGTGGCGAGATAGCCGGATTTGGTTATCAACTGGATCACATTATTGTACTTAAAGAAAATACGGCCCCGGTTTATTTTTGCATTTACAAAAATGTCAACTATCGGAAAATCAGGAACGGTGAACTGATCCTGGCGATAATATTGCTGCGTTACCAAATCATATCCATCGGCTGCATAGGCTGATTGCCAATGGATTTCAAAGCCGGTATGCAAATCCAGATTGCCACCAAAATGAATATTATCGTAGGCAATCTGCGCATTCACAAACAGGGGCGGAACACGAATAGCATCATCATCATTCTGAATAAAAGTAGTATAAATACTTCTCGTATGGAGGGCTACATGGTTTCCCATTCGAATGTTTAAGCGTAATTCCGGTGAGGCGAAGATTTGATTTCCGGCGGATTGAACAGGGAGCACCGTTTGCTCCTGACTAAAATCTCCATACTTAAAATAAACATAGTTTTTCAGACGGGTAAAGGAAACGCCCGGCGAAATAGAAACAAATTTTGCATTGTAATGTAAAAAACCGGAAAGCTGTGAGGATTCAACTGCATCAAAATCATTATTCCATGCATCATGCGCACCGCGATACGCTTGTTGTAAATACGATGGCAAGTATTGGCTCTGCCGGAGTTTTGCTTCCAGCCACTTGCTGCTTAATGTGCCTTCAATTCTGTAATTGCCATTTGCCATAACCTCGGCCCATCCCGTTAGTGTAAAGATGGAATCTATGTCCAGCGCCAGCCGTCCTCCCAAATAATTTTCATAGCCTTTTACCGGAACAGATAACGTATCTGTATCCATGTATTTGTAATGCATATTGTATTGCCGGATGGCGTAGTAACCGTTGTAAAAAAGCTTTGAAAGATTCCCCTTTATCCCGACCTCATTTCGATATGTGACCAGTTTTGCATAATCGCTCGTCGTCGCACTATCAACTTCTATATGATCATAAAAGTCATCAGGTGCAGCCGCAGGGGTGTCGAAGAATTGATTTTCCTGACGGGTCCGATCGAAGGCATGGTATACTTGCAATGCTTTTGCGAGTTCGTATTGGTGATAAATATGGATATTCATCCGAAGTTCCCGACTCTCCGCTTCCGTAAGATTGGGTTGCGCATTATCATCGTAAAAATCATCCATCACAAAATCATCATCCAACAGATTTCCACCATATTCATCCACCTGTTGGTGATTCCTTCTGAAATTAAAAAATAACCGATACTTCTCATCTTTGGTGAAGTAGGAAGTATAGAAATCATAGTACGTGCCTTTTACATGACGATCCCCCTTCCCTTGTCGCTGTATTTGCTTATCCATCAGGATGGCCCGAAAATTAAACCCGGCATTCCATTGGGGATTGATATTTCTACTGAAGCCAATATCGGTTAATGACCGACCTTTACCGCCCAGGATAACCTTCATATTCGTGTATGGAGATTTGGTGTCATAGTATTGAATCCGCTCTTTATCCCAATACAAATCATACCCATGAAACCCGGAGCGAACACCAATTTGCTCAGGTGCCTGATAATAAATGGATTTCATTGCAGTTCCGACATTTCCTAAATCCTGATACAGGTTATTGTAGTGTTGCACAAAGTTGAACCGGTGGAAATCCCGAATAACGGTATCAATGAAATAGAATTTCTTGCGATTGAAGAAAACATCATCTTCATAAAAATAACGGGAAGTTGTAGGTCCGTAGACTTGCTTTGTGCTATCATCGAGAATGGAAGAACCTCTTCGCATCGCTGGTTCATCCTGACCATATACCATCTGTCCGGCCAATAGTGCCATCAGGAGCACTCCACACCGCACCAATGCTATTGTATGTCTGTTATAAATCACAATTCTGTTGATTGAAGCACGAGGTCATCAAATTTCTTACCATCTTTAACAAATTCCACCTCTATTGGTAAATAAAAGAATGGAAGCCTGGTCGTAAAACTATCAAATCGGGAATCCAGTAATTTTACCATATCTTTTTCCGTGGTCAGGATGATTGCAGAAACATCCTTTTTAAGAGCTGCATCAATTTTTTCCAGGTCTGCAATAGTATAATCGTGATGGTCAGAAAAATTCAAATGTTCGACAAGGACAAAGTGGGTATCGACAAATAAACGCAACGCTGCAGTACTGGCAATACCGGTTACCAATACCACCTTACTTGTTTTTTCGTATCGATGTTCGCCAAATGGAAGTAAACCTCCGTAACGGATGCCGGTAAAAAAAACAGGATGTTGGGTATACCTGCCGATTTCGGTCCTGATAGTTTCCATTGTATTGTCACCAATATCCAATGGACATTTCGTTACGATAATTGCATTCGCACGATTCGCGTTACTTCTGGATTCCCGCAGCCGGCCTGTTGGTAATAAAAAATCTTTGTAAAACGGATTACCGTATTCCGTCAATACAATTGAAAAGGACGGTGACACCCGTCTGTGCTGAAAGCCATCGTCCAATAAAATAAGATCGACTGTACTTGCCTCCTGTAAAATATTCGGAATAGCCATTGCACGGTCTTCTCCAACGGCTACTGTTATCCATTCTCCGAATTTTCTGTACAACTGAAAGGGTTCATCACCAAGTGTTGAGGCTGTTTCGGAAGGATTTGCGATCCGAAATCCCTTCGTTTTGCGCATATAGCCCCGGCTTAAAACAGCCAGGGAATGTTTCGTGACAAGGAGTTTAATTAAATACTCAATCACCGGTGTCTTTCCCGTACCCCCGACTGATAAATTTCCAACACAAATGACCGGGATATCAAAACGAACCGATGGTTTTACTTTTAGATCATACAATCTGTTTCGAAATCTGGTGACCGCATCGTACAATACAGCAAAGGAAAGAGCAGCATCCGGATCAGGAACATCAAATAAATCGTAGTTTTGCTTTTTGATTTTCGGCAAAAATACAATTAACAACACTAATCCCGTGTTCCGATGCAGATAAAAGATATTACCAGTTTTCTCGAGTCTCTGGCTCCCTTATCCCTACAGGAGAATTATGACAATGCTGGTCTTCTCACGGGCAGCCCTAATGATCCTGTAAATGGTATTTTGGTGACACTGGACTGCACCGAAGAGGTTGTAAAGGAGGCAATCCAGACTAAATCCAACCTGATTATTGCTCACCACCCTATCATTTTCAAAGGATTGAAAAAGTTAACGGGCAGCAACTATGTTGAGCGGACGATTATAAGCGCCATTCGTAATAATATCGCCATCTATGCCATCCACACCAATCTGGATAATGTGATCACTGGCGTCAATAATAAAATTTGTGAAAAAATAGGGCTTTCAAACCTTTCGATTCTAAGTGAGAAGTATGGTACCCTTTCAAAACTTGTCTCATTTGTACCTAAAAACGCTGTTGATAGTGTGCTGGAGGCATTATTTGAGGCAGGAGCCGGAACAATAGGAAAGTATTCAAAATGCAGCTTTCAGATAGACGGAACGGGCACATTTTTACCGGCCGAAGGAGCCGACCCCACCATTGGGAAGGTCGGTGAGCAGGAACATGCTCCAGAAGTGCGAATTGAAGTACTTGTCCCTTCTCATCTGGAAAATACGATCATTCGAGCGCTTAAAGACAATCATCCTTATGAAGAGGTGGCCTATTATTTAACCTCATTACGAAACGGCAATCAGGAGATCGGTTCCGGTATGATTGGAGAACTTGAAAAGCCTCTTGAACCAAAGGAATTTTTAAAATGTTTAAAGGAAAACATGCAATTATCTGTTATTCGTCATACAGCACCCTTGGACAGGCCCATTAAGAAAGTAGCGGTTTGCGGAGGAGCAGGGAGTTTTCTTCTAAAAGACGCACTAAAATACGGTGCAGACGCATTTGTCTCAGCAGATTTCAAGTATCATGAGTTCTTTGACGCCGATGACCGAATAATGATTGCGGATATTGGCCATTACGAAAGCGAAGTGTATACGAAAGAGCTATTAAAGGATGTTTTAATGAAAAAATTTCCTAGTTTTGCGATCAATTTTTCTAGAAGTTCTACAAATCCAATCAGTTATTACAAATAAATGGAGAATCAATCAGTTGCCCAGAAGCTTGAAGCACTTGTTAAACTGCAGTTCATTGACACCAAATTTGACGAATTAAAGAAACTTCGGGGTGATTTACCCGATGAGGTTCGGGACCTCGAAGATGAAATCGTAGGGTATAACGCCCGTCTTGAGCGCCTGGAGGGTGAACAAAAGGCCTTTGAAGATGGTATCAAGGCGCACAAAGAAGCCGCGAAAGAGGCTGAAAAGCTGATCAAAAAATATAACGAACAACAACAAAATGTTCGAAACAATCGTGAATTTGATGCTATTTCGAAAGAGATTGAGCTTCAGGAGCTTGAAATTCAAATTTGTGAGAAAAAAATTAAGGAGGCAAAAGATCAAATCGTAGCAAAAAAAGAGGAGATCGAAAAAACCAACACATTAATTGCTGAGCGTACCGAACACCTCAATGAGAAAAAAGCTGAGTTAGACGGAATCCTTGCCGAAAGTCAGGAAGAAGAGAAAAGATTACTGGTTGAAAGGGAAAAGGCGACCAAGAAAATTGAGGAGAAACTTTTAAAGTACTATGAAAGACTTCGTGTCAGCCTTTCCAACGGACTGGCAGTTGTACGAGTCGTACGGGGCGCTGCAGAAGGATGCAACATCGTTATTCCGCCACAAAAGATTGCAGAAATCCTTGAAAAGAAAAAAATTGTTATTGATGAGCATTCTGGCCGTATTTTAGCAGATGTTGATATGGAGTCTATGGGGCTTGATGAAAAGCCGAAAGTTGCCAAAACAACGAAAGCCAAAACGACTACCAGAAAAAGAAAAGTTGAAAAGAAATAGCAAAATCATATTGAATAAAATAAAGGCGAGCCTAACAGCTTGCCTTTTTTTATTACCAATTCTTTTACCCGCCCAGGACTGGGAGATGACTCCCAGCACAGCGCAGGAATATGAGCGGGTACTTGACCTGAGGTATACCGAGGATCATTCAACAACCACCGCCTATTCACCGGCGAAACTTTATATTCATGCATTGTCTGAAGCGCTCGTATTGCTCCTGACAGAAGATCTGAACCTTTTTAAGAAATTTGAAGCCCGTGCAGATGACCGGATCGAATTGCTTGAAAAAGATCAACAGGCTGCTTCCCTATTTGTGATGGCTGAGATCCGGTTACAATGGTCTTTTATTCACCTTAAATTTGGAGAAGAACTTGATGCTGCCTGGGACTTACGCCAAGCCTACCAACTGACTAAACTCTGTAAAAAAAAGTATCCTGAATTTAAGCCGATCAATAAAACATCCGGAATTCTGAATGTAATGGTTGGATCGGTTCCGGAAAAGTATGATTGGATTCTCTCCTTACTTGGAATGGAGGGTGATATCACCAGAGGAATAGCTGAATTGACGCAGGTTCAGGAATCCAATAGCATATTTTCAAAAGAGGCCCGATTGCTAAAAAGTCTGGTGGAGGGTTATGTCTTTCAAAAACCAAAAGAAGGCATTCAACATATTGAACCCTTATTATCTGCAAATTCCACACCCTCTCTTGTACTTATTTTAGCAACCTCTCTCTCTATTAAAAACGCGCAAAGCGAAGACGCTCTCACATATATCAATGCGCTGGAAGAAAAACAATTACCCATCAACCTTGCGTTTATTCAATACCTTAAAGGGGAGGTTAATCTGCACAAGGGTCAGTATAAATCTGCCATTGCCGCTTATCAGCGTTTTATTAATGAATATACAGGTCAAAACCATTTGAAAGATGCGTACTATAAAACAGGCATTGCCTATTGGCTGGACAATGATCAGGAACGCGCAACATATTATTTATCAACAGCCTCAACCGTGGGCAAGGAAGAGACAGAGGCAGACAAATATGCTGCACGCAGCCTACAATCGAATGAATTGCCCAACCGAAAACTTACCAAATTACGATACTTCACTGATGGAGGGTATTACGTTGATGCCAGCAATGTAATGGAAACCATCTCCATAGATGAACTAAAATCTGAAAAGGATCGTGTTGAGTTTTATTATCGAAAAGCAAGATTGTACCATAAAACAAACCGATCGAATACTGCAATGGAATTTTATAAAAAGACAATCCATGAAAGTAACTCATTTCAAACATATTTTGCACCGAATGCATGTCTTCAGTTAGGGTATCTGTATGAAGAAAAAATGGATGTGAAGAATGCCGAACTCTATTACAAAAAAGCACTTACCTACAAGCGTCATGAGTACAAAAATAGCATTGATACCAAAGCACGTTCAGCATTGGCTCAACTTAATGATCGCAGGTGATGGGTGTAGTTAAATCGTTCGACTCTGAACATTTCACCCGTATATGCAAGCTCATACAAACACAGGTTGGAGTGTTCAAATAAATCCATACTGTGCAGGGGGTAGTTTAAGATGTGGCAAAGCAAAACGCGCATAACTCTGCCATGCGCACAAATCAGGATGGTTTTTTCATCCTCTTTCTTCATGATATACTCCCATGTAGGAATCAATTCCGATTTAATACATCATCCGGGCTCTCTCCACCTTCAATACTCAAACTAGTCTCCCCGTCCCGCCATCTTTCCAGCATTTCGAAATAGCGCCGGTCATCGTTGATAGAAATTTTTTGACCTTCCTTATTTCCCCAATTAATTTCATTCAACCCAGCCAGCGATTCGTGAGGCCGTCCCGCTTGAATAAAAGAATCCACCGATTCGCGGGTTCGTTTTAGCGCGGATGTATAGATGCGATCAAACCCTACATCCTTGTATTCCTGATAAAATGCATTCGCCTGATTCTTTCCATGCTCATTCAACCGGCTATCTACACCGCTTCCCTGAACAATGCCCGCCATATTGAAATCAGTTTGTCCATGACGGATCAGATATATTTTTTTGGTGACCAATTTTGAAGTATTTTGGGCGCAAAAATAGGGAAATACTTGATTGTAGCGCACTTTTATAAAAATCAATAAATATGGCAGTTTTTCCTTCCCATTTGACCATTGAGCATCTCAACCGTTCGATGCCCAATACCCTGGGAGCCCATCTGGGAATTGAGTTTGTAGCTATCGGGGAAGACTACCTGGAAGCCAAAATGCCAGTTGATCACCGCACTCATCAACCAATGGGGTTACTCCATGGTGGTGCTTCGGTGGCACTTGCTGAAACCATGGGTAGTGTCGGTGCATTTTCCATTCTGGATCAATCAAAATATTTTTGCGTTGGCCTTGAAATTAATGCCAATCATCTTCGTGGTGTGAAAAGCGGATATGTTATCGGGCGAACCACCCCTATTCATCTTGGAAAACAAACTCATGTGTGGGAAATTCGCATTCGGGATGAACAGGATCATCTAATTTGCATTAGCCGCATTACAATGGCTATCCTCGAAATAAAGAAATAGTATTGATGAATCGTACATCGTCGGAACTTAGCACAAGATCGCAACAAGAATGGTTGCAGGATATTTTTTATTCTGCGATAGAAAATGGTTATTCAACGGCGCTCTGGCGTCTTCCCAATAGTGCAACGTTCCACGTCCTGGTGGCAGAAGAAGCGGAACGAATTACATCAGAAAAAACATTGGAAGAAATGACCTATGGTTTTGTCTTTGCTCCTTTTGACAAGTCCCGGGATCGGATTTTTCTTAAAGGTGATTATGTTTTTTCATTTGAAAACAACGATCCGATACCGCAATCCAATCCCACAAAGGAGGATCTTCCCTGGCTTCGAAAACAATCGAAGCTTACCGTTTCAAAAAAAGTTGGACATGAAAACCCAAACCCGAAAAATCGCACTCGACGGTTGACTTTGAAACGTTGGTTGAAAAAAGTGTCGCCGCAATTCATCAGGGTACTTTTGAAAAGGTGGTAGCATCCAGAATGAAGAAAATTGATCTTTCTGAATCATTTGATCCGATTGCTGCTTTTCATCAATTATCAACCGCATACCCGAATGCCTTTATTTCCCTGGTCAGTATTCATGGAACAGGCACCTGGCTGGGAGCATCCCCTGAGATTCTTGTTGCGATCAATGGTGATCAGTTCAAAACAGTAGCATTGGCTGGTTCACAACCTATGACACCAGGCACTCAATTGAAAGCTGTTGCCTGGACCCAGAAGGAAATTGAAGAACAAGCGCTGGTAAGTCGTTATATTATCAATTGTTTTAAAAAAATACGACTTCGGGAATTTGAAGAACATGGTCCTAAAACAGTGATCGCAGGAAATATTCTCCATCTGAATACAGATTTTATTGTAGATATGAATGCTACTAATTTTTCACAATTAGGATCTGTAATGCTCAAACTTCTTCATCCTACTTCTGCTGTTTGTGGTATGCCACTCGAAGGTGCATTTCAATTTCTGGTTGAAAACGAAGGGTATGACCGAGAGTTCTATGCGGGTTATCTTGGACCTGTAAATTTTCAAAATCAAAGCAATTTATATGTAAACCTGCGCTGCCTTCAGTTGTTAGAGAAAGAGGCCATTGTTTATGCTGGAGCCGGAATTACTCAGGATTCGGATCCTCAAAAAGAATGGGAAGAAACTGAATTAAAAATGAAGACCTTGTTGCACGTGCTTACGCGATGAGTTTCCAGCCGATTTACGATATCGCTGAAATTTGCGCCCGAAAAGAAATTCGGAATGTTATTCTGTGCCCGGGTTCCCGTTGTGCCCCATTAACCATCGCATTTAGTCGCAATGAGAAACTTACCTGCAAAACATTTAGTGATGAACGAAGTGCCGCCTTTATTGCATTGGGCATAGCGCAACATGAAAAAAAACCTGTTATTCTTGTCTGTACTTCGGGAACAGCTGCTTATAACTTTGCACCAGCAATTGCCGAAGCGTACTTTCAGCAGATCCCATTACTTGTTTTCACAGCTGATCGACCGGTGGAATGGGCAGGGCAACAAGACGGGCAAACGATTTATCAACAAGGACTTTATCAAAATCATGTTAAGCAATCCTATCAATTGCCACAACATTATGATCATCCCGATGATCAATGGATGATTAATCGTGTGGTCAATGAGGCGGTGAATCTTGCTGCTGCATTTCCTGCCGGACCTGTTCATATCAATGTACCTTTTCGTGAGCCGTTTTATCCACACCCGGATGAACAAATTATTTTCAGTGAAAATGTACGATGCATTGAAGAAATTCCAACCTCCTATGAACTTAGCGATGAGGTTAAAACAGAAATTAGCAACGACTGGAGTCAATATAATAATGTGCTGATCGTATCGGGGCAAGGAGACTATTCACTTTCATTGGCAAGAATTCTTACCACGACAACAGAACAATTAAGCATTCCTATTATTGGGGAAATTACTACTAATCTTCATACAGTTGAAGATCGGATTGGGCACGCGGATGCATTTCTTGGTGCCGCTACAACCGAAATTAAGAAGTCACTCAAACCTAACCTGCTCATTACCTTTGGAAAATCGGTGCTGTCAAAAAATCTTAAAAATTATTTAAGAAAGCATAAGGCCAGTGCACACTGGCACATACAACAGGATGGAGATGTTGCAGATGTTTTTCAATCAGTAAGCCGGGTTATTCGCTCGAGCCCTGAAAATGTATTGCATTTATCAATACCCAGGTACATCGAACTGATTTTGAAAAGCAAAAACAAGTCAATTACAAACAATTATGGAGTGCTGAAGAAAGAAAAATTACACGGGCAATACATGATTTTTTCCCACATCAGCCTTTTGGTGAATTCGAGTTGGTCCATGAAATCATCCGCAATCTGCCTCCACATGCTAATCTGCATCTTGCCAGTAGCATGAGTGTACGATACGCCAACATCATCGGTACTACACTGGAGAAATAGTGGGATTAAAGTCTTTTCAAACCGAGGAACCAGTGGAATTGATGGTGCCTCGAGTACCGCTGTAGGTCATAGCACTGATAAGTGACCAGTTAAATATGCTGATCACCGGTGATGTTGCCTTTTTTACGATCGCAAGTCATTTGGCACAACTACGTGTTACCTAATTTGCGGGTCTTACTTTTAAACAATCACGGTGGCGTCATTTTTAATATGATTGATGGCCCAGCGTTGTTGCCCGAAGCAGATCCGTATTTTGTTACCGAACAAAAACTTAACGCTAAGTATCTTTGTCAAGAATTCAATTTCGACCACCTATTGTTGGACAATACGAGAAAAACCAAAAACCTGCTTGCAGATTTTTTTTCGATAGATGGTAGAACTAAAATTTTGGAATTCGAATCAGATGCAGAAACTTGTAAAAAAATATTTGAACAATACAAAAAGAAAATAAAGCAACATTATGACTCTTAAGAACGACTGGAAATCCATTAAAGAATACAAAGAAATTCTCTTTCAAAAATTTGAGGGTATCGCACGCATCAGTATCAATCGGCCGGAAGTGCATAATGCATTTACTCCCTGACGGTAAAAGAAATGATTGACGCAATGGAATTTGCCGGAGGACACTGACTATTCGTGTTGTGGTGTTAACTGGTGAAGGGGGGAAAGCATTTTGCAGTGGTGGTGATCAAAGTGTGCGCGGTCATGGCGGATATATAGGTGAAGATACTGTTCCCCGCTTAAATGTACTTGACTTCCAAAAATTAATTCGATCCATTCCGAAGCCAGTCATTGCTGCAGTAGCCGGTTGGGCTATTGGCGGTGGACATGTGCTCCACGTAGTTTGCGATTTTACCATTGCAGCTGAGAATGCGAGGTTTGGTCAGACCGGACCTAAGGTTGGAAGCTTTTGACGGGGGATTTGGAGCATCCTATCTAGCTCGAATTGTTGGTCAGAAGAAAGCACGAGAAATTTGGTTCTTGTGTGATCAGTATGATGCGCAAGAGGCACTGGATATGGGCCTGGTCAATAAAGTGTGTTCCATTGGGAAGTGCTGGAGGATGCATAGGACGAATGGTCGAGGAAAAATTAGCATAGAAAGCCCATTGCTTTACGCATGCTAAAGTGCTCGTTCAATGCTGAGCTGGATGGACAGGCTGGTATCCAGGAATTAGCTGGAAACTCAACTACTACTCTACTATTTAACAGAAGAAGCAAAAGAAGGTAAGAACGCATTTATTGAAAAGCGTGATCCCGATTTCATGCAATTCCCACAATTTCCATAACGGAAATTCTTGTTCACTACAATGGAGTACCCACACAAAACAATACTAC